>NZ_CP086120.1:4422500-5022500 GCF_021216675.1 Streptomyces gobiensis | reverse complement strand
GCGGCCACCGAGGAGGCGTCCCAGATGTGGGCGCTGGACAGGTCGATCACCACATCGTCCGGGTCGTTCTTGTAGTCGAACTGGTAGACGAGGTCATTGGACGAGGCGAAGAAGAGCTCGCCGGTGACCGAGTAGACGACCTGCCCGCCGTCGGGGTCAACGACCCCGGAGACCTGGGCCAGGTGGGCCACCCGTCGGGCGAAGGCCACCATGGCGGTGATAACACCGACGATCACGCCGATGGCGAGATTGTGGGTGGCCACGACCGCGATCACCGTCACGACCATCACCACGGTCTCACTGACCGGCATACGCTGCAGCGTCCTGGGGGCGACCGAGTGCCAGTCGAAGGTGGCGAAGGAGACCAGGATCATCACGGCGACCAGCGCCGCCATCGGGATGTTGGAGACGACGGGCCCGAAGACGACCACCAGGACCATCAGGAAGACACCGGCCAGGAAGGTGGACAGCCTCGTGCGGGCGCCCGCGGTCTTCACGTTGATCATGGTCTGGCCGATCATCGCGCAGCCGCCCATGCCGCCGAAGAAGCCGGTGATGACATTGGCGATGCCCTGACCGATGGACTCCCGGGTCTTGTTGGAGTGCTCGTCGGTGATGTCATCGACGAGCTTGGCGGTCATCAGCGACTCCATCAGACCCACCAGCGCGAATGCGAAAGCGTAGGGGGCGATGGTGGCCAGCGCGTCCAGGGTGAAGGGGATGTCGGGCAGGCCGGGCACCGGCAGCGCGGAGGGCAGCTCGCCCTTGTCGCCGACGGTCGGCACGGCGATGCCGGCCGCGATGGTGATCACGGTCAGGATGACGATGGAGACCAGCGGCGCGGGGACCGTCTTGGTGATCTTCGGGAAGAGGACCATCAGCGCCAGTCCGCCGACAACCAGCGGGTAGACCGGCCATGGCACATGGGTCATCTCCGGCACCTGGGCCAGGAAGATCAGGATGGCCAGGGCGTTGACGAAGCCCACCATCACCGAACGCGGCACAAAGCGCATCAGCTTGGCCACACCCACCGCGCCCAGCGCGACCTGCATCAGGCCGCCGAGGATGACGGCGCCGATGAGATAGCCCAGCCCGTACTGATGGTTGAGCGGGGCGATGACCAGCGCGATCGCCCCGGTCGCGGCGGAGATCATTGCCTTGCGGCCACCGATGACCGAGATCACCACGGCCATGGTGAAGGAGGCGAACAGGCCGACGCTGGGGTCGACCCCGGCGATGATCGAGAACGAGATCGCCTCGGGAATCAGCGCGAGGGCGACCACGAGACCGGCCAGTACCTCGGTGCGGAACACCTTCGGGGACGACAGAAAGTCCGGGCGGGACATACGCAGCCGGGAGGCTGTTGCTAGAGCGGACATGCATCCGTTTCTGTTCGGGCGCGCAGAGCGGCTGCGCGCGCATCGTGCGCGACTCCGGGACGGGAGTCCGGTCACATCGCGGCCGTCGTCCAGGACAGTGCGGGACCGGGAGTCGGTAGCCGCCGTGGGCTACCGGTCGGGCATCATTGCCCGAGAGGTCTGCGGGTGCCGCCGGGCCCCGTCGGGCCTTCGTTGCGGCTGGGCGGTGTTCCGCCCGTGAAACAGACTCTACCCTGACGTGAGGGATGGATGCGACCGGTGAGCTATGAATCACAGGTGAACAATGCTTCCGACCCTGTGATTCATCTCACTGGGCGGGGCTGTGCTTAGCGCATCCGAAAAGTGACGGCAACCAAGAGGAGAATGCGCGGCGATGACTCAGCGGCAGATGCAGATCGGCGAGGTGGCCGAGCGAACGGGTTTGTCGCTGCGCACGATCCGGCACTACGAGGAAGTGGGGCTCGTTACCCCCTCCGCCCGCAGCAAGGGCGGCTTCCGGCTCTACACGGAGTCCGATGTGGAGCGACTGATGGTGATCCGGCGGATGAAGCCGCTGGACTTCTCACTGGAGGAGACGCGGGACCTGCTGGAGATCACCGACCGGCTCTCCGCGACCGAGCCGCCTCCGGCGGCGGACCGGGAACGGCTGCGCGAGCGACTGGACGCCTACCGCAAGGTGGCGGACGCCCGCTGTGAGAAGCTGCGCGCCCAGCTCATTGCCGCCGAGGACTTCGCCGCGACACTGCGGCGCCAGCTGGACAGACAAGGCTGAGCTCAGAGGCCGACAGGTACCTGCGGAAGATGTTACGCGCCGAGGCCACGGTCAGCGCAGTTCCGCCGCCGGATCCGAGGCGAGCCAGCCGCGGGCGCCCCAGAAGTCGATGGCCCGGCAGACCGTGCTCAGTGCCCGCTGACCGGCCGGGCTGTTCCGGTCCTCCCAACGGCCGTCGAACCACTCAGCGAGGGCATGGGCGGCGCCTGGCTCATCGAGCGTGCTGAGCCGGTTGTACGAGCCGAGGTGGGTGCCGAGCAGCAGCATCGCGGTGTTGTCCACCTCGCCGGACGCCTCGGTGAGGAAGGCCTGGATCGCCTGCCGGACGGTGGGCACCTGAGTGTTGGCGGGCTTGGCCTTCGGCCGCTGCGGGGCCGGGCGGGAGGCGGGCTTGGCGGCAGGCTCAGTGGCGGGCTTCGCCGCCCGCGGCTGCGCGTCCGGCTCGGGTGCTGCCACCCGGGCCAGTGCGGGGCGCACGGACCGTACTGGCCGTACTGGCGCCTTGGCGTCACCGGGGGCGTGCAGCGCCGCGGAGACATAGGTGTCCGGCACCGGGACGTTCTCCGCAATGGACCGCTCCAGCGCCTCGGAGTCGCAGAACCGGCACAGCGGGAGCTGCCGCCAGCCGATGATCGAGAGCTGCGTGCCGCGCGAGTGCCGGGTCATCGCCTGCGGACGCGCCACGATGTCGGTACCGCCGCAGCTCGCACAGCGCGCACCGCCCCGCAGCCACACCGCGCCGCAGGCCCGGCAGGTCACCCGGATATCGCCCTCGAACGGCTCTCCGTGCAGTGCGTCGGACTCACCGCAGGAGGGACAGGTCAGGTCGTGCGCCATGGCTCGCCTCCCTACTCGTGAGCCGCGATAAGGGGTTCCAGGGGGGTGTCCGGGAACTCCCGCTCAAAGGAACTGATGTGCCAGCGGTTGGGGAAGAGCCCCAGATACGCACCGTCGCGGGTGCGGACCATCGCCTCACCATGGACCAGCCGGGAGCGGTTGAGCGCCTCGGCTCCGGCCTTGTCGGTGGCGCGGGCATGGCCGTACTGCAGCGGTTCCAGCCGGACCGCGGCGCCGAACTCGTTCTCCATCCGGTGCCGAACCACATCGAACTGCATGGGTCCTACGGCCGCCAGCACCGGTGCCTGCTCCCCGCGCCGCTCGGAGACCAGCACCTGGACGACGCCCTCCTCGTCCAGCTGCGCGATGCCGCGCCGGAATTGTTTGGAGCGGCCGATGTCCACCGGGCGTACCACCGCGAAGTGTTCGGGCGCGAAGGTGGGCATCGGCGGGAAGACGGCTCTCTTGTCCGTGTAGAGAGTGTCCCCGACGCGTAGCGCGGCGGCGTTGACCAGGCCGACCACATCACCGGGGTAGGCGGTTTCGACGGAGGAGCGGTCCTGGCCGAAGACGCTGTGTGCGTACTTGGTGGCGAAGGGCCGCCCGGTCGCCGCCCGGGTGACGGTCATGCCACGCTCGAAGATCCCGGAACAGACCCGCATAAAGGCGATCCGGTCGCGGTGCGAAGGGTCCATATTGGCCTGCACTTTGAAAACCAGCCCGGAGAAGGGGGCGTCGACCGGACGCTCTCCCCCGCCTTCCAGCGGGCGCCCAGCCGGTGCCGGAGCGAGATCGACGACCGCGTCCAGCAGGAGCCGTACCCCGATATTGCTCAGGGCCGCACCGAAGAAGACCGGGGTTGACTTGCCGGCCTCGAACGACTCCTGGTCGTGTTCGGCGCCGGTCTCGGCCAGCAGGTGCAGCTCCTCTGTGGCCTGTACCCAGTCCTCACCCTCCTCGGCGGCGGCGCGGTCGGCCTCGACCGTCTCCTCGAGGGCCTCCTTCGCACCGCCGGGGGCACGGGTGTAGCGCAGCATGCGGTCCGGGTCCCGGACATCGACGAGGCCGCGCAGATGGCCCGCGATACCGACCGGCCAGGTGACCGGCGTAGGCCGCAGCCGGAACTCCCGCTCGATCTCATCCAGCAGTTCCAGGGCGTCCCGGCCCGGCCGGTCCCACTTATTGACGAAGGTGATGACAGGGATGCCACGGTGGCGGCAGACATCGAAGAGCTTGCGGGTCTGCTCCTCCAGGCCCTTGGCCGCGTCAATGAGCATGATCGCGCAGTCGACGGCGGCCAGCACCCGGTAGGTGTCCTCGGAGAAGTCGGCGTGGCCCGGGGTGTCCAGCAGATTGAGCACCTGCCCCCGGTGACCGAACTGCAGCACCGCGGAGGTAACGGAGATGCCGCGCGCCTTCTCCATCTCCATCCAGTCGGACGAGACGCCCTTCCGGCTGCCCTTGCCGTGCACCGCGCCCGCCGAGGTGATCGCATGGGCGTGCAGGGCCAGGGCTTCGGTCAGCGTCGACTTACCCGCGTCGGGGTGGCTGATCACAGCGAACGTACGACGGCGCGCGGCCTCTTCAGCGGGCCCGCTCATCGCTTCCCGCCCGGAGCCGCCGACGCCTCCGCGAGGCGTGCCAGATGACCATGCAGCGAGCTGGCGAAGTCCTCCGCCTTCGCCAGCTCCTGGCGCAGGCCCTCGCACCTCGCGTCCGTTTCCTGCCAGAATTTCCGCAATGTCGCCACCAGTTCATCGTGCGCTTGGATATCAGTCCCGGACGCCGCCCGGTCCGTAGAGGGCAGCCGCTCCAGCACTCCCAACAACGACCGTACGTCCTCCAGGCAGAAACCGAGCGGCCGCATCCGGCGCACCACAGCGAGCCGCCGCACCTCCGCCTCCGTATAGAGCCGGAAGCCCCCCTCGCTGCGGGAGGTGGGGCCGATGATGCCGACCTCCTCGTAGTGCCGGATGGTGCGCAGGGACAAGCCCGTACGCTCGGACACCTCGCCGATCCGCATCAGCTGCCGCACCATCGCACCGCCTCTCCACCAGAACTCTACCCTCTCGTGAGGGTAGAGTTTCCCGCCAGGCGGCAGAGGCTTTCGACGCGATCCCGGAGAGCCTCACGCTGCCGGGCGCCTGAGGAACAGGCGGATCAGCGCGCTCCGCGCAAGGCCGCCATACCCGGGGCGCAGCTCTCGCGGAGCGCCGAGAGCTCTTCCGGCGGCAGCCGCAGGGCGGCGCCGCGCCGTCCGCTGTCGAGCATGGCCTGCCCGGTGTCCAGCCAGTCCCGCAGCGGCTCCACACCGGCGAACTCGGCCAGCCGCGCCAGCTCCCGCTCCGGTGCGGCCAGCAGGTCCTCGTACGCCAGGGTCGTACGCTGCCGGGCCGGGATCTTGTTCAGCATGGCCACCCCATCGGTGATGATGCGCGACCACAATGAGCCGAACCGGGTAACCGGCAGCGGCCGTTCCAGGACCAGGGCGGGATCGAACCGGTCGGCCAGCAGTCCGGCCAGCTCGGGGGGCAGAGACCGGATGTGTTCCTCGGTGAGGTCGGCCAGCGAGCTGACCCCGGCCGACTCCTCGATCTCCCGCAGTTGCGTAATCATCCGGTAGCCGGAGTGACGGCTCATGGACAGCGCGCAGTCCGGCCCGTTCCTGAACAGATGGACAAAGCGCGCCTCCGGGAACGTCTCGCGCAGCCGGGGCACCCAGCCCAGGGAGTAGCCCGAGCGCTCGATGACCGCCCGGCGGCCGAAGCGGGCGCAGAGCAGATCGAACAGCGCCGCGTAGTGCGCGGCGACCGGACGGCTGGGCCAGGCGGTGACCCGGGGAGCGAGCTCATCGAGCAGTGTGTCCGGGTCGTCGGTGAGATGCGGCAGGACCATCAGGCAGAGCGCGGGGATGCCGGTGGTCTCGGCCGAGAAGCGGCCAGGGGACCGGTTGTAGAGAAACTCCGGCAACGGGGCACCGCTGCGGATCATCCGGTCGAAGACCCGGTTCGGGTCGGCGAGCAGACTCCAGAACTCCACCCCGGACAGCGGCTTGTCGGGCAGCGGGTCACGGCGGGGGTCGGCGCCGACCGAAGCGAGGAGCTCATTGAGGCTGAGCACATCGGGGTGCAGGTTCACGATGCTCGACAGCGCGGTCGAGCCGCTGCGCCCGGTGCCGACGACAAAGGTCAGGGGCCGCACGCTCACTCCACCTCCGTTGCTCACCCGCCAGTTGCAGCCAGTTGTAGCCGCAGCGCCCAGTAGATGCCGCCGCCGCATTCGGGGCAAGAGCGCATATGAGTCACAGACCGTGTCACAGACAGCGCAGTGCTTTGTCGGCGACGGCGCGCAGCTGATCGAATTCCCTGGCCGCGGTCAGCACCGTCCGGGCCCGGGGGTCGCCGAGCTGCCCGAGCCCTTCCGCGCAGGCCCGTGCGATGGGCCAGTAGTGGTCAGGTCCGGCCAGCAGCCGCCGCAGCGTGGTGATGAGCACCGGTACGGACTCGGGAGCGCCGAGCTGGGCCAGCAGCCGGATGGGGTGCAGGGCATAGGCGGTGCGCAGCTCGTTGGTCGCCAGGGTCGCGGCGGCGCGGGCGGTACGCGGATCACCGAGCCGGGCCAGTGCGGCCGCGGCGGTGGCACCCCGCGCGGGATCGCGGTAGTTGAGCAGGAAGACCAGCGTCTCAAAGGCCCGCCGGTCGCCCGCACAGCCGAGTGCGTACGCGGCGATCTCCCGCATCCACAGCGGCCGTCCGGGCTCGGTGAGCACCAGTGCCAGCTCATCGTGCGCCGCGCGGTCGCCCCTCCGTACGAGGGCCAGCAGCCGCTCACACTCCGCCCGCTCCGCCTCACCCCGCACCCGCCGCGCCAGCGTCTGGAGCTGATCATCCATCCCTGCCCCGCCTTCCGAGTGACCCGCACCACACATCATGGCGTGTTCTGCCCTCTGGTGTTCTTGTTACTCGTGAGTTAGCGTGCTCATCAGAGCGGCACCCCCGCTCAGGCGGCCTGGTGACGCAGCCGCCGAGAGTGTCAGTCGGTTCAGCACGAGTACGCCACGTACGTTCCAGTACGTTCCAGTACGGTCCGGCCCCCGGGACAGGGTCGGCCCGGCAACTCCACACAGCCACGCGTATGTCCGCGTAGCCGCGGTCCATGCCTGCGCTTTCGGTGCGCGCCCTTCCGTGTGGCGCACCAGCACCCTCATCTGCTCAGTCAGTCGTCACCCCTCCTGGAGTCCCGTGATGGACCGTCCCTCCCTGACCACAGTTGCCATCGTCGGCCTCGGCACGATGGGCACCGGTATCGCCGAAGTCCTGGCCCGCGCAGGGCGCGAGGTGATCGGCATCGACACCAGCGGCGAGGCGGCCCGGCAGGCCGTCCTCAGCCTGGAGGCCGCCACCGCCCGCGCCGTCGAGCGTGAGCGGATCACCGAGCAGGAACGGCAGGACATCCTGGCCCGCTTCCGCACCTACCCGGACCTCCAGGCCGCCGCCGACGCCGAGCTGGTGATTGAGGTCGTGCCCGAGAGTTACGAGCTCAAGCATCAGGTCTTCCACGCGCTGGACGACATCGTCAAGCCGACCGCGATCCTCGCCACCGGCACCAACGCGCTCTCGGTCACCCGGCTCGCCGCCGACTCCGCGCACCCCGAACGCGTCGTGGGCCTGCACTTCTTCAACCCGGCTCCGGCGATGAAGCTCGTCGAGGTGGTCTCCTGCGTGCTGACCTCGCCGGACGCGGTTGACGCGGTGACCCAGCTCGCCGAGGAACTGGACAAGGAGCCGATCGCGGTCGGCGACCGGCCGGGCTTTGTCGCCGACGGGCTGCTCTTCGGCTACCTGAACCAGGCCGCCGCGATGTACGAGGCCAAGTACGCCACCCGGGAGGACATCGACGCCGCGATGAAGCTGGGCTGCGGGCTGCCGATGGGGCCGCTCGCCCTGCTCGATCTGATCGGCATCGACACCGCCCGTACCGTCCTGGACGCCATGTACGCCGAGTCCCGGGACCGGCTGCACGCTCCCGCCCCGATCCTGGGTCAGCTCACCCAGGCGGGGCTCACCGGACGTAAGGCGGGCCGTGGCTTCTACTCCTATGAGTCGCTGGGGAGCCCGACCGTCGTCCCGGACGCCGAGACCCCGGCCGAGGGCGCGCAGAGCGGTGCTCCCCGCTCGGTGAACGCGGTGGGGGTGGCGGGCTCGGGCACCATGGCCAGCGGTATCGCCGAGGTCTTCGCCAAGGCGGGCTACGCGGTGGTGCTCACCGCCCGCAGCGAGGAGAAGGCCGAAACGGCCAAGGCCCGGATCGCCAAGTCCCTGGACCGCTCGGTGAAGAAGGGGCGGCTGAGCCAGGAGGACCGCGACGCGACGCTCGCCCGGATCACCCCGGCGGGCTCGCTGGACGCGCTGGCCGAGGTGGATCTGGCGGTGGAGGCGGTCGCCGAGGACCTGACGGTCAAGCAGCAGCTCTTCGCCACCCTGGACAAGGTGTGCAAGCCCGGCGCGGTGCTGGCGACGACCACCTCTTCGCTACCGGTCGTCGCCTGCGCCAGAGCCACCTCGCGGCCGCAGGACGTCATCGGGATGCACTTCTTCAACCCGGCGCCCGCGATGAAGCTGGTCGAGGTGGTGCGTACGGTCCTCACCGGCGACGATGTGCACGCCACCGTGCGCGAGGTGTGCGGCAAGATCCGCAAGCACCCGGTGGACTGCGGCGACCGTGCGGGCTTCATCGTGAACGCGCTGCTGTTCCCCTACCTCAACAACGCGATCAAGATGGTCGAGGAGCACTACGCCACCCTCGACGACATCGACACGGCCATGAAGCTCGGCGGCGGCTACCCCATGGGCCCCTTCGAGCTGCTGGACGTCGTCGGGCTCGATGTGTCACTGGCCATCGAGCAGGTCCTGCACAAGGAGTTCCGCGACCCGGGCCTGGCCCCGGCGCCACTGCTGGAGCATCTGGTCGCGGCGGGCTGCCTGGGCCGTAAGTCGGGGCGCGGCTTCCGTGAGTACGCCCGTCGGTGAGCGAGGCCCCCGGGTGGGGCGGGCTGCTGGAGCCACCTCTGGGCAGCCCGCCTCCCGAGCGCATATCCCCGTGTAACGTTCAACACATGTCGCAGCCCACAAAGACCGCCCGTACGCCCGCATCGTCCCAGCGCCTGAAGATGCGGCGTGACTTGGCGGCGGCCGCGATGGAGCTCTTCGCCACCAAGGGTTACGAGGCGACCACGGTCGACGAGATCGCCGCCACGGCGGGTGTGGCCCGCCGTACCTTCTTCCGCCACTTCCGCTCCAAGGAAGAGGCGATCTTCCCGGACCACGATGACACTCTGGAGCGCGCCCGGGCCGTGCTGGATGCCGCGCCCGCGCATGAGCATCCACTCGACACCGTGTGCCGAGGCATCAAGGAAGTCATGAAGATGTACGCGGCCTCACCGGCCGGGAGCGTGGAGCGTTACAAGCTGACCCGGGAGGTGCCCGCGCTGCGCGAGCGGGAGATCGCCTCGGTGGCCCGCTATGAGCGGCTGTTCACCCGTTATCTGCTGGGCCACTTCGATGAGGCCGCGCACCACGACGGTGACGACGACCCGCTGCTCGCCGAGGTCGCCGCGTCGGCGGTGGTCACCGCGCACAACCATGTGCTGCGGCGCTGGCTGCGCGGCGGCGGGGTGGGCGATGTGGAGGCGCAGCTGGATCACGCGTTCGGGATTGTGCGGCAGACCTTCGGCACCGGGTTCGGCGCCAGCCGGGGGGAGACCACTGGGCGGGGCGGGCCCGCCGCGCGGGCCTCGGCGCAGGGCAAGGTGCTGGTGACGGTGGCCCGCACGGATGCTCCGCTGGATGAGGTCATGCAGACCATCGAACGCGCCCTGCGCCAGAGCTAGCGCGCTGCCCCATGGGGCGACCCCGCTCCGGGGGTCCCCGGTCCCAGGGTGCGGCCGTGTTGTGCCCACCCTCCGCCCCTGGCAGAGACTGCCCACAACACCGTGGGGGTCTGGGGGCGCAAACCCCCAGTTTCGGGAAGGGGCGGGACCGGGGACACCCCACCCGTTGCCCATGCGGGCGGTGGGGATGACAATTGAGGGAAATTCTTGGCACCCAGTGTCTTGTGCACTGGCACTGGGTGTCATAGCGTAAGCCCCAGTCCGGGCACTGTCCCCACGGCTCGACCGTGCGTCCGGATGCCTGCGTCACAGGCACCTCCCGCGCTCACCAGCGCTGCCAACAGCAACACCTCGCCGAACCGACGGCACTGCCTCATCCCGACGTCCCTCAAGCGTCCCCGTAACACGCTTCGCCGGAGGCATACCGTGAACAGCATCCTTGACGCGATTCTCGCGCCAGACAGCACCTCAGAAGACTTCGCCCAGCTCCAGCTCCCGGAGTCCTACCGCGCGGTGACCGTGCACAAGGACGACGCCGAGATGTTCCAGGGGCTGGCCACCTGGGAGAAGGACCCCCGTAAGTCCCTTCACCTGGACGACGTCCCGGTGCCCGAACTGGGCCCGGGCGAGGCCCTGGTCGCCGTGATGGCCAGCTCCGTGAACTACAACTCGGTGTGGACCTCGATCTTTGAGCCACTGTCGACCTTCGGCTTCCTGGAGCGCTACGGACGCACGTCGCCGCTGGCCAAGCGGCACGATCTGCCGTACCACATCATCGGCTCCGACCTGTCGGGGGTCGTGCTGCGCACCGGCCCGGGCGTCAACGCCTGGCGGCCGGGCGACGAGGTCGTGGCGCACTGCCTCTCCGTGGAGCTGGAGTCCGCCGACGGGCACAACGACACCATGCTCGACCCCGAGCAGCGCATCTGGGGCTTTGAGACCAACTTCGGCGGCCTCGCCGAGATCGCGCTGGTCAAGTCCAACCAGCTGATGCCCAAGCCCGGACACCTCACCTGGGAGGAGGCAGCCGCCCCCGGTCTGGTCAACTCCACCGCCTACCGGCAGCTGGTCTCCCGTAACGGCGCGGGCATGAAGCAGGGCGACAATGTCCTCATCTGGGGCGCCAGCGGCGGTCTCGGCAGCTACGCCACCCAGTTCGCGCTGGCCGGCGGCGCCAACCCGATCTGTGTCGTCTCCAGCGAGGACAAGGCGGAGATCTGCCGGAAGATGGGCGCCGAGGCGATCATCGACCGCAAGGCCGAGGGCTACAAGTTCTGGAAGGACGAGCACAACCAGGACCCCCGGGAGTGGAAGCGCTTCGGCAAGCGCATCCGCGAGCTCACCGGGGGCGAGGACGTCGACATCGTCTTTGAGCACCCCGGCCGGGAGACCTTCGGCGCCTCGGTGTACGTCACCCGCAAGGGCGGCACCATCGTCACCTGTGCCTCGACCTCCGGCTACAACCACGAGTACGACAACCGCTATCTGTGGATGTCGCTCAAGCGCATCGTGGGCTCGCACTTCGCCAACTACCGGGAGGCGTGGGAGGCCAACCGTCTGATCGCCAAGGGCAAGATCCACCCCACCGTGTCCAAGACGTACAGCCTGGAGGAGACCGGTCAGGCCACGTACGACGTGCACCGCAACCTCCACCAGGGCAAGGTCGCCGTGCTCGCGCTCGCCCCGCAGGAGGGCATGGGCGTGCGCGACGAGGAGATGCGCGCCAAGCACATCGACGCCATCAACCTGTTCCGCGACGCGCCAGCGGAGCAGACGAGCAAGCCCAGCCGGAACGTCTGAGAAGAGCGGGCTCAATGACCAAGCGTCAGAAGGATCGTCCGTGGCTGATGCGGACCTACGCCGGGCACTCCACCGCCGAGGCGTCCAATGAGCTGTACCGGCGCAATCTCGCCAAGGGCCAGACCGGCTTGTCGGTCGCGTTCGACCTCCCGACGCAGACCGGCTATGACCCCGACCATGTCCTCGCCCGTGGCGAGGTCGGCCGGGTCGGGGTCCCCGTCTCCCATCTCGGCGATATGCGGCGGCTGTTCCAGGACATTCCGCTGGAGCAGATGAACACCTCGATGACCATCAACGCCACCGCCATGTGGCTGCTGGCGCTCTATCAGGTGGTCGCCGAGGAGCAGGGCGCGGACCCCGCCAGGCTCCAGGGGACGACGCAGAACGACATCGTGAAGGAGTACCTGTCGCGCGGGACGCATGTCTTCCCGCCCGTTCCGTCGCTGCGGCTGACGACGGACATGATCACCTACACGGTGAACCACATCCCCAAGTGGAACCCGATCAATATCTGCAGCTACCACCTGCAGGAGGCCGGAGCCACCCCCGTCCAGGAGATCGCCTACGCGATGTCCACCGCGATCGCCGTGCTGGACGCGGTCCGGGATTCGGGGCAGGTGCCGCAGGAGCGGATGGGCGATGTGGTGGCCCGTATCTCCTTCTTTGTGAACGCGGGCGTCCGCTTCGTCGAGGAGATGTGCAAGATGCGGGCGTTCACCCGTATCTGGGACAAGGTCACCCGCGAGCGCTACGGCATCGAGAACCCCAAGCAGCGCCGCTTCCGCTATGGCGTCCAGGTCAACTCCCTCGGCCTGACCGAGGCGCAGCCGGAGAACAACGTCCAGCGCATCGTGCTGGAGATGCTGGCCGTCACTCTCTCCAAGGACGCCCGCGCCCGCGCCGTGCAGCTGCCCGCGTGGAACGAGGCGCTGGGCCTTCCCCGGCCCTGGGACCAGCAGTGGTCGCTGCGTATCCAGCAGGTACTCGCCCATGAGAGCGATCTGCTGGAGTACGAGGACATCTTCGCGGGCTCCCATGTCATCGAGGAAAAGGTGGATTCGCTGGTCACCGAGTGCCTGGCCGAGATCGACCGGATCCAGGAGATGGGCGGGGCTATGGCGGCCGTGGAGTCCGGCTACCTGAAGTCCCAGCTCGTCTCCTCGCACGCCGAGCGACGGGCCCGGATCGAATCCGGCGAGGAGAAGATCGTCGGGGTCAACTGCTACGAGTCCACCGAGCCCAACCCGCTCACCGCCGACCTCGACACGGCCATCATGACCGTCGACCCGGCCAATGAGGCGCGGGTGGTGGAGGCCCTGCACACCTGGCGTGATCAGCGTGATGAGCCGCGCGCCCAAGAGGCGCTGGCCGCGCTGAAGAAGGCGGCGGCCGGGGACACCAATCTGATGGCCGCCACCGTGGAGTGCGCGCGTGCCGGGGTCACCACCGGGGAGTGGGCCTGGGCGCTGCGCGATGTCTTCGGGGAGTTCCGGGCACCAACGGGAGTGGGCGGCGCACCGGTCGCGGTCTCCGCTGAGCAGGGTTCCGTACTGGCCGAGGTCCGCCGCAAGGTCGAGGCCACGGCAGCCGAGCTGGGCTCCGGCAAGCTGCGGCTACTGGTCGGCAAGCCGGGCCTGGACGGGCACAGCAATGGCGCCGAGCAGATCGCCGTACGGGCCCGGGACGCCGGGTTCGAGGTGGTCTACCAGGGCATCCGGCTCACCCCGGAGCAGATCGTCTCGGCGGCCGTCGCCGAGGATGTGCACTGCGTCGGACTGTCCATCCTCTCCGGCTCGCACGCCGAGCTGGTGCCGGACGTACTGGCCCGGCTCCGCCGTACGGGCGTGGACGACATGCCCGTGATCGTCGGCGGCATCATCCCCGCCGCGGATGCCGAGGCGCTGCGCGCCGCCGGAGTCGCGGCGGTCTTCACCCCGAAGGACTTCGGCATTACGGAGATCATCGGCCGTATCGTCGATGAGATCCGCACAGCGAACCAGCTCGACCCTCTGGAGGTCCCCGCATGACCGTCAACCGGCTCCGTCCGCGCCGTTCCTGCCTGGCTGTACCCGGCAGTAACCCGCGCTTTCTGGAGAAGGCCCAGGGCCTGCCCGCGGACCAGGTCTTCCTGGACCTGGAAGATGCCTGCGCCCCGCTCGCCAAGCCGGACGCCCGGCACACCATTGTGAAGGCGCTGAACGAGGGTGACTGGACCGGCAAGACCCGGGTCGTGCGGGTCAACGACTGGACGACGCACTGGACGTACCGCGATGTGATCACGGTTGTGGAGGGCGCGGGCCCCAACCTCGACTGCATCATGCTGCCGAAGGTGCAGGACGCGCAGCAGGTCGTCGCGCTCGATCTGCTGCTCACCCAGATCGAGAAGACGATGGGCTTCGAGGTCGGACGGATCGGTATCGAGGCGCAGATCGAGAACGCCAAGGGCCTGGTGAACGTCGACGAGATCGCGGCCGCCTCGCCGCGGCTGGAGACCATCATCTTCGGCCCGGCCGACTTTATGGCCTCGATCAATATGAAGTCCCTGGTCGTCGGCGAGCAGCCGCCGGGCTACCCGGCCGACGCGTACCACTACATCCTGATGCGGATTCTGATGGCCGCCCGTACGCACGACCTCCAGGCGATCGACGGCCCGTATCTGCAGATCCGCAATGTGGAGGGCTACCGCGAGGTGGCGCAGCGCGCCGCGGCCCTTGGCTTCGACGGCAAGTGGGTGCTGCACCCGGGGCAGGTGGAGGCATCCAATGAGATCTTCTCCCCCTCGCAGGAGGACTACGACCACGCCGAGCTGATTCTCGACGCGTATGAGTACTTCACCTCCGAGGAGGGCGGCAAGAAGGGTTCAGCGATGATCGGTGACGAGATGATCGACGAGGCCAGCCGCAAGATGGCGCTCGTCATCGCCGGGAAGGGCCGCGCGGCAGGCCTGCACCGCACCTCCAAGTTCGAACCCCCGCAGGCGTAACCCAGACCCCAGGGTGTTGTGGGCAGTCGTTCCGCAGGGCGGAACGGGTGGGCACAACACCGCCCACCGGCCCGCACCGGCAAACCCCGGGGCCCCGGGGCGAAGCCCCGGTTTCCGGGAAGGGGCGGGATACGGGGAACCCCGCCCGGCGCCCCGCACCGACCGCTCACCACCACACCCCACCGGAGACCCACACCATGCAGTTCGGCCGCACATACGAGGAGTTCGAGGTCGGCGCCGTCTACAAGCACTGGCCGGGAAAGACCGTCACCGAGTACGACGACCATCTCTTCTGTCTGCTCACCATGAACCACCACCCGCTCCATATGGACGTCAACTACGCCGAGAAGACGACGGACTTCGGCAAGAACGTGGTGGTCGGTAACTACATCTACTCGCTGCTGCTGGGCATGTCCGTGCCGGATGTGTCCGGCAAGGCGATCGCCAACCTGGAGATCGAGTCGCTCAAGCATGTGGCGCCGACCTTCCACGGCGACACCATCTACGGCGAGACGACCGTGCTGGACAAGACCCCGTCCAAGTCCAAGTCGGACCGGGGGATCGTCTATGTCGAGACCAAGGGTTACAAGCAGGACGGCACCCTCGTCTGTGTCTTCCGCCGCAAGGTGATGGTGCCTACAGCCACCTACATCAAGGAACGCGGCGGAGAGCAGCCGGGCCGCCCCGAGCTTCAGGCACGCCAGCGGCAGAACGGAGAGAAGTGAGATGGGACGTCTCGCGCAGACCGATGGACTGACGGATATTCAGCAGGAGATCATCTCCACAGTCCGCGGATTCGTCGACAAAGAGATCCTGCCGGTCGCCACCGAGCTTGAGCACAAGGACGAGTATCCGGCCGAGATCGTCGAAGGACTCAAGGAACTCGGCATCTTCGGGCTGATGATCCCGGAGGAGTACGGCGGTCTCGGTGAGTCGCTGCTCACTTACGCGCTGTGCGTCGAGGAGATCGCCCGCGGCTGGATGAGCGTGTCGGGAATCATCAATACGCACTTCATCGTCGCCTACATGCTCAAGCAGCACGGCACCCAGGAGCAGAAGGACTACTTTCTGCCGAAGATGGCGGCCGGTGACATCCGCGGCGCCTTCTCCATGTCGGAGCCGGGGCTTGGCTCGGACGTCTCCGCCATCACCTCCAAGGGCACCCGGGACGGCGATGACTTTCTCCTGAACGGCCAGAAGATGTGGCTGACCAACGGTGGTTCGTCCACGCTGGTCGCGGTGCTCTGCCGCACCGACGAGGGCCACCCGGAGGGGACGGCCCCGCATAAGTCGATGACCACCTTCCTGGTGGAGAAGGAGCCGGGATTCGGCGAGGTCAGGCCAGGTCTGACCATCCCCGGCAAGATCGACAAGATGGGCTACAAGGGTGTCGACACCACTGAGTTGATCATGGATGGGCTGCGCATCCCGGCCAATCGGGTACTCGGCGGCGGCACGGGGCGCGGCTTCTACCAGATGATGGACGGCGTCGAGGTCGGCCGGGTCAATGTGGCCGCCCGTGGCTGCGGAGTCGCCCAGCGTGCTTTTGAGTTGGGTGTTTCCTACGCGCAGCAGCGGCACACCTTCGGCAAGCCGATCGCCCAGCACCAGGCCATCCAGTTCAAGCTGGCTGAAATGGCCACCAAGGTGGAGGCAGCACACGCGATGATGGTCGGCGCCGCCCGAAAGAAGGACTCCGGTCAACGCAATGACCTCGAAGCGGGCATGGCCAAATATCTGGCCTCGGAGTACTGCAAGGAGGTCGTGGAGGACGCCTTCCGTATCCATGGCGGTTACGGATTCTCCAAGGAGTACGAGATCGAGCGGCTCTACCGGGAGGCTCCGATGCTGCTGATCGGTGAAGGAACTGCTGAGATCCAGAAAATGATCATTGGTCGCAGGCTCCTTGAGGAGTACCGCTTCCAGGGCTGAATGTCCTTTTTCGGGGTGTTTTCTTCGAGAAGAGGATCACACCCCGAACTGGGTCTCTGGGCCCTGGCTCCGGTTCTGGCTTGCCCAGTTGCCGCCAGAAACCGATACCATTCGGTAAAGCCGTGGCCCCCCGTATCTGCGCGGCACCCTCCGCTACGAAGGTCATCCATGCCCCACAGCCCCTCTTCTGCACCAGGCGGTCGCGTGCGTCTCGCGCGCGGAGCGTCGCCGTGGCTCCTGCCGACGGTGGCCACCGCCGCCATCAGCCTCGCCCGCGCGCGGCGCTCCGGCAAGGCGGCCGCTGTCGCTGTGCCCGCCACCGCGCTCGCCGCTGGCATGCTGTGGTTCTTCCGCGACCCCGAGCGGGAGATCGCCCAGGGCAGGGTGATCTCCCCGGCCGACGGTGTGGTGCAGAGCATCATGCCGTGGAAGGACGGACGGACCCGCGTCGCGATCTTCATGAGCCCGCTGAACGTCCATGTGAACCGCGCCCCGCTCGCGGGCACGGTGAGCTCCGTCGAGCACATCCCCGGTGGATTCGTTCCGGCGTTCAACAAGGAGAGCGAGAACAACGAGCGCGTTGTCTGGCACTTCGACACCGAGCTGGGCGACATCGAGATGGTGCAGATCGCCGGAGCCGTGGCGCGGCGCATCGTTCCCTATGTGCCGCAGGGCGCCAAGGTGGAGCAGGGGGAACGGATCGGGTTGATCCGCTTCGGTTCACGCGTCGACATCTACCTCCCGGAGGGTGTCGAGACCGCCCTTGAGGTGGGTCAGGCCACCACCGCGGGGGTGACACGTCTTGACCGTGATTGATCCTGATACTCCACCGGCCGCCTGGACACTCGACGCCGAGGCGGACGACGAGGAAATGCCGCTGTCGACGCGGCTCTCTATAGCAGACACCCTCACGCTCGGTAACGCCACCTGCGGCTTTATGGCCGTGTACTTCACCACGACCGGTGTCCTCATCCCGCATCTGACGGGCAGCGAGGACGGCGGCATGGCACGGCACAGCGCGGCCACCGCGGTGATGCTGATGCTGCTCGCCTCGATCTTCGACCTCTTCGACGGGATCGTGGCGCGCAAGCTGCGCAGCTCGGCGATGGGCGCGGAGCTGGACAACCTCTCCGACCTGATCAGCTTTGGGCTGGCGCCTGCGTACTTTGTGCTGGTCTGGGGCATGGTCGCCAATGACGCGCACCAGCATGTCTCGGCGCTCGCCGCCATCGTGGTGCTGCTGGCGGTGGTGCTGCGGCTTGCGAGATTCTCCTGCGTGACCCTGCGGGACGGGATCTTCCAGGGCATGCCGAGCCCCTTCGGGGCGCTCACGCTCGTATCGATCGTGCTGCTGGAGCTGCCGTTCATCCCCACGCTGCTGGCGATCATCGGGGTGGCCTGGCTGATGGTGAGCCGGGTCGAGTACCCGAAGCCGCGGGGGCTGCTCGCGGTGGCGATGCTGAGCTGGATCGTGCTGGCGATGGGCATGCTGGCCGCCTGGGCCCTCGACGCACCTGGCGGTGAGCTGCTGCTCCAGACCGGCTGCGCGCTCCAGGTGGTGCTGGGTGCGGTGATCCCGCTCTTCGCCACCGCACGGCGCGTCAATACGTTCCGCGACAACCGGCGGGAGGCCCGCGCCGCCGCGCAGGGCTGAGCCGTCACCACTTCCGCGCGCGTCGCCGGGCACATGTGCCCGGCGATGCGCGCGGCGTCGTTCGCGGGTGCGGGGGTCAGTCGCCGAAGGTGAAGCCCTCGGCCACGTCCGACGCCGCGGCCTCCTTGTGGACCTTCAGGCCGCCCGGAACCTTGTCGTCGGGCTTGAGGATGAGGCTTTTGCGGGTCGACGGGGTGGCCGGGTCCGAGAAGTCATGGGCGATGCCAAAGCCGTCGTCAAAGTTCTTGACCTTGGACAGTGCCCTGGCGACTCCCTCCCGGGTGAGGTCCTTGTCCTCGCATGCCTTCTTCAGGATCGTGCCGAAGGCACCGGCCGCAGTCCAGCCCGCGACCACGCCGTTGTCCAGGGAGTCCTTCGGGTACGCGGCCTTGTACTCCTTGGCGAGTTTCGCGGGCGCCGGGTCCTCCGCACCGATCGGCAGCGTGGAAGCGGCGATATAGAAGTCGTTCATCAGCGCCGGAGCCGCCTGGGTCTTCAGCAGCTGCGGGGCGAACGCGGAGTTGTTGCCGACCACGGGCACATTGAGCCCGCCGCCCGCCGCGACACCCGCCAGAGAGGCCGCCTGGCGCGGCCCGGCGCTGATCAGTATCGCCTTGACTCCGGCCCGCTTCAACGCCGCGACCTGGGCCGACATATCCTCATCAGTCGGCTTGATCTTCTGCCCGACGATGGTCAGCCCGGCCTTCTTCGCGGCGTACTTGGATCCCTCCAGGGCGTTCTCCCCGTAGTCGCCCTCGAAGTAGACATGGCCGATCTTGTCGCCGTTCTTGATCCCCTTCTCCTCGACCAGGAAGTTCACGGCGTTGATCGTCTCAATGTCGTAGGTCGCTCCAATCGTGCGGATGTACTCGCTGCCCAGCAGCGAGGCCGCCCAGGCCTGCGGCACCACCAGCGCCTTGTCCTTGCCGATACGCCCCTTGGTCGCACTCACATACGGGGATCCGATGAACTGGACAAAGCCCAGCACCTCGGGCTGCAGCTCGGTGTACGCGGGGATCGCCTTCCCCGCGTCATAGCCGTGATCGCGCACGGTCAGCTTCAGCTTGCGGCCGCAGATCCCGCCGTCCGCGTTGATCTTCTTGACGTAGAGCTGCTGCGCCTGGGTGACGCTCTTGCCCAGCGAGGCGTAGGGGCCGGTCATATCCGTGAGCACCCCCAGCGGGATGACCTTGTCGGTGACACCGTTGCCGGTCTTCACACCGTCGGCGTCCGTACCGCCCTTGTCCTCGTTGACGGCCTTGCTGCTGCACCCTGCGGAGAGGGCCGCCAGAACCGTGAACGCGGCGATGGCCGTGCGTGGCACACGGGTTTTCCTCATGGTTGTACCTCTTTCTCAGGGGCCTCTTTCTTAAGGGCCTTTTCCTTGAGGGCCTTCTTGAGTGAGACGCGCTTGCCGGGGATGCGACGGGCGGCAAGCTGGACCAGGCCGCCCGGCAGGAACAGCACCACCGCGACCACGGTGGCGCCGTACAGATAGCGGGCCATCTCGCCCGGGGAGACGCCGCCCGTACCGGGTGCGGAGACCAGCGGCAGAGCGTCGCCGTAACGGCTGAGAACCTGCGGCAGGAGTGAGACGAGGGCGGCGCCGAGGACCGCTCCCGCCACTGACCCCAGGCCACCGATGACGATCATGGCCAGATATTCGAGGGAGAGAATGAACCCGAAGTACTCCGGCACCGTGCGCTGGAAGGCCAGCGCGAGCAGCACCCCGGCCAGGCCCGCGTACATCGAGGAGAGGACAAAGGCGCCGGCACGGTAGCGGGCCACCGGGACCCCCATCACCCCGGCGGCGATCCGGTGATCGCGGATGGCGTTCATCGCCCGGCCCGGACGTCCGCGCAGGACGCCGCGGGCGAACAGCGCGGACAGGGTGAGCAGGACCAGACCGGCGTACCAGAGCTTCTCGGCGGACTGGAAGGGCACCGCGGCGACGATCACCTCGGTGTCGTCGAAGGCGAAGCCGAACAGCGACAGCGGTGGCACATCGCGGCCGTTGTAACCACCGGTCAGATCATGGGCGTTGAACAGTACATGCTGACCGACGAAGATCAGCGCCAGCGTGGCGATGCCGAGATACGCACCGCGCAGCCGCCCGGCGATCGGGCTGAACAGCCCGCCCGCGGCCCCCGCTATGAGCACCGCCAGCAGCATCGCCAGCCAGGGCGGCAGGCCGAAACCGATCAGCTCCCCCTTGCCGCCGCCGTCCCCGGCGAGGACGCAGTAGCCATAGGCGCCGACGGCGAGGAAGAAGGCATGGCCCAAGGAGAGCTGGCCAGTCGATCCGGTCAGCATATTGAGGCCGATCGCCCCGATGGCGGCGGCCATCGCGAAGAGCCCGGCCTGCAGCCAGAAACGGTCCAGATAGAACGGCAGGGCGAGGAGCAGAACACCGAGCGCACCGCGTACGGCCCAGGTGTATCCAGTGGGACGCTCAGACACGGGTCAGCTCCCTCGTTCCGAAGAGCCCAGCCGGTCGCACCAGCAAGACCATGATCATCACCAGATACGGCGCCAGCTCTCCGATGCCGCGGCCCAGGAACGACAGCTCGCCCTGATAGCCGGTGGCCAGCGCCTCGGTCACGCCGACGATCAGTCCGCCCACCAGCGCTCCGGTGGTGGAATCGAGACCGCCGAGGATGGCCGCCGGAAACGCCTTGAACGCGGCCAGCGAGGTGCCGCGCTCCAGGCCGGGAGTGGGAAAGACGGAGAGGAACAGCGCGGCGACAGCGGCCAGTCCCCCGGCCACCGCCCAGGCGGACATCGATACCCGGCCGAGCCGCACGCCCATCAGCGCCGCGGTCTCAGGGTGCTCGGCCGCCGCGCGCATCGCCACACCCCAGTAGGTGTAGCGGAAGGCGAGCAGAAAGGCGGTGATGAGCAGGGCCGCGACGACCAGCGCGGCGACCCGGGTCTGCGGGATGGTGATGGTCCCGATCGTCAGCAGCCGGTCGCCCCAGGGGTCGTTCAGGCCGTAGACCCGGGAGCCGATCCGCCGGGTCAGCTCCGTGATGAGGAGGATATCGACGCCAATGGTGGCAATGGCCAGCACGCTGTGGTCCCGCCCCCGGTAGCGGCGGATCACCAGAAACTCGACCAGGGCAC
Organism: Streptomyces gobiensis; assembly: GCF_021216675.1. Taxonomy (NCBI): domain Bacteria; kingdom Bacillati; phylum Actinomycetota; class Actinomycetes; order Kitasatosporales; family Streptomycetaceae; genus Streptomyces; species Streptomyces gobiensis. The sequence continues at coordinate 5,001,131 of NZ_CP086120.1, read as the reverse complement.
CAAGGGTGGCGGCGCTCGCGATCCCCGCGACCAGCGCGGCCCAGAAGCCGATGTCCTCCTGGAGCACGGCAGCGACATAGCCGCCGGCCAGCAGCAGTGAGGCGTGGGCGAAGTTCACCACCTCGGTCGCCTTGAAGATCACCACAAAACCGAGGGCGATCAGCGCATAGACCGAGCCGAGCGAGAGCCCGTTCAGCAGCAGTTCGGTGAAGGTCGTCACTGGGTTGCCTCCTCGCCCAGGTAGGCACGCACGACCGCGGGTTCGCTCTGTACCTGTGCGGGCGCGCCATCCGCGATGCGGCGCCCGAAGTCGAGTACGGTCACCGCGTCCGCGAGCCGCATCACCACCCCCATGTCGTGTTCGACCAGGACGATGGAGATGCCGAGGCTTTCGCGTACTCCCGCGATGACGGCCGCGGTGCGGCGCCGTTCATCGGCGGTCATACCGGCCACCGGCTCATCCAGCAGCAGCAGCCGGGGCTCCATGGCCAGCGCACGGCCGAGCTCGACCAGCTTCTGCGAGCCGTAAGGCAGCGCACCGGTCGGCTGGTCCAGCTGGCCTTCCAGGCCGACGAACGCGGCGATCTCCCGGATCCGTTCGCGGTGCCGGGCAGACTCCCTGGTGGCGAAGGGCAGTCGCAGTCCCGCAGCGAGGAAGCCCGCCCGGGTCAGCCGGTGACGGCCCAGCATCAGGGCATCGGCGACGGTGAGATGTGCGGGGAGTGCGATGTTCTGGAACGTACGGGCGACACCGAGCTCCGCGATCTGGTGGGGAGCCAGGGCGGTCAGCTCGTCATCGCCGAAGCGGACGCTGCCGGATGCCGCCCGGTAGACCCCGGAGAGCACATTGAAGCAGGTCGACTTGCCGGCGCCGTTCGGGCCGATGACGGCGTGCACGCTGCCGGGCTCGACGGTGAAGGAGACGGCGTCCAGGGCGGTCAGCCCAGCGAAGCGCACGGTCACCTCCCGGACTGCGAGCGCCGGTATGTCCGGGGCTGTGGCCGGGACTCTGGCCGGGGCGTTCACTGCGACCACCTGCCCAGTGCCGGAACCGCCTGCTCGGCACGGGAAGCGTCAGCGGCGGCGTCCTCGTCGACCACGCCCAGATACCGACGGCGTACCTCATCCGAGGCGGCGAGCTCTCCGGCCGGTCCTTCGAGAGTGATCTCGCCGACTTCGAGCACATACGCCGAGGAGGCGAGCGTCAGGGCGAGGGCCGCGTTCTGTTCCACCAGCAGGACCGAGGTGCCCTGGGCGTTGATGTCCCGCACCGTATCGGCGATCCGGGCGGCCATCATCGGCGCCAGGCCCAGGGAGGGTTCATCCAGCAACAGCAGCCGGGGGCGGGCCATCAGGGCCCGGCCCATGGCGAGCATCTGCTGCTCGCCGCCGGAGAGCAGCCCGGCCCGCTGCTGGGCCCGCTCGGCCAGCACCGGAAAGAGGTCATGCACCCGCTCCAGCGCCGCCGCGGCGGCCTTACGACCGCCCCGGGAGCCCAGTGCGCCCGCCCTGAGGTTGTCGGCCACGGTCATCCGGGCGAACACCTGGCGGCCCTCCGGCACCTGCACCACGCCGGTCGCCACTACCTGGGCCGGGGAGAGCCCGTCCAACCGCTGTCCGGCGAAGCTGACCGAGCCCGAGCCGATCGCCCCGCCGTGAAAGGGCAGCGTGCGGGAGACCGCCCGCAGCAGTGTTGACTTGCCCGCGCCATTGCCACCGAGCACGGTGACCACCGCCCCTTCGGGCACCTCCACGGAGACCGCGTTCAGTGCCCGCACCGGGCCGTAGCCGACGGACACCCCCCGCAGCTCCAGAGCCGCAGCCGTCATCGGCTCCTCCTTCCAACCGGATAAGGCGCTCACCACAGCACCGGTGTGGGTGCGGCGTCCACGCGCCATGGCGGAATCGCTACCGGTGACCAGCGGCGGAGCCGCCGAGCTGTGCACGGGCACAGCTCTGTCCAGGCGCCCGTGGAGGTGGCATCCTGGCCGCCCGTGCCGCCGGGAGGTGACGTGACCGTCCGCAAGCCCCGCACCGAGCAAGAGCGCACTTTGGTGACCTGTGCTGCCCGGAAGCTGCTGGAGCAGGTGCCGCAGCTCACCGAGCAGCTGGTCACCGACCTCAATGACTACTCACCGCTGTACAGCCGGGCGCTGTCGTCCGATGAGCAGTGGCATTCGGTCTGTACGGCGATGCGCCTGGGCATCGAGGTGATGGCGGCCCCCACCACCACCGAGCGCCGTGACCTGGAGCTGGCGGAGCGCACCGGCCGCCGCCGGGCCGAGCAGGGCCTGCCGCTCGATCTGCTGGTGCACGCCTACCGGCATGCGGGGTATATCACCTGGGACGCGCTGCTGGAGACGGCGGACGAGCAGGGTCCGGAGGCGCTGTCGGCCGTGATGCACGCGGCCACGGCGATGTGGGCGACCGTCGACCGGCAGGCGGCCACGGCCGCGGACGCCTACCGGGCCACGGAGCAGGAGATGCTGCGGCGCACCGATGAACGGGTACAGGCGCTGCTGGACGCGCTCCTGGAGGGACAGAACGCGCCGGGCCTGGTACAGCGCGCCTCGGCCGCGCTCGACCTGCCGGAGCAGGGCCGGTACGCGGTGGTGGCGCTGCGCGCCGAGCGGCGTCCGGGGCAGGCCCCCTTCCACCGCATCTCCGCCGCCGAGGGGATGGGCTTCACCTGGCGGATGCGCACCGACTACGAGGTGGCGGTGGTGGCCCTGGGCGAGTCCGGGCTCGCCGCGCTGGCGGCGGTGCTCAGCGCCCGCTGCCCGGGGCCGGGCGGCATCTCCCCGGTGGTGGAGAGCCTGGGCGAGCTCGGCCGGGCCCGTCGGCTGGCCGAGGTCGCGCTGCGGACCTGTGCGCCTGAGGCCGACCGTTGCGTACGGCTGGACGAGAGGCTGCCGACCGCGCTGGTGGTCAGCCAGCCGGAGCTGGCCGGGCTGCTGATCTCGGATGTCTTCGGCCCGCTGCTTGAGCTGGAGGCCGCCGACCGTGCGGTGCTGCTGGAGACGCTGGACGCCTGGCTGGAGTGCCGGGCCTCCGCGGGGCGGGCGGCGACCCGGCTCTACTGCCACCGCAATACGGTCTTCAACCGCTTGCGGCGCCTGGAGCAGCTGACCTCGCGGTCGCTGTCCCACCCTCGCGACCTCACGGAAATGACCCTCGCCCTGGACGCCTTCCGCCTCACGGACGCCGCGGCGTAGCGGTGGGGCTCCCCCAATTCCCGCCCCTTCCCGAAACTGGGGGCACTCGCAGCCCCGCGAGGGGCTGTGGATGGGCACAACCCGGCCACCGGCCCGCACCGGCCAACCCCCGGGGCCCCGGGGCGAAGCCCCGGTTTCCGGGAAGGGGCGGGATACGGGGAAACCCGCCCCCGGCACCCCGCAGCCGGATAAAGCCCCGCCACGCGGCGGAGCCGCACATCGGCACAGCCGGGAAGGGGCGGGAACCGGGGAAACCCCCAACGCGGCCGCCCTGCGGAGCTACGAGCTGAGCCAGTGGCCGGCCAGGCGCTCGGCGGTCCGTTCCAGCAGAGGACCCGCGTTGGCCATGCACTTCTCGGGATCGGGCTCGATGTCGGTCAGCGGATAGACCGCCTCGATCCCCGCCGCAGCGATCGACTGCTCGTCGATCGCCAGACGGCCGCAGACCGCCACCACCCGCTTGCCCGCCTTACGGGCCGCCGCCGCCACCCCCGCCGGAGCTTTGCCATGGAGGGTCTGGAGGTCCATGGAGCCCTCGCCCGTGATGACGAGGTCAGCACGGTCAAGCGCCGGGGCGAAGCCCAGCACATCGAGGAGCACCTCGATGCCGGGACGGAACGTCGCGTTCAGACCGACCAGCGCCCCATAGCCGATACCGCCCGCCGCGCCCGCGCCCGGCGCCAGTGCGCACTCCGCGGCCCGCGTCCCGACGGCCTGCTCCAGCACACGCGCGTACCGGCTGAGGCCCGCGTCCAGCGCGGCGACATCATCCTCGGTGGCACCCTTCTGCGGACCATAGACCGCCGGAGCACCCTTCGGACCGGTCAACGGGTTGTCCACATCGCTGGCGAGGATGATCTCGACGTCCGCGAGCCGGGGATCCAGGCCGGACAGATCCGCGCTTGCCAGATTCCGCAGCGATCCGCCGCCGGGCGCGACCAGCTGGCCGTCCGTGTCGTGGAAGCGGGCACCCAGCGCGGCGAGCATGCCCGCGCCGCCATCCGTGGTCGCCGAGCCGCCGACACCGAAGACAATCGTCCGGGCTCCCGCCTCCACGGCGGCCAGCAGCAGCTCACCGCTGCCGTAGGTGGTCGCCGTGAGCGGTGCGAAGACACCCTCAGGCAGCAGCTGGAGGCCGGAGGCCTCAGCCATCTCGACCACGGCGGTGGTGCCGCGCAGCGCGTACGCGGCGGTCACGGAATCCCCGAGTGGCCCGGTCACCACGGCCTCACGCCGTTCAAAGCCGCTTGCGACCGCCGCCGCGACGGTGCCGTCGCCGCCGTCCGCGACGGGCAGTGCCTCGATCTCCACACCCGGCCGGGCGCGGTGGAGTCCAGCCGTCACATGCTCGGCGACCTGGACGGCCGTGAGCGATCCCTTGAACTTATCCGCGGCGATCAGCACGCGCCCTGTTTGCGTCATGTGGGTCGTCCCTTGCTTTCGAACAGGTAGTCGCGCCTCTGTGAGCCTATCCGGCGGATGGGTCCGGCGACCACGCCGCACGGTCTGGCATGGCGGATACGCACGTCACGCCACTCGAATGAATCCGGTTATACGGCCCCATAGCCGCCCGAGTCAGCCGAAACCGGCTCCCTGGGCCCCGTCACCTGGCTTGGCGCAGACGGCGCCAGACCGCCTTTGCCGCGTTGTGGCCGGACATGCCGTGCACCCCGGGGCCGGGCCAGCTGGCTGAGGAGCACAGGAAGACGGCCGGGTGCGAGGTGGCGTAAGGGACCAGGGCGAGCTTGGGGCGGAGCAGCGTCTGGAGGCCGGAGAAGGCCCCGCAGGCGATATCGCCGCCGACATAGTTGGCGTTGCGGGCGGCCAGCTCGGCGGGGGCCGCGGTGGCACGGGCGAGCACAAGGTCACGGAAGCCGGGGGCGAAGCGCTCGATCTGCCGCTCGATGGCGTCGGTGAGGTCGCCGTCCCAGCCCCGCGGCACATGGCCATACGCCCAGTAGGTGTGCTTTCCCTCGGGGGCACGGTCCGGGTCGACCAGGGTGGGCTGAGCCGTGATCAGAAAGGGGGTCTCGGGGGCCCGGCCCTGGACGGCGGCGGCACGCAGTGCGGCCCTGATCTCACCGCTGGTCGGCCCGATATGGACGGTCCCGGCCCGGCGGGCCTCCTTGGCGGACCAGGGCACCGGCCCGTCCAGCGCGTAGTCAATCTTGAAGACGGCGGAGCCGTACCGGAAGTTACGGTAGGCCCGCCCCAGTCCGGCGATCCGGGCCAGCGCGGTCGGTGACGTATCGAAGATATACGCGCGGGCGGGCGGGAGTTCATCCAGCCGTCTGACCTCGACGCCGGTATGGATGACACCGCCGAGGTCGCGCAGATACCCCGCCAGCGCGTCGGAGATGGCCTGCGAGCCGCCGCGCGCCACCGGCCAGCCGTGTTCATGCGCCGCGAGCGCGAAGACCATGGCGATGGCAGCGGTGGCGTTGGTGGTGGGCGGTGAGATGACATGCGCGGCCAGCCCGTCCAGCAGCGCCCGGGCCTTGTCATCGCGGAAGCGGCGGTTCAGCCAGGCGACGGGCTGAATGCCGTTCAGGCCGAAGCGGGCCAGGGTGACCGGATCCCTGGGCGGCCCGTCCCAGGGCACCTTGAGGAAGTCCGCGGCGAGCGTTTCCCATTTGCCCAGATAGGGCGCCATCAGCCGGCGGTAGGCGCCCGCGTCGCGCGGTCCCAGCGACATCGCGGTCTCGCCCACCGAGCGGGCCAGCGTGACCGCCGTACCGTCCGGGAAGGGGTGGGCCAGCGGCAGCTCGTGGTGCAGCCACTGGAGGCCGTAGCGGTGCAGCGGCATGGCGTTGAAGGCGGGCGAGCCCGCGCCCAGCGGATGCACCGCTGAGCAGGGGTCGTGCCGGAAGCCGGGAAGCGTCAGCTCCTCCGTGCGGGCACCGCCGCCGACCGTGTCGAGCGCCTCGAAGAGCTCCACGGCGAAGCCACGGCGCGCCAGTTCGACGGCGGCCGTCAGCCCATTCGGCCCGGCTCCCACCACGACCGCGTCACGCATCCAGGGCACGTTGGCTCCCCTCGCCCTTGAGGATCAGCTGGCAGCGCCTGCCAGCAACCGCTGCCTCATCGCGCGGCCGACTCAGTGACCGCCCGCAAGCAGGCCCAGGATACGCCGCAAAGTGGCCTCATCCCGGGCAGCGGAGAAGGGCAGGGCGTTGCCGCCCGCGATACTGAACGGCTTCCCCGCCACCGTCCCCTGCGCGCCGCCCGCCTCGGTGACCAGCAGCAGCCCGGCGGCATGGTCCCAGGCCTTCTCCCAGGAGAAGGCCGTCGCGTCCACGGCGCCCGTGGCGACGGCCAGATACTCCAGCCCGGCCGAGCCGCACGGACGTGGAGCGACGCCCTCGGTACGCAGGCCAAGCAGCGCCCGCTTCTGGTCCTCATCGGTGAAGTCCGGGTGTGAGCAGGCCACTTCAAGCGTCTTGCCCGGCTCCGGGGAACCGGAGTGGATCGGCACACCGTTCAGCTCCGCTCCCCCACCGAGCCGGGCGGTGGCCAGCAGCTCGCGCGCCGGGGCGAAGGTCCAGGAGGCCAGCAGCTCGCCGTGGCGGGCGAGCGTGACCAGAGTGCAGAAGCCGTCCTCACCCCGTACGAACTGCCGGGTGCCGTCGACCGGGTCCACGATCCACACCGGCGCGTCGCCGAGCAGCGCCTCGTAGGAGCCGGGATCGTCGTGCACCGTCTCCTCACCGACCACCACCGAGCCGGGCAGCAACGCGGAGAGCGAGACGGTCAGCTGCTCCTCGGCCCGCTGGTCAGCCACGGTCACCAGATCGTGCGGTCCGGCCTTCTCCACGACCTCGTGCTTGGCGAGCTGCCGCCAGCGCGGCATGATCTCCCCAGCCACGGCCTTACGGATCGCTTCCTCGACTCCTGCGACAAGCTCATCATCGATCATTCGTCCATGGAAGCACGCCGGGGCGACGGAACCTCTCAGCGGCCGTCAGCGCCCCACCGCGTAGCCCTGCATCCCGCGTGGATTGGCCCCCGCGCTGAGCATCCCGCTCTCCGGGTCACGGGCCACCGCGCACAGCCGCCCCTCCGACCAGGGCGCGCCGACGGTCACCGCGTGCCCGCGCCGCCGCAGCTCGTCGATGGTGTCCTGGCCGATCCGCGATTCGACGGTGACGCTGCCGGGTCGCGTCCCGCGTGGGTGGAAGGAGCTCGGGAAGCTGTCGTTGTGCCAGTTCGGGGCGTCGATCGCGCCCTGTAGATCGAGCCCGCCGCGCACCGGTGCGCGCAGCGCGGCCGCGAGGAAGAAGTGGGTCTGCCACTGGTCCTGGCTGTCGCCGCCGGGCGTGCCGAAGGCCAGTACGGGCTCCCCGTTCCGGAGCGCCAGAGAGGGGCTGAGGGTGGTGCGGGGGCGGCGGCCCGGGGTGAGGGAGTTCGGCAGTCCGGGCTCCAGCCAGGCCATCTGGAGCCGGGAGCCGAGCGGGAAGCCGAGCTCCGGGATGACGGGGTTGGACTGCAGCCAGCCGCCGCTCGGTGTGGCGCTGACCATATTGCCCCAACGGTCCACGACATCGAGGTGGCAGGTGTCGCCGCGCGTTCCGCCGTCCCCGGCGACGGTTGGCTCGCCGGTGCCCGGGGCGGGAGTGGCGTCGACAGGGCTGCTCGCGTGCTCACTGAGCCTCGGGGTGCGGCCGTCGGGGCTGCCGGGGCGTAGCTCATACGAGGCGCTCTCCCCGATGAGCGTCCGGCGCCCGGTGTTGTACGCGGCGGAGAGCAGGGTGCCGACGGGCACCGACTCGGCGCCCCGCGCATCGCCGTACCAGACCTCGCGGTCGGCCATGGCGAGCTTGCTGCCTTCGATGAGGGTGTGTGCGTAGTCCGGTGTGCCGTACTCCAGATCCGCCGGGAGCAGGGCGAGTTGCTGGAGCAGGCTCGGCCCCTGTGACCAGGGGCCCGCCTTGCAGACGGTCCAGCCCTGCCAGTCGTAGGTGCGGGGCTCCTCGTAGGTCGCCGACCACCGGGCGAGGTCGTCGCCGCTGAGGGTGCCGCTGTGGCGTCCGCCGGAGGTGTCCAGGGTGGGGCGGGCGGCGGCGCGTATGAGCGCTTCGGCGATAAAGCCCTCCCGCCATATACTTCGGGCCGCCTCTATCCGGGTCTCGCGGCCGGGTCCGGCGGTCTTGGCCTCGGCGAGGAGCCGCCGCCAGGTCCCGGCCAGTGCCGGGTTGGTGAAGAGGCGGCCGGGGACAGGAGGCTGACCGGACGGCAGGTAGAGCTCGGCGGAGCTGGTCCACTCGGTTTTGAACAGCTCCCGTACGGTCTGGACGGTCTCCGTCAGCCGCTCCACCGGCGAGTGGCCGTTCTCGGCGTAGCCGATGGCGTAACCCAGCAACTGTTCGAGGGGCTTGGTGCCGTAGTCGCGCAGCAGCACCAGCCACGCGTCGAAGGCGCCCGGCACGGCGGCGGCCAGTGGGCCGGTGCCCGGCACCAGCTTCAGCCCGAGCCCGGTGTAGTGCCCGATGCTCGCCCCGGCCGGTGCGGTGCCCTGCCCGCACAGCACCCGCACCGGCTTGCCGACGGGTGCCAGGATGACCGGCACTTCGCCCGCCGGTCCGTTGAGATGCGGCTCGACGACGTGCAGCACGAAGGCCGCCGCGACGGCCGCGTCGTAGGCGTTGCCGTCGTCCTCCAGCACGGCCATGGCCGTGCTGGAGGCGAGCCAGTGTGTTGAGGAGGCCATACCGAAGGTGCCGTGGAGGGTTGGGCGCGTGGTGAACATCTGTCCTTCCGGTACCGGGGTGGCTCACGCGGACTGCCCTGCCGTAGTCGGCGCCGCCCGCTCGCTCAGGGGTTCAGGGCGGGGATGACGCTCGTCCCATAGGTGTCAATGGTGTGTTCCTTGGCGTCATGCATGGCGTAGACGGCGAACTGGTCCACGCCGAGGTCGCGCAGGGAGCGCAGCTTCTGGATGTGTGCGTCGGGCGGCCCCAGCAGACAGAAGCGGTCCACGATCTCGTCGGGCACGAAGGCGGTGTCCGGGTTCCCGGCCCGGCCGTGGTGGGCGTAGTCATACCCCTCGCGCTGCTTGATGTACGCCGTCAGCTCCTCGGGCACCATGCCGGAGTGCTCGCCGTAGCGCTCGACGAGATCAGCGACATGGTTGCCGACCATGCCGCCGAACCAGCGGCACTGTTCCCGGGCATGCGCCAGGTCGCCTCCCACATAGGCGGGGGCGGCGACGCAGACGGTGACATCGGCCGGGTCACGGCCCGCCCCGGCGGCGGCCTCGCGGACCGTTTTGACCATCCACTCGGTCAGATAGGGATCGGCGAGCTGCAGGATGAATCCATCGGCCTGCCGGCCTGCCATGGCCAGCGCCTTGGGGCCGTATGCGGCCATCCAGACGGGCAGCTTGCCGTTCCGCACCCAGGGCAGACGGAGGCGATGTCCGTCCACCGTCGCCTCGCGGCCCTCGGCGAGATCGCGGATGACGGTCATCGCCTCGCCGAGCCGGGCCAGGGTATGGGGCTTTCGGCCCGCCACCCGCATCGCGGAGTCGCCACGCCCGATGCCGCACACGGTGCGGTTGCCGTACATCTCATTGAGGGTGGCGAAGGTCGAGGCGGTCACCTCCCAGGTGCGGGTGCCGGGGTTGGTCACCATCGGGCCGACGATCAGCCGTTCCGTGTGGTCCAGGATGCGGCTGTGGAGGACATACGGCTCCTGCCACAGCACGGCGGAGTCGAAGGTCCAGCCGTAGTGGAAGCCATTGCGCTCGGCGCGGCGCATCAGGTCGACCGTGGCGGCGCCGGGTGGGTCGGTCTGCAGGACTAGTCCGAAATCCATGGCCGGGCTCCCTGGTTCGGGTTCTGGCTAGTTCAGGTACTGGCTAGTTCAGGTTCTGGCAGCTGGCGCGCGGCACATACCGGCCATGGCCCGCGCGCCCGGTGTAGGTGCGGTGGTCAATGATGGTCTCGCCGCGTGACAGCACGGTCTCGACCTGGCCGGTGATGCGTTTGCCCTCATACGCCGAGTAGTCGACGTTCATGTGATGGGTCGCGGCGGAGAGGGTCTGTTCGGCTCGCGGATCGTAGATGACGACATCGGCGTCCGCGCCGGGCGCGAGCGTGCCCTTGCGCCCGGCGAGCCCGAACATCCGGGCCGGGGTGGCGCAGGCGATGTCGATCCAGCGGCGGCGGGAGATATGTCCGTCGACGACCGCCTGGTGGAGCAGGTCCATCCGGTGCTCGACGCCCGGCATCCCGTTGGGGATCTTGGAGAAGTCGCCGCGTCCCAGCTCCTTCTGGCCGGTGAAGCAGAACGGGCAGTGGTCGGTGGAGACCACCTGAAGGTCACCCGTGCGCAGCCCTCGCCAGAGGGCGGCTTGGTGCTCCTTGGGCCGCAGCGGTGTGGAGCAGACGTACTTGGCGCCCTCGAAGTCCGGCTCGGCGAGGTTGTCGGTGGAGAGGAAGAGATACTGCGGACAGGTCTCGCCGAAGACGGGCAGTCCCTTGTCCCGGGCCTGGGCCAGCTCGGCCACGGCCTCCGCTGCGGACACATGCACCACATAGAGCGGTGCTCCGGCGACCCGGGCGAGCTGGATGGCGCGGTGGGTGGCCTCGGCCTCCAGCAGCGCCTTACGGACCTCGCCGTGGTAGCGGGGGTCGGTCTTGCCCTGGGCCAGGGCCTGTTCGACCAGGACATCGATGGCGATGCCGTTCTCGGCGTGCATCATGATCAGCCCGCCGTTGTCGGCACCGCGCTGCATGGCCCGCAGGATCTGGCCGTCGTCGCTGTAGAAGACCCCGGGGTAGGCCATGAACAGCTTGAAGGAGGTGACCCCCTCGCCGGTCAGGAGGTCCATCTCCTTGAGGGTTCCCTCGGTCACCTCGGAGAGGATCATGTGGAAGGCGTAGTCAATGGCGCACTGGGATTCTGCCTTGGCGTGCCAGGCGTCCAGCCCCTCGCGCAGGGTGTGGCCCCGGCTCTGCACCGCGAAGTCGACGATGGTGGTGGTGCCGCCCCAGGCGGCGGCCCGGGTGCCGGTCTCGAAGGTGTCGGAGGAGAAGGTTCCGCCGAAGGGGAAGTCCATATGGGTGTGGGCGTCGACTCCCCCGGGGATGACGTACTTTCCGCCGGCGTCGATGGTCCGGTCGGCGCTCCAGCCGTCGGCGTAGCTGCTGCCGTGGGCGGCCAGTGCGGCGATCCGGCCGCCCTCTATGAGGACATCGGCGTGGATCTCTTCGGCGGCGGTGATGACGAGCCCGCCACGGATGACAGTGCGGGACATGGCTACGGCCTCCCTCCGAGCTCGGTCTGTGCCTGCTTCAGGGCGGCTTCGAGGACCGCGGCCCCCTCCTCGGCTTCGGCGACGGACAGCGACAGCGGTGGCGCGATACGGAGCACCGCTCCATCGAGCCCACCCTTGCCGATGAGCAGGCCGCCTTCGCGAGCCGTTTCAAGGACGCGTGAGGCGGCCCGGGCATCGGTCAGCTCAACGCCGATCATCAGACCCCGGCCACGTACCTCGCGTACGACATCGAGCCCGGCGGCCGCCGCCCGCAGCCGTTCGGTAAGCAGTCCGCCGACTCGGCGGGCATTGCCCTGGAGGTCATGCTCCAGCAGGTAGGCGAGATTGGCGTTGCCCGCGGCCATGGTGATGGGGCTGCCGCCAAAGGTGGAAATGGAGTTGGCGTCAAGGCAGTTCATGACCTCGGCGCGGGCGACGACACCGCCAATCGACATACCGTTGCCGATGCCCTTGGCAAAGGTCAGCATGTCGGGTGCGCCATGCTGACCATGGGCCTGCCAGCCCCAGAAGTGATCGCCGGTCCGCCCCCAGCCGGTCTGCACCTCGTCGCTGATCCACAGGATGCCGTGCTCCTGGAGGACTTCCCGGAAGGCCGCGTACAGGCCGTCGGGCGGTGCGGTGAAGCCGCCGACGCCCTGGATGGGTTCGGCGATCAGCGCGGCGACACCGCGCGCCGTCTGGCCGAGCATGTCTCTCAGGTCCTCGACACAGGCCGCGATGTAGTCGGCGTCACTGAGCTCGGCGAAGGGTCCGCTGCCCCGTACGCCGCCGTGCACATAGAGGGTCTGCAGCGGGGAGAGGCTGGTCGGGGACCAGGCGCGGTTGCCGGTGATGCCGACGGTCGAGAAGGACCGGCCGTGGTAGCTGTTGCGCATCGCCAGGATCTGGTTGGAGCGGCGATAGGTGGTGGCCAGCAGCAGCGCGGCGTCATTGGCCTCGGTGCCGGACGTGGTGAAGAAGACCCGGGCGTCCGGAATGCCGGAGAGCACGGCGATCCGCTCGGCGAGCTCGACCATCGGCCGGTTGAGATAGAGCGTGGAGCTGTGGATGATGCGGCCGGCCTGCTCGCTCACCGCCTTGGTGACCTCGGGCAGGGCGTGGGCGGTCATGGTGGTGAGGATGCCGCCGAAGAAGTCCAGATAGCGGCGGCCGTCCACGTCCCAGACATGGCGGCCCTCGCCATGGGTGATCTCCAGGGGCTGCTCGTAGTAGAGCGCGAGCCAGTCGGGCAGGACGGCTTGGTGACGTTCGTGCAGGGACGGGTGGGTGGGGGACAGGGGGTCGCTCATGGCTGCACCAGCTCTCCGTAGGCGTCCGGCCGCCGGTCCCGGTAGAAGGCCCACTGCTGCCGGACTTCGTCAATCAGGGCGAAGTCGAGATCCCGGACCACCAGCTCATCCTGCTTGTCGCTGGCGACCTCCCCCACGAACTGCCCGCGTGGATCGACGAAGTAGCTCGTGCCGTAGAAGTCGTTGTCGCCGTACTCTTCGACGCCGACACGGTTGATGGCGGCGATGAAGTACTCATTGGCCACCGCGGCGGCGGGCTGCTCCAGCTGCCACAGATGGGCGGACAGGCTTCGGGAGGTGGCCGACGGGTTGTATACGAGCTGAGCTCCGGCCAGGCCCAGGGCACGCCAGCCTTCGGGGAAATGCCGGTCGTAGCAGATATAGACGCCGATCCGGCCGACGGCGGTGTCAAAGACCGGCCAGCCTAGATTGCCCGGCTTGAAGTAGTACTTCTCCCAGAAGCCCTTGACCTGCGGGAGGTGGTGCTTGCGATAGGTGCCGAGCAGGGTGCCGTCGGCGTCGATGACGGCGGCGGTGTTGTAGTAGAAACCGGGCTGCTCGATCTCGAAGACCGGGGCCACGATCACCATGCCGGTCTCCCGGGCGAGCGCCCGCATCCGCACGATGGTGGGGCCGTCCGGGACCGGCTCGGCCCAGCGGTAGTGCTCCGGGTCCTGCACCTGGCAGAAGTAGGGGGCGTTGAAGACCTCTTGGAAGCCGATCACTTGAGCGCCCCGCCGGGCCGCCTCCCGGGCGTGCTCCTCATGCTTCGCGATCATTGATCCGGTATCGCCGGTCCAGCTCGCCTGCACCAGTGCGGCGCGCACAACATCGGCCATGAGCTGCTCCTTTGTCGGGGCGTCAGCTGAGGGCTGTCCCACGCTCGACGCGTGTAGATCCACGCGAGAGTGCGACCGTAATCCCCGTCACCCTCGGTGGCAAGACCATCGCCGAAACGTCACCGAGTTGATCACGAGTCGGTCATACTTCGCGTGCGAGCACCCCCTCGATGTCCCGGCGGTGACCCGGTGAGATGGACTCGGCGGCAGCCACCAGCAGCGGACGCAGCCCCGCCGGATCGACGGTGACGGCGGTGACCGCTTCCTCGGGGGTACGGGCCCGCAGCAGCGCGGCCAGCAGCTCGGTGGCCTCCGGATCCCGACCGGTACGACTGAGGCTCAGCGCGGTGGCGGCTACCTCGTGGACGGGCCGGGAAACACTCTGGCGCAGCAGCTGACCGCAGTCGCGCTGATGGCCGGCGGAGGCCAGGGCGTCAGCGGCAGCGGCAAGCGGCTCAGGCGGCAGACAGGCCGCCTCCCACAGCAGGGTGGTCACATCGGCGGCCAGCCCGGCCCGTTCCAGCGCGGCGGCCAGCACCGGGAGTTGCTCGGCGGGCCAGCGCGCCGCCGCACAGAGCAGTCCGTAGGCCTCACCACCGCGCCCGGCGGCACGCAGTTGGGTGAGCCGGTCAACGGCTTCGTCGACGGTGCGGCGTATCGCGGCCATCCGGGCGGGATCGGCCGGGGTTCGCGGGGCGGGGTGCCGTGCGGTCGTCTCCCCATCGTCCTGCACGCCCGCGAACCGGGCGCCGCGCGGCGCCGGAGCGGACCGCTCCACGGCCCCCGGGCCGGCGCCCGGCGGCACCGCGGTCGCGGCCGGGGCTGACGCCTCCGGCGCGGGGTCGTCGGTGGCCAGCCCGGCGAATCGCGAGCCGCGCGGCCGAGCCGGGCGGCGCGGCCGTCCGGCGGGGCGGCCGGGGTCCGCCGTGGGCTGACGGCTGTCGGCCACGGCGGCGGGCTCACCCGCCTCCCCGGCCGGATTCCCGGGGGCGCCCGCGCCAGGGTGGGCCGCGCTGGGTTGGATCGGGCTGGGTTGGATCGGGCTGGGCGCCGGTTGTGCGGACCGCGCCGCGAGGCGTTCCCGCAGCTCCGCGCAGCGGGCGGTGGCGCGCTCGAGGTCATCGCGGGTCCAGGCGAGATCGGCGGCGAGCCGGTCGCGCTCGGCCGGGTCGCGCGCTGCCTCGGCGTCCGCCATGGCCGCGTTCAGCTCGCCGACCCGGCGGCTGGCGTGGTCTCGGGCGCGCACCATGCTGTCCAGCCGTTCCCTGAGCGCGGACGGGCCGCCGAGCTCGGTGTCATGGGCGGTGACCGAGGGCCCGTAACGCCACCGCAGCCGCTGTGCCATGCGCTCGGCGGCGTCCATGCCATGCCGGCCGGCGAGGTCCTGGAGCAGGGCGTCGACCACATCCCAGGGTGGGACCTCTCTGCCGTCCAGACAGGCCCGTATCCCCTCAGGATCCCGCTGCGCGAACACCCCGTACCAGCCTGAACCGGGATCGAGCGCCCCGACGAGTGCGCGCAGCTCGGCCGCGAAGGCGGCAATGGCGTGGGGAAGTTGGCGTGCGGTGGGCCCATCCGTCATGGGCGCATCTCACACCACTCGTGTTACGGCAGCGGTTACATCGAAGCAACAGTGCCTTTTCCAAGGGCTCCTACGGGGCACTTCCGGCGGTTAGGCTCCCGCCCCATGAACGACACCCTGCGCGGTAGCCCCACGGCTGAAGCCGGGGGTCCGCGCCCAAGAAAACCGGATCGACTCTCAGGCGTACGGCCCGAATGTGGTGGAGCTGGTCGCCGATGTCACCCGTACGGCCTCTTCCCCACCGCCCGCGACGAACGGCAACGGCAGCGGCGGCCGGGGAGCACACCGCGCCAGTTAGGGCCGTTCTCCGCCCATCCCGCCTGACACAGCCTGCCTACTGGCCTAGGTACGCAGAATGTTCCTGCGTACCTAGCGTTACCGACGAAACGTGGAAAGGGGCCCCGTATGGGCGACACCAGGCCGGTCTACCAACGGATCGCCGATGATCTGCGCCAGCAGATCGACGAAGGCACGCTCACCGTGGGCGCACGTATCCCGTCCCGGTCGGAGCTGAAGCGCGCATATGAGGCCAGCGATCAGACCGTGGACCGGGCGGTGCGGGTGCTCAAGGCGGCCGGATACGCCGAGGGCCAGTTCGGGCGTGGGGTCTTTGTCACCGACCGGGCGCCGATCGGGACGCTGCTGCGTACCACCAACGCCGTCGACTCCCCCTTCGCGGCACGGATCAGCGCCGGTGCGTCGCCGGCGGCGCTGCTGTGGGAGGCGAACTCGGCCAATACGGTGGCCCCGCCACGGATCGCCGAGCGGCTGGCCATCGAACCGGGTGACCCGGTGATGTGCACGCAGTACGAGTATCTTGCCGACCGGCGGCCGCTTCAGCTGGCCACCAGCTGGGAGCCGCTGGCCATCACCGACGGCACCGATGTGGTCTTCCCCGAGCGCGGACCCTATGCCCGGCGCGGGGTGCGCGGGCGGTTCGCGGCGATCGGCATCCAGGTGGTGCGCGCCGCGGAGCTGGTGGGGTCCCGTCCGGCCACCAGCCCGGAGTCGGAGGCCCTGGGCTGCTCACCGGGACAGTGTGTGACGGTCATCGAGCGCACCCACTTCGACTCGTTGGACCGGCCGGTGGAGACCTCGGACATTGTCGTACGTGCCGACCGCTGGCGGCTGGAGTACGGGATCACCTTCTTCGGTCAGGACTCGGAGGCCTCAGCATAGATCTGGGAGAGTTCGGGAGTACCGCTGGCCGCCCAGGCGTGGCCGGCGTCGACGACATCGATCTCCCGGCCGGAGGCCAGCCGCACCGACGGCTGGCCGTTCGGCCACACCTGCCACCGCGCGCCCTCGACCGTACGTACGATGACGGTGCCCAGATACAGCCCCGCGTCATTGCCCAGCCACGGCAGCACCTCGGGGTCATCGCGCCAGCGGGGCAGCATCTGGTCAAGCGCCTCCAAAGAGGCCGCGGTGTCATCGAGTTCGACACCTCTCGTCCCCGCCTGCGCCCGCAGCAGCTCGCACTCGGACAGCAGCTGCGCCACTCCATCGGCGTCATCCTCACCCGAGCCATAGAGCGCCACGCCGCGCGCCGGACCATAACGCTTGCGCCAGTTGTCCAGGAAGGAGATGTTCATACCGTTCAGGGTCGCACCCTGCCTGGGCAGAGCACCACAGGCGCGCGGTACACCGCTTGGCCTGATGTACGGGCAGTTGGCGTCGTACGAAGGGGCACACAACGTGCGTAACCCGCTGTGGACCACCCTGTGGAGCACCGCCGCGCTGTCCATCATCGCCATGAGCGCTCCCACCGCGCCCACGGTCGCCGTGGCTGGCCCTGGCGCTGAGAGCGGACACAAGGAGCCGCTTCCGCTGGAGCAGCTCTTCAACAACCGGGCGGTCAGCGATGACCCCCGCCCGGACGAGGCCGATTTCGACGGGGCCGGGAACTCGCTGTCGGCCCAGGATCTGGCCGCCGCGGGGTGGAGACCCGGGAGGGCACTCCGGATCGACGCGGCGAGACTGCGCTGGCCCGCGGCCAGACCGGGAGAGCCCGACAATGTGCGCTCCGACGGCCAGCGGGTGCGGCTGCGCGGGCGGGGGAACGCGATCTCCTTCCTGGCGGCGGGAAGTTCACCCGATGGTGCCATGAAGGAGGTCAGCGGCCGGGGGACGGTGCGCTACTCCGATGGATCACAGAGCCCGTACACACTGACCGCCGGGGACTGGCGCGGGGGACTGCTGAGCACCAAGGCGGTCGCCTTGCCGCACCTCAACACGGGGACCGGTCAGCGTAGTGAGAAGGTCCGGCTCTACGCGGTGACGGTCCCCGTGAAGCGCGACCGGATGATCGACTCGGTGGTGCTGCCACCGGATCCGGGGCCGCGGGCCGATCTGCATGTCTTCGCCGCCTCCGTGCGGGCGGGCGCGGCGGGCTGGACGGGCAGCTGGGCGGCGAGCACCGGCGGCTATACGGAGGTCGGGCCGTGGACCGACCGGACACTGCGGCTGGTGGTGCGTACCAGCGTGGGCGGTACGCGGGCACGGATCCGGCTGGGGAACACCTTCGCGGACATCCCGCTGGAGATCGGCCACGCCTCGGTCGCGGTACGGGGCGAGGGCGCGGCCGCCGCCGGGCAACCCGTACCGCTGACCTTCGGCGGGCGCGACGGCACCCGGATTCCGGCGGGGGCACAGACGCTCAGCGACCCGGTTGCCCTGCCCGGGCACGGCGCCGTCCCGGCCGATACGGACCTGCTGGTCAGCCTGCATCTGCCGGGCACGGTGACGGCGGCGCCGGTCCACGGCAGGGCCATCCAGCGCTCGTATGCCAGCGCGGACGGCAGCGGCGACCGGACCGGTCAGCGCGGCGGTGAGGGCTACCGCGCCGAGCTCACCTTCTGGCCCTTTCTGACCGGCGTGGAGGTCAGCGGTGGACCCGGCTCGGTGGTGACGCTGGGCGACTCGATCACCGATGGAGTGCGGTCGACGGAGGGCGCGAACCGGCGCTGGCCCAATGTGCTGGCACGCAGGCTGCTGGACCAAGACCCGGATGACGGCGAGGCGCCCCGCTACGGGGTTCTCAACCACGGCATCTCCGCCAACCGCATCGTCACCGACCGCTATGACGGCGACGGGATCAGCAAGGACACCGGCGGGGTCAGCGCCCAGCACCGGCTGGAGCGCGATGTACTGGCCCAGCCGCGGGTACGTACCGTGGTGCTCTTCGAAGGCATCAACGACATCCGCTGGGACGTCCCGACGGATCAGGTGACCGCCGGGATGAGGGCCATCGCCGAGCGGTCCCGGGAGCGGGGGGTACGGGTGGTGGCGGCCACCCTCACTCCGTGCGGCGGGTGGGCTGACTGCACCGCGGAGGTGGAGCGGCGGCGGATGGCGGTCAACGCCTTCATCCGGGAGCACGACGGAGTCTTCGATGCCGTGCTGGACTTCGACGCGGCGCTGCGCGACCCGCAGCGCCCGGACCGGCTCCTGCCCAGGTACGACAGCGGGGATCATCTGCACCCGGGAGATGCCGGACTGCGGGCGCTGGCCGAGTCGGTAGAACTGAATGCGCTGGTGCCGGGCTAAAGCTCCAGATCGACGACGACCGGGGCGTGGTCCGAGGGACCCTTGCCCTTGCGTGCCTCACGGTCGACGTAGGCGTCCTTGACCGCTTCCTGGAAGGGGCCGTTCCCGTAGACGAGATCGATGCGCATGCCCCTGTTCTTGGGGAAGCAGAGCTGGCGGTAGTCCCAGTAGGTGAAAGGGACGTCGTACTTCAGCGCACGCGGGTAGATATCCGCCAGGCCCGCCTCCTGCAGGGCGCTCAGGGCGGCACGCTCGGCATCGGTGACATGGGTGGCGCCATCGAACTCCGCGATGTCCCAGACGTCTTCGTCCCTGGGCGCGATATTGAAGTCGCCGAGGATCGCGAAGGGCCGTTCGCCGGGGGCCTCCTCCTCGGCCAGCTTCCGCAGCGCCGCCAGCCACTCCAGCTTGTAGGCGTAGTGCGGGTGGCCCACTTCGCGGCCGTTGGGGACGTATACGGACCAGACTTTCACCCCGCCACAGACGGCGCTCACCGCGCGCGGCTCCTGGACACCGTTGAAGTCGGGCCCGCCGGTCAGGCCGCTCACCGGCTCGTCGATGCCGATACGGGAGAGGACGGCCACCCCGTTCCACCGGCCGGAGGCGCTGAACGCCGCCTCGTAGCCGTGCTCGCGCAGCTGCTCGGCCGGGAACTGTTCCGGGGTGCACTTGAGCTCCTGGAGGCAGAGCACGTCCGTGCCGGAGGCTTCCAGCCAGGCCAGGAGCCGCTCCAGGCGGGGGTTGATGCCGTTGATGTTCCACGTGGCGATACGTGTTGCCATGGGGCCAACTTACCCGGTCGCCGACGCGGACTGTGCGGCGCCTGCACCCGGCCGCCGCGGCGGGGTTTCCCCCTGCTCCGGCTCCCTTCCCGGCTGTACCGATCTGCGACCCCGCCGCGAGGCGGGGCTTTACCCGGCTGCGGGGTTGCCGTGAGGGGTGTCCCCATATCCCGCCCCTTCCCGGAAACCGGGGCTTCCCCCCGGGCCCCCAGGGGGGTGTGGCCGGGTGCGGGCCGGTGGCCGGTGTTGTGCCCACCAAGCGTCGCAAGCTCTGTTGCGGGGTGGGCCGGAGCGTTGTGGCTGGTGTGGGTGGGTGGTTGCGTAGCAGGGCGGGCCCACGCCCCTCGCGGGGCTGCGAGTGCCCACAACACTGGGGGTCTGGGGGCGGCAGCCCCCGGTTTCGGGAAGGGGCTGTGGGGGGCGACAAGCCTCCGGTGGGTGGCTAGAGGGTCGTGGATTCGCCTGGGGATAGGCGGATGTGTTCGGTGTCGCCGATGCCTGGGCCCTGCGGGCCCAGCATCCGGCCGTAGACGGGGTCGGCGAAGTCCGACAGCAGCCCGTCATGGACGTCGTAGGCCGTGCGCGGCTTGACCTCGCGGATGTAGTCGACGATCTCGGCGAACTTGCTCCAGGGCGCCTGCAACGGCAGGAGCAGGGTGTCGATGGGGCGTTCCGGCACGGTCAGCGCGTCGCCCGGGTGGAAGACCGAGCCGTCGATGACAAAGCCGATATTGGTGATCCGGGGGATATCCGGGTGGATCACGGCGTGCAGCTCACCGTGGACCTCCACCTCGAAGCCCATGGTGCTGAAGGCGTCGCCGTGACCGACCGTGTGGACCCGCCCGGGGAACACGGCCGAGAGCTGGTCGGCCACGCTGCGCAGGGTCCAGATCTGGGCGGCCGGGTTGGCCTCCAGGGCGGCGCGCAGCCGTGCCTCGTCGAAGTGGTCAGGGTGCTCATGAGTGACCAGGACCGCGTCGGCGCCGACCGCGGCGTCCTCCTCGCTGAAGGCGCCGGGATCGATGGCGAGAGTGCGCCCGCCCTTCTCCAGCCGTACGCAGGCATGGCCTTTCTTCGTCAGCCGCATAGCCGCCATTGTGCTACCGCTCCGGCGTGGTTTCCTCCCGTACGACGCGCTGGGCGACGGCGAAGGCGGAGTTGGCGGCGGGCACTCCGCAGTAGACGGCGGTGTGCAGCAGCGTCTCCCGGATCTCAACCGGGGTGAGGCCGTTGCGCAGCGCGGCGCGGGTGTGGAAGGCGAGCTCATCGAGGTGACCACGGGCAGCGAGCGCGGTGAGTGTGATCACTGAGCGGGTGCGGCGGTCGAGTCCGGGGCGGGACCAGACCTCACCCCAGGCATAGCGGGTGAGGAAGTCCTGGAAATCGCCGGTGAAGTCGTCGGCGGCCTCGGTCGCCCGGTCGACATGGGCGTCGCCGAGCACCTCGCGGCGGATGCGCATGCCGGTGTCATAGGGATCGGGGCGGCGCGCCGGCTGGTCACCGGCGGTCAGCTCGGCGACGGCCGTGCTGTGCGGCGGTGTGGGGTCCAGTACCGGGGCGGGCGCGGCGGTGTGGGCGCCGACGGCCGTGCCGTCCTGCCAAACCGTGGAGAAGTGCTTGACCAGCAGCTCGGTGACCTCCCCGGGCCGCTCCACGGGGGTCAGGTGGGCGGCACCGGGCACCATCGCGAGGCGGGCGTCGGGTATCCCGGCGACCAGGGCGCGGGCGTCGGCGGGCGGGGCGGCCTGGTCCTCGGCTCCGGCCACGACGAGCGTCGGGACGGTGATCCGGGGCAGCGCGTCCCGGATGTCAAAGGCGGCCAGTGCCTCGCAGGCGGCGATGTAGCAGCCGGGGTCGGTGGTGCGCACCATCTGTACGGCCCACTCGACTATCGCCGTCTGTACGGCGGTGAAGCCGGGGGTGAACCAGCGCTCGGGCGTGGTGCGGGCGATCGGGTCCAGCCCGTTCGTACGGATGACGACGCCTCGCTGCCGCCACTCGTCGGCGGTGCCCTGCCGGGGCGAGGAGGAGATCAGCGCGAGGGAGGTGAGCCGGTGCGGCTGGGTCAGGGCGAGCTGGGCACCGATGGCGCCGCCGATCGAGCAGCCCGCGTAGCCGAAGCGGTCGGCGCCGATGGAGTCCAGGGTGGCCAGCAGCCGACCGGTCAGCTCGGCGACGGCGGACGCCGGGTGAGCCGGGGCGCCGCCGTGGCCCGGCAGGTCGTAGCGCAGGACCCGCCAGTTGCGGGTCAGCTCCGGTATCTGCCGGTCCCACATGTGCCAGGTGGTGCCCAGGGCGGGCCCGAGGACGAGCAGGGGGGCGTCGGCCGGGCCGTCGATCCGGTGTTGCAGCGCCTTGGGGGACGCCGCCGTCTGCTCCGTCTGCGTATCAGTCTCGCTCACGCGGACACGCTACCCACTGTTAAGCGCGGCTCAGAACTCGGCCGTGGACACCACATAGACATGGGGCCGCTCCGGCTTGGTGAGGTCAACGGTTATCGCCAGATCGGGCCGGTGCCCGGGCTGTGCGACGGTGGTGCCCGCATAGGTGTGGCCGGGGGTGCGGAGATTCCAGCCCACCACGTCGGCCTGCCGAACGGGGATGGTGGTGTGGTCTCCGGCCAGCTCGGAGCGGTTGGTGCCGACCTGTTCGAGGAAGCTGTCGAGCCGCTCCGGGGAGGTGCGGAACTGGACGTAGAGCGAGCTCCGCTTCCAGGAGTTGGTCTCGAAGTACGCCACATAGGTCGCCCCGCCCGGGATCGGCACATCGTAGATCCGGCGGGTGGCCCGGCTGGGCCACTGCCAGACAAGACCCGTGGCGGAAGCGGTCTGTTCCTTGTCCTTGCCGCTGTCCCGGCTCTGGTGCGCGGAGAGCACCAGATACCCGGCCGGGATGGCGATGAGCAGCACGACGATCACCGCGGTCAGCCAGCGGCGGAGGAGGAGGCTGCGCGGGGGGCGGGGCGAGACGTTCACGGGGTCCTCGGCGGTCAACGGTCCACCGTCCGGCCGCGCGGCGCCAGCCGCAGATTGGCGGCGGCGCGTTCATAGCGCTCGTACCGCTCCAGACGGCGGCGGTTCGCCCGGCGGAAGCGGCGGGCCACCAGCCGGGCGAGGTCGGCGGCGCCGACCATGCCCGCCTCCGGGCCGAGCTGGGCTTGGGCGATACGGGCCTCGGGGCGGTAGCCGCGGCCGGTGAGATGGCGGCGGAAGGCTTCCCGGGCGGGGTCGATCAGCAGCTCATCGGCGGCGCTGACCCCGCCGCCGATGACAAAGCAGGAGGGGTCGAGGGCGGCGGCGAGATTGGCGATGCCGATGCCGAGCCACTGGCCGATGTCCTGCAGCAGCTCGACGCACATGGCGTCGCCCTCGCGGGCCAGCTCGGTGATGAGCGGTCCGGTGATCTCGGCGATATTGCCCTTGACCCGTTCGATGATGCTGTACGCGACCGGGGAGTCGGCGGCGGCCAGTTCCCGGGCCTCCCGGACCAGGGCGTTGCCGGAGCTGTACTGCTCCCAGCAGCCGCGGTTGCCGCAGGGGCAGCGGTGGCCGCCGGGGACGACCTGCATATGGCCGAACTCACCCGCGACCCCGTACTTGCCCCGCTTGACCTTGCCGTCCTCGAGTATGGCGCCCCCGATGCCGGTACCCAGGGTGATCATGACGAGGTGGTCCTCGCCCCGGCCCGCGCCGAAGCGCCACTCGCCCCACGCGGCGGTGTTGGCATCGTTGTCGACCATGACCGGGACCGCGAGCCGTGCCTGGAGGGCTTCGCGCAGCGGTTCGTCGCGCCAGGACAGATGCGGGGCGAAGAGCACCCGGGAGCGGTCGGCGTCGACCCAGCCGGCGGCTCCGATGCCCACCGCGTGGACATCGTGCCGGTCGGAGAGGTCGAGCACGAGCTCGGTGATGGTGTCCTCGACGACCTGGGGGCTCTTGGACTTGTCCGGGGTCTCGGTGCGGACCTTCTCCAGGATGGTGCCGTCCGCGTCGACGACTCCCGCCATCACCTTCGTACCGCCGATGTCGATGCCCACGGTGGGCACGCGCGGCGCGGACAGGTAGGAGCGCCGCTCACGGGTGGCGACGGTACGCAGCACGGTGGCTCTGGCGGAGCTTCGGTGCGTGCGGTCACGGTACGTACTCATCAGCTCGATTGTGCCTTACGTATCGCTGCCGAAGTGCTCGGGAGCGGGGGCGCGCTCGAGCTCGTGGCTGAGCTGTTCCAGTTCACTGCCGCCCGCCATCTGACGGGTGAGCTCATCGAGACCGATCTCGTCCTTGGCGTAGCTCCCCGCCATCGCGCCGCGCTTGAGCAGGATGAAGCGGTCACCGACGAGGTAGGCGTGGTGCGGGTTGTGGGTGATCAGGACGACGCCGAGACCGGCGTCCCGGGCGGCGGCGACATACTTCAGTACGACGCCGGACTGCTTGACGCCCAGGGCGGCGGTGGGTTCGTCGAGGACGAGCACCTTGGCGCCGAAGTACACCGCGCGGGCGATGGCGACGCACTGCCGCTCACCACCCGAGAGGGTGCCGATCGGCTGGTCCACATCGCGCAGGTCGATTCCCATCCGCAGCAGCTCGCCGCGGGTGATGCGGCGCATCCGCGCCGTGTCCATCCGGCGGAACGGGCCCCAGCCCTTGCGCGGCTCGGAGCCGAGGAAGAAGTTCCGCCAGACGGGCATCAGCGGAACCACGGCGAGGTCCTGGTAGACGGTGGCGATACCCCGGTCCAGGGCCTCGCGCGGGGAACCCAGACAGACTTCCTCGCCCGCGATGCGATAGCTGCCGCGAGTCTGCTGGTGCAGCCCAGAGATGATCTTGATGAGCGTGGACTTACCGGCTCCGTTGTCGCCCAGGACACAGGTGACGTCACCGGCCCGGACGTCCAGCGAGATCCCCTCCAGGGCGCGGACGCTGCCGTAGAACTTGCTGACGTCCGCCAGCGAGACCAGCGTGGGCCCGGTGAGCTTCTCGTGGGTCATGCGCTGGCCTCCGCCCGCTTACGGATCCATGCGTTGAGCAGGGTGGCGAGCAGCAGCATCGCCCCCAGGAAGAACTTGAACCAGTCCGGGTCCCACTGGGCGTACACGATGCCCTTGCTGGCCATGCCGAAGATCAGGGCGCCGACGGCCGCGCCGACCGCGGAGCCGTAGCCGCCGGTGAGCAGACAGCCGCCGATGACGGCCGCGGCGATATAGATCAGCTCGTTGCCGACGCCCTCGCCGGACTGTACGACGTCATAGCTGAACAGCAGATGCTGGCCGGAGATCCAGGCGCAGAGGGCTACCCCCATATAGAGGCCGATCTTGGTTCCGGCGACGGGGACACCGACCGCGCGAGCCGCGTCCGCGCCGCCGCCGACCGCGAAGATCCAGTTGCCCGCGCGGGTGCGCAGCAGAATCCAGGTGGCCACCATGATGAGCACCAGCCACCAGACGACGGTGATCCGCAGCGTGACGCCGCCGAGGCTCAGCTGGGAGGCGAACAGCGCGCGGGCCGACGCAAAGCCGTCCATATCGCCGATGCTCTTGGTGGAGACAGTGCCGCTGATCAGCTTGGTGAAACCGAGATTGAGACCGGTCAGCATCAGAAAGGTGCCGAGGGTGATGATGAAGCTCGGCAGCTTGGTGCGGGTGAGCATCCAGCCGTTGAAAACGCCGATCGCCAGGGTGGCCAGCAGCGACACCGCGACGCCGACCCAGACGTTGGCGGTCATCCGGTAGCTGAACATCGAGGAGACCAGCGCCGATGTCGTCACCATGACGCCCGTGGAGAGGTCGAACTCCCCACCGATCATCAGCAGCGCCACCGGCACCGCCATGATGCCGATGGTGGAGGAGGCGTACAGCACGGTGGAGAGGCTGGCCATCCGCAGAAAGCTGTCGGCGGTGACCGCGAAGAAGAGGAACACCGCTACGGCGCCGACGACCGCGCCCAGCTCGGGGCGGCCGAGCAGTCTGTGCGGCAGTGAGCGGTGGACAAGCCGCTCGTCCACCGCTGGCGCCGGGGCTTCGGCGGTGTCCGTCGTCATCGGGTCCCCCGGGAGGTGTACTTCTCCAGGGCGGCGGCGTCCTGCCGGGTCAGAATCTGCGGGCCGGTGAGGACCGGCTGACCGCCGCCGAGCATGTCGGCGTTGTACTTGTAGAGCCACAGCAGGTCGATGGCCTCATAGCCCTGCAGATACGGCTGCTGGTCCACGGCGAAGCCGATGCTGCCGTCCCGCAGTCCCCTGACTGCCTGGGCATTGAGGTCAAAGGTGGCCACCTCCGCCTTACTGCCCGCCTGTTCGGCGGCTTTGACAGCGGTCGGTGCGAACGGGGCACCGAGGGTGACGATGCTGTCGATGACACTGTCCGCCTGGAGCTTGGCCTCCAGGGAGGACTCGACGCCGGGCATATTGGTGCCGTCGACATAGAGGTTCTGCACGGTGCCGCCGAAGGTCTTCCGTACCCCGTCGCAGCGTTCCTCATGGCCGACGTTGCCCTGCTCATGCAGGACACAGACGGCCTTCTTACGGCCGCGCTCATTCAGCTCCTCGCCAACGGCTTCGCCCGCCGTGACCTCGTCCTGGCCGATATGGGCGAGCGCGCCGAAGTCCTTGGACAGATCCTGGCCCGAGTTGATGGTGATCACCGGTATGCCCGCTCTGACCGCCTTCTGCACGACCGCCTTCATCGCGTCCGGCTTGGCGAGCGTGACGATCAGCCCGTCGACCTTCTGGTCGATCCGGGTCTGCACGAGCTGGACCTGCTTGCCCGCCTCCTTGTCGTGCGAGTAGAGGAACTCGATGTTGTCCTTGACGGCTGCCTGCTTGGCGCCGTTCTGCACGATGTCCCAGAAGGTGTCGCCGTCTCCGGAGTGGGTGACCATGGCGAACTTCCACCGGGGCGTGTCCACCGCGGACTGTCCCCCAGCGGCCTGCGCCCGCTTCTCCTCGGCCCGTTTGCCGCCGGTGCTGCTGCAGCCCGCCAGGGGTACGGCCAGTGCCAGCGTGGCCGCGATCACGGCCGCCCTGGTCCGTGCGCTCCTGCGATATCTCTCCACGCTGGCCACTCGGTCTTGCCCTCCCGATACGGATCCGGTTTTCGCCGGGGCACCTGGGGGTGATGGCCGGGCCCGGCCGCACAAGTATCCGTTACCGCTGCTCGGCGGGGTCGCACGGGTGCTGCGCGGGCGCTGCGCGGGGGTTGGTCAGCGGTTGGTCAGCCGCGTACGAGCAGTTGGAAGTCGAAGGAGTAGCGCGAGGCCCGGTACATATGCGAGCCGTACTCGACCGCCTTGCCGGTGTCGTCGTAGGTGGTGCGCTGCATGGTGAGCAGCGGCGCGCCCTCCACCTCGCCCAGCAGGTCGCCCTCTGTGGCGCTGGCGGCTCGGGCGCCAACCGACTGGCGGGCGCTGTGCAGGGTGATTCCGGCTCCCCGCATCAGCCGGTAGAGCCCGGTGGTCTCCAGCTCGGCGCTGTCCAGGTTGAGCAGATCAACGGGGATGTGGTTGCGCAGATAGGCCATGGGCTCGCCATGGGTCAGCCGGAGCCGCTCGATGAGGCGAACCTCGGTGCCCTCGGCGACCCCGAGGGCCGCGGCGACCTCGGCGGTGGCCTCCTCGGTCTCCAGCCGCAGCACCTGGGTGGCGGGACGCTGTCCGGCGGCCTCCAGGTCGTCGTAGAGGCTGCTCAGCTCAAGGGGGCGTTTGACCTGGCTGTGCACCACCTGGGTGCCGATGCCCCGGCGGCGGACCAGCAGTCCCTTGTCGACCAGGGCCTGTATCGCCTGCCGCACGGTGGGGCGGGAGAGACCAAGCCGCCCGGCGAGGTCGATCTCATTGCCGAGCAGACTGCCAGGGGAGAGCTTGCCTTGCTCGATGGCGGTTTCGAGCTGCTGAGAGAGCTGGAAGTACAGCGGCACCGGGCTACTGCGGTCCACGCTGAATTGGAGGTCAGCCACTTCATTCTTCGCCACAGGGTGAGCCTAGCCCCCAGGCTCCGGCACGGGAAGTGGAAAGTTTGAATGTCAGGACAAAACGTTGACATCACCTGTCCGCAGGGGTCAGCGTGGGGGCATGCGAATTGGACTCATCGGAACGGGCCGCATCGGCTCCTTTCACGCTCGTACGCTCCGCTCCCTCCCCGGGGTGACCGGACTGCTCGTCGCCGACGCGGACGCGGCCCGCGCCGCCGAGGTCGCGGCGCCTCTGAACGCCACCGCCCTCCCCTCCCCCGCTGATCTGCTCGCCGAGGAGCCCGACGCGGTGGTGATCGCCTCCGCCACGGCCTCCCATGCCGAACTGATCAGCGCGGCGGCCCAGGCCGGGCTGCCCACCTTCTGCGAAAAGCCCATCGCCATCGATCTCGAGGGCACCCTCAGGGTCCTGGCGGAGGTGGAAGCCGCCGGTACGGTCCTGCAGATCGGCTTTATGCGACGCTTTGACGCGGGCTACACGGCCGCCCGTGAAGCGGTGCGCTCCGGCCGGCTGGGCCGGGTGCACACCGTTCGCGCCGTCACCTCCGACCCGGCGCCGCCGCCCCCGGCCTATCTGCCGCTCTCCGGGGGGCTCTACCGCGACTGCCTGGTCCATGACTTCGACATACTGCGCTGGGTGACGGGCCGCGAGGTGGTCTCCGTCTACGCCGTCGGCTCCGACGCAGGCCCGGCGATGTTCCAGGAAGCGGGGGATGTCGACACCGCGGCCGCCGTGCTCACCCTGGACGACGGCACGCTGGCCACCGCCACGGCCACCCGGGTGAACGGCGCGGGCTACGACGTCCGGATGGAGCTGGCCGGAGAACGCGACCAGATCGCCGTCGGCGTCGACGCCCGGACGCCCCTGACCTCCGTGGAGCCAACGGCGATCCCGGCCGAGGGCAAGCCCTGGCAGGGCTTCCTGGAGCGATTCGCTCCGGCCTACGAGGCTGAGCTGGCGGCCTTCATCCAGGTCGTACGGGGTGAGATCGGCAATCCGTGCGATGGGCGGGAGGCGCTGCACGCTTTGCGGGTCGCGGAGGCCTGTGAGCAGTCCCGCCGGGAGGGGCGCCCGGTCACGGTGCCCGCGTAACGCGGGCCCGCGGCCGCCGCGTAGCGGGGCTCCCCTCCCCCCGGGGCGGGCGGGTTCCCCTAAGCCCGCCCCTTCCCGGCTGTGCCGATATGCGGCTCCGCCGCGTGGCGGGGCTTCGCCCCGGGGCGGGCGGGTGGGTTTCCCCTAAGCCCGCCCCTTCCCGGAAACCGGGGCTTCGCCCCGGGGCCCCGGGGGTGGCCCGGTGCGGGCCGGTGGCCGGTGTTGTGCCCACCCACAGCCCCTCGCGGGGCTGCGAGTGCCCACAACGGGGGGGCCGCGGTCCTACTGGTCGCCGCCCAGTTCCTGGTGGCGGGCGTTGAGGCGGGCGGCGCCGTCCGGCGTCAGCGAGCCGAAGAGGCGCAGCCGGGAGATACCGCCGTCCGGGAAAATGTCGATGCGGACGTGGGTCACCGCGGGCGCGTCCGTCAGCAGGAAGCGGTGGACGGTGTCGGGCTGCATCCGGGTGCGCGGCAGCAGTTCGACCCACTCGCCGTCCTCGCCGTCCCGGCCCACCAGGGCGGCCCAGCCGGCCGAGTTGCCCTTGAGATAGGCGGTGTCGATCTCGACGGCACGGATCACGGCCTGCTCGGTGAGCGAGTAGCGGATCCAGTCGTTGCCCTTGTCACGGCGGCGGCGGGTCTCCCAGCCGTCGTCCATCTTGCGGGAACGGCCCGGCTGGATCGTATTGGTGGCCGGGGAGTAGAAGCGGTCGGAGGCGTCCTGCACGGCGCCACCGTTCTCGAGCGCGGCAACGTCGAAGGTGCCGAGCGCGGCGAGCCAGGCCGGGTCGGGGGCGACTTCGCCGTATACCCGCAGCCGGGCGATACCACCGTCCGGATGCTGCTTGACGCGCAGATGTGTGAAGCGCTGTTCGACGTCGACGGCGAAGCCATTGGCGGCATGGCCGCCGATGGCGGTCCGCGGGACGACGGTCGTCCACTTCTTGTCGTCGGCCAGCAGGTCCTCGGGCGAGGCGGAGCCGGGGGCGGCGGTCGCCTCAATGGAGACAGCCTGCGGATAGTTGCCACGGAAGTGGGCCGTGTCGACGACGATGCCCCGGATGACGCCCGGGGCTCCCAGCCGCACCAGCGCCCAGTCGTGGTCCTCATCCGTCGGGTGCGGCTGCTCGGCGCTGACGCCCCGGCGACGGCGGGTTTCCCAGCCGTCCATGATCTTCCCCTTGTGACCGAAGTGCTCGGGGTCGAACTCGGCGGGCTCGGGGATGAGCATGTTCTCGCGCTGGGCGAAGAACTCATCGTTCGCGGCGATGACACCGGCGCCCAGCCGACGGTCAGCCAGATCGGCAAGGTGGGTGAACGGGAAAGCGGCGGTGCGGTAGTCGGCGTACGGGTCGCCGCCGCCGTACGGTTGGGCGTCACCGGTGAATCGGGCCAGTTCGGGCTGGCTCTGCGCCGCGGTCATGCAGTTGTCCTCTCGATGAGTCGGCCGGTTTTCTGGGTCGTACGACCGTGGTCGGTGATCTGTCTGCCGCCCAGCCAGCTGGACCGTACGACGCCGTGCAGGGTCTTGCCCGCGTAGGCGGTGACCTGGTTGCGGTGGTGCAGCTCGGCCGGGTCCACGGTGAAGGTCTCGTCGGGGGCGAGGACGGCGAAGTCGGCGTCCCGGCCGACCTCGATGGCGCCCTTGCGGGTCAGTCCCGCCAGCTCGGCCGGGGCGGTGGACATCCAGCGGACCACGTCCTGAAGGGTGTGGCCGCGGCGGCGGGCCTCGGTCCAGATGGCGGGCAGACCGAGCTGCAGGGAGGAGATTCCGCCCCAGGCCTGGCCGAAGTCGGGAACCTTGAGGTCGGTGGTGCAGGGCGAGTGGTCGGAGACGACACAGTCGATCGTTCCATCGGCCAGGCCCGCCCACAGCGCGTCCTGGTTCTCCTTCTCGCGGATGGGCGGACAGCACTTGAACTCGGTGGCGCCGTCAGGGACTTCCTCGGCGGTGAGGGTGAGGAAGTGCGGACAGCTCTCCACGGTCAGCTTGACGCCCGCCTGTCTGGCTTCCGCGATAAGCGGCAGCGCGTCGCAGGAGGAGAGGTGGAGCACATGCACCCGGGCGTCCAGCTTCCTGGCGAGCGCGATCAGCCGGGCGATGGCGTCGTTCTCGGCGTCGCGCGGCCGGGAGGCGAGAAAGTCGGCGTACTTCGGGCCCTCGGCCTGCGGGGCCCGTTCCAACTGGTGCGGATCCTCGGCATGCACGATGAGCAGCCCGTCGAAGCCCGCGATCTCTGTCATGGCGGCTTCCAGCTCCGCCGGTCCCAGCTCCGGGAACTCCTCAACGCCGGAGGGAGAGAGGAAGCACTTGAAGCCGAAGACCCCCGCCTCGTGCAGCGGACGCAGATCCTTCACATTGCCCGGAATGGCGCCGCCCCAGAAGCCGGTGTCCACATGTGCCTTGCTCCGGGCGACGTCCCGCTTGGTCGCGAGATGCTCGACGGTGGTGGTGGGCGGCAGGCTGTTGAGCGGCATATCGAGGAGGGTGGTGATACCTCCGGCCGCGGCGGCCTGGGTGGCCGTCCAGAAACCCTCCCACTCGGTGCGCCCGGGGTCATTGACATGCACGTGCGTATCGACGAGCCCGGGGAGCAGTGCGTCGTCGCCGACGTCCACCAGCCGTGCGCCGTCGGGAACCGCGCTGTCATGCGGCAGTACGGCCGTGATACGGCCATCCGCGACGACGACGGACGCGGCGCGCGCCCCCTCGGGGGTGATGACACACGTTGAGCGCAGTACGAGCTCTGCGCCGGGCTGCTCTGCACCGGTCTGGGTGGCGGACAACCGGCCCTCCTTTTTCTCCACGTTCCTCTGCATTCCACGCATTCCACACTGTGGAATTCAACGTTCTGTTGAAGAGTCTTCACTTTCGACCCATCCCCGTCAAGACCCTTCAGCCTCACCCGGGAAGCCAGGGATCGCGACTTGGAGGATTCCATAGAATGGAAGTAATATTTCGCAGTACAGAAGGTAGCTATCACCAAGAGCACACCCCCGCCATCCGGCCGGGAGCCGGTCAAGCCACCGGAACCCCATGTGACAGGCGCTGTGGAGTCCCCGACGGACCGGTAGCATGCGCCACACCCGCCCGAAAGGAAGACGCCACGTGCCGCTGTCCGAGCGCAAGACCAGCACCGCCCCCGCAGCGACTGGAGGCGTGCAGTCCCTCGAACGCGCCTTCGACCTGCTGGAGCGGATGGCCGACGCCGGCGGTGAGGTCGGGCTGAGTGAGCTCTCCAGCAGCAGCGGTCTGCCGCTGCCCACCATCCACCGGCTGATGCGCACCCTCGTCGCCTGCGGCTATGTACGCCAGCAGCCTAACCGCCGCTACGCGCTGGGGCCCCGGCTCATCCGGCTCGGCGAGAGCGCGTCCCGGCTGCTGGGCACCTGGGCCCGGCCCTATCTGAACCGGCTGGTCGAGGAGACCGGCGAGACAGCGAATATGGCGCTGCTCGACGGCGATGAGATCGTTTACGTCGCCCAGGTGCCCTCACGTCACTCCATGCGGATGTTCACCGAGGTGGGGCGCCGGGTGCTGCCGCACTCCACCGGCGTCGGCAAGGCTCTGCTCGCCCACCACCCGGCCGATGAGGTACGGGCACTGCTGGCCCGTACGGGTATGCCTGCCGCCACCGAGCGCACCATCACCACTCCCGAGGGCTTCCTGGAAGCGCTTGAGCTCACCCGGCAGCGGGGGTACGCGTTCGACGACAATGAGCAGGAAGTCGGCGTGCGCTGCATCGCCGTGCCGGTACCTGACTCCCCTACCGACGCGGCTGTATCGATCTCCGGCCCGGCGGGCCGGGTGACGGACGCGGCGACGGACAAGATTGTGCCGGTGCTGCAGGAGGTTGCCCAGGAGCTGTCCACGGCGCTCACGAACACCGGCTCGGACAGAGGCTGAGGACGGTTCGTCCTCAGGACCCGCCCCTTCCCGGCTGTACCGATATGCGGCTCCGCCGCATATCGGGGCTTCGCCCCAGGCCTCGGGTTCGCCGGTGCGGCTTGGGTGGGTGCCCCCGGCGCGGTGGGACGGTTAGCGCTGGTGTGGGGGGCCGCTGAAGAGGCCTACTGCGGTTCGGACCTCTGCCAGGGGGTCGGCCAGGGCGCTGATGGAGCCCATGGCCGAGACCACCAGCAGCAGCGAGTGACGCAGCCGGGCGGGGTCGAGCTCACCCGATGCGGCCATGATGTCCAGCGCGGCCAGCTGCTCTTCGGCGATCTCCCGGTCCGGCAGCTCGACCGGATAACCAGCGAGCGCACGGCGGAGCCGGGACACCGCGGCCCGCAGCGCCGCGGGCCGATCCGCGGCACTCTCCGCTGGCGGCGGCTGACGCTGCCGCACCGCCATCCATTCCGTACGCTCGCCTCGCAACGCGGTACTCCCCCACACAGTCACTTCGCCCCTGGCCGCCATCCGTTGTCGAGCCGTCTCCGGCATGTCACCCCCTCTCCCGTTGGTCAGACGTGAGATATGGGGGGCCAGTAAACGCCACGCTCCGCTCATCAGTCCATACGGAGGGCAAAATTCAGCCGTCGGACTGGTGCACGCGACGGTGTCTCCTTCAGTACGCCTCCCTCGATCGGGCGACATGCCTCCGGCTGTATCGATTCCTCGCCGCAGCACCTCCGTATCATACCGCCACCACTTCTACCCTGGCCCCGCCCCCCACAGATCAACAGCGGCTGAACGGCGGCTGACCGCCGCCTTTTCAAGGACGGCGAAGACTGGGAGTACCGCACGGAGCTTGGCCAGTTCCGCATCCCGGCGCTACGCCCCGCAGGGCTCGTACACCCGTATCTCGTGCCAGGGGGTGAACATCCGCTCTGCCAGTCGTATCCCGAACTCGCCCACCCGGTCGGCGTCCAGCCGCACGGCGAACCCTGACAGTCCCAGACTCCGTTGATCCGCCCGGGAGTACAGCGAGAGGGCGCAAGCCCCCGGGCGCCATGACGAGATCACCACATGGCCTTGGCTGGACAACGCCGGTACGAGGGCGTGTACCACCTGGTGCTGCTCTTCAGCCGCCAGGTGATTGATGGTTCCCATCATCATGGTGACCAGGTCAAAAGGGCCCTGACGGCGCAACAGCGAGCTGAAGACCGCGGTGTCGAGAAAGTCCGCGTGGTGAACCTGAATGGGGCCGTG
Organism: Streptomyces gobiensis; assembly: GCF_021216675.1. Classification (NCBI taxonomy): domain Bacteria; kingdom Bacillati; phylum Actinomycetota; class Actinomycetes; order Kitasatosporales; family Streptomycetaceae; genus Streptomyces; species Streptomyces gobiensis. The sequence goes on along the minus strand of NZ_CP086120.1, from coordinate 4,967,390 downwards.
GCCGAGCATCGCCCGGCACCGGGCTACGGCGGCCCGCGACTTGTCGATCCCGTGTGCCGAGGTGAATCCCCGGGAGATACCCCAGCGCAGGTAGCGACCCGTGCAGGTGCCCAGATCGAGGTGCTGGGCCACACGCTCACCGATCCCACCCACCCGGCGCTTGAACCACGCCTCAACAGCGTCCAGCTCAGCCCGGAGTATCGCCGCGTCTTCGTTGGCGACACTGTCATAGCGTTCCAGCCAGTCGTCGTTGTATATCCCGCCGACGACGCGCGCTCTCACCGTCACCCGCTGTGCGGAGGCGGCGGTACGTCGCCCGGTCACCCGATCCCGCCGCCGCGCAGCCTCGTCCGCAGCTCCTCCCGCCGGATGCCACCGGACGGCATCACCGCGCTGATCTCCCGCCAGCGGGCAGCGATGGTTTCCCTGTCACGGGCCAGCTCAGCGGCGAAGTCATTGCACTTGCATCCGGTGATATGCACATAGTTGGCATAGGCCATCAGCGGAGAGTGCACCGCCGAGAAGAGTCCGTCGTCGCCTTCGTCGATCATCAAGGGACCGAGGACTCCCATGGACCAGAGATCCGAGGTGTCCACCCCCATACCCGGGCTGGCCGCGAAGCCGTTGCCGGCCCGGTGCTCCACATATTTCACGGTGGGCTGATGGACATTGCGGAATCCACACAGGGTGCGCACCAGTAGTGGGGCGCTCGCGGCGAGAGCGGCGGGCGGCGCCTCGCCCAAGTCCCGCGCTTTGTTGCGGCCGGTAAGGATCGTTGGCTCAAAATATGAACGCAGGCCCCGATCGACAACGTAGGCGGCGACAGCGGGCAGATCGAACACGCTGATGTCACTCACCGGCATTTCGATGCCGAGCCGTTCCCGCAGATCGCCGGTGAAGATCTGGTCGATCATGGCGATAAGGCTGGACGGCAGGGAGAGTTCGGTGCCGCGGCTGTCCACCGTGACATACCGGTAATCGCCCGTCAGGGGGCGTCGTATCGCGGAGTTGCGGGCCGCGTCCGGGCTCCACAGGGAATGGTAGATCTGGACCTGTTCCCGGTACTCGGCCAGCTCCGCGAGCAGCGCGCGAACCGTGGGATCCGGCTGCCCATCACGGCTGAAGTCGTGCAGACGCCGGGCGATTCGTTCCCGGCTGACGCCCCGCAGATGCTGGCGGGCGCTCTCCCACACCGATTCGGCCGCGGACTCGCTGGAGAAGGCCAGTCCGGCGGTGAACAGCAGCCATTGCATGCCCTGCTTCTGGAACTCTTCGAGGAGGTCGAAGAAGCGGGGGAAGAGCGTGGGCTCGCCATCCCCCGATGTGTACACGGTGCGCGCGCCCAGCAGCTTGGCCTGGCGTGCCATCGCAAGGCTGCCCTGGAAATACGATTCGACCAGGGAGTCCGTGTAGGGGCGGGTGGTGACGGGAACGGCCGCCGCATAGCAACCCCGGCAGCTCATATTGCACTGCTTGGGTATGAAGAGGTTGACCGTCTCCATGGTGTCAGTGGAAGCCTTCGACACCTCGTGCGCCAGCTGTGTCCCGTCCAGCGACCGCAGCCGGGCCAGCTGATCCGCGTAAACGCTCCCATGGGTGTTGTCCAGCCCTACCGTTCCGCAGCTGCGCGCGCTTTCGTCGGCGAAGCTTTGCAGATACTCCTCATACAGCGGTGCGTTATAGGCGATACCGATGCCGTAGTCCACCGTCATAACGTTCTTGACGAGCTGACGGATGCGTGCCTCGGTCGGCAGATGGCTGGGAAGGAGGTTCATCGCCCCGAAGGCGCCGCGTCGTGACGTGAAGAAGTCCAGGACGTCGGGGGGTATCGACGGGGCGGTTTCCTGTGCGATCGTCATCTCTCGCTCCTTCAACTCATACCTGATTGTTCTCGCTTGAACGGTGGCTGGCCGCAGGGGCCGGCTGGCCAGGGGCAGTCTCCTGCCGCTCATCGGAGTGCCAGGTCCATTCGCTGAGCCGGGAGCCAAGCATCAGTGCGAACGCGGCACCCACGGCCAGCCCGGTGACCAGCCATGGCGTTCCTGGCGAGTCGTCGGAGGTGAGCACCAAGCCGATCTGCGGTGCGGCGATGAAACCGATGTTGGCCCCGGCTGAGTAGAGGCCGACGTTGCGGTTGGCCACCGATCGGTCGGAGAGGTGGCTGACGTAGCTGAGCAGACTGGGAAACACGATCATCTCGCCCGCAGTCCACACCAAAGTGATCAAGGCCAGCAGAACGCCATGGGCCGTGACACCCATCAGCGCGAAGCCCGCGCCCGCCAGTCCGAATCCGATCAGTAGTGACCGCGCGTGCGACATGCTGGCCATGGCCTTGTTCAGCGGCACCTCGAACAGCACGATCGCGGCCGCGTTGACCACGAACACCACGCTCGCCCAGTAAGCGGGCAGCCCCAGACCTTCGATGATGTACGCGCTCAGCAGGATGGGCGGCAAGGCGTACGCCACATGCACCGGAATGGCCAGACTGAAGATGGTCCAGAACTGAAGCTCGCCACGGGGGGTGGGTGAAACAAGACGGACCCGCTCCGCCGCGCTGTGCTGGAGCGGGGTGGCCGATGGGCCGTACAGCCAGAGGATGACCGCCGCAGCCAGCACACAGGCCGCGTTGATATAGAAGAGCGCCACTGGTGCCACCGCGAACAGCAGGCCGCCAATGGCCGGCCCGATGCCCATGCCCAGGTTGATCGCCAGCCGATGGCAGGAGAAGGCGACCTTCCGTTCGCTGGGCGGTGAGCTGGCGACGACCTGTGCGTAGGCCGCCGGCGTATAGACCTCGTACGCCATTCCCCAGAGCAGGGTCGCGCCCACCAGCACCACCAGCCCCGACAGCAGCGGCAGTACGACGAGGACGAGCGCGTAGACAACCGAACCGGCCACCATCACCAGGCTCGGCCGGACCCGGCCCAGAAACAGGCTCGCCGAGAGATCGGCGAGCAGCGCGCCCACCCCGAAGACACCAACGATCAGACCTATCTCAGCTGGCCGGTACCGGTCTTGCCCCAGCAGATACACCGCGAGGAACGGAAAGGCCATCGTGCCCGACCGGAACAGCAGCGTCGTCACGAACAGCGTGCGAAGATCACGATTGAGCCCGGCGATCGTCCGGAGAGTGCCTAAGATCATGTCCTGTGGCTCCTCCCGGCCCGTCGCGAAACGGGCCGGCGGCCAGCTGTCACCGGCCCTCCTCGGGGGCCGTCTCCGTCACGGTGAAAAGCTGGTCGGCGCGGATTTTGGCCAGCTCGTCCACCCTGGCCTGGAAGGCCACGGGATCCTGTTCGTCGGGCTGCCCGTACTCAAAGCACTCCAGCAGTCCGTCCCGGGCCAGATATGAGGTCTGCGGCCGGGACCAGTCCCCGACCTTGGCGATGGTGTAGAGCGCGACTTCCTGGCTGGTGAGTTCATTCACCGTGTGCACTTCGGCGACCGTACCCGCGGGCGCCTTGAGGAACACGGTCGCGCCGATGCCCCTGGGCTGCCTGGGAAGGTCCGGCAGCTTGTCCATGACACCCCGGTAGGAGGCGATGTGGATGTCGTACGGGCTGTATCCATAGACCCGGTCGATAAGATCCATGATCCCGTCACCGCCCGGACGGGCCGCCACTTCCACCACGCTCAGCTTGTCCCCGTTGACCAGCACCTCCACATGCGCGAGACCACGGTCGATGAGAAGGGCAGCGCAGGCATCCAGCGCTACTTGGCGCAGCGCCTCGTTGTCCGAGTCGGGGCTGGGTATCAGCTGCCCTTTCTCGGTGAAGTACGGGGCCCCGGCCTTGGACTTACTCGTCACCGCCAGCACGGCGCGCTGTCCCTCATGGTTGGCCACTTCCACCGAGACCTCATGAGTAGCGGCGACAAACTCTTCCGCCTGATACCGGCCGTCGGCGAAGTTGTAAGTGGGCGCGATCTCCAGCAGTGAATTGCGGCAGTAGTCGAAGGCGGCGGGCAGTTCGCTGGGATCGTTCACCTTGATGGTGCCGACGTTTCCGGCGAAGTCACGCGGTTTGAGCACCAGTGGGAAGGTCAGCTCATCGGCGGCCGCGCGCAGTTGCGGCAGAGTGCTGAACAGCCGGTGACGGGCACACGGCACCCCGGCTTCCTCGAACGCCACCTTCATGGTGTGCTTGTCCCGGACCCGGGCGAGGCAGGCATCCGACAGTGTCGGCAGGCCATAGTGGCCGGCGATGGCGACCGACACATGCACGGTCATCTCAATGATGGGCACCACCGTGTCCGGCCGTAGCCCCGTCTCGCGCTCAAACGCCTCCACCGCGGCGAGGGCCTGCCCGGCGTCGTAGTAGTCGGCGGTAAGCACATGGTCGAAGAACCGGTTGGCGCTGCTTGTCGCGGGTGACTCGCTCATCCCGATGACCGGACCTGGATAAGTGCGTAACGCCGAGACGATGCCGCGCTCACGCAGCAGAATATCGGAGCCGAGCAGAAGCAGATAGCGGTTGCCGTTGGCGTGCGCGCGGGCGAGGCTGAACATGGACGTTCCTTCGGTCAACGACGGGACGGCCCGTCCCCGGGGCACACAGCACACAGGCCGCAGGCACACGGGGACAGGGCATCCGGTCAGAACTCAGTAGCGGTAGTGATCTGGTTTGAACGGCCCTTCCACATCGACACCGATGTAGTCGGCCTGCTCCTTGGTGAGCACCGTGAGCGTGGCGTCGAGAGCGGAGAGGTGCATCCTCGCCACCTTTTCGTCGAGGTGCTTGGACAGCGTGTAGACCTTTTCCTCGTACTCTCCGGGCCTGGTGTGCAACTCGACCTGGGCGATCGTCTGGTTGGCGAACGAGCACGACATCACAAAGCTCGGGTGCCCGGTGGCGTTACCCAGATTGAGCAGCCTGCCCTCGCTCAGGACGATGATGGACTTTCCGTCCTGGAACGTCCACTTGTGGACCTGCGGCTTGATTTCCGTCTTCTTGATACCGGGAATCCTGGCGAGGCCGGCCATGTCGATCTCGTTGTCGAAGTGTCCAACATTGCCGACGATGGCATTGTTCTTCATCCTGGCCATCTGGTCGGCCATGATGATGTCCCGGTTTCCGGTCGTGGTGATGAAGATGTCGCCGGAGGAGATCACCTCGTCCAGTGCCACGACGTGCAGTCCGTCCATCGCGGCCTGCAATGCGCAGATCGGGTCGATCTCCGTCACGACCACACGTGCGCCCTGGCCACGCAGGGATTCGACCGCCCCCTTACCGACATCGCCATAACCACAGATCACTGCCAACTTGCCAGCGATCATCACATCAGTGGCCCGGTTGATGCCGTCAACCAGCGAGTGCCGGATGCCGTACTTATTGTCAAACTTGCTCTTGGTCACCGAGTCATTGACATTGATGCCGGTGAAGAGGAGCTTCCCCTCACGGGCCAGCTTGTACAGCCGGTTGACACCATTCGTGGTCTCCTCGGTGACCCCGATAACGTCCTTGGCCATACTGGTGTACTTCGTGGGGTGGTCAGCCAGCGAACGCCGCAGCGTGTCCAGGATGATCCGGTACTCTTCCGAGTCGCTTTCGGCCGCGAGGGGCACATCCCCCGTCGCCTCGTACTCGGCCCCGAGATGCACCAGCAGCGTCGCGTCACCGCCGTCATCGACGATGGAGTGCGGGCCCGACCCATCCGGCCAGGTGAGCAGCTGCTCCATGCACCACCAGTACTCCTCCAGGGTTTCGCCCTTCCACGCGAAAACCGAGCTGCCCTGGGGATTGTCGAGCGTGCCGTTCGGGCCGACGACCACCGCGGCGGCGGCCTGGTCCTGGGTGGAGAAGATATTGCAGCTGGCCCAACGGACATCCGCGCCCAACGCGGCGAGGGTCTCGATGAGCACCGCCGTCTGTACGGTCATGTGCAAGGAGCCTGCGATCCTCTTGCCGGCCAGCGGCTGCTGTGGGGCGTACTCCTCACGCAGCGCCATCAGTCCGGGCATCTCAAGCTCTGCGAGCCTGATCTCCTCGCGGCCGGTAGAAGCGAGCGCGAGATCGGCGACCTTGAAGTCGCTCACCGAACCTGCACTGTCGGTGGTCAGGCTAACCGTCACGTCAAATCTCCTTGAGTTCGGTTGAAATGGGCGGCGGAACGCCGAGAGAGCGTTTTCTTGCGCCTCGGCCAGCTGACGGCCGCGCGCGTCCGGGCGAACCTCAGTGGCTCTCCCTGCCCAGCTTCCGTTCCCCGTAAGCCAACTGATGGGCCGCCAGCCAAGTCGGGGAGCCCCGTTGCCAATACCTCTGCCGCCGAGCACTTTACAACCAGAGGCACACGACAGCACACAATCTGGCTGAAATCCACCGGTACGCCGCGAGTCAGCCTGCTCACAGGTGTCACAGGTGCCGTCACAGATGACCAAATTCAGCCAGCAGTTCCGCCAGCGTGGCGTTATTGTTGATTTTGTCGCGGATCACACTCTCCTTGGCCAGAAGTTGCCGTGTCGCCGCCAGAACTTCATCCGCGAGCGCGGGTGGCACAACGCCGACACCGTTCTCCTCAGCTACCACAATGTCCCCGGGCTGGACGAGCTCACCGTCGATCAGGACGGGCACATTGACCTGCACCGGTGTGTCCGTATCGGGCGGCGCCGCAGGCGGGCAGCGGCGCGGCATGGTGGCGCGGTACCAGACCGGGAAATCCAGGTCCCGCAGTTCGTCAACGTCCCGGATGGCGCCGTCCACCACGGCGCCGGCGATGCCCGCCATCTGTGACAGTGTCGCCATCAGGCCGCCCCACATCGCCATCCGGGTGTTGCTGTGGCAGGCCAGCACGATGACGTCACCTGGCTGTGCCGTGGGCAGCACGGGCAGGATGTCGACCAGGCCGTCCTCCGGAAGGTCGACCGTCAGCGCGGGTCCGATGACGCGGTGTTCCCGCTTGACCGGCAGAAGACCTCCGATCGCACCGACACGCGGGTGGGCGTCGGCGACCAGACAGCTCGGGCTGTACTCCGGCAGCAACATGCCGCATAACGCGTCAACAACCTCCTGGGGCGGCCGGACAAGCTCGTTGTACGTGGTCTGCACCTGGTGTCTCCCCTCGTTCCCTTCCGCTGCTGTCCTTACCGCGCGGCGCGCTCGCCGCCGACCCGCGCGAGCACCTGCGCCAGCCTGCGCACTCCCTGGGTGATGTCTTCATTGGGCACTCGGCTGAACGCCAGACGCAGTTCGCTGCCGCCCCGCGCGTCCGGGTAGAAGGCGCGCCCGGGCACGTAGGTGACTCCTGCGGCCAGTGCCTGCTCCTGAAGGGCCACCGTGTCCGGGCAGTCCGGGACCGTGACCCAGCTGAAGAAACCGCCATGTGGACGGGTGAAGCGCATGCCCTCGGGGAGATGAGCGCTGAGGGCGGCCATCATGATGTCGCGCCGCTCACGGTAGAAGTCCCGCGCGAAGGAGATGCCCTGGTCGAACCGTCCGGAGCGGCCGTAGTCCGCCAGCAGCAGCTGCCCCATCGCACCGGCGCACTGATCGGTGTTCTGCTTCGCCCGCACCAGCTGTGTGATGAGCTGACTCGGCGCGGCGATCCAGCCCATCCGCATGCCGGGGGTGAACGTCTTGGAGAACGTGCCCACCTGGGCCACCACATCCGGCCCCAACGCCCACAGGCTCGGCCGTCGCTCACCGTCGAAGCCCAAGTCCCGGTAAGCGACATCCTCGACGATCAGCATGCCGTACCGCCGGGCGAGCGCTACCAGCGCGTGCCGTCGCTCCACCGACATACTGAGCCCGGTGGGATTCTGGTAGTCCGGAATGACGTACACCAGCTTGGGCGCGGCACCGGATGATTCGCTCAACAGCTTCTCCAGCGCGGCGACATCGAGGCCGTCGGCGTCCATGGGAATGCCCTCCGCGCGCACCAGGGCCCGCTGAAACGCCACGAGTGCGCCGAAGAAGGTGGGTCCCTCCACGATGACCCGGTCACCGGCGTCCAGCATGCTCTTGGTGATGAGTCCCAGCCCCTCCATCCCGCCGCTGGTGATCACGAGTTCGCTTTCCGCTGGCCGAACGCCTTCTTGGCGGTCAAGCCAGTCAGCGAACCAGTCCCGCAGCCCGGGAAGTCCGGCGGTGGGCGCGTACTGCAGCGCACTGGGGTCCTGGAGTACCCGGGAGAAACTTTCCGCCAGCGCCTTCCTGGGGAATGTCGCCGGATGCGGGAATCCGCCGGAGAGTGCGATGGCATCGGTGTTTCCGGACTGATTGAGAATAGCGGTGATCTCATCACCGGTGTCGCCCGCGACATGTCGGGCGAACAGCTGCTCCCATGACCTGCTGCCAAGGTCATCCATGGGTGGACCGTCCCGTCTTGCCATTGCTCAGGAGACCCCCACGCCGGGCGGGGCCGGGAGATCCGTCCTGGCAGAGAACATCGAGTGTATGAAATTGCTTGCGGTAATTCACCAGGGGTGACCCCGGGCCTGACCACAGCCCGTCGACCTCGCCGATGTACACCGTGTGGTCACCCGCGAGATGGGCCTGTCGTACGGTGCACATGAGGTGTACAAGAGCACCCGCCAGCATCGGAAGCTCCTGGCGCCATACGAACCGGACCAGTTCAGGCCGCTGTGCGCCACCCGCGAAGTGCTCCGACAGGGGCTTTTGATCTCCACTCAGAATGGAAATCCCATAGCGGCCGCTCTCGGCTATCCGCTGGTGCGTGACCGCCTCGGTGGCGACCGATACCAGCACGAGTGGAGGGTGCAGCGACACCGAGGTGAACGAGTTCGCGGTCATCCCATGTGCGTCAGGATCACCGTGGTCGCCGGTTGAGGTGGTGACCACGGTAACGCCGCTGGCGAAGCGGCCGAGCGCGTGGCGTAAGCGCGTCGGGCTGATGTGTGCGTCGGCGCGTATACCGGCCCCGGCATCGCCGCTGCTTGCCGTCACTGGAATTCCTTCCCTACGTGGTCAGCGACCCGGGACGAATGTCATACCGTCCGGATTGAACAGGTCCGGACGTTTCCATCCAGCGAGGTCATATTCGTCCATGCACTGATCCACGAAGCCCTTCAGTGCGTCGGCTTCGCCAGATGCCTGATACGCCCCCAGAGTCTGGAATCGAACAGCCTCGTGGTCGCCACCGTAATTACGTTCATAGAGCTCGTGCCGTCCGCCGAACTCAGTGCCGACGGCGTCCCAGAGCAGCTTCAGCAGCTTGACCCGGTCGATTGCCGGTATCCCCTGAGATCCCCGCAGATACTTGTCCAGATAGGGACGCATATCCTGGTTCTGCCAGTCGCTCGCATGTGAGTTGAGATAGATCAGCCCACTGCCCAGCGTCTGTTGGAGGATCTCCTTGATCCGTGGATAGCCGACCCCCATGAAGGTGCGGTAGGCCATGCCGTACCGGACGTTTGGCTGCACGGCGTCGCCCACCCAGGGCAGCGGCGATTTGGCCATCGCGTCGGAAAGACCCCAGAACAGATCCCGCCAGTTGAGGATTTCGCCGATCTGTGCTTGCACACCCCGGAAGCTCGCGGTCCCCGTCATTTCCACCGCCTTCATCGCACATCCGGCGATGAAGTCAAGCTTCACCGCGAGACGGGTGCAGCCGTGGAAGGTGAAACGGTCGACAAAGCCGGATCCATTGGCGAAGGCGTTGGCCGCCTCCGCGTTGTACATGAACACGTCCTCCCAGGGGACGAGCACCCGGTCCAGGACCATGATGGCGTCGTTCTCATCCAGCCTGCTCGACAGCGGGTAGTCAAAGGGGCTCCCCATCACCGCGGCAGCCATCTCATAGGAGGCCCGGCAGAACAGCTTCAGGCCGGGGGCGTCCATGGGTACGGTGAACACCACACCGAACCGCTTGTCCCGTAGCGGAAGTCCGTAGTGCGCCACAAAGTTCGCATTGGTCAGCGCGGATCCGGTGGCGACCACCTTCGCGCCGGAGACGATGAGCCCGGCGTCGGTCTCATCCTCCACATGCACACATACATCCGCGGTCTCATCGGCTGGCTTGTCCCGGTCGATCGGCGGATGCACGATGGCATGGCTGAAGTAAGGCACCCTTTCCTGGGCGTACTTGTACCAGCGCAGCGCGTTCTCCCTGTATTCGCCGTAGAAGTCCGCGTTGGCACCCAGAGTGCCGAGGAACGAGGCCTTGTAGTCCGGCGTCCGCCCCATCCAGCCGTAGACCAGTCGCTGCCACGAGACAATCGCGTCACGGGCGACGACCAGGTCCTCGGCGGAGCGCGCGGTCTTGAAGAAGGGGTGTGTGAATCCGCCATTGCCGGTTTCGGTCGGTACCCGCAGCACGCCTTCAGCCTCGGGTTCATGCAGCGCGTCGTACAACCGGGCGATGGAGCGCGCGCTGTTGCGGAAGCCAGGGTGGGTGGTGACGTCCTCGACGCGCTCGCCGTATATGTAGATCTCCCGACCGTCCCGCAGCGAATCCAGATACTCCTCGCCGGTCATCGGGCGGACATCGTTGTGATCGCCTGTCTGCTCTGACAGCGGTGCCGTAGTTGTCATGGTTCTCCTTGGGAGGTCAGGGAGTCAGGCGTGCTGCATAACGTCGTCCCCGGCCAGGGACGAACCGGCTGCCATCGCGTCGTCGTGGATCGCGCCCACGATGTCGTAGGCGCGATCCACGATTGAGGGAAGGCCGAACGTGAAGAACAGGCTGCCCGAGGCGAGATCACCGAGCGCGTAGAGCCTCGGATCGGTCTTGCCGTTCACCATGAGCCGACTGGTGGCGCGCTCCACTCGCACGCCTCCTCGCGGATGCCGCTCGGCAAGGCCGTTCGCCGTCAGGGAGGCGACCAGGGGCTCGGCCTCGGCAGAGACCCGGTGGGTGGCCGCGTTCACCGCGTTGACCACGATGTCGGTCCGGTACTCGGGTCCTCCGGTGCCGACTCGGATGGTGAATCCGCCGCTGTCCAACGGTTCGATATGCCGGACGCCGGGAAGGATCTCCAGTTGTCCGGCGTCAATCAGGTCCAGCAGGGTGGCCGCCGAGGCCGGTGGCATGGGGCAGCACATGCTCATCACCGTGCGATAGTGCCTGCGCAGCAGCTCATCCTTCTCATGCTCGGGCAGCAGCGGCCACACATCCGGACCAGTGGCCGGCACGGCGTGCTGCAGAATGCGCAATGCCCGGCTGGGCGAGTCCACTTCGGCCATATGCCTGCGGAGCCGTCGCACCGGGTCGTCATCGGTGAACGCCCTGATCTCCTCGGCCACCGAGCCGAAATCCTCGCCCGCCGCGGCCAATTCCGCCCGCATCGTCGCGATCACGCTGTCAAGCGTCAGCATCTGTCCATGTGCGGCCGCGTCGCGGAACCTCTCCGGTGTGAAGTGCCGCAGCGTGTACGGGCTGGGTTTCTGTCGCACCATGGGGAGGATCCCGCTTCGGGAGAGCAGCAGGATACGGCCGCGGTGACCCCGCGCGGCGAGTGACAGCACCCCATCAACGCCGGTCAGCCCACTGCCGACCACCGCGACCTCACTGTCAGCGTCGATCCCCGTCAGGGAACGCGCGAGCGGGTAGGGATCGGCGATAAAGTCCGGAGAGCCGGTGAGGGAGTACGTGTCACCGGATATCCCGCGGCCAACGCACAGCACGGTGTAGTTGACGGTGCTGCGGTTGCCCCGCTCGGTCCGGAGAGTGATCCCGCTGCCCGTCGCGGTAGCGGCCGCCACGCGTTCGCGCATGACGTCAATACGCCAGCCGCGTTGGCGAAGCCGGGTGAGCGCCTGCTGCGCCGACTGCTCCAGATAACGTCCGTACATGGCGCGCGGCACAAACGTGGTGCCTATATACGGGTCCTCGTAATCCGCGCTGAGGCCAACCGTCAGCGCCTGCTCGGCCAGCCACCGCCGGAAGTGGCCGTTGTCACCGAACCGTACGGACATGCCTTCCGGTGCGATATTGACCCGCACCGTCTCCAGGTCGGGCTGGTACGGCCGCCCACGCCATAAGTGCGATGACGGTTCAAAAACAGTGATACCGCCCGGTGCCGCATCGGTCTCGGCGAGCGCGTCAAGGAGACAGACAGCAGCCGCCCCGCCGCCGATCACGCCGACTTCAACGCTGTCGCTTGTTTCACCTAATTCCATGGCTGAACACACCCCCGTTGAGCGCCGCACTGGTCAGCCCACTGCGGATACAGCTGAAGAATTCTTGAACACTTCCTCCGATTCACCTTTAATTCACCCTCGGAGGAACTCCCCCTCACCCCGTAGTCGAACACTCCACGCACATAGCGTTGCCTTATGACTGGACTGTACGCACGTCGTGACGAACCTTGAGGCCAGGCTAGGCATACAGGCTGTCGGGCGTCAACTGCCTTATGTTCGGCCTGCCTTGCCGTCTCTACCAGCGGTGATACCGGCAGGCAAGATAAGAGGAATCCTCCTCTCCGCTAAACGAAGTTCGCCACTTGAGACAACTTCTCAGCAGTTCCCCACAAGGATCTTGACTCGCCCGCCCCGCACATGGAGGATGCGTCGTGGCATGCGCGAGCAGCACTGGTGGCAGCGCATTTATCAGGACAGCATTGCGCCAATGTGACGGCGAATACGCGAAAGCCGGTCAGCGGCTGCGCGTCAACGGGGGCCAGGAGTTCTTAGCCATGACACTCGGTATACCGACCACGGATATGTCCCATGCCCTTCCCTGCGCCCGTCATCTTATTGACGGGCGGGCTGTCGAGTCCGCGAACGGGGAGACGTTCGAGACCAGAGACCCGCATGACAACTCCGTGATCGGTACAGTCGTCCGAGGTTCCGCGGCGGACGGCGAGCGCGCGATCAAGTCGGCCCGGCGAGCGTTCGACGAGGGCCCATGGCCGAGGATGACGCCCAGGGAACGGCGGAAGATTCTCCACGACATTGCCGATGCGGTGGATGCGCACCGTGATGAGTTAGCGATGCTGGAGACCGTGGACAGCGGCAAGATCACCCGACAAGCGCTGCATGGTGAGATGCCCCGGGTGGCCCAGAACCTGCGGTTCTTCGCCGACTACGCGGCAATGACACCCAGTGAGGCGTACCCGGATGGCGCCGTACTCGGCTACACGCTGTACCCACCGGCGGGTGTTGTCACCGCGATCAGCCCATGGAACGCGCCCCTGATGCTGGCCACGTGGAAGGTCGCCCCCGCGCTGGCGTTCGGCAACACGGTGGTGCTCAAGCCCGCCCCGCAGACACCGCTGACCGCAGCCCGGTTCGGTGAGCTGGCCCTGGCCGCCGGGCTGCCGGAGGGCGTACTCAATATCGTGCACGGTTTTGGCGGCGATGAGGTGGCCGGGCCGCTGGTCAGCGATCCACGGGTGGACCGCATCACCTTCACCGGCTCCAGTGCCACCGGAGCCAGGATCATGGCGGCCGCCGCCGAGCAACTGACGCCGGTTTCAGCCGAGCTGGGCGGCAAATCGGCCAATGTAGTATTCGACGACGCCGACCTGGACATCGCGGTGCCCGAGTCAGTCAAAGCGATCTTCGCCGGCAGCGGCCAGGTGTGTTTCGCCGGGTCAAGGCTTTTTGTGCAGCGCGGAATCCTTCCCGAGTTCCTGGCCCGCTTCACCGCTCAGGCGGAGGATATCGTCGTGGGCGATCCGAAGAACCCCAGCACATCCATGGGTCCGCTCATCGAGCAGCGGCACCTGGACAAGGTGCATGGTTATGTCGAACTCGCCCGCCGTGAGGGCGGTACCGTGGTGACCGGCGGCTCCCGCGTCACCACCGGCGAAATGGCGCGGGGATTCTACTATCCGCCAACCGTGATCACCGGCCTGACCAATGAGTCGCGGACCGCGCAGGAGGAGATCTTCGGACCGGTGGTGGCGGTCATTCCGTTCGACACCGAACAGGAAGCGCTGCGCCTGGCCAATTCCAGCCCATACGGTCTGGCCGGAATTCTGTTCACCACCCATCTCGACCGTGCCCACCGGATGGCCGCTGCCTGGCAGGCAGGCACTGTGTGGGTGAACTGCTTCTTCGAACGCGACCTGCGAATGCCGTTCGGCGGTCAGGGCATCAGCGGGGTCGGCAGAGAGGGTGGGCAGTACTCGCGTGACTTCTTCACCGAACCCCGCGCCGTCATGGTCCGCACTCACTGATGACCGGTGACGACAGTATTCCGGAGAGAGGCCGCATGAACTCACACGTCCTGCGGGACATGGCCAGCGCCCTGAACGAGGCTCACCAGACGCGTAAGCCGGTCCAGACGATCACGCAAGGCGCCAGCGGCGTGAGCCTGTCGGACGCGTACGAGATCCAGCGTGAACAGCTGGATCGGTGGGTCGCGGACGGCGCGCGTATCCGTGGTTTCAAGGTAGGCCTGACGTCCGTGGCCGCTCAGCGGGAGATGAACGTACGGGAACCCGTTCTCGGCCAGCTGACCGGCAGCATGTTTCTTCCCGAACACCAGCCTGTCGATGCGGCCGGCTTCATTCAGCCACGAATTGAGCCCGCGCTGGCCTTTGTGCTTCGCGAGCCCCTCCGAGGGCCAGAGGTGACCGTGGCAGACGCCGTCCGAGCGGTGGAATATGTGCTGCCCGCCCTGGAGATTTCCGACTCACGTATACGGGGCTGGGCGGCGTCCGCTGTCGATATGGCGGCCGACAACGCATGCTGCGGCGGTGTGGTGCTGGGCGGCACACCGGTTGCCCTGTCCGATGTGGATCTACGGCTGTGCGGCTGCGTGCTGTACCGGAACGGGGAAGTCGTCGCGACGGGCGCGGGCGGTGTGGTGCTCGGTTCGCCCATCAACGCACTGGTGTGGGCGGCGAACGCGTCGCGATCGCAGGATGTCGCTCTGGAGGCTGGGCACGTGGTGCTCGCCTCCGCCATCACCAAGGCCATCCCCGCAGAGACCGGCGACACCGTGACCACGACTCTCGCCGGAGTGGGCAGCGTCACGACCTTTCTGTCGCGTTAGCCGGAGAACCCGAACCGTTCCCCAGTTCTTCTGGCCGTGCCGAAGGAGGGCGGCCCCGCTTATGACCGAGACACTGGAATTACGATCCGGTGATGTCAGGCGTGCTGCCGAGGTCCTGCTGGCGGCCGAGCGCTCGGTGACCGCGCGCGGACCCATCACCGCACAGTGGCCGGACCTCGACCTTCGCACCGCGTACACCGTGCAGTACGAGGCGCTGCGCCAGCGGCTGGACCGCGGCGAGACGCTGATCGGCGTGAAACTGGGCCTGACCTCACGGGCCAAGCAGATCCGGATGGGCATCGACTCGCCATCGCTGGCCTGGCTCACCGACGCCATGGTGCTGCCGGCCGGCCTGCCACTGCCCCGGGGCCGGCTCATTCATCCCAGAGCCGAACCGGAGATTGTATGCGTCATGGGCGAGCGACTGGCAGGCCCGGGCGTCACCGCCGCGAGCGCGCTGCGTGCCGTGGACCGGGTCTACGGCGGCATCGAGATCATTGACAGCCGCTTCCGTGACTTCCAGTTCACGCTGGCGGACGCGGTAGCGGACAACAGCTCCTCCGGGCTGTTCATCCTCGGACCGTGCGGCCGGTCCCCGGAGGGGATGGACTTGTCGCTCGAGGCGTGCTTGCTGGAGGTCGACGGGCAGATCGTGGACTCCGCCACCGGCGCGGCGGTGCAAGGGCACCCGGCGGAGGCACTCGCCCTCGCGGCCAACTCCCTCAGCGAGCGTGGCCTGGCCATCGAACCGGGCTCCATCGTCCTGACCGGCGGCATGACCGACGCGGTCCATGTCCAGCCGGGCGCGCGGATCGCCGCACACTTCTCGTCGCTGGGCACGATCACCGTGGCGGGAGGCTGAGCATGCCGTTCATCGATGTGACGCTCGGAACCGGACGAACCCCGGAAGAGGTCCGCAGCCTCATCCATGAACTCACCCACGCCGCACACCGCGCGGTCGGCGCGCCGCTGAGCAGCATCCGCGTCGTCATCAGGGAAGTGGAGCCCGCGCACTGGGCAGCGGGGGACGTGACCACCGAGGAACGCAACGCCGGGGCCGCCCAGCGTGACCGGAAACCTGACCTGGGAAGTGACGGAGAGACATATGACCGATGAACTGTACCGACACGATGTTGCCCATCTGGCTCGGGTGGAGTTGCACACCCCGAACCCGGACGGCACGCTGTGGTTCTTCAAGGACCTCCTCGGCATGTACGAGACCAAGCGCGAGGGCCAGTCGGTGTACCTGCGCGGTTACGAGGACCCGTATCAGTGGAGCCTGAAGGTCACCGAGGGACCCGAGGCCCGGATGGACCACGCCGCATTACGTACTTCGTCGCCCGAGGCACTGGAGCGGCGCATCAAGTCGATGCGCGACGGTAATGAGGACGGCCAGTGGACCGACGGTGACTTCGGCTACGGCAAGACCTATGAGTTCAACACCTCGGACGGCCACAAGATGGCGCTGCTGTGGGAGGTCGAGAAGTACCAGGCTCCGCCGGAGCTGCAGAGCAAGATCCTCAGCCGGGCATCAAAGAAGCCGCTGCAGGGCCTGCCGGTCAAGCGGATCGACCACCTCAATCTCCTGGCCCGCGATGTGACGCCGATCAAGAAGTCGTTCGAGCGCCACTTGGGGATGAAGACCCATGAGCGGGTCGTCGACGGCGATATCGAGACCGGTGTCTGGATGAGCAGCAGCATACTCAGCCACGATGTGGCCATCATGCGGGACGCCCGTGGCGCGCGCGGCCGACTGCACCATGTCGCCTTCTACTACGGCGTGCAACAGCACACCGTCGACGCAGCTGAGATGTTCCGGGACTACGGCATCCCCATCGAGGCGGGCCCGGACCGCCATGGCATCACCCAGAGTTCGTTCCTCTATGTGTTCGAGCCGGGTGGCAACCGGATCGAACTCTTCGGTGACCCGGGGTTCTTGGTACTCGAACCGGACTTTGAGACCCGTACCTGGACCATGGACCAGATCGACACCGGAACGGCCATCGGCGGTACGAACCTTCCCGCCGAGACGTACTTCACCTACGGCACACCGCCCATCGAGCCGATCCCCGACATCGTCCCCCGCGCATAGCGAGCCCATGCCGAAGAACCCCTGGATAACGCGCGGTCCCGGCGACAGAACGCCGTGCCGTCACGCCCTTCGTCCCCTGGCCGCCAGCGGTGATCGGGGTGCCTGACTCCACACGTCACGCCACCCGGGATCCGCTGCCCGTACCGCCGCCCCCGGACAAGGCGACCCCGGACAACGCGACCCCACCGGGCCGGCCGGGCCCGCTGCGCTCGGCGCGGGCCCGGATGGCGGCGCTGGCGGGGGTGTTCGGTCCGGCGTTCGTGGTCGCCGTGGCCTATGTCGACCCGGGGAACTTCGCCACCAATATGGCCGCGGGCGCGCGCCATGGCTTTCTGCTGCTGTGGGTGATCGCGGCAGCGAACATCCTGGCCATGTTTGTGCAGTACCTATCCGCCAAAGTCGGCATCGCCACCGGCCGTAATCTGCCCGAAGTCTGCCGGGAGCAGTGCCCACGGCCGCTGAACCTGGTGCTGTGGGCACAGGCGGAGCTGGTCGCTATCGCAACCGACCTCGCCGAGTTCGTTGGCGGCGCGATCGCTCTCCACCTCCTGTTCGGCGTACCCCTGCTGCCCGGGGCGGCCATCACCGCCGTCGTCGGAATGGCCGTGCTGGCGTTGGCCGCCAACCACCGGCGCCGATTCGAAACCGTCATCATCGGCATGCTCGCTGTGGTGCTGGTGGGTTTCTGCTACCAGGTGTTCCAGGCAGGCGAGCCCACCGGCCTGGTCGGTGGCTTTGTGCCACGGCTCGACGGGGCCGACAGCCTGTTGCTGGCCACCGGCATCGTGGGCGCCACCGTCATGCCTCACGTCATCTATCTCCACTCGGCCCTGACCCAGGGCAACCGGCCGCGAGACGCCCGTGAGCAGCGTGCGGCGTTGCGCTCGGGTCGTATCGACATCTCCGTGGCCCTGGGCATCGCCGGCATCGTCAATATGGCGATGCTGGTGGTGGCGGCGACCGTGTTCCGCGGCTGGGATGTGGCGGACGGTGAGGGCAGCCTCCCGGCCATGCATGAACGCCTGGGCGCGCTTCTCGGCCCGGCCGCTGCCGCGGCGTTCGCCATCGCCCTGCTCGCCGCGGGGCTGGCCTCATCCAGCGTCGGCACCTACTCCGGGCAGGTGGTGATGGCGGGGTTCCTGCGCCGCCGGGTGCCTCTTCTCCTCCGCCGCCTGGTGACCATGATTCCGGCTCTGGCGGTGCTCGGCGCCGGCGTCGATCCCAGCTATGCCCTGGTGCTCAGCCAGGTCGTGCTCTCCTTCGGCATTCCCTTCGCCCTCGTTCCCCTGGTGGTGTTCACCAGCCGCCGCGACATCATGGGCGACCTGGTCAACTGGCGTACGACCACCGCCGTCGGCATCGTCGTCGCCGCTGTCATCTCCACCCTGAATCTGTACCTGCTGGTGCAGCCCCTGCTCGACTGAGGTATGCAGACCGTATGACGCAGAGTGAGCACGCTCCCCGTATCCCGGGGCTCCTTCTTGCCGCTGGGGGCGGGCGACGGCTGGGCGGGCGGCCCAAGGCGCTGCTCAGCCACCGGGGCCGTCCGCTGGTTGAGCACGCGGTACAGGTGCTGCGCGAGGGCGGGTGCGATCCGGTGTATGTGGTGCTGGGCGCGGCGGCCGACCAGGTGCGGGGCCAGGCAGAGCTGGCTGGCTGCGTACTGGTGGACAACCCCGAGTGGGAGCTGGGCATGGGCTCTTCGCTACGGGCCGGGCTACACGCGCTGACCGGAGCGGGGCCGACGGCGCAGGCGGTCGTCATCTCCCTTGTCGACCAGCCGGGGATCGGGCCCACGGCCATCGCCCGGGTACGCGCCGCCTGCCGTTCCACGGCGTCCCTGGCCATGGCCACCTATGCCGGGCGCCGTGGCCACCCGGTACTGCTGGGGGCCGAGCACTGGGCGGGGGTGGCCGCCAGTGCGGTCGGGGACCAGGGGGCCCGGGCGTACCTGCGGGAGCATACGCCCGGGATTACGCTCATTGAGTGCGGAGATATCGCCGATCCGGGCGATATCGACACACCGGCGGATCTCACCCGGCTGATCTGAGCAGGCTGATCGAACCAGGCCAGGAGCGTACTGAGGGCTGTCCGCCGCCCAGATATCTCGACATCAACGATCTCGACGTCAACAGACCGTTGAAATTCCGCCATAAGAAAACTAGTCTCCAGTGCGCAGAAAGCATGTGGCACCCCGTGCCGCATACGCGTACCACCGAGCATGTAGTTCCGGCGGCGTTCTGGCGGCCCCAGGCACCGCCCGCTGAAGGAGTGACAGCCCATGTCCGCACCAGCGCCGTCACCGCTGGCCATCGTCGATGTCGACCCGAGCCAGGCTCCCGCACGCCAGGGCGAGGTGCTCACCGATGCGGCGCTTGCATTCATCGCCGCACTTCACGAGCGGTTCACCGCACGCCGTGACGAGCTGCTCACCCGGCGCGCGGAACGCCGTGCCGAGATCGCCCGGACCAGCACGCTGGACTTCCTCCCGGAGACCGCGCACATCCGCGAAGGTGACTGGCAGGTCGCCGGGGCCCCGGTGGCACTGAATGACCGCCGGGTCGAGATCACCGGTCCCACCGACCGGAAGATGACCATCAACGCGCTGAACTCCGGCGCCAAGGTCTGGCTCGCCGACTTCGAGGACGCCTCCGCCCCCACCTGGGAGAACGTCATCGGTGGCCAGATCAACCTGATCGACGCCTATGAGCGCCGCATCGACTTCACCGACGCCCGGGGCAAGTCCTACGGCCTCAAGCCGGCCGAGGAGCTGGCCACCGTGGTGATGCGGCCGCGCGGCTGGCATCTGGAGGAGCGCCATCTGCGGATCGGCGACCGCGCGGTGCCCGGCGCTCTCGTCGACTTCGGGCTCTACTTCTTCCACAACGCCCAGCGCCTGATCGACCTCGGCAAGGGCCCGTACTTCTACCTCCCGAAGACGGAGTCGCATCTGGAGGCCCGGCTCTGGAACGACATCTTTGTCTTCGCCCAGGACTATGCCGGCATCCCACAGGGCACCATCCGCGCCACCGTGCTCATCGAGACGATCACAGCCGCGTACGAGATGGAGGAAATCCTCTACGAGCTGCGCGAGCACGCCTCCGGCCTCAACGCGGGCCGCTGGGACTACCTCTTCTCCATCGTCAAGAACTTCCGTGACGGCGGTCCGAAGTTCGTCCTCCCGGACCGTAACGCGGTGACCATGACCGCCCCGTTCATGCGCGCCTACACCGAGCTGCTGGTCCGTACGTGCCACAAGCGGGGCGCCCACGCCATTGGCGGCATGGCCGCCTTCATCCCCAACCGCCGGGACCCGGAGGCCAATGAGAAGGCCCTGGAGAAGGTGAAGAACGACAAGGACCGAGAGGCCCGGGACGGCTTCGACGGCTCCTGGGTCGCCCACCCGGATCTGGTGCCCATCGCCCGAGCCTCCTTTGACGCGGTGCTGGGCGACAAGCCCCATCAGAAGGACCGGCTGCGCGAGGACGTCCAGGTCTCGGCCGCCGATCTGATCGCGATCGATTCGCTGGACGCCAAGCCCACCTATCAGGGCCTGGTCGACGCGGTGCAGGTCGGCACCCGCTATATCGAGGCCTGGCTGCGTGGCCTGGGCGCCGTCGCCATCTTCGGTCTGATGGAGGACGCCGCCACCGCGGAGATCTCCCGCTCCCAGATCTGGCAGTGGGTCAACGCCGGTGTGGTCTTTGAGAACGGACAGCAGGCCACCGCCGGTCTCGTCCGTGAGGTGGCCGCACGGGAGCTGACGAGCATCCGCGCGGAGCTGGGTGAGGAGGCCTTCGCCGCGGGCAAGTGGCAGCAGGCCCACGATCTGCTGCTGCGGGTCTCGCTCGATGAGGACTACGCGGACTTCCTCACCCTGCCCGCGTACGAGCTGCTGGACTGACGCCCAGCCGTAGAACCCAAGGCCCCGGACCGCTGCACCTCACGCGGCCCGGGGCCTTTCGGGCTTCTGGCTTCTGGCTTCTGGCTTTTAGTTTTTGGCTTTTGGCTTGCGTGGCGTCCGCTTGCCGGACGTCCAGTTCAAGGTGTTCTATGCCGTTCATGCGGGTACGTCAATCTCCCTACTCGGCTCGGAGACCCCATGACGACCTCTTGGTCCCGTCGCGGCTTCCTTCATGCGGCCGGCGGCACCACCCTCGCTCACGCTCTTGCCACCGCGGCCTCGGCGGCCGATAGGTTCTCCGCGCTGCGTGACAGGTGGTGCGAGCTGGTGCTCGGTACCGGCTTCAGCCCCACCACCGAGCCGTTCAGGAGCGAGCTGGCCGCCATCGGGCAGGAGGCAGGCAGGTTCCGTCAGCGGATAACTCCGTCCGCTGGGTCGCTCTGGCCGGATCTGGTCTTCGCCGACCCTCACCCCAGCACGGGCCCGGAGTCCTTCGGCTACTCCCAGAACATGAACAACAGCTATGTCCGGCTGCGTACCATGGCGTTGGCGTACGCACAGCCGGGCACCGGGCTGACCGGTGACGCGGGGCTCAGGGCGGATCTGCTCAGCGGCCTCGACCAGCTGTATCAGCAGGTCTACAACGAGAATCAGCAGCGTTTCGGCAACTGGTGGAACTGGCAGATCGGCGCGCCCCAGGCACTGCTGGACAGCTGTGTCCTGCTGCACGGTGAGCTGTCGGGCACTCAGATCGGCGACTATTGCCGGGCCGTTGACCACTATGTGCCGGACTCGGCCGTCGCGGAGTACAGCGGCACCAGCACCGGCGCGAACCGGGTGGATCTCTGCCGGGTGCTGGCTCTGCGCGGCATCGTCGGCGGCCGGGCGGCGAAGGTGGCGCTGGCCCGTGACGCCCTCTCGCCGGTCTTCCCGTATGTCGCCGAAGGCGATGGGCTCTACGCCGACGGCTCCTTCATCCAGCACACCACCGTGCCGTACACCGGTACCTATGGCTCCGTCCTGCTCGGCGGTCTGGGCATGCTCTTCTCCCTGCTCGCCGGTTCCGACTGGGAGGTCACCGACCCCAACCGGCAGATCGTGTTTGACGCGGTCGAGGGCGCCTGGGCGCCCTTTCTGTACAACGGTCTGGTCATGGACGGGGTTTCCGGGCGGGCCATCAGCCGGGGGCTGTCGGCCGGCGATCCGCGCCAGGTCCAGCAGGACGATCATGTGCGCGGGCACGCCATCATCGCCTCCATCGCGCTGCTGGCGGGCGCGGCCAGCAGCGCCGAGCGCGAGCGCTGGCGGGGCCTGATCAAGGGCTGGATACGGCGGGACCGCTGTCGCCCGGTGCTGGCGGACCGCACCCTGGGCGTGCACCAGCTCACCCTGCTCAAGGAGATCGACGACGACAGCACCGTGCGGCCCGTAGCTGAGCCGACCGGACACCGGCTGTTCGCCGCGATGGACCGGGCCACCCACCGGCGCCCGGGGTGGGCGGCCTCGATCAGCATGGCCTCGCGGCGCATCGCCCACTATGAGGTGGGCAACGGCGAGAATCTGCGGGGCTGGCACACCGGCAATGGAATGCTCTACTGGTGGGGCGACACGTTCGGCAACGACCAGTACAGCGACGCCTTCTGGCCCACCGTCGATCCCTACCGGCTGCCGGGCATCACCGTCTCCCGTAAGACCCTCGCCGACGGTGAGGGCGGTGCGTGGGGCACAGCACTGCCCGATGTGAGCTGGGTGGGTGGGACCACCGATGGGCGGCACGCCGCCCTGGGCCAGCATGTCAGAGGGGTGTCCAGCACCCTCATGGCGAAGAAGTCCTGGTTCTGTCTGGACGACGCGATCGTCTGCCTTGGCGCGGGCATCACCTGCCAGGACGGTACGGCCGTCGAGTCCATCGTGGAGAACCGTAACCTCGGCGCCACCGGCTCTCCTCCTCTGGTTGTCGACGGCGCGGCCCAGCCGGTCAGCCTCCCCTGGTCCGGCACACTGAGCAACGCGGGCTGGGCCCATATCGGCGGCTTCGGCGGCACCGTCGGCTATGTGTTCCCCGGCGGCGCCACCGTCGAGGCGCTGCGTGAGCAGCGCACCGGTTCCTGGCGCGCTGTCAACCGGGGCGGCACCACCACCGCCATCAGCCGCCGCTATCTGACGCTGTGGTTCGATCACGGCACCGACCCGTCCCATGCCCGCTACGCCTATCTGGTGCTGCCCGGCGCCAACCGGGCCCAGACCTCGGCCCGCGCCGCCGACACGGGCTGGCTGCGGATTCTCAGCAACACCGGCGATCAGCAGGGCGCGCAGGTGCCCTCGCTCGGCTTCACCACCGTCAACTTCTGGTCCGGGGGCGCCGTCGGCGGGATCACCGCGAGCGCGCCCTGCTCGGTGCTGATCCGTGAGAACGCCGACGGCACGGCGGTGATCTGCGTATCGGACCCCATACGGGCGCGGAGCGGTCTGACGGTCAGCTGGGACCGTGCCATCGGCGCGGTACTCGCCAGACCGCCCACGGTCACCGGTGCCACCACCGGTTCGTCCCTGACCCTTGCCTTCGGCGGTCTCAGTGGCGCGATGGGAGCCACCCAGCGGATCACGGTCCAGCTTGGCTGAACGGGTTGTTCAGGCCGAGCGGGTGAGGGTGCCCGGATCGACGGCGTGCCGGAAGGGCAGCCCGCGAGCGTAACGTGCCAGTTCGGCGATGGCCGCGTCCGCCATCCGGCCCAGCTCATGTCCGAGCGAACCGGCGATATGCGGGGTGAGCAGCACATTGGGCAGGTCGTACAGCGGTGAGTCGGCGGGCAGGACCTCCGGGTCCGTGACATCGATGACGGCATAAATCCGGCCGGAGACCAGCTCCCGGGTGAGTGCCTCGGTGTCGACCAGCGTGCCCCGGGCGGTGTTGATCAGCGTGGCGCCATCCCCCAGCAGCCCCAGCCGACGGCGGCCGAACATCTGGTGGGTCTGCGGGAGCTGGGGGGCGTGCAGGCTCACCACATCGCCCCGGCGGGTCAGTTCATCGAGTCCGACCGTCTCGGCCCCCAGCTCCCTGGCCTCCTCCGGGTCCAGATGGGGGTCGTACACCAGCACCGTCAGATCGAAGGGCCGCAGCAGCTCGATCACCAGACGTCCGATGCGCGAGGCCCCCACGATGCCCACCGTGCGCTGGTAGTTGCCCAGGCCGGTGGCGGACTTCAGCGGTGCGGTCCCATTCCGTAGCGTGCGGTATGACTGTGCGCTCTCCAGCACCCGCTTATTGGCGAACAGGATGGCGGCCAGCGTGTACTCGGCTACCGGCTGGGCGTTGGCCTGGGCCGCGGTCGACACCACGATCCCGCGCTGCCACACGGCGTCGGTGATGTGCTGCTTGACCGATCCGGCCGCGTGCACCACGGCCCGTAGCCTGGGCATCCGCTGGAGTGCGGGGCCGGTCAGGGGAGGGCAGCCCCAGTGTGTGAAGAGGACTTCCGCCGAGGCCAGCGCGGTGGTGTGAGCGGGGTCCTCGAAGTCGGTGATGAGCAGCGCGGTGTCCACCGCCGCGACACCGCTCAGCCGGTCCAGCGCCCCGTCCGCCAGGAGGGAGCCGTACACATCACGGTCCATGGCCAGCAGGGTGTCCGGGAGGCGGAATGATCGCTTCACCCCCTCACCGTGCCAGGGACGCGCGGGCGCCGCAACGCCCCTGGCGGGGACGCGCTGTGGGCGTTGACGGCCCGTGTATCAGTGAGGGTCGACGATGGTGGACTTCCCGGTGCGCTGCCGGGGAACCCGTGTGCCGCCGTCGCGCCGCTGGCCGAGGTGGTTGAAGACCAGGTTCAGCAGGACGGCCAGGAAGCAGCCGGTGCTGACACCGGAGTCCAGGATGATGGTGACGCTGTCCGGGAACTGGCCGTAGAAGCCATGGGCCATCTCCGGAGCCAGGCCCACGCCGAGCGTCACCGCGACGATCAGGGCGTTTCCGGTCTTGCTCAGATCACTCTGCACCAGGGTCTGGATGCCGCTCACCGCGATGGTGCCGAAGAGGACGATGCCCACCCCGCCGAGGACCGGCAGTGGCACGGCGGCGACCAGTGCCGCGGCGATCGGGCTGAGCCCGAGCAGAATGAGGATGCCGCCGCCGACCGCGACCACAAAGCGGCTGCGCACCTTGGAGATCGCGACCAGGCCGACGTTCTGTGAGAAGGCGGTGGCGGCGAAGCCGTTGAAGACCGGGGCGATGGCGCTGCCCAGCGTGTCGGCGCGGAGCCCAGCCGCGAGCGTCTTCTCATCTACCGGCTTGTCGACGACCTTGCCCAGCGCGATCATGTCGGCCGTCGACTCGGTCATGATGACCAGCATCACGATGCACATGGAGATGACCGGCGCGATGGAGAACACCGGTGCGCCGAAGTGGAACGGCGCGGGGAAGGCGAACAGTTCGGCGTCGCCGAGTCTGGCGAAGTCGGTCATCCCGAAGGGAATCGCCGCCAGGGTGCCGGCGGTGAGGCCGAGCAGGATCGCGATGGACCGCACAAAGCCCCGGGTGAACCGGTTCAGCACCAGGGTCACCACCAAGGTGATGCCTGCCAGCGCGATGTTCCGGGCGGGAGCGCCCTCCCCGCTGCCGCCGCCATCGCTGACCCAGCCAAAGGCCACCGGCAGCAGGGATATACCGATCAGCGTGATGACGCTGCCGGTGACCACCGGTGGGAAGAAGCGCACCAGCTTGCAGAACCACGGGCTGATGAGAAAGCCGAAGAGACCTGCGACGATCACCGCGCCAAAGATGACCGGCAGGCCGGTGCCGCCGCCCTCGGCGGCGATGATCGCGATCATCGCCGCGACGCCGACGAATGACACACCGTTGACAAAGGGCAGCCGGGCTCCGATCTTCCAGATGCCCAGCGTCTGAAGCAGGGTGGCTATACCGGCAGTAAAGAGGCTGGCGCCCATCAGCAAGGTGGTATCGGCCGGGCTGAGATTGGCTGCCGCGCCGATCACCAGCGGTACGGCAACCACACCCGCGTACATCGCGGCCACATGCTGCAGCCCGCTGGTGATCATTTTTAGTGGGGGGAGGGTTTCGTCGACCGGATGCTTGGCGCCGTTGTTGCTGATCCCGGGCTCTGCGGCCACTGAGGACCTCCTGTCGGTTACTGCGCCGCCATAGGAACGGGGCACGAGGGTTTCAGGGAGGTTGTGCGGTGGTGCCAGGTGGTGCGGGTGTCAGGCAGTGCGGGTGTCAGGCAGTGCGCGGGGGGTGGGGAGGACGGGTGACCGAATACCGAAGCGGGGGCGTAATTCTTAGGTCACGCCCCCGCTTCGGCCAGTCGTTCAGGACCCCGCTCGGGTCCTGAACCACCGGCCGGGAGCCGTCCCTCCCGGCCGGAGCTTGTGGGGTCAGTTCGCGTCGGCGGCGATACGGGCCAGACGCTGGGCCTCGTCCCGGGTGCTGCGGGCGATGGCGTCCTCGTCAACGGTCGTCAGACGGCTGTCCTCGACGACTGGCCTGCCGTTGATGAGCGACAGGGTGACCGGGGCGGCGGCGCCGAAGACCAGCGCGGCGACCGGGTCGGCGATCGAGGAGTGGCCGATGCCGTCGAGCTTCCACAGCACCAGGTCGGCGAGCTTGCCCGCCTCAAGGGAGCCGATCTCGCTGGCCCGGCCCAGCACCTGCGCACCGCCGAAGGTGCCCAGTCGCAGCGCCTGGCGGGCGTTGAGCGCGTTCTCCTTGTGTGCGCCGAGGCGGTTGATGAGCAGGGCGTTGCGCAGCTCGGTGTGCAGTTCCCCGGACTCATTGGAGGCCGTGCCGTCAACGCCCAGGCCGACCGGGACGCCGGCAGCGAGCATGTCCGGGACCCGGGCGATTCCGGCGGCGAGGCGGGCGTTGGAGGAGGGGCAGTGGGCGACACCGGTGCTGGTACGGGCGAAGGCCTCGATGTCGGAGTCGTTCATATGGACGCAGTGCGCCATCCATACGTCCTCACCGAGCCAGCCGGTCGACTCGAAGTAGTCGGTCGGGCCCATGCCGAAGAGCTCGTGGCAGAACTTCTCCTCCTCCACGGTCTCCGAGCCGTGCGTGTGCAGCCTGACGCCCCTACGACGGGCGAGCTTGGCACCCTCACGCAGCAGCTCGGTGGAGACGGAGAAGGGTGAGCAGGGGGCGACCGCGATATGCAGCATCGACCCGAAGGACGCGTCGTGGTGCTTGTCGACGGCCTCCTCGGTGGCCAGGAGCGCGCCCTCGGTGGTCTCGACGGCGAAGTCCGGGGGCAGGCCGCCGTCCGACGTGCCCAGGTCCATGGAGCCGCGGGCGGCGGTGAAGCGCACCCCCAGCTCCGCCGCGGCGCGGATCTCGGCGCCCAGCAGGTCACCGGCGCCGCGCGGGAAGACATAGTGGTGGTCCATGGCGGTGGTGACACCGCCGCGGGCCATCATGGCCAGTGAGCCCTGGGCGGCCGCGTACACCATCTGCTCGTCGATACGTGACCAGGTGGGGTACAGCGCCACCAGCCAGTTGAAGAGGTTGGAGTTCTGCGCCAGGCCACGGGTGATCCACTGGTAGAAGTGGTGGTGGGTGTTGACCAGGCCCGGGGTGACCAGATGGCCGGTGCCATCGATCCGGCGGACCACGTTTTCCAGGTTGGCGGGAGCGGCGCCGGCGCCCACCGACTCGATGACGTTGTCGGCGATGACGACATGACCCGAGGCGTATTCGGTGTCATTCGCGTCCACGGTGGCGATCGCGCAGTTCTCGATCACGATGCGCTGTGCTGCTGTACCAGCCATGGGATCTACCTCGTGCTTCCATCCGGAGGTGCGGACCCGGGGGTCGAGCGGGGGCCGACCGAGTCCGCGGTGCGTGTTGCGCAGATGCCCCCGCTCTACCCCCGGGTGATGACGCCGGCGCGCGCGTCAGGGGTCCCGTAGCTGTCCTACAGGTTGGTCATGTCGACCGGGATCTGCGGCTCGACACCGTCGCGCAGAATGGTGGCTTCGATGAGGCCGTACGGACGGTCCGCCGCGAAGTAGACCTCATTATCGTTCTTCAGTCCGAACGGCTCGAGGTCCACCAGGAAGTGGTGCTTGTTGGGCAGCGAGAAGCGGATCTCATCGATCTCACCGCGGCTGTTGATCACTCGCGCGCCCATCTGGTACAGGGTCTGCTGCAGCGACAGCGAGTAGGTCTCGACGAAGGCGTCCAGCATGTGCCGCTTCGTCTGCGCGTAGGAGCGCTCCCAGTTGGGCATCCGCTGGTCGTCGCTGGTCCAGTTGTGCCGCCATACGGAGGTCACCTCGGTGGCGAGGATGCGGTCGTACGCCTCCTTGAGGGTGGTGTACTTGTCCTTGACGTAGCCCCAGAACTCCGAGTTGGTGGAGTTCATCACCGTGAGGTCCTTCAGACCGGAGAAGACCTGCCAGGTCTCACCGTCGTAGGTGATCTGTGCGGTGCGGGTCTCCTGGCCCTTGCGGACGAAGGAGTGCTTGACCTCGTCGGCGCCGATGAACGGCGTTTTCTTGGAGTCGGAGGTCTCGATCCGCTCCCAGGTGTACTCCTCGACCCGTATCCGGGCCTGCTTGATCGGCTCCTGGGACTCGACGAAGTGCCGGGCCAGATGGATGCCGAACTGTTCGGCCGACTCGATGCCGTGCTCCTTGGCGAAGGCGTACACGGTGTTCTTGGTGGTGTCGGTCGGCAGCACATTGGCGTTGGAGCCGGAGTAGTGCACCTCGTCCATGTCGCCGGAGAGGGCGACGGAGACGTTCAGGTCCTTGATGTGGTGCGTATCGCCGTCGCGGACGATTTTGACGACGCGGTTTTCCGCCTTGCCGTACTGGTTCTGGCCGAGAATCGTGGGCATTTCGGGTGTCAGCTCCCTCGGTACACGGAGTAGCCGAACGGGTTGAGCAGCAG
The DNA here is from genome assembly GCF_021216675.1 of Streptomyces gobiensis. Classification (NCBI taxonomy): domain Bacteria; kingdom Bacillati; phylum Actinomycetota; class Actinomycetes; order Kitasatosporales; family Streptomycetaceae; genus Streptomyces; species Streptomyces gobiensis. The sequence goes on along the minus strand of NZ_CP086120.1, from coordinate 4,938,593 downwards.
CGGTACGTGGTAGTGCTCACCCGGGGTCACGGCGAAGACGATCGCCACCTCGGGGAAAAAGACACCGCTGTCCCTTACGCGGGGGGCGTCCTGCTGTTCCTCGGCTTGCTTGTCGGTGAAGTACGGCTCGACGTCGAAGAAGAGCCGTACGTGTGTGGTGCCCTCCGGCAGGTCCGGAAGGTCCTTGCAGCGCCCGTCCGCGTCGGTCTTCGACGCGCCGTGCGCGGCCCATTCGCCCTCGCCACCACTGCGGACGGACAGCTGGACGGCAACACCCCCGGCGGGGCGGCCGACACTGGTGTCCAGGATGTGCGTGGACACGGAACTCCTGGCGGCGGTCGTCGCACTGCTCACGACTCAGGCTCCTTCTGCTACGAGGCGGGTCAGCCGGATGCGGTTGATCTTCACCAGCTCGGTGCGGACGTTCTCCCGCTCCTGCTCCGGAGTGTTCTCAAGACGGGTCCGCACCGCGTCCCGCATCTGCTCTCCGGTGAGGCCCGTGGCACAGATCAGGAAGACATGGCCGAACTTGTCCTGGTAGGCCAGGTTGAGCTCGAGCATCTCCGCCTTGAGCTCCTCGGAGGCTCCGGCCATCCCCCGCTGCTCGCGGGATGAGGTCGGGTCGCCTGGCTTCGGCCGGCCGATCGGCGGGTGCCCCGCCATCGCCTCGGCCAGGTCCGCCGCGGTGAGCTCGGCCATACCGGCGTCGCTCGCGGTGAACAGGGCCGCCACGTTGGGGTAGGGGCGCTGGGCGAGCAGCTTGCTCCCCCAGGCCGTCGAGGCACACACCTCGTGAAGCGCCGCCCGGGCGGCGCTCTCCTCGGCGGTGTTGAACCAGGTCAGACCCGGTGTCGAACTCGAAGTCACGGGACCTCCGGGGCCATGGTGCGGTTCGGGCTAGGTCAATAGCTAAACCTGCTGGCCACCCGGCGTCAACACTTTGTTGAAACTCGCGTCGGAAGTAACCTACCGGCCACGCTCCGCATCCGCCTCCACCCGACCTGCGGCTCCCCCACACGGCAGGGCTCCGCCCCGGGAACCCCGGCCATCAGCGCGGGCTCACCGGGCCGCCCGGTGCCGACCCTGGCCCCGCGCAAAGCCAAAGCCCCTTCCCGGCTGCCCCGTCACGCGGCTCCGCCGCGTGACGGGGCTTCGCCCGCGGCGGCGGGGTGCCGTGGGTGGGGCTCCCCAATTCCCGCCCCTTCCCGTAACCGGGGCTCGCGCCCCGGGGCCCCGGGGTGGCCGGGTGCGGACGGTGGCCGGGTTGTGCCCACCAAGCGTCGCGAGCTCCGCCCCGGGGCTGGCCGGAGCGTTGTGGCTGGTGTGGGTGGGTGGTTGCGTAGCAGGGCGGGCCCACGCCCCTCGCGGGGCTGCGAGTGCCCACAACACCTCGGGGTTCGCGGCTGCGTCCACCCCTCTACGCAACCCACCACCCACCCCAGCCCCGGCGCTCCGGGCCGCCCCGCGGCAGGGCGCCCCGCCGGGGCGGGGTTGGGGAAAAGCCAGGCCCGGGGGCCTAGCTGGGGGGCTTGGAGCCGTTTTCCCTGTTCAGGTAGTTGTAGACGGTGAACCGGCTGACGCCGAGCGCGCTCGCGACCGTCTCGACGCCATGACGGACAGTGAACGCGCCACGCGTCTCAAGGATCCGGACCACGGACTGCTTGGTCCTGCGGTCGAGCTCCGACAGCGGCTTACCGTGCCTGCGCTCCAGGTCGGCCAGGAGATGATCCAGCGAGTCCGACAGATTCGGCAGCCGTACGGCCAGCACATCCTCGCCCTCCCAGGCGAGGACCACATCGTCCCCCTCGGCCTGCTCCGGGGCGATCATCTCACCGCCCATGGCGTCAACCAGTGGCTTCACGGCCGTAATGAATGGGTGTTCGCCCAAGCTACTCATGCGTCACCCACCGCCTGGTCGTCTGATTCGACCAAATTCACCTGCAATGACACACGAGTGGCCCCAGCCTCAAGCGTTCGACGTAGCATCGCGTTCACTACGGCAAGCACATCTTCCGCGGCCCCCTCGGCCGTATTGCCGAAGGGGCCGACGTCGACGGCATCCAGGTCAGCGGCCTGCACGATCTCGCGAGCCACCACCGCATGGTGCGGCGCCTCGTCAAGATCGAACGGCTCGGTCGTGAACTCCACTTTCAATCGCACGACCTCAAATTACCCTGCCGCGCCATTCGAGCCACCCCCTCGAATCCACACGCGACCATGGCAAATCAGGCCAATTCGGATTCTCCTCTTGACAGCCTCCCGAGGTCGGCGGCACTCTTCCACAAGATAGAAAATAACTTCCGCGATACGGAAGGAGCGCACACCCCTCATGGGCTTCACGGATACGCGCTTCAATGTGAACCTCTCGATCCTTTTCACCGAGCTCCCGCTCCTGGAGCGCCCGGCGGCTGCCGCCGCGGTCGGCTTCAACGCGGTGGAGCTGTGGTGGCCATGGGTCGATGCCCCCGTCCCCGAGCAGGCCGAACTCGACGCGCTGCGCAGCGCCCTGGAGGACGCGGGCACCCAGCTCACCGGGCTGAACTTCTACGCGGGACAGCTGCCGGGCCCGGACCGTGGTGCGCTGTCCATCCCCGGCGAGGAGTCGGAGAAGTTCCGGGCCAACATCGATGTCGCCGCCGACTTCGCCGCTTCGGTGGGCTGCAAGGCGCTCAACGCGCTCTATGGCAACCGGGTCGACGGCGTGGACCCCGCCGTCCAGGACGAGCTGGCGCTGGAGAATCTGACGCTGGCCGCCCGCGCCGCCGACCGGGTCGGCGCGATCCTCTTGATCGAGGCGCTCAATGCCCCGGAGTCGCCGCTGTACCCGCTGGTCAGCGCTCCGTCGGCCGTAGATGTGGTGGACAAGGTCAATGCCGCTACCGGCCTTGGGAACGCCAAGTTCCTGATGGATCTCTACCACCTGTCCATGAACGGCGAGGACCTCCACGAGGTCATCGAGAAGTACACCGGCAAGACCGGCCATGTGCAGATCGCGGACAACCCCGGCCGTGGCGCCCCCGGCACCGGTGACCTCGACTTCACCGACCTGCTCGACCGGCTGAAGAAGGCCGGTTACGACGGCTGGACCGGTCTTGAGTACAAGCCCGGTGACAAGCCGAGCGCGAGCGCCTTCGAGTGGCTTCCGGCCCCGCTGCGCGCCGCCCAGCACTGACTTCTCCCCGCACGCAAACCGCTGAAAGGCACCTCATGAGCAACACAGCACTTCCGAAGATCGCCTGGGTGGGCCTGGGCATCATGGGCTCCCCGATGGCCGAGAACCTGATCAAGGCTGGCTACTCGGTCACCGGCTACACCCTGGAGCAGGACAAGCTTGACCGCCTCGCCAAGAACGGCGGCACCGCGGCCTCCTCGATCGCCGAGGCGGTCAAGGACGCCGATGTCGTGATCACCATGGTCCCGGCCGACCCGCACGTGAAGGCCGTCATCCTGTCCGAGGACGGTGTGATCGCCAACGCCAGGCAGGGCGCCACGATCATCGACATGTCCTCCATCACCCCGCAGACCTCCATCGCGGTGGCTGAGGCCGCCGCCCAGGCGGGCAAGGACCTCAAGGTCCTGGACGCCCCGGTCTCCGGCGGTGAGGCGGGTGCCATCGAGGCCGTTCTGTCCATCATGGTCGGCGGCACGCAGGCCGACTTCGACCGGGTGAAGCCGATCTTCGAGGCGCTGGGCAAGACCATCATTCTCTGCGGCCCGCATGGCGCCGGCCAGACGGTGAAGGCCGCCAACCAGCTGATCGTCGCGGTCAATATCCAGGCCTGCGCCGAGGCCGTGGTCTTCCTGGAGAAGTCCGGGGTCGATCTGGACGCCGCGCTGGATGTGCTCGCGGGCGGTCTGGCCGGTTCCACGGTCCTGGACCGCAAGAAGCAGAACTTCAAGAAGCGGGACTTCAAGCCGGGCTTCCGGATCGACCTGCACCACAAGGACATGGGCATCGTCACCGACGCCGCCCGCAATGTCGGTGCCGCTCTGCCGGTCGGCGCGGTCGTCGCCCAGCTTGTCGCCTCGCTCCGTGCCCAGGGCGACGGCGGCCTGGACCACTCCGCGCTGCTGCGCGCTGTCGAGCGGCTCTCCGGCAGCAACATCAACGGCTGAGCCGCCCCCGAACCCGGGCGGCAGCGGCGTGACAACCTGTCCTGTCGCGCCCAGCGCCGCTGCCGCCCGTCCTACACCTGCTGGGAATGCCTACCGGGAGCGCCTGCTGAGCTCTGCCGTGCACGGACGGTGCACGCGCGACCACAGAGCGCTTTTCTCAACAAATTGTTGACGTCCTTCCCGGGCATACATACGCTTCCAACTGGCGGAAGTTGGTTTCCGTCCAGGATTCAGAACCAGGAAGGCCACCATGTCGAAGCCCACGCTGACGGCGCGGACTCTCACTACGGAGTCCGGCGCACCAGTCGCAGACAACCAGAATTCTGCCACCGCCGGCGTCGGTGGCCCGCTCCTGCTCCAGGACCAGCACCTGCTGGAGAAGCTCGCCCGCTTCAACCGCGAGCGCATCCCGGAGCGCGTCGTGCACGCCCGCGGCTCCGGTGCCTACGGCCACTTCGAGGTGACCGACGACGTCACCGGCTTCACTCGCGCGGACTTTCTGAGCCAGATCGGCAAGCGCACCGAGGTCTTCCTCCGCTTCTCCACCGTGGCCGACAACCTCGGTGGCGCCGACGCCGTACGTGACCCGCGTGGCTTCGCCCTGAAGTTCTACACCGAAGAGGGCAATTACGACCTCGTCGGCAACAACACACCGGTGTTCTTCATCAAGGACCCGCTCAAGTTCCCCGACTTCATCCACTCGCAGAAGCGTGACCCGTTCACCGGCAAGCAGGAGCCGGACAACGTCTGGGACTTCTGGGCGCACGCCCCCGAGGCCACCCACCAGATCACCTGGCTGATGGGCGACCGCGGCATCCCGGCCTCGTACCGCCATATGAACGGCTACGGCTCGCACACCTACCAGTGGACGAACGCCGAGGGCGAGGCCTTCTTCGTCAAGTACCACTTCAAGACCAACCAGGGCATCCGCTGCCTGAGCAGCGAGCAGGGCGCCGAGCTGGCGGGCAAGGACGCCAACAGCCACCAGACGGACCTGCTGGAGGCCATTGAGCGCGGTGTGCACCCGTCCTGGACCCTGTACGTCCAGGTCATGCCGGCCGCCGAGGCCGCGGACTACCGCTTCAACCCGTTCGACCTCACCAAGGTGTGGCCGCACAGCGACTACCCGCTGCAGCGGGTGGGCCGTCTGGTCCTGGACCGCAACCCGGACAACGTCTTCGCCGAGGTCGAGCAGTCCGCCTTCTCGCCGAACAACTTCGTGCCCGGCATCGGCCCGTCCCCGGACAAGATGCTCCAGGGCCGGCTCTTCGCCTACGCCGACGCGCACCGCTACCGGCTGGGCGTCAACCACACCCAGCTGGCCGTGAACGCCCCCAAGGCGACCACCGCCAACAACTACGGCAGGGACGGCTTCATGGCCGCCAACGGCCAGGGCCGTCACGCCAAGAACTACGAGCCGAACTCCTACGACGGTCCCGTCCAGACCGGCCAGCCGCTGGCCGCTCCCTTCGCGCTCTCCGGCCACACCGGCACCCATGAGGCCCCGGCGCACTCCAAGGACGATGACTTCTTCCAGGCCGGTGAGCTCTACCGGCTGATGTCCGAGGACGAGAAGCAGCGTCTGGTCGCGAACATCGCCGGCGGTCTCTCCCAGGTCACCCGCGATGACGTCGTCGAGAAGAACCTCGCACACTTCCACGCTGCTGACCCGGACTACGGCAAGCGCGTCGAGGAGGCCGTGCGCGAGCTGCGCGAAGGCTGATTGGGAGGTCAGCCCGAGCGCGTTCCCGTACCGCCGATCCGTGCATGAGGGGTGGTTGGCGGTACGGGAACAAAGCACCTCTCCCGCGAATCTCCCGCGAACCCGCCCGGCGGCGCGAACGTCCTGTCGCGCCCAGCCTCGCACCGTCGGGCGTCACCACCACGAAGGCCCCGCGGCACGCGGGGCCTTCGCGCGAGATCCGCCCTGATGCTCCCGGCGCTTCTGGCACTCCCTGCCGGGAATCTCTCCCCACGGCGCCGCGGATCAGGGACGATGGGCACAGTCGCACTGACCCAACGTCCCGTGGTGGATCCGAGGATGGCAGAGATGACGGAGAATGTGCCGGTGCGCTGCCCGGTGTGCCGTCGTGAGCACGCGTACGCCCCGCCCACATACCCATGTCCGTGCGGCGCCCCGGTCACCCCGCCACTGCTCCACGATGGCGTTCCGGTACGGATCCAGCACCGCACCTGGGCGGACTCCTGGGTGGCCGTGCGCTGCGGGACCTGCGGCCGCCGGGAGGAGTGGCCACATCCGGAGCTGGGCTGTGGCTGTGGTGCCCTGCTGCGGCTGCCCGTGGACGGTGCCGCGGCGGACGCGGCGGTACCCCAGCCCTCCGTCCCCCCGGTGGACGCCACAGACTGCCCCCAGCCGGCGGTTCCCAACCGCCCCGCCTTCCGCCCGGTGACGATCCGCACCGCGCGCGACGCGGTGCTGGCCGCGGGGCAGTATCTGCGCTGGCTGGGCTTCGCTGAGGTACGCGCCGTGGAGACCCGCACCGCCTCGGGGGTCGACCTGCGCGGCCCCGGGGTCGTCGCCCAGGTCGATCCCACCACCTCGCCGACCACCCTGCGGGGCATCGAGACGCTGTGGCTCAACGGCCTCCATGAGTCGGCGGTCGCCGTCTGCTTCTCGCTCGCGGGGTTCGCGCGCGACGCCCGTTCCCGCGCGGACGAGCTGGGTCTGCCGCTGTTCGTACTGGACCTGACCGGCACTCCGCAGCCGGTCAATGACGCCGCCGACCAGCTGATCCGCACCGGGGCGTAAGACCGCGGCCGTTCCCGGCCCGCGACCGGCCCCGACCGGCCGAAAACACCTTTTCACGGCCATTCTCCGGCCTCCTTCCCTTGACTCGTGGATAGCCGCGTCTTACATTGCTTCCATATAGCAGAACACTACTTCCGCATTACGGAAAACAGCGGGAACAGCCCGCCAGGCTTCGACGGCCCACTCAGGAGTACTCAAATGCCTCGAATGACCGCCGCTCGCGCGGCAGTTGAGATCCTCAAGCGCGAAGGTGTGGACACCGCGTTCGGTGTGCCGGGCGCGGCGATCAATCCCTTCTACTCGGCGCTGCGTGCCAGCGGCGGGATCGAGCACAAGCTCGCCCGCCATGTCGAGGGCGCGTCCCATATGGCCGAGGGGTACACCCGGACCAAGGCCGGCAACATCGGTGTGTGCATCGGTACGTCGGGCCCGGCCGGTACGGACATGATCACCGGCCTGTACTCCGCCATCGGCGACTCCATCCCGATCCTCTGCATCACCGGCCAGGCGCCCACCGCGGTCATCCACAAGGAAGACTTCCAGGCCGTTGACATCTCCTCCATCGCGGCGACGGTCACCAAGAAGGCCACCACGGTCCTGGAGCCCGCCCAGGTTCCCGGCGTCTTCCAGGAGGCCTTCCATCTGATGCGCTCGGGGCGGCCAGGCCCGGTCCTGATCGACCTGCCGATCGATGTCCAGATGGCCGAGATCGAGTTCGACCCCGAGACCTACGAGCCGCTGCCGCTCCACAAGCCCGCGGCGACCCGTAAGCAGGTCGAGAAGGCCCTCGCCATGCTGGCCGAGTCGGAGCGCCCGCTGATCGTCGCCGGTGGCGGCATCATCAACGCCGACGCCTCCGAGCTCCTGGTCGAGTTCGCCGAGCTCACTGGCATTCCGGTCATTCCGACCCTGATGGGCTGGGGCGCCATCGCCGACGACCACCTGCTCAACGCCGGCATGGTGGGCCTGCAGACCTCACACCGCTACGGCAACGCCAACTTCCTGGACTCGGACTTCGTCCTCGGCATCGGCAACCGCTGGGCCAACCGCCACACCGGCAAGCTGGATGTCTACACCGAGGGCCGGAAGTTCGTCCACGTCGACATCGAGCCCACCCAGATCGGCAAGATCTTCGCCCCGGACTACGGCATCGTCTCCGACGCCAAGGCCGCGCTGGAGCTCTTCGTCGAGGTGGCCAAGGAGCTCAAGGCCGCCGGCCAGCTGCCGGACCGCAGCACATGGGCCGCCGCCACCCAGGAGCGCAAGGCGAAGCTGCAGCGCCGTACGCACTTCGACAATGTGCCGATCAAGCCGCAGCGGGTCTACGAGGAGATGAACAAGGCCTTCGGCCCCGAAACCCGGTACATCTCCACCATCGGCCTCTCGCAGATCGCCGGTGCGCAGTTCCTGCACGTCTACAAGCCGCGCCACTGGATCAACTGCGGCCAGGCCGGTCCGCTCGGCTGGACGATCCCGGCGGCGCTCGGCGTGGCCACCGCCGACCCCGAGGCGAGCGTCGTCGCACTCTCCGGCGACTATGACTTCCAGTTCATGATCGAGGAGCTGGCGGTCGGCGCCCAGTTCAACATCCCCTATATCCATGTCGTGGTGAACAACTCGTACCTGGGCCTGATCCGCCAGGCTCAGCGGATGTTCGACATGGACTACCAGGTTCAGCTCTCCTTCGAGAACATCAACGCCCCGGAGCTGGGCGCCTACGGCGTCGACCACGTCAAGGTCGCCGAGGGCCTGGGCTGCAAGGCGATCCGGGTCACCGAGCCGGACGCCCTGGTGCCGGCGTTCGAAGAGGCGAAGAAGCTGGCCGCCGAACACCGTGTTCCGGTCGTGGTGGAGGCGATCCTGGAGCGGGTCACGAACATCTCGATGGGCCTGCAGATCGACCAGATCAACGAGTTCGAGGACCTCGCCACGGAGGCATCCCACGCCCCCACCTCAATAGCCCCCCTGAGGTAGAGGCAGCCCGTGCCCCGCCGGGGCGGGGTTCCTCCCCAACCCCGCCCCGGCGGGGCGCCCTGCGGCGGGGCGGCCCGGAGCGCCGGGGCGCTGGGGTGGGCGGTGGGTTGCGTAGAGGGGCGAGCGCCACCCCAGAGCCCCGTGTTGTGGGCACTCGCAGCCCCGTGAGGGGCTGTGGGCCCGCCCTGCTACGCAACCACCCACCCACACCAGCCACAACGCTCCGGCCCACCCCCGGGGCGGAGCTCGCGACGCCTGGTGGGCACAACCCGGCCACCGGCCCGTAACCGGGCCAACCCCGGGGCCCCGGGGTTGGCCCGGTTACGGGAAGGGGCGGGAATCGGGGAAGCCCACCCCCGGCACCCCCGCAGCCGGGCGAAGCCCCGCCACGCGGCGGAGCCGCATACCGGCACACCCGGGAAGGGGCGGGCACAGAGGTCCCCACCCCCGCCCCGGGGAAGGGCCCCGGGGCGGGAGCCCCGTTACTGGGTGGAGAAGCGGGCGCGGAGTTCTACCTTGCGTACCTTGCCGCTTACCGTCATCGGAAACGAATCCACCACCCGCACCCGCTGCGGCACCTTGTACCGCGCCAGCCTCCCCTCGCAGTACTCCACCACCTCCGCATGGGTGATGACGTCCGCGGGATCCCGCAGGATCACACAGGCCAGCACCGCCTCCCCGTACGCCGCGTCCGGGACGCCGACGACCTGCACATCGGAAATCTTCGGGTGCCCGTGCAGAAACTCCTCGATCTCCCGTGGGTAGATGTTCTCGCCACCCCGGATGATCACGTCCTTGATCCGGCCCACGATCTGTACGTAGCCGTCCGCGCGCAGCACGGCCAGATCACCGGTGTGCATCCAGCCGGCCTCGTCCACCGCCTCCTGCGTCCGCTCGGGCTGATTCCAGTAGCCCAGCATCACGCTGTAGCCCCGGGTACACAGCTCACCCGGCACCCCGCGCTCCACCGTCCGCCCGGACGCCGGGTCGATGACCTTGACCTCGATATGCGGCAGCACCCGCCCGACCGTGCTGGTACGGCGCTCCAGATCGTCGTCGCGACGGGTCTGGGTGGCGACGGGTGAGGTTTCCGTCATCCCGTAGCAGATGGAGACCTCGGCCATCCCCATCTCGGCGACGACCCGCTTCATCACCTCGGCCGGGCACGGCGATCCGGCCATGATGCCGGTGCGCAGGGAGGAGAGATCGTAGGTGGCGAAGTCCGGCAGACCGAATTCCGCGATGAACATCGTCGGCACCCCGTAGAGCGAGGTGCACCGTTCACGCTCCACCGCGTGCAGGGTCTTCTCGGCGTCAAAGGTACGGGCCGGGATGACAACACAGGCGCCATGGCTGGTGGCGGCCAGATTCCCCATGACCATGCCGAAGCAGTGGTAGAAGGGGACCGGCACACAGATCCGGTCGGCCTCGGTGTAGCCGAGCGTCTCCCCGACGAAATAACCGTTGTTGAGGATGTTGTGGTGCGAAAGCGTCGCGCCCTTGGGGAAACCGGTGGTGCCGGAGGTGTACTGGATATTGACCGGGTCGTGGCAGGAGAGCCCGGATTCCCGCTCGGCCAGCCGCTCGTACGGCACCGCTGCGCCGCTCTCGATCAGCGCGTCCCAGCTCGGGTCGTTGATATAGACGGCCTCACGCAGCGCCGGGCATTCGCTGCGTACATCCTCAATCATCCGCCGGTAGTGGCTTGTCTTGTAGACAACGGAGGAGATCAGCACCCCGATTCCGGCCTGGTTCAGCACGTAGGCCAGCTCATGCGTCCGGTAGGCGGGGTTGATGTTGACCATGATCGCCCCGATCCGGGCGGTGGCGTACTGCACCATCACCCACTCCGGGCAGTTGACGGCCCAGATCCCGACCCGGTCACCCCGGCCGACGCCCTGTGCGAGCAGTCCGCGGGCGACGGCGTCAACGTCTCTGCTGAAGCGCTCATATGTCCAGCGACGGCCCGAGGGCATATCCACCAGCGCGTCGCGCCCGGGGTACGCGGTGACGGCCCGGGCGAGGCTGGCCCCGATGGTGTCGGCGAGCAGCGAGGTGTCCTCAGCGCCTTGTGCGTAGGAGAGCTGGCTCATCGGCCCTCCTCCCGGTACTCGGCGGACCGGCTGTCCGCGCGGGCCGCGTGGACGCGCAGTTCGACCCGGCGGATCTTCCCGGAGACGGTCTTCGGCAGCTCGGCGAACTCGAGCACACGGATCCGCTTGTAGGGGGCGAGGACCGACCGGGAGTGCGCGAAGATCGCCGCAGCGGTCCCGGGTCCGGGATCCCAGCCCTCGGCCAGCAGCACATAGGCCTTGGGCACCGCGAGCCGCAGCGAATCCGGTGAGGGCACGACCGCGGCCTCGGCGACCGCCTCATGTTCGAGCAGGGCGCTCTCCAGCTCAAAGGGGGAGATCTTGTAGTCGGAGGCCTTGAAGACATCGTCGGCGCGTCCGATGTAGGTGATATAGCCGTACGCGTCCCGGGCTCCGATGTCGCCGGTGCGGTAGTAGCCGCCCGCCATCGCTTCCGCCGTGCGCTCGGCGTCACCCCGGTAGCCGGTCATCAGTCCGGCCGGACGGCGGGTCAGATCAAGGCAGATCTCGCCCTCCTCGGCTCCCGGTTTACCACTGACCGGGTCGATGAGTTCAATGGCGAAGCCGGGGCTGGGCAGCCCCATCGAGCCGGTCTTCAGCGGCTGGCCGGGGAAGTTCCCGATCTGGAGGCTCGTCTCGGTCTGGCCGAAGCCGTCCCGGACCGTAACGCCCCAGCCGTACCGCACCCGTTCGATCACTTCAGGATTGAGCGGCTCGCCCGCCGCCACGGCCTCCCGTGGCGGGGTACGGAGCTGCCCCAGGTCGGCCTGGATCAGCATCCGCCACACCGTGGGCGGCGCACAGAAGGTCGTGACCTGGGCGCGGTCCATCTCCGCCATCAGCCGGGCGGCGTCAAAGCGTGCGTAGTTGACGACAAGGACAGTCGCCTCGGCCGACCAGGGCGCGAAGAAGTTGCTGTAGGCGTGCTTGGCCCAGCCGGGTGACGAGATATTGAGGTGGACATCGCCCGGGCGCAGCCCAATCCAGTACAGCGTGGACAGATGGCCGATGGGATAGGAGGCATGGGTGTGCTCAACGAGCTTGGGCTGGGCGGTGGTGCCGGAGGTGAAGTAGAGGAGCAGGGTGTCGTCGGCCCGGGTGACGCCATCCGGCATGAACTCCGCCGGTCTGTCGTAGGCGTCCTCATAGGCCAGCCATCCCGGCTCGGCCCCGCCGACCGCGATACGGCTGTAGTCGCCGGGCAGCCCAGCGAACTTCCCGGTGTCCTGAGCCCGTACGACCACATGCCCGGCCTCCCCCCGTTCGATCCGGTCGGCGAGATCGGCCGGGCCGAGCAGCGGGGTGGCGGGAATGACGACGGCGCGCAGCTTCATGGCGGCCAGCAGGGTCTCCCACAGCTCCACCTGGTTGCCGAGCATGACGACCACCCGGTCCCCGGCCCGTACGCCCCGCTCACGCAGCCAGCGGGCGACCTGGTCGGAGCGTACCCGCATGGCGTCAAAGGAGATCCGCCGCTCGCTGCCGTCCTCCTCGACGATGTGCAGCGCCGTACGGTCATTGCCCCGCGCGATCCGGTCGAACCAGTCAAGTGCCCAGTTGAAGTGCTCGGGAGCCGGCCAGGTGAACTCCGCACAGGCTGCCGCGTAATCCTCGCGATGCCGCAGCAGAATGTCACGGGCGGACCGGAACTCCTCGGTGGGACCAGCTGTGGGATGAATTGCCGTCATGTGTCCTCCCCCTTGTCCTGCGGTCGTGAGCATCGTGTACTCAGGGGAACGGAACTCACTACCCCCGGAAGGGGGGATGAGGAAGGACGGGGCCATGCCGGAGCCGGGCGAGACCGCGGAGATACGGGCGGCGCTGCTGGAACTGCGCCGTGCCTGTGGGCTGCCGGTGGCCTTCGGCGGACTGCTGGACACCCATCGTCAGTTACGGATCGACCAGTTGAGCGGCACGGTGACCGATGCGCTGCGGGGACTGCGGGTGGTGGCGGGCAGCGGTCTGGGCGGCAAGTGCCTGGCGCTGCAGCGGCCGGTGGCGGTGGTTGACTACCGGTCCTCGCGCTCCATCAGCCATGAGTACGACGCCGAAGTCGGCGCCGAGCGGCTGTGCGCGGTGCTGGCGGTCCCACTGGTGGTACGCCGGCGGGTCCGCGGGGTCCTGTACGGGGCGCTGCGCGAGCCGCTTCCCTTCGGGGACCGGGTGCTGACGGCGGCGGTGGCCGTGGCACGTGACGCGGAGCAGGCGCTGGCCGTACGGGACGAGGCGCGGCAGCTGGCATCCCGGGTGCACGGTCCGCCGGGCTGGGAAGAGGTCCGCGGGGCGCATGCGGAACTGCGTGCGCTGGCCCCTCGTATTGACGATCCCGTGCTGCGGGAGGAGTTGCTGGCCGCGTGCGGGCGGCTCGCCACGGCGGCGGCCGGGAGCGCCGGTCCGGCCGGGGCGGTCTCGCTCGCACCGCGTGAGCTTGACGTACTTGCCTGGGTGGCGGCCGGGGCGACCAACGCGGACGCCGCGGAGCGGTTGGGGGTCAGCCCGGAGACGGTGAAGGGGTATCTGCGCTCGGCCATGCGGCGGCTGGGCGTGCATACCCGGCTGGCGGCGGTGGTCGCGGCCCGGCGGGCGGGGCTCCTGCCCTGACGCGCGGCGGTGGTGTGCCTGCCACGCCGCCGCGTTGCCACAGCCCGCACGTACGGGCGCCGCTAATCAAGTTTGATTACCTGCGAGGCGGGAAGTACCCTCCCTGTCTCAGCTCGGCCATACCAAGGGGGCACCCACCACCATGCCGTTCGACGCCGAAACCATCACCGGCTTCACCCCGACCGACGAGGACCGCCACAGCCTGGCGGAATGGTTCCGCCAGTACGACGCGCACAGCACCAGCGCCGACATCCAGCACATGGCCGATATGGCGGTGTTCCCGCTCAACCTGGTGACCGATGACTCGGCCGGCAACGGCTGGTCGGGCCAGTGGGACCAGGGGCAGTTCACCACCACCATGACCCAGGTCATGGGGGACGGCGGCGAGGACGTCCAGTTCGAGTCGGTCCGTACACCCTTCTTCCTCAGCGGTTCACTCGCGATCGTCATTACCCGGGCGACGATGACGATGGACGGCGGGACACAGGAGATGCGCTATGCGGACATCCTGGTGAAATCAGACGGGAAGTGGGCTTTCCAGACCATGATCCAGGCAGGGTGGGGTGACATGCTGAAGGGTGAGCTTCAGCACTGACCTTCCCGGCACCCGCACCTCGGTAAGGCACTATCGAGGGGTGTACACGGGGGAAGACGACCACCTCACCACATCACAGCCCGTACGGGAGCCCGCACGGGTGCCCCAGCGACGACGGGCCCGCCACCGAAGGCCCCTGGCCTGGTGCGCGGGCCTGCTGCTGCTCCCGATCAGCCTGCCGCTGGTCGCGCGGGGACTCGACACGGATGGCCCCGCCCCGCTCCCCCAGCTGCTGGCGTTTCTGCCGTGGTTCCTCATCCCGGGGTGGCTCGCGCTGCTGTGCGCCGTGCTGGCGCGGCAGCCACTACTGCTGGCCTGGGCGCTGGCCGCGCTCGGGGCGACCGCGTGGTACATCCAGCCGTACGGCTCCGAGCAGATCATCCCGGAGGAACCACCGCTGGCGCAGGTTCGGGTACTGACCGCCAATCTGGAGTTCGGCAACGCTACCGGGGGCCTGCTGGATGTACTGCGCCGGGAGCGGCCGCATCTCGTCTCCGTACAGGAGTGCGACCACCGCTGCGCGAGCGCCCTGGAGAGCCAGGAACTGCGTGAGGCCTACCCGTACCGGCTCATCACGGGCGGCAGCGCCGCCCAGGGCTCAGCGCTGCTCAGCGTCTATCCGCTGAAGGACGAGCGGGAGATCCCGGCCACGCTCTCCATGCCCAGCGCGGTGGCCGAGGTCGGCCCCAACGCCACGCCGGTCCGTATCCAGGTGGCCCACCCCATGCCGCCCCGGCTGGACTCCATGACCGCTTGGAACGCGGAGCTGGCGGCGCTGGGCAAGGTCGCCGCCGACCGTGGCGACACCCGGACGGTCATCGCGGGCGACTTCAACTCCTCCCAGGACCATGCCACCTTCCGCGCCATCCTGGACACCGGGCTACGGGACAGCGCCCGGCTGCTGGGCCACTCCCGCACGCCCACCTGGCCCGCCCTCACCGCTCCCCCGCTGGGCGCCCAGATCGACCACATCCTGGTCAGCGAGACTCTGACGCCGATCAGCAGCCAGTTCCTGGACCTGCCGGACACGGACCACCGGGCCCTGCTGGTCGACGTCAAGGTGTATTAACGCTGGGCCACGGGAGCGAACAACCTCTCTCTCCCGCACTCAGAAAATCTGTCGTGGCTACGGTAGACATCACGTTCTCGCCTCGCTATATTTTCTCGCGTAGCCAACGAAGTCATGGAGGCGCCAGATACGAACTGGCGCGTGCGGTACACGGCACGGCAGTGGAGTCCTGGGGTCGGGAAGTGCAGGGAGACCCTGAGGCTGATTGCCGGGTCGGCGGCCTCCGGGGCCGCGGCGGAGTACCGCAAGAGGACAACAAGAAGACAAGCAGTACCGGCCAGAAGATCAGAGAGGAGCAGACGCCATCAGGATCGCCCGAGCGAGGAACCAGCTCACTCGGGTACCGCAGGCCCCGGAATGGAAGGTGGTCCCCGGTCACACATTCGCGATCCACGCATCTCCGGCCTTCCAGGCGGACATGCGGAAAACGAAAGCCGGCGCACAGCGCTGGTAGATGGTGTTGAAACCCCTCGGGGCCCCGGTGCCGTACGGCGCCGGGGCCCCTCGACGCGTCCCACAAGAGGTTAGAGGTGCAAATGCCCCCAGAAGCCAAGCCGCACGCTACCGACCGGTTCGACGATGACGACTACCCCGCGTACACAATGGGCCGCGCCGCAGAGATGATCGGCACCACGCCCGGCTTCCTCCGGGCCATCGGTGAAGCCCGCCTGATCACCCCGCTGCGCTCGGAAGGCGGCCACCGCCGCTACTCGCGCTATCAGCTGCGCATCGCCGCCCGCGCCCGCGAGCTGGTTGACGGCGGCACCCCGATCGATGCCGCCTGCCGCATCATCATCCTGGAAGACCAGCTCGAAGAGGCACTGCGGCTCAACGAGGAACTGCGCCAGAGCGCACCCGAGTCAGACGGCACCAGCGACTCCTGACGACGGGGGCCGCCACCGCGCCGCCACCGCCGACGCGTAGAGCGCCACCCCGACGCGTAGAGCACTGAGCCCAGCACAAGCGGCTGTCTATCGCCGCCGCGGAGCCAGATTACTCACCGTGCCCAGTCGATTTCACCATGCTACTGTTGATCTCCGTTGCAGTTGTGGTTCCCAAAAGACTTCAAGTGCGCTGGCTGGCCCGCTGCGCCAGCGGGTGCGCTTTGTATTTCCGGTGTTTTCCGGGCGGGGCAATCATCACGGCGACGCGGGGCTCGCACAGTGTGAGCCCCGAGCACTGCCCCGAAGGAGACATGGCATGGTTACTGGCACCGTGAAGTGGTTCAACGCGGAAAAGGGATTCGGCTTCATCGAGCAGGACGGCGGCGGCGCCGACGTCTTCGCCCACTACTCGAACATCGCCACCCAGGGCTTCCGCGAGCTGCAGGAAGGCCAGAAGGTGACCTTCGACGTCACGCAGGGCCAGAAGGGCCCGCAGGCGGAGAACATCGTTCCCGCCTGACGCTGAAGCACACGACGTAGCTGGGGCCCGCACCTTAAGGTGCGGGCCCCAGCTCGTTTTCTCGGCTGCCGACACGGATGAGGCGCTGATCACGCTGGATCACAGGAGGGAACCACACGGACGTCGCCCAACGTTTTACAGGGTCAGCGCCCCAGCGCGGGCTCACGGGGGATGTAGGGCGAAAGGGGACGATTGGTGAACCTGCTCGATCTCTTGCTGCTGCTGGCGGTAGCCGCGTTCGCCGTTTCGGGCTACCAGCGCGGCCTCGTGGCGGGCCTGGTGGCGCTGGCCGGTTTTGTCGGCGGTGCGGTGGTCGGCGTATGGCTGCTGCCGTTCACGCTGGATCTCGTCGAGACGGGCACCACGATGGCCACCCTCGTGGCGATGCTGACGGTGCTGCTGCCCGCAGCCGCCGGGCACGCGCTCGCGTCCCGGCTCGCCTGGCAGCTGCGTCGCTCACTGAGCTGGGCCCCGGTCCGCTGGGTGGACGGGGTCGGTGGTGCGCTCGCCAACGCGGTCGCCGTGCTGCTGGTCGCGTGGGTGGCCGCGAGCGCG
Organism: Streptomyces gobiensis; assembly: GCF_021216675.1. Lineage (NCBI taxonomy): Bacteria > Bacillati > Actinomycetota > Actinomycetes > Kitasatosporales > Streptomycetaceae > Streptomyces > Streptomyces gobiensis. Next base: position 4,921,416 of record NZ_CP086120.1, on the reverse strand, counting down.
CTGGTCTCCTCGCCCTCACCGGAGGTGAACCAGGCCATACGCGGCTCCGCCGTACTCGGCACGGTGCACGAACGGATGCCGGAGCAGGCCCCCACCTGGTTCAGCCGGGCCACCGGCGCGCTGACCACGGCCGGCTTCCCCCAGGTCTTCAACCCCTTTGAGAACGAGCCGGTCACCGGGGTGGCCGAACCCACCGGGGACGCCGTCACCCCGGCCGCCGTCAACGCGGCCCAGCGCAGCACGGTCAAGGTCGAGGGCATAGCCTCGGTGGACGGCCGCCGCCAGGGCCAGGAGGGCAGCGGCTTCGTCTACGCCGACAAGCGGGTGATGACCAATGCCCATGTGGTCGCGGGCGTCACCAACCCCACCGTGCGGGTCGGCGGTGTGGGGCCGCGTTACCAGGCCACGGTGGTCTACTTCGACCCGGCCACGGATGTCGCCGTGCTCCGGGTGCCGGAGCTGAACGCCCCCGCGCTGAGCTTCGCCACCAATGGCTCCCGGGGCGCCCCCGCCGTGGTCGCGGGCTACCCGGAGAACGGCGGCCTCGATCTGCGCGCCGCCACCGTCGCGGGCCGCGCCACCGCGCGGGGCCAGGACATCTACGGCAGCAGTATGGTCACCCGCGATATCCATCCGCTGCGCACCACGGTCCGCCCGGGGAACTCCGGCGGCCCGCTGCTCACCACGGACGGGCGGGTGTACGGGGTGATCTTCGCCCGTTCCGCCACCGACCCGGGCACCGGCTACGCGCTCACCGCCGACCAGGTCCAGCAAGCCGCCCAGCAGGGCGACGCCGCGACCCGACCGGTGAACACGGGCAACCGCGCCGCCGTCTGAGGTCCGGGGCCGGGCCGCACCGGTGCGGCCCGGCCCGGTCACCGGTAGCCGGTCATCAGCCGCCGCTCAGAACCGCACGTCCGAGCAGGCGTAGAAGGCGTTACCGGTGTCGTAGATGTTCCAGACCGCCAGGATCATGTGCTTCCCGGACTTGCCACTGGGGATGGTGCCCGAGTGGCTCTCGGTCGTACCGGGCTGCCGCCCGCCCATCGGCACGGTCAGGAACGGCGCGGGTTCGAGGTCCGCCCGGGTGAGCGGACGGTTCGGGTTGTAGCCGTTCCTGGTGATGAAGTACCGGTAGTCGGTCGTGCGGTGCGGAGCCGTATTCCGCCAGGTGAAGGTGTAGCCCTGGCCGCCGCGCAGCTGGGTGGCGGGCCAGGAGCCGCCACGGGGGTCGTCGAGTTCGGCGAACCGCGAGTTGCCGCCCGCGCAGATCCGGCCGTCAGCCGGGCCCGCGCCGGGGAAGCCCTTGGGTCCCTCGACGCTCTGCGGTTCCCACCGGATCTGGCCGCAGTTGCTGACCGTGCCCTGGGCGCAGTGCATCTGACGGCTTACGGGAGAGGTCGAATAGCCGTGTGCCGCGGCCGAACCGCCCGTGGCGAAGACCGCCGCCGAGGCGATGCCTAAGGCAACCGCCGCCGCTGTGAGGTTTTTGCGCATGCTTCCGCTCCTGCCTGAAGAACGTGGGGAGTTCTGAGAGCGTTTTCGGAGTTGGTCCAGACCAACTATGAAGCTAGCGCTGGCGCTTGGGCACGTCCAGACCCATGCGCGTACGTGGCCCGGCGCCGCTCAGGCCACCGATCCGATACGGCCCGTCGGAGCCGAGGCGCCATCGTGGTGGATGGGTGTGTGTGCTCCGGTGAGCGGGACACCGGAGCCGCCATGGCGGCTCGCGATGATCTCGGCGGCGATGGACAGCGCGGTCTCCTCGGGCGTACGGGCGCCCAGGTCGAGGCCGATCGGAGAGCGCAGCCTGGCCAGTTCCAGCTCAGAGACCCCGGCGTCCCGCAGCCGCTGCAGGCGATCCTCATGGGTGCGCCGGGAGCCCATCGCGCCGACGTAGGCGACGGGCAGCCGCAGCGCGCGTTCCAGCAGCGGGATGTCGAACTTGGCATCGTGGGTCAGGACACACAGCACGGTACGGCTGTCCAGCTCCTGGCTGTCGAGGTAGCGGTGCGGCCAGTCGACGACGATCTCGTCGGCTTCGGGGAAGCGGGTGGCGGTGGCGAAGACCGGCCGGGCGTCACAGACCGTGACGTGGTAGCCCAGGAATTTTCCGATACGGACCAGGGCCGAGGCGAAGTCGATGGCGCCGAAGACCAGCATCCGTGGCGGCGGCACACTGGACTCGACCAGCAGGATGACCGGCTCACCGCAGCGGCTGCCGTCGGCGCCGATCTCGACGGTGGCCGTCCGGCCACCGTCCAGCAGGGCCTGGGCCTCAGCCGCAGCTGTACGGTCCAGCTCGGGGTGGCCGCCGAGCGTGCCCTCATACGTAGCGTCCGGACGCACATACAGCGCCCGGCCCATCAGGTCAGCGGGGCCCGAGACAATGCGCGCGACCGCCGCCGCCTCCCCTCTGGCGGCGGCGGCCAGCGCCTCGGCGAGGACCGGGCGGAGCGCCGTATCGGCAGCCCGGGATGTCCCCGCGCGTACGGGGGTGACAAGGACATCGATAACGCCGCCGCAGGTCAGGCCCACGGCGAAGGCGTCCTCATCGCTGTACCCGAAGCGCTCCGTGACGGACTCACCCGTCTCGAGCGCCTGCTGGCACAGCTCGTAGACCGCGCCCTCCACGCAACCGCCGGAGACTGAGCCGATCGCCGTGCCTTCGGCGTCGACCGCGAGGGCCGCGCCAGGCTGACGGGGCGCGCTGCCGTTTGTCGCCACCACGGTGGCGACGGCGAAGTCACGTCCCTGCTCGCACCACCGGCTCAGCTCTTCGGCGATGTCCAGCATGGCAGTCTCCTTGTCTGCGGTTGCGGGGAGGGCACGGCATTGGTCCCTCCCCGGGCTCAGTGCCCGATGTCGTTGAAGGCGAAGTTGAAGATGAACAGCGCCGTGAGGATCCACATGAACAGTCCCGGCTCGCGCCACTTGCCCTGCGCAAGCTTGATCGCGCTGTAGGCGATGACGCCCGCAGCGACACCGGTGACGATGTTGAAGGTGAACGGCATCAGTACCGCGGTCAGGAAGACCGGGATGGCGATCGAGCGGTCCTTCCAGTCCACGTGCCGGGCGTTCTGCATCATCATCGCGCCGATGACCACCAGAGCGGCAGCAGCGACCTCACCAGGAACAAGCCCCGCCAGCGGGGTGAACAGCAGCATCGCGGCGAAGATCAGGCCGGTGACGGTGGCCGACAGACCGGTCCGGGCGCCCTCGCCGACACCACTGGCCGACTCGATGAAGACCGTCTGGCCCGAGGCGCTGGAGGCACCGCCGATGGCGCCACCGGCACCGTCGATCAGCAGGGCCTTGTTGAGACCGGGCATCCGGCCCTTCGCATCGGCCAGCTTGGCCTCCTGGCCGACGGCGATGATGGTGGCCATCGCGTCGAAGAAGCCCGCCAGTACCAGGGTGAAGACAATCATGGTGACCGTCGTCGCGCCGAGCTTGGCGAAGCCGCCGAATGAAACCTGCCCGAAGAGACTGAAGTCTGGCGAGGAGAGGAGGCTGCCGGAGATCTCCGGGCTGGACAGGCCCCAGTCCTTGTCCGTCAGGCCGTAGATCCAGGTGACGGCCAGGGAGAAGGCGGTGCCCACCCCGATACCGATCAGGATCGCCCCGGGGATGTTGCGGGCCAGCAGCATGAAGATGGCCAGCAGGGTGATGCAGAAGGCGAAGACCGGCCAGCCCGCCAGATGGCCGCCCACACCAAGGGTGACCGGCGGACCGCCTTCGGCGCCACGGCCGACGAAGCCAGCCTTCTCCAGGCCGATCATCGCGACAAAGAGTCCGATACCGATGGTGATGGCGTGCTTGAGCCCCATCGGGATCGCGTTCATGATCTTTTCACGGAGACCGGTGATCACAAGAAGCATGATCAGGACGCCGTAGATCACGCACATGCCCATGGCCTGCGGCCAGGTCATGCCGGGGACGACCTGAGTCGCCAGGACGCCGGAGACGCTGAGTCCGGCGGCGAGCGCGAGCGGCACCTTGCCGATCACACCCATCAGGATGGTCGTCACCGCGGCGGCCAACGCCGTCGCGGTCACGACCGCGGAGGCGTTGAGCGTGTTGCCGTTGACGTCCTCGACGCTCAGGATGAGCGGATTCAGCAGGAGGATGTACGCCATCGCCATAAAGGTGGTGATGCCGCCGCGGACCTCCCGGCCCACCGTTGACTGACGTGCTGATATGTGGAAGTACCGGTCGAGCCAGCCTCTTCCAGCGGGTGGGCGAGAGCCGGTGCCTGAGGCCTCTGGTGAGGTTTTCGGCTCTACTGATGACTGTGCCATTGTGCCAACTCCCAAGGTTCACAGGGGCACCCGCAGAACGGTTGAACCGCGCGGGATTTGGGATGCACGACGCGGGGAACGGCCCGAGACGAACGTGGGTACTTACTGGGTGCTGCTCATATGGGGGGGTTACGTGGGGGGTGATACGTGGGGGGTATGGGGGGTTTATGTGGGGGGCGGTAGGGGCGGAGCTTCCAGGCGGGGCGACGGCCCCGACCGGAAGTTTTTCATGTGCCGGTCAGGTGTTCGGGACGGACCGGCACGCGCTTGAGGGCCAGGCCGGTGGCCTGGCGGATGGCCGCGACCACGGCCGGGGTGGACGAGAGCGTGGGTGCCTCGCCCATACCCCGCAAGCCGTAGGGCGCGTTCGGGTCGGCCAGCTCCAGGACATCGACCGGGATGGTCGGGGTGTCGAGGATGGTCGGGATCAGATAGTCGGTGAAGGAGGGGTTGCGGACCTTGGCCTTCGGGTCCACGACGATCTCCTCCATGACCGCCAGGCCGAGGCCCTGGGTCGTACCGCCCTGGATCTGGCCGACGACGGACTGGGGGTTGAGCGCCTTGCCGACGTCCTGGGCGCAGGCCAGTTCGATGACCTTGACCAGGCCGAGCTCGGTGTCGACCTCGACGACCGCACGGTGGGCCGCGAAGGAGTACTGGACGTGACCCTGGCCCTGGCCGGTCTTCAGATCGAAGGCCTCGGTCGGGCGGTGCCGCCATTCGAGCTCGATGTCGATCGACTCGCCCTCGATGACGTCCACCAGGTCGGCCAGCACCTCGCCGCCGTCGGTGACGACCTTGCCGTCCTCCAGGAGCAGCTCCGCGGTGGCCCAGGCGGGGTGGTACGTGCCGAACTTGGCACGGCCCAGCTCCAGCACCTTCTCGCGGACGGCCTCACAGGTGTTCTTCACCGCGCCACCGGTGACATACGTCTGCCGGGAGGCTGAGGTGGAGCCCGCCGAGCCGACCTGGGTGTCGGCCGGGTTGATGGTCACCTGGGTGACGCCCAGCTCGGTGCGGGCGATCTGGGCGTGCACGGTGACGCCGCCCTGGCCGACCTCGGCCATCGCGGTGTGCACCAGGGCGACCGGCTCGCCGTTGATGACCTCAAGCCGGACGCGGGCCGTGGAGTAGTCGTCGAAGCCCTCGGAGAAACCGACGTTCTTGATGCCTACGGCATATCCCACACCGCGGACGACGCCCTCACCATGGGTGGTGTTGGACAGCCCGCCGGGCAGGGCCCGTACATCGGTGTCGGTGCCGGACTCATCGCCGGTCTCCCACTGCTTCTCGGGCGGCAGCGGCATGGCCTTGACCCGGCGGAGGATCTCGGCGACCGGGGCCGGGGAGTCCACCTCCTGGCCGGTGGGCATGATCGTGCCCTGCGTCATGGCGTTCAGCTGGCGGAGTTCCACCGGGTCCATGCCCAGCTTCTCCGCGAGCTTGTCCATCTGCGCCTCATAGGCGAAGCACGCCTGCACCGCGCCGAAGCCGCGCATGGCGCCACAGGGCGGGTTATTGGTGTAGAGCGCGATGGCCTCGATCTCGACATCGTCGATGACATACGGGCCGACGCTCAGGGACGACGCGTTGCCGACGACGGCCGGGGACGCGGAGGCGTAGGCGCCGCCGTCCAGCACGATCCGGCACTTCATGTGCGTGATCTTGCCGTCCTTGGTGGCCCCGTGCTCGTACCAGAGCTTGGCCGGGTGCCGGTGGACATGGCCGAAGAAGGACTCAAACCGGTTGTAGACGATCTTGACCGGCTTGCCGGTGCGCAGCGCCAGCAGGCACGCGTGGATCTGCATGGACAGATCCTCCCGGCCGCCGAAGGCACCGCCGACGCCGGAGAGCGTCATCCGCACCTTGTCCTCGGGCAGACCCAGCACCGGGGCGATCTGCCGGAGGTCCGAGTGCAGCCACTGGGTGGCGATGTACAGATCGACGCCACCGTCCTCGGCCGGTACGGCGAGGCCGGACTCCGGGCCGAGGAAGGCCTGGTCCTGCATGCCGACCTCGTACTCGCCCGAGACGATCACATCGGCCTTGGCCTTGGCCGCTGCCACATCGCCACGGACGATCGGCTGCCGGTGTACGACGTTCGGGTGCGGCACATGACCGGCGTGATGGTCGTCGCGGCCCTCGTGCAGCAGCGGGGCGTCCTCGGCGAGCGCGGACTCCTCATCGTGGACGACGGGCAGCTCGGCGTACTCGACCTTGATCTTCGCGGCGGCGCGGCGCGCGGTCTCCGGGTGGTCGGCGGCGACAATGGCCACCGGCTCACCGTGGTGCCGTACCCGGCCATGGGCCAGTACCGGGGTGTCCTGGATCTCCAGACCGTAGTTCTTGACCTCGGTCGGCAGATCGTCGTAGGTCAGCACGGCGTAGACACCGGCCTGCGCCAGCGCCTCGGAGGTGTCGATCGACTTGATCTCGGCGTGCGCGTGCGGGCTGCGGAGCGTAAAGCCCCACAGCATGTCCTCGTGCCACATGTCCGAGGAGTACGCGAACTCGCCGGTCACCTTCAGGGTGCCATCGGGGCGCAGCGTGGATTCGCCGATGCCGCCCTTGGTCTGGCTGCCCTGGGTGAGGCTGGTGGGAGTGCGCGTGACACCCATGGGTCAGGCCCCCGTTCCTGCGGTCGCGGACGTGTCCGCCTCGCCGCGCGCCGCCGCGAGGCGGACCGCGTCGAGGATCTTCTCGTAGCCGGTGCAGCGGCACAGATTGCCGGACAGCGCCTCTCGGATGTCGGCGTCGCTGGGCTGCGGGTTGCGCTCGATCAGCTCATCGGCGGCGACCAGCAGACCCGGAGTGCAGAAGCCGCACTGGACCGCGCCGGCGTCGATGAAGGCCTGCTGGACCGGGGAGAGCGGGGTGTTCTTGCCGGTCTGCGAGTCGGCGGGCCTGGCCTGCCACTGCTGGGCGGCGCCCAGGTCCGTACCGCCGCCACCGCAGGCGCCCGTGGCGCAGCCGCCCTCGGCACGCTGCTTGGCGTAGTCCGCCAGGCCCTCGACGGTGACGACCTCGCGGCCCTCGACCTGGCCTGCGGCCACCAGGCAGGCGCAGACCGGCTCGCCGTCGAGGCGGACCGTACAGGAGCCGCACTCGCCCTGCTCGCAGGCGTTCTTGGAGCCCGGGAGGCCCATGCGCTCACGCAGGACGTAGAGGAGGCTCTCGCCCTCCCAGACGTCGTCTGCCTCATGTGGACGGCCATTGACCGTGAAGTTCACGCGCACTGTGCGCCTCCCTCGGAGTTACGGGCGCTGTGGCCCATGCCGCGGTATGTGTCCCAGGTCCAGCCGAGGGTGCGGCGGGCCATGATGGACACCGCGTGCCGGCGGTACTTCGCGCTGCCGCGCACATCGTCGATGGGGTTGCAGGCGGCGGCGGCCAGCTCCCCGAACTGCCGGGCGATCGACGGGGTAATGATCTTGCCGCTCTCCCAGAAGCCGCCGTCGGCGAGCGCGGCGTTCAGAAAGTCCTCCGCCTCCCGGGCCCGGATGGGTGTCGGGGCGGCCGAGCCGATGCCGGTCTTCACCGTGCGGGTCTCGGGGTGCAGTGCGATACCGAACGCGCAGACCGCGATGACCATGGCGTTACGGGTGCCGACCTTGGAAAACTGCTGCGGACCGCTGGCCTTCTTGATGTGCACGGTCTTGATCAGCTCATCCTCGGCGAGCGCGTTGCGCTTGACCCCGGTGAAGAACTCGTCGATCGGGATGAAGCGGGTGCCGCGCACCGACTCCACCTCGACCTCGGTTCCGGCCGAGAGCAGTGCCGGATGGGAGTCCCCGGCCGGGGAGGCGGCTCCGAGATTGCCGCCGACGCTGCCGCGGTTACGGATCTGGGGGGATCCGACGGTGTGACCTGCCAGGGCGAGACCCGGCAGCTCGTCGCGCAGGTTCTCTATGATCTTCGTGTAGGGAACCGAGGCGCCCAGCCGGACGTTCTCCTCTCCGACCTCCCACTCACGCAGATCGCTGATGCGGTTCAGGTCAAGCAGGTACTCGGGCCGACGGTGGTCAAAGTTAAGCTCGACCATCACGTCGGTGCCGCCCGCGATGGGCACAGCCGTGGGGTGCTCTGCCTTCGCCGCGAGCGCCTCCTCCCAACTGGCGGGGCGCAGGAAGTCCATGGATGTCTCTTCTCGGATCGCTCGAGGTGCTGTATGGCCCTAGCCTGAGAGCCATTCGGCCCTTGCCTGAGGGGCCCGTTCATGTGGTGTTCATCTCGTGTGGCCCAAGTAGACCGTCCGTGTGAGCAACCGGTGCAGTCACCGAAGGCATGAAGCGATTGGCTGGCCAGCCACCCCGTCTTGTAGATTCGAACGAAAGACGGGTTTCTGAAGCCTCTCGTCATTACTACGGCAACACACGACAGAACGGTGAGCGACGACATGCGGCTCCGCGCACTGCTGGACACCGCCTCGCTGGGCCTGCGGCTGCTCGGCGGCGAGGAAGAACTCGACCGCACCGTCCGCGGTGTCATGACCACCGATCTACGCGACCCCAGCCGCTACCTCTCGGGGGGCGAACTGGTACTCACCGGACTGGCCTGGCGGCACGAGCCGTCCGACTCTGAGCGTTTCGTACGAACCCTGACCACCGCTGGAGTCGCCGGACTGGCGGCGGGCGAGGCCGAGTTGGGCGCCATCCCCGACGATCTGATCGCCGCTTGTGCGAACCACCGGCTGCCGCTCTTCGCCGTCAACGAGGATGTCGCCTTTGCGACGATCACCGAGCATGTGGTGCGCAAGGTCTCCGGCGAGCGGGCCGGGGATCTGGCCGCTGTCGTCGACCGGCACCGGCGGATGATGACCGCGGGCCCGGCGGGCGGCGGCCCCGATGTGGTGCTCGATCTGCTGGGCTCGGATCTGGATCTGCGGGCCTGGGTGCTCTCCCCCACCGGCCGCCAGGTCGCGGGCGCGGCCCCCGGCTCCACTACTCCGGAGCTGCCCCCGGCCGTGTGCGCACGGCTCGCGGGTGAGCATCTGGCGGCCGTACGGACCGGACGGCGCGGCCCGCACCGGACCATCGTCGACCAGACCACATACTCGCTCTTCCCCATCCGCAGCAACGGCCGCGATCTGCGTGAGACGGTGCTCTCCGACTGGCTGCTCGCCGTGGAGGCGGACGCCGGTGACTGGGCGGAGGAGCGGATCGATCTGCTGCAGGGCGTCACCCAGCTGATCGCGGTGGAGCGGGACCGCCGCGATGCCGCCCGTACGGTACGCCGCCGGCTGGCCCAGGAGGTCCTGGAGCTGGTGCAGGCGGGCGCGCCGCCAGCCGAGATCGCGGCCCGGCTGCGGGTCGCGGCCCCTGTCCTGCTGCCCGGCCTGGGCAGCGCCCCGCAGTGGCAGGTCGTCGTGGCCTCGGTGGAGTGGACCGGCGGGGACATCCCCGGCGGCCCGGTCGCCCAGTCACTGCTGGAGGAGACCCTGGTCGACCCGCGCACCTCGGGCCCCGACCCGGCGGACCGGATCGCCGTCGCCCACACCGGCGAGGAGGCGGTGGCCCTGGTCCCGATCCCCGGCGTCGAAGCCGACCGGGGACCCGACCAGGACACCGAGGTCGGCGCCGGGCCGGCCCTGCACGCCGACGCCCTGCTGGCCTCCGTCCGCGAACCCCTGGAGCGCGGCCTGGCGGACGACGGCCGCATCACCCTGGGCGTCAGCGCCTCCGTGCACTCCGCCGAGGGGCTGCGCGGCGCGCTGGAGGAGGCCCGGCACGCCCGCCGGGTGGCCGCGGCCCGCCCGGGGCGGATGTGCGCGGCCGGACACGAGGAGCTGGCCTCCCATGTCCTGCTGCTCCCCTTTGTCCCGGATGATGTCCGCCGCGCCTTCACCGCCCGGCTGCTGGACCCGCTGCGCGACTACGACCACCGGCACCGCGCCGAGCTGGTCCCCACCCTGGAAGCGTTCCTGGACTCCGACGGCTCCTGGACCCGCTGCGCCGGCCGCCTCCACCTGCACGTCAACACCCTGCGCTACCGGGTCGGCCGCATCGAGCAGCTCACCGGCCGCGACCTCTCCCGCCTGGAGGACAAGCTGGACTTCTTCCTGGCCCTCAGGATGAGCTGAACCCTTCCCGGCCAGCGGCGGCCTGAAAGGCGGCTCGCCAGCCGTGTCCTTGCCGGATCAGGTCAGCCGGCTCGCCAGGCCGGGCACGGGGCGGCTCGTCCGGCCCGGCGGGGACGGGGTCGGGCTTCTCCGGCTTCCGTAGATTGGGCTTTGCCCAGGCAGGCAGCGGCGGCAGATACCGCAGCAACCGCTGCCGTACAAACCCTCTGGGCGAGCGCACCCCTTCCGGCGGCAGCCCCTGCACCACCACAGCCCGGATGGTCTCCGGCCCCTCACCCCGCAGCAGATAATGCCCGGCGATCTGCGCCAACTCCCGCGCGTCATCCCCCGACAACACCAGCTCCGGCGTCGTCCGCCGCAACCGCATCAACACCCCCTCAGCCCGCACGGCATACGAGGCCAACGGCCCCGTCAACGCCGACAACCCCGCCTCCCCCTCCGGCCCGGCCTGCGACGCTGGCTTCGGCTTCGGCGCTTGCGCGGGGACAGGGAGGGGGGTCTGGACTACGTCTGTCTCGTGCCCCTCCGGGGGCCGCCGCCGGGCGGGCCGTGGAGCGGGCGAACCGGCGGCCGGTTTCGGCTGCCACTGAGCTGAGTTGAGGATCCGCACCCCCAGCCTCCGCGACTGCTCCGTGTCCTTGCCCAGCCGTACGGCCTCCTCAGCCGCCGCCCACCCGGCCTCCACCTCCGCCTTCGTCCGCAACGGCACCAGCGACGCCATCCGCTGATCCCGAATCCGCCCCTCCCCGTTCTGCCGCTTCCGCGCATGCCAATGCCCATGCTCCCGCAGGCACTTACGCGCCGCGTTGGTCTTCTCCTTCCCCATCCCCAACCCCCTGGCGACCGCGTCACTGTTCCGACCGTTCCGGGGCGCCAGCTTCACCATCGCCTGCAACAACCGCAACCCGGCATCAGACAGCCCCACCTCATAGATCAACGCTTCAGGGGTTTGCAGGAAAGGAGCACGCACAGGCGCGCTAACATCGCAGTGCATCGTCAGTGGGTCCTGTCCACTCGTCGGTGTAGGCCCTTGGTTCGGTGTTGTCCGCACCTGCCAAGGGCTGCTTCGTTACGGAAACGAAGCGAGTCGTCACCCAAGGTACACCGTCACGCGCATCATTGTGTCAAGTCGGCCTAAACATCCCCGAATTGAACCGGACCCGGCGTGCTGTCATAAACGCTCATAGGAACCGACGTCCCGGCGGTCCGAAACTGTAGCGACGGACAACCGAAGGGAGACCCACTCATGGGTGGTCACGGTAAGCCGCCGCCGGAGGAACCACCGAAGGGCCCGCCCGGCGACACGGACGGTAAGTCAGACACCGTCGGTGGCGGCGACAAGAACGCCTCGACTTGGGCCAACTCAGCAGTCACGCATAATTCGCGCTAGCCGCCAAGCTGCCCGACGTCACCTTCTACCAGCAGGCAGACGGCTGGTTCGCCCTCACCGAAGACGGCAGCTCCTGGGCGCGGATTACCGGAGCGACCATACGGCGCTACGGACTACGTAACCTCGCCGACGAGATCACCAGCGCCCTGCGCTGGTGGCATACCAAGGGCACCCCAACGCTGTACGACTTCGGCATGACAGTTACCGCTGAAACGCTGCGGCTGCACGGCATCAATCCTGAACCCGAGATCATCAGTCGCTTCACTCAGGCTGTCGCTGAGGAGCTGCGGGCTCGGTGCAGCCTCCTCGCCGAAGCGGGTCGAGTGCTGCCCGGGGCTGCCGAAGCACTGCTGGCGCTCTCCGGACTTCCTGGGGTCCATCAGTCCGCACTGACCGGCAATATGCGCACTCTGGCCGAGCTGAAGCTCACCGTCTTCGGGCTTGCCGAGCACATCGACTTCGCTGCGGGCGCATACGGCGACGACGCCACTGAGCGCACGGAACTGCTGCCCCACGCCTGGTGCCGTGCCAAGGAATATCTGAAGTACTCATACAACGGCAGCAACACCGTGATCATCGGCGACACGGTACTGGACATCGCCACCGCGCAGGCCGGGGGCGCGAGGGTCGTAGCGGTCGCAACTGGCTCCACCTCCGCTGAGAAATTGACTGCAGCAGGGGCCGATGTCGTTCTCACCGATCTATCCGATACCCCGGCCGTTCTCCGTGCTGTACGGGGAAGAGAACCTGTCGACTTGTAGCTCACTCCGAGGATTCCGCGATGTCGATGAGTTCGCGCACCGCACTATGGGTCCGGTATGCCGCAATCCGGCTGATAAAGTCAGCGGTATTCGTAGTCATCCTCGTGGACGTGACGCCACGGTTGGCGCTCACGGCCTCGTACGCTCGTTCGCAGGCCCCATCGATATCCCGCTTAGACAGAGCGATGTCGGCAAGTCTCAAACCGTAGTTCACCTGGTCACGTAGGTGGGCATCGCGACGACCGTTGCGACGGATCGCCAACGCCTCCGCCAAGTGAACTCTCGGCCTCGTCCAACTCCCCGATATGCATCAAGCACGTGCCCTGCTGAGCACGCAGCTCCGCCTCATCGAAGTAGTCCAGCCACACCGGCGCGCCAAGGCATGCGGGAGAAGCACGGTGCATCCGGTGTCAGCACGACGGGTCGAGCCCCCCGGCGACTCGACCGAACCAGCTTGCATAAGCCGCCTAATCGTGGCCTCCGGACGTGCTGCTACGTCCGAGCTCACAGTTCCCACTTGTCGACAGGCCGCCGGTTCAATGGCCGGGCTTGGCGTGCGCGCCGTGGTCGCCGAGCTGGGCTTCGAACCAGCTGTGCAGGGCGTCGACCAGCGCGGAATCATCCGTGGCGTAGGTCAAGGTGGCTCCGTCCGCCCGTTCCTCGTACCGCACCTCGAAACGGTCATAGCCGTCCTGGAGCTCGGCAAGGCCGGGCATGTCCGCGCCGTGGATCCGAGATGGGTCTGAGAAGTCACCCCGGCTGAACGCCTGGGCCTCCTTTCGCAGATGCGCGCGTATCAGGTCGACCTGCTCGGCATCGCCGCGCTGGTCGGCCACGACGTCCTGGATTCCGCCCGTTGCCGTGGGCGTGAAGCGGTGCGTGGTCTGTTCGAGGTCGAAGGGCATCACGCTCTGGCCCCGCTCGGCCACCGCCTTCTGCCGGTCTGTCTGCCGGTCGCCCGAATCCTGCTGCGATCCGCCGGCCACCAGGGCCACAGCCACCGCCACGCCGATGACGGCCACAGCCGCACCCGCCCCCAGGGCCCGGCGTCTGCCGTTACTCATCCAGTGCCTCCACCATGACATCGAGGGCGTGCAGTACGCCCGCTCGTTCGTGATCCGGGATCGATTCAAGTAGTCGGGAGAACCGCTCCCGTCGTGCTTCGTCCAGGTTCTGCGCAGCTCGCCGTCCCGAGGAGGTGAGTCGCAGTACGACGCCCCGTCCGTCGTCGAGTGCCGGGACGCGTTCCACCCAGCCGCGAGCGGACAGCTGCCCGACCAGCCGACTCACGGTGCTCTTCTGCAGCCGCAGCCGACGGGTCAGTTCGACCTGCCGCAGTTCGCCTTCCTGCGCCAACTCGCCCAGGGCATGCGCCTCGGAGACGGAGATCGGCTGGCCACAGGGAGTTGTTTCCGGCTGGTGCAGCCCGAAGGCGCGGATGAAACTCCCCAGTGCCTTCTGGAAAACAACCGGGTCATCAGTCCTGCGATCCCTCGACATGGTTCGACCATACAACCAGAACGTTTGACTGTGCAACCAGTTGCCTGTGGCTCGGCCTTGAGGAGCAACGGACTGCGGCTGGCGTTACCCCGGCCGCGTGATGGCGGCCGGGGTCCTCTGCGTGTAGGTGACGGTTCAGCCGCAGCACCGCAGCGCCACCCCTGTCCACCTGTGGCGGATCGTGGGCATGCTGCTGACCTGAACGGGCAAGAACGCCCGCAGGAGCAGGGTCGCGGTAGCCACCTTGTCCGCGAACGAGGCCTCGGCTGCATACACCTGGGCACCGAAATCGAGGAGGTTCGCGGTGGCCAGAGCGATCCCGGCAAGGACGCCGCCCGAGTCAGGAATGCGTGGGCGACAGTGCCGGGCGGTCACCGACTCTCCTCCGTCTCGGCTGCCCGATCCAACAGCTGCGTCTGGGTAACCAGCGACTGGCGCTCGGTGCAGTCGGTCAGGCGCCGACTTGCGCAAACTGCTCGCCCGGTACGGGATCACAGACGAGGAGAGCGTCGACCGGCTACTGGCAATCCAGCGCGAAGGCTCCAGCCGGGAGTGGTGGACCCAGTTCAAAGGGTCCATGCCTTCTGGCATGCCGCGCTTCGTCGGTATTGAGTCCGCAGCCCAGGAGATCCAGGCCTTCCATCCGGTGGTGGTCCTGGGCCTGCTGCAGACCGAGCGCTACGCACGGGCCCTGTACGAGATCGCCAAGCAGGTCGAGGACACCACCAACGAGTTCATCCAGCAGGGCGTACAGCTGAGAATGAAACGCAAGGAGTACCTCACCCGCGATGAGGAGCCCGGCAAGCTGTGGGCCATCCTCTACGAGCCCGCGCTCCGCTACATCGTCGGCGATACCGACGTCATGCGTGAACAGTACGACGAGATCACCAATCTGGCTGCACTTGACAACATGACCGTGCAGGTCCTCCCACATACCGTACGCGGGTATGTCGCCGTAAATGACTTCAGCATCCTGAATCTCGGTGACACACTGCCGACCACGATTCAGGTGGACAACGCGTGGGGCGCATCGTCGGTCTCCGACACACCCCGCGAGGTCGCAAAATTCTCACGGAAGTTCAACGCCTTGGTGGCATCGTCCCTGCCGCCCGAGGACACCCCGAAGTTCCTGCAACAACTATCGCGAGAGATCACCGAATGACCGCTCCCACCCGCACCTTCACAGCCCCTGACCTCGCCGGTGTCGCTGACTGGTTCAAGTCCTCCTACAGCAGCGGCTCCGGCAACAACTGCCTGGAGGTCGCCGACCTAACTCAGACCACCTACAACGGGGTCGCAATCCGCGACTCCAAAACCCCCCAGGGTCCGGCGCTGCTGATCCGGCCCGAGCGCTTCAACGCGTTCATCGCCGACGTACGCAACGGACGACGCTGAGAGTGGCCCGCTCCGTCACTGGAGGCGGGCCACCATCGCATATCCTCGTCCCCGACCCGGTTATCAGCACGAACTCCAGTAAATAAGCACGGTCTTGGAGTAAATCCGAATCTCCAAGGCGAATCGGCGCAGGTTCGCCCTCTCGCCAGGCCGGGCGCCTGCCCGCATGAGGAGACCGCCTACGCCAGGACCCGCACCCTGGTGTCCCGCGACACCCATGACACCGTCACCGCCGTCTCCCCCGATGACGGGCTGGCCTACCACCACGAGCCCGCCACCCGCCGGTTGGACATCGCCGGATGCGCAGCTGAGCCAGTAGCCCTGGCCGCTGCCCGGATCGCCCGTGACACCGCACGGGGCATGCTGCTGCGGTCCGGCTGGACCCTGCTGCACGCCTCCGCCGTCGTGCGAGACGACCAGACTCTCCTGGCCTTCGGGTCCAAAGGCGCGGGCAAGACCACCACCGCACTCGCGCTGGCCACCCGCGGCTGGGAACTACTGGCCAACGACCGCGTCTTCATCCGTCCCGACAGCGCAGGCCAGCTGAACGTTCTGCCCTGGCCGGCCGCAGCGGCCATCGGGCTCGGCCTGCTGGACGCGCTCGGCTGGTACGACACCGCCCGCACCCGCATCAAGGCCGGTGAACAGCTCCACCCAACACAGCATCAACGAGTGACCGACGCCCTCCTGGCGGGACGGCGCACACCCCTGTGGGACAAGAACGGCTCCCGGGAGCTGAAGAGCCAGGTCTTTCCCGACCAGTTCGCTGCCTGGTTCGGCCTCACCCTAGCCACCGGTGGCCAGGCCTCCACGCTGCTGTTCCCGCAGATCCACCCTGGCGCAGCCCCGGTCGCAGTAGATGACCAGCGCACGCTAGCTGACACCGACTTCATGACCGGGAGCACCGAGGACCGCTACCCCGACATCTTCGGCCTGCTGAAGGTGGACGGCGGCGGCAGCTCCGAAGCCCGCACCCACATCGCTGGCGCGTTGGCCAAGCTCCCCCACCACAGCGTCGTGCTCGGTCATGACATCGCGGCCAACACGGACTTCCTCACCCGACTCCTCACCTCATAGCAGGCTTCTCACCGGAGCGCCCGCCCTTTCACCGGCTGCTCGGCCTGCTGAGTGGCGCCCTGCAGCCCCTAACTCAGGCTTGTTCCTCTCTGTCCGCTTCGGTCATGCCGAATGCTCGACTGGGCGAGCATCATGAGCGCGCATGATCGGGGCGTCGAGAGGATTACCGATCAGCTGATCGCCGCAGCGAAAGCCTCGCGGATGGTCGCTTGGTCGGCTCCCTGGGCAATGAGGGCATGCAGCAGGAGCCGGGCCTGGTACGGGCTGAGGTCGCCCCCGCAGATGAGCCCACGGTCGAGCAAGTCCTTCTCCGAACCGGGAAAACTGTAGGTGGCGGAGAGCACGGGCCCGTTGCCAATGCGGGACGCGAGCACTACGGGAACGCGGGATGCGAGCTTGGTGAGCCCTTCGACGAGGCGTTCAGGCACATGGCCAACACCGAAGGCCGCGACCACAAGCCCGTCGCATCTGCCGTCCCACAGATCGAGCAGCACACCGTCATCGCCGAGGGTGACCGTGTACAGGCCCACGCGCGCTTCTCGAGCCGGAAGCTTCATCGCTGACGCACGCGGCGGCACATTCGCTGCTAGGTGCACACGCCCCTCAGTGATGCGGCCCACAGGCCCGCATGCCGGGGAGGTGAACGCGGCAGGGCTGGTTGTGTGGGACTTCCGAACCGCCCGGGCCGCGTGGATCTCGTCCCCTAGCACCACCACACAACCGGCTCCACGTAGACAAGGATCGGCGGCGGCCAGCACGGCTGCGTAGATGTTGGCTGGACCGTCCGCGCCCGGAAGCGTTGGGTTCCGCATCGCCCCGGTTACGACGATGGGCTGCGCACGGTGGTGATACAGGCCGAGGAGAAAGGCCGTCTCTTCGATGGTGTCGGTGCCTTGAGTGATGACCACACCATCGACGTCACCGCGATCCAGTTCGGTGTCGATCGCCTCAAACAGCGCGGTGAGATCATCGAAAGTGAGGGAAGCACCCGGAACCCGACGGAAGTCATGGACCTTCAAGGTGATACCGCTTGAGGACAATGAAGGCACGGCGGCCAGCAGCTCCTGAGCCGACAGCGCCGGTACGACGCCTCCTGTATCAGCATCAGTAGTCATCGCGATCGTGCCACCCAGGGAGAAAACAGCCACGGTCCTGCGTGCCATGTTCGTACCCACTGCTCCCTAGTCGCAGCTCTCAGGTGCCCGATCCCGCGGATCTTCGTGCAGGCTATCGGGTCGATGCGGTCCGAGCAGTGGATACGGCGGTGAACTTAGCTGCCACGGAACAGCAGGCCGCATCAAGACCAACAAGCTCAAGGTGGCGGGTACGTGGCCGCCCCCCAGGAGGCGCCTCCCGCCTGGGAGCGCCCCCAGCCGTAGCTGGGGGAGGAACGGCTGCCCACAACAGGGCGCGGGCCGGGCTTGCGAAGGCCCGCCCGGTGCGACGGGGGATGCACACCGGGCGGGCACAAGACCTTTCTACCTCATGGAGGAACGGTTGTGCATCACATGGCTGTTCGCTTTTCCGGATCCCAGCGGGCCGGGAGCGAGATCAAGCCACACGCTCGGATCGAGGGTCGCCACCGCACCTCCGTACGCGTGGGGGCACCTCCCAGCGATAGCTGGGGGAGTCCAGTGAGAGGCCGGGGAGAAGCCGGTGGGTGTGGGTCGCAGGGGCGGCGCCGGGCCGGCCTGCCGCCCGGCGCCGCCCTTGTCGCAGGCGGCCCAGACCCCCGTCCAAGGCCGCCTCGTCCGGGAGGCGCGGTCAGTTACGGAGCTCACCACCATCTGGGTCCGGCTGGCCCGGTGGAAGGTTCATCTGCTCGCGGAACTGGCTGATGATGGTGGTGAGGCTGTCCTGTACCTCGGGCGGCAGGCCGACAGAACGCAGCGCGATGGCGCGTACGCGCTGATCGCGCATGGCGACGAGGAACTGGACCTCCTCCTCCACCCGCTCGGCCTGTGCTTGCGACAGATCACCCAGCAGATATCCGACCGGCACGGCGAAGAACTTGGCGAGCGCGCGCAGCACGTCCGGACTGGGGTTGGCGCGCTTGGCGTTGCGCAGCATCGACAGATACTGCTCGCTGAGGCTGATCCCGCCGTACTCGTCGGTCCTGCGGCTGATCTCCTCGGCCACATAGGCGTTGGTGTACGGGGAGCCGGGCGGATGCATATTCGCGAACAGATAGTTGAGCCGTTCGGCGAGCCCGGCTGCCATTCGTACCATCCTCACGGTCAGTTAAGCGCAACTACCCACGCGGTGAATCCTGCCACGGAGGCGACACCGCACACCAGCCCATTATCGGACGGTGGCGATGTCCCCACTTAACCACCAGTTGCTGGTGACCGTCAGCGGCGTTCCCACCGCACCATCGCCGAGCCCCCGCCCCGCCGCTCAGGCTCGGCGACTGCCTGGAATCGGCCGTTGCCGAGGAGCTCGAGGGCGGTGACGGCGCCGATCTCCGGCGCCGGAGTGAAGGTCCGCGGCGGCGGCACAAAACGGTGTCCCAGGCTCTCCAGCGCCGCCCGCTCGGGCGAGTCGAGGAAAGCGGGCTCAGCGTCGGTGCTCGGCCGGTTCCGCTGGGACAGCCGTGGCGCGGCCACCGCGTCCGGCAGCGCCATGCCCCACTCGACGCGGTTCAGCAGCGTCTGCAGGACGGTCGTGATGATGGTGGCACCGCCCGGCGAGCCCAGCGCGAGCAGCGGCTTGCCGTCCTTCAGCACGATCGTCGGTGACATGCTGCTGCGCGGCCGCTTGCCGGGGCCGGGCAGGTTGGGGCCGTCGACCTCGTCGGACAGCGGCGTGAAGTCGAAGTCCGTCAGCTCGTTGTTGAGCAGGAAGCCGCGGCCGGGAACGGTGATGGCCGAGCCACCGGTCTGCTCGATGGTGAGTGTGTACGAGACGACATTGCCCCAGCGGTCGGCAGTCACCAGATGAGTGGTTGAGGGGCCCTCATACGGCTCCTCGCCTCCCCCGCCCGCCTCGCAGCCGCTGCCCGGCACCCGTGGATCGGCAGGTGCGACCGGGCTGGCGAGCGCGGAGTCAGGGCGGACCAGGCAGGCCCGCTCCTTGGCGAACTCGGGCGAGAGCAGCTCCTCGGCGGGCACATCGGAGTACGCCGGATCGCCGACCCACCGGTTGCGGTCGGCGTAGGCGAGACGGCTCGCCTCCAGGTACTGGTGCAGCGCCTGGGCGCGGTCCGCTGGTTCGGGGAGCTGCTGGAGGATGTTCAGGGCCTCACCCACCGTGGTGCCGCCGGAGGACGACGGCGCCATCGAGTACACCTCGACGCCCCGGTGGTCGACCCGGGTCGGTTCCTGGGGCAGCGGTGCGTAGCGGGCGAGATCCATGGTCTCCATCAGCCCGGCCCGGACCGTCCGTCCGGAACCGGGTGCGACGGGCGGCCTCTTCACGGTCCGTACCACGTCACGCCCCAGTGTCCCCTGGTAGAGCGCGTCAACCCCTTCCCTGGCGAGCTGCCGGTAGGTGCGGGCCAGGTCCGGATTGCGGAACCGGGAGCCGACCACCGGCAGTTCGCCGCCGGGCAGGAACAGCTCCGCAGTGGAGGTGAAGTCCCGGAAGCGGTCCTCATTCAGCTTTGTCTGCGCGCGGAACTCCTCATTGACGATGAAGCCGCGCCGAGCGATCCGGGTGGCTGGGCGCAGCGCCGTGGCCAGCGGCACCGTTCCCCAGTCATCAAGAGCCTTCTCCCAGGTGGCGGGGGTCCCCGGAACACCCACGGCGAGGCCCGAGTTGACGGCCTCGTCGAAGGGAATCGGCTTGCCCGTGGCGGGGTCGATGAACGCGTCCCGCGCCATGGCAGCCGGTGCGGTCTCCCGGCCGTCAAGCGTGTGCACCCGGCCTGACTTCGCCTCGTAGTGCACCAGATAGCCGCCGCCTCCGATACCCGCCGAGTACGGCTCGACCACCCCGAGCGCGGCGGCGGTGGCCACGGCCGCGTCAACCGCGTTGCCGCCCCCGCGCAGCACATCCAGCCCGGCCCGCGAGGCATAGGGGTTGACGCTGGAGACCGCGCCCCCGTAGCCGGTGGCTACCGGTGCCTTCGCGGGTGGCCGATGCCCGGCCGTGGCGGCGACCGTTGGGGCGGCGGACGGCAGGAGGGAGAAGCCGAGCGCGGTCAGGGCGGTGACGACGACCGTACGGCGTATACGCATGGAGCCTCCGGAAACCCTGGGGGTGGGAGTGACTGGACGTACGTGACCAGCACTCTGACCGCATCCCACCGCCAGAACAACCGGGACCCACGAGATTGGCGCCAGAACATCCGTCGAAGGCCGGTAACCCCAGCTCAGCGAGGACCGCGACCACAACGGCAGCTACCGCCGTCAAGGTGACGCCGAGCCCGGTCAGGTCATGGCCGGATCACGCGGGTGGCCAGGCTCGGCGCAGCTGTCAGGCAACCGTCAGGCAGCCGTCAGTAGGCCCGGCCCCGGTCGCGGTGTTTCTTCGAGAGCTCGGCCGTGGACGACTTCGGGTAGGAGATGCGGTCCGGGTCGCCATCGGAGGTGTAGCGGGACACCGTGCCGTCGGCGAGCTTGTCGAGCCAGCGGGACGAGCCGAACTCGGCGTCCTCATCATCGGGACCGGCCGAGCGGATACGGGGGATGCCGACCGGGTCGAAGGAGGTGGCGTACGGGGAGGGGGCCGGGTTGGAGCCCACGAGGTAGGCACCATGGTGTTTGTAGGAGACGCCCGCACTGCTGCCGCTGAGGGCGAGTCCGGCCGGGTCGGGCTGAATGCCGAAGGGCAGGCCCATGGAGACCACCTTGGTACCCGGCGCGTGGGCGGTGATGGCCTTCTGGTTGGCCGAGATCTCCCGCTGGACACCGGCTGCCGGAAGGCCGCTGAGCTTGGCGTGATTCAGGGTGTGGTTGCCGATCTCGAAGCCGTTCTTGTGCAGCCAGCCGAGCGCCTTGTCGCCTCCGGTTCCCGAGAACGGCTCACCGTTGACGAAGAAGGTGGCGACGGGGCGGAACTCCGGGTGCTTCTTGGCGACATCCAGCAGGATGCCGACGGCGCAGTCATCGACGGGCTCACCGTCGGAGCCGAGCTTCAGCTGACTGGCGGTGGAGTCGTCGAAGGTGAGGACGACAGGGTGGGTTCCTGCCGGAATGTCCAGCTTTCCGGTGCTGTACTCGGCGGCGGTGACGGGCACATAGCCCTCCCGGGCGAGCCGTTCGAGCTCGGCCCGGAAGTCCTTGGGAGTGCGGTCGTAGACGCTGCCCGGATTTTTGATGACCTGGTGGTACATCAGCACAGGTACCGAGGCCAGTTCGTTGGCCTTCACGCTGGACGGATGCGGGGGCTTCGAGGGGAATTTCGAGGGTGCTGAGCGGGAAGCCTGCCCAGAACTGGGTGTCTGCGGGACCGCGTCCTCGGACGTATCACCTGCCGAGTCGGCACAGGAGACCGCCAAGGTCGCCACGGACAGCGCAGCGATGGAAAGAAGACAGCGACGCACAAGACCTCCTGAAAGGGGACGTGCCAATGCGGCTCGGCTGGAAGGACCCGGATTCCTCTCGGACACACTCCCCTCGAAGACTGATCATCACCCTTCTGGCCTGTGTGCTGGCCGTGGCAGTGGCTGTCGGCGCCGTGCTCGTGGTACGGGCCGCGAACGACCCCGGATTCCAGGTGCGCGGCCTCCCGGACAGCGGGGTACTGAACGCCCAGGCGGCGAGCGGTAGCGGCAGCGGTCTGGTCGTTACCGCGTCGGAGGACTCCGCGCTGAAGAACGCGCAGGTCCGACTGAACGGGGAGCCGGTCAAGACCCGGTCGGTCAACGGTGAACTGGTGCTCAAGCACGGCCCCCTGAAGGACGGTGACTATGAGCTGCGGGTAGCCAAGGACGGCCGGTCCCCCTTCGGTTCCGGCGAGCTGAGCCGCCGCTTCACCGTGGACACCACAGCGCCGGTCCTCAAGGTGGCCGATGTCGAGGCCAACAGCCTGAACGCGCCGGCCACCATCAAGGGGACGGCGAAGGATGCCGCCAAGGTGACCGTCAACGGAAAGCCGGTGGAGCTGGGCCCGGACGGGACCTTCTCCGTCAAGCTGAAGGAACCGTCCGCACAGGTCCCGGTTGTCGCTACCGATGAGGCCGGGAACGCCGCCAAGCACGAAGTGCCGGTCACCGTACGGCGGCCGCTGCTGCGGGCAGCGCATGTCAGCTCCCACGGCTGGGCCTCCGACCAGCTGCGCAAGCCCGTGCTGAAGCTGCTGCGGGAAGGCAAGCTCAACGCGGTGCAGCTGGACATCAAGGATGAGCTGGGCGAGATCGGCTATAAGTCACAGGTACCGCTGGCCAAGAAGATTGGAGCGGCGAAGGGGTACTACGACGCCAAGAAGGCCATCAAGAAGATCCATGACGAGGGAGGCAAGGTCGTCGGACGCATAGTCGCCTTCCGCGACCCGATCCTGGCCTCCGCGTCATGGAAGGAGGGGAAACGGGACCGGGTCGTCCAGACCACCAGCGGCCAGCCGTACGGCGCCACGACCAACTACGGTGCGATGTCCTTCACCAACTTCGCCAACAAGGAGGTGCGCCAGTACCACCTCGACCTGGCGGCCGAGGCCGCCGAACTCGGCTTTGACGACATCCTCTACGACTACATCCGCCGCCCCGACGGCAAGCTGAGCGAGCTGTCCTTCCCCGGCCTGGGCGACACCTCACCGGAGGACTCCATCGCCGAACTCGTCGCCGAGACCCGCCCCGTGGTCCGAAAGCACGGCGCCTTCCTCGGCGTGTCGGTGTACGGCATCGCCACCACCCGGCCCCGCGAGATCGGGCAGGACATCGACAAGATGGCCCAGGCCTGCGACTACATCGCCCCGATGATCTATCCCTCGCACTGGAACCCCGGTGAGTACGGAGTGAAGAACCCCAACTCCCAGCCGTACGACATCACCAAGCGGTCGCTGGCCGACTTCGCGAAGCAGACGAAGAACACCAGCGCGGAGATCGTCCCGTGGATCCAGGACTTCTCTCTGGGGGTCTCCTACGGAAACAAGGAGGTGGCCGCCCAGATACGGGGCGCCGCGGACAACGGAATCAAGTCCTTTCTGCTCTGGAACGCCGGCGTCCGCTACCACGGCGGCGCACTGACCGCCATCGACGGATCCTGAACGGACCTGAACAGATCAGCTGTCAGGTCAGATGTCAGTTCAGGTGTCATAGAGGGGCGACGGATCGTCGTGCAGGCTATAGACGACGATCCGTCGCCCCTGCCGCGCGCATCGCTGGGACCGCGATCGTGTCCGCGGAAGCCGCGGATGCCGCGGAAGCGGACCCGGCAGACTTTGTGAACTGATTCACACCTGCCCCTTGGCTGATCACCCCAATCCGTGCTGAGATGCGATCACATCCGGCTCGACGGCGCGCTTGGGGAGGGCACTGTGGCGGAATCCGCCATGTCTCGTTCGGTACGGCTGGATCATGGTGAGGGGGATGATCCACGCGACCGTGCGGTGTGGCGACTGCGTTCTCGGGGCTGCTGGGATGACGCTGCGGCGCTCATCGCCCCCCGCGCCGAGCAGGACGCGGCAGTGGCGGTGCGGCGGGCGGCGCTGCTGGTGGAACGGTGCATGTTCACTGCCGGGGGCTGGGCCGAGGCCGAGGACGCGCTGCGCAGCGCGGAGGCGCTGGCCGTGGACGATGTGGTGCGGGGCGCGGCCGCCTGTGAGCGGGGTCAGCTCGCCTACGCCGCCACGGTGCTGGGGGTACGGGACCGGGCGGACGAGGCGCGGGCCGCGCTGGGCCGGGCTGCGGCGCTGTTGCCGCCCAACTCGCCGGTGCGGTCGGTGCTGGACTTCCGGCGGGGGCTGCTGGCTGAGCACTTGGCCGACAATCCGCAGGCGGCGCGGGCCGCCTACCGCCGCGCGCACGCGGGTGCGTCCGCGCATGGGGACGCGCTGCTGTCCTCCTTCACCTGGCGGCATCTGGCCGGTCTCGCGCTGCGCGACGGGGAGCTGACCGAGGCCCGGCACGGGTTTACGGAGTCGCTGCGGCTGCGGGAGGAGCTGGGCTTCCTGGTGGGCATGGCTCCCGCGCTGGTGGCGCTGGCGGGCGTCCAGGGGGAGCCGGAGGCGGGGCGGCTGCGGGCGGAGGCCCAGCGACTGTTCCGCCTCCTGGGCGGCGTCCCCACCTGGCTGTCAGGCGTGCTCTCTCCGGACCGGCCCCTGCCCGAAACTGGGTGCTAGTGGGGGCGTTGTTCGCCCGGTCCTCGTCCAAGGAAAGGCCCGTACATGACCGTGAGCAGCCGACCCGATCCCGCCGCTCCCATCGCCGTGCTCGGTGAATGTGTCGCCGACGCCTTTGTCACCCCGGCGGCCGGGGGCTCCGGCACGCCCGCCATCGGCCTTGAGGTGCTGCCCGGCGGCGGCCCCGCCAATACGGCCGTGGCGCTGGCCCGGCTCGGCACGCCCACCCGGTTTCTCGGGCGGCTGTCCTCCGATGTGTTCGGGCGGCTCTTCCGTGAGCACTTGGCCCAGTCCGGGGTGGATCTCGGATCGGCCGTCTCCGCCCGGGAATCCAGCACCCTCGCCGTCGCCGATCTCGATACCGAGGGGCGCGCCGACTACTCCTTCCATGCCGAGGGCGCCGCCGACTGGCAGTGGACGCCCGACGAGCTGGCGGTGGCCACCGGCGGCTCCATGGCCTGTCTGCACACCGGCTCGCTCGCGCTGATCCGGCCACCGGGCGGCGCAGCCATCGAACGGCTGCTCACCCAGGCGCGGCCCCGGGCGACCGTATCCCTCGACCCCAATGTCCGGCCGCTGCTCGTCGACCCCGCCGCATACCGGGCACGGCTCCCGCGGTGGTGCGCGGCGGCTGACATCCTGCGGCTCTCCGACGATGACCTCGGACATCTGCTGCCCGGGGCGGAGCTGGAGCGCGCCGCCGACGAGTTCCACGGTCACGGCGCCCAGCTGGTCGTCGTCACCCTGGGCGGCGAAGGGGTCTTCGCCTCACTGAACGGGGAACGGCTGCGGATCGCCGCCCCGCCGACCACCGTCGTCGACACCGTCGGCGCGGGCGACTCCTTTATGGCGGGCTTCCTGCACGCCCTGCACCAGGGCGCCGCCCTCGGCGGCCGCCTCGAAGCCCTGGATACGGACCGGCTGCGTGCCGCGCTCACCTTCGGCGCCCGGGTGGCGGCCGCCACCTGCGCGGTACGGGGAGCGAACCCGCCGTGGCGGGACCAGCTGCGGTGAGGCCCGGGCGACCCCGGGTTTTTCACCGGGAGCGGCTGAAATGGGTGACCGGGCGCTCCAGCCGTTCCCCGTCGACGATGATGTCGACCGCCTCGTTGTAGAAGGCCACCATGCCCCTGATCTCCTGCACGGCCGGGAGGGGATCGGGGTAGCTCCAGGCTACGTTCGGCGGAACATCGCCGCCGCCGCCCTCCCACGACCAGTACTCCGCCGCCGTGCCCTTGTACGGGCACTGGGTGCGCAGATCGGTGGGGGCGAGCAGATGGAACCGGACGTCGTCACGAGGGAGGTAGTAGCGGACCGGGAGCCCTGTCTCAAAGAGGAGCACCGGTGCGCGGGTGTCAGCGACGACCGTGCCCTCGATCTCGACCTGGACGTGCCGGCTGCTGGGAATCGCGTCGACCCGCTTGTGCGGGTCTCGGGGATGTACGAAGATCTCCGCCTCCTCCTCGTACCAGTGGTCAAGCACATTCCGCCCGAACCACTCGAAGGCGATGTACCCGGCGAGCTGCTCGCCGGGGAAGGTCCACGCCGCGTTCTCGATGACCTCGCCCCCGAGCTCAAGGTCGTAGAAAACCGTTGAACCCGAGTGACGCCCGGTCGCGGGCTTCGCCGCCTTCCGCAGCACGTCCGTACGGACGTCGTCCGCCGGGAAGGCGTAGAGCGGCACGGGCCGGCCGCGTTCCCACACCAGGATGGGCCGTCGGCTGTCGACGACAGTGACATCCCCCTTCGTCCCGCGCACCCAGCGTTCGCTGGGCTCCCAGGTGATGCCGTCGGCCGGGGCGGGACGGTGGGGCCGGTTGCCGGACTGCGTACCCAATCGTTGACCTCCGCCTGCTGGATGGCTCATGCGCTGGCCTCCATCGTCCCCGGAGAGGACGGTGACCGCACGTCGGCCGCGGCGCCCGGACGCCCGTTCCCTAACCGAGCACCGGGCGGGCACGGTCGACGATGCCTGCCAGATCCAGGGTGTGCGGCAGGGTTCCGAAGGCGGTGCCCCAGTCGCCGCCCAGGCGCGAGGCGCAGAAGGCGTCGGCGACCCCTGGCGGAGCGTGCCGCACCAGCAGTGAGCCCTGCAGGACCAGCGCCATGCGCTCGACCAGCCGGCGGGCACGGGCCTCGATGCCGTCCAGGTCGGCCAGGTCCGTCAGCAAGTCCTTGATGGCGCCGTCCAGTCGGTGGTCGGCGCCACGGGCCTGGCCGATCTCGCTCAGGAAGGCGTCCAGGGCCGCGGGCTCACGTTGCAGAGCACGCAGGACATCGAGGGCCTGGACATTGCCGGAGCCCTCCCAGATGGAGTTGAGCGGCGACTCCCGGAGCAGCCGGGGCATGCCGGACTCCTCGACATAGCCGTTGCCGCCCAGGCACTCCAGGGCCTCGGCGGTCACCGGGGTGGCGCGCTTGGTGACCCAGTACTTGGCGGCCGGCACGGCCAGCCGCAGGAAGTACCGGTCCTGCTCGGCTGTGGAGTCATACGCTGCGGCGAGCCGCAGCGCCAGCGTGGTGGCCGCCTCCGACTCCAGGGCCAGATCCGCCAGTACGTTGCGCATCAGCGGCTTGTCGATCAGGGGGCCGCCGAACGCGCTCCGGTATGCCGCGTGGTGGGTCGCCTGGGCTACGGCCTGGCGCATCAGGGCCGCCGAGCCGGTGACGCAGTCCAGCCGGGTCGCCGCGACCATCTCGATGATGGTGGCGACCCCGCGCCCCTCCTCGCCCACCCGCTGCGCCCAGGTCGAGCCGTCGAACTCCACCTCGCTGGAGGCGTTCGAGCGGTTGCCCAGCTTGTCCTTGAGCCGCTGGATACGGAAGGAGTTATGGGTACCGTCCGGCATCACCCGGGGGACCAGGAAGCAGGTCAGGCCCCCTCCCCCCGTGCCGGGGACGGCCTGGGCCAGCACCAGGAAAACGTCCGACATCGGTGCCGAGCAGAACCACTTATGGCCCGTCAGCGCATAGGCCCCGTCCTCGGCGAGCGGTTCCGCACGGGTCGTATTGGCCCGTACATCGGACCCGCCCTGCTTCTCCGTCATCCCCATCCCGGCCAGCGCGCCCGCTTTGTCGGCGGCGGGGCGCAGCCCCGGCTCGTAGACCCTTGAGGTCAGCCGGGGCTCCCACTCGGCGGCCAGCTCCGGCTGGGCCCGCAGCGCGGGCACCGCCGCATGGGTCATGGACAGCGGGCAGCCGTGCCCGGCCTCCACCTGGGTCCATACGTAGAACGACGCCGTGCGGCGCAGCTGGCCGTCCGGCCGTGACCAGGCGTCAGTCAGGCCCGCCGAGACCGCCCGGTCGAGCAGCTGATGCCAGGCGGGATGGAACTCCACCTCATCGATGCGATGCCCATAGCGGTCATGGGTGTGCAGCACCGGCGGATTCTCGTTCGCCTGCACGCCCCACTTCTGTGCCTCGGCCGATCCGGCCACCCGGCCCAGGGCGGTCAGCTCTTCGTGTGCCTCCGCGGCCCGCTCCGGGGCGACGTAGCGCTCCACCGCTGCGGTGAGAGCGGCGTCCGCGGCGAAAACGTCGTAGTCCACCAGCGGCGGGGGCTGGTTGATCACGATATGTGTCGAGGGTGGCATGCTCTCACCCTAGGCCGGAGGTGACCAGCACGTCACCATATACGTTAGTAGGGTGCAAGCAGCCTCCTCACCATCGAGTCGGCCGTCGGACCGGCGGACCAGGACCAGCCGTCTCTACCGGAACATTCCCAAAAGGAAACTCGCCTGGCTGCTGCTGAAAGACACGGTCAACTCCTGTATCGAATACCGCATTCTGGGCCTGGCGGCCGAGGCGGCGTTCTTTACGCTGCTGTCCCTGCCGCCGCTGCTCCTCGGGCTGATCGGCCTGCTGGGCTATCTGGATGCCTGGATCGGCACCGACACCATCGCCAGCGTCCGCGGGAACATCCTTGACGCGTCCGGGACGGTGCTCTCCGAGCGTGGTGTGAAACAGATCGCGGTCCCGCTGATTGACGATGTCATCAAGGGCGGGCGCCCGGACATCATCTCCGTCGGCTTCGCGCTCGCCCTGTGGTCCGGCTCCCGCGCGGTGAACGTCTTCATCGACACCATCACCGTGATGTACGGCCTGGACGGGCAGCGCGGCATCGTCAAGACCCGGCTGCTGGCCTTTCTCCTCTACATCATCGCGCTGCTCATCGGTGCGATCGCGCTGCCGCTGATGGTGGTCGGGCCGAATGTGGTCATCGGCTGGGTGCCGCAGTTGGAGGTGGCGGTCACGGTCTTCTACTGGCCGGTGGTCGTGGTGCTGTCCATCGCCTTTCTGACCACGCTCTTCCATGTCTCCGTCCCGGTCCGTTCGCCATGGCGCGAGGACATCCCCGGCGCCCTGGTCGCCCTGCTGATGTGGCTGGGCGGCAGTTTCCTGCTGCGGGTCTTCCTCTCCGGCACGGTGGCAGGACCCACCATCTACGGGTCGCTCGCCGCCCCGGTCGCCGTACTGCTGTGGATTTTCGTCTCCGCCTTCGCGGTGCTGGTGGGGGCCGCCGTCAACGCCGCCTTCGACCGGGTCTGGCCCTCGGTGGCCACCGCGGCGGCGCGGCGTGCCAAGGACCGGGCCCGTGAGGAGGAGGCCGCCGAGGTGGTCGCCGCCGCGGCGGCCCGGCGGGCGAGGAGGGAATCGGCGGAGAGCGAGGACGAGGGGGGCGAGAAGAACGAGAGCGATGAGGACGACGATGACGACTACGAGGGCGACGGGGGCAGCGGGGGCGGGCTGTCCGGGCAGCCTGCGGAGTTCCCGGAGCGCTGGGCGAAGTTCCTGCCGCCCGAGGACATCCGCTCCCGGTTCAGGGGGAGCCACCGGGACTAAGGGCTGTCCCGTAATCCCCGGCGGGCTCCCGACGCCAGCTACGGCCACTCGCGGCGTTAGCGAAACGTCCGAATAGGCCCACTATGAGAACGCTTCGCTGCCTTGCGATTGACCGCATCTGACGCCGCTCGCTGGTCCACCGGGGATTACGGGACAACCCTTAGGTGTCCGGTGGCACAGCCGCTGCGGTTAGGGTCTGCGCGTGCACCCGGACCAGCCACCTCCTCAGCCGTCGGTACGGCCGTCGTCCGCGCGCACGTCGACGGTGCGTGCGCGGTACCGGCACGTCCCCAAGCGGAAGCTCTGCTTGCTGCTGGCCAAGGACACCTACCGCTCCTGCGCCGAGTACCGCGTCATCGGTATGGCGGGCGAGGCGGCGTTCTTCACGATGCTGTCGCTGCCCGCGCTGCTGCTCGGCCTGGTGGGGCTGCTCAGCGCACTGGACTCGGTGGCCGGGACCACCATCCTGCAGGCCGTACGTGACAACATCCTGGACGCCTCCTCGGTCATGCTCTCCGAGCGCGGCGTCGAGCAGCTGGTGACCCCGCTCCTCGATGATCTGGTCTCCGGGGCCCGGCCCGAGGTTCTCTCCTTCGGCTTTGTCTTCGCGCTGTGGTCCGGGTCCCGTGCGATGAACGTCTTCGTCGGCACCATCACCGTGATGTACGGCCTGGACGGGCACCGCAATCCAGCGGCGACCCGGCTGCTGGCCTTCACCATGTATGTCGCCGGGCTCGCCGTCGGTGCGCTCGCGGTGCCGATGACCCTGGTCGGCCCGACCGTGGCGGTCGGCTGGTGGCCGCAGCTGGAGCCGGCGGTGCGGATCCTCTACTGGCCGTCGGTGCTGCTCCTGGCCGTCTCCTTCCTCGCCACGCTCTACCACGTCTCCGTCCCGGTCCGTTCGCCGTGGCGGGAGGACATCCCCGGTGCCCTGGTCGCCCTGCTGCTGTGGACGCTCTGCGCCATCGGGCTCAAGGCGTATCTGCGCAACGCGGTGGAGGGGCAGAGCGTCTACGGCTCCCTGGCCGCCCCGGTGGCCGTGCTGCTGTGGCTGGGCACGTCCGCGTTCGCGGTGCTGGTGGGGGCCGCTGTCAACGCCGCTGTGGACCGGGTGTGGCCGGCGGCCACCGTCGCCGCCGCCCGCCGGGAGACCGAGCAGGCCAGGGCGGCCGCCGCTGAGGCGATGGTCGCCGCTGTGGCCGCCCGCCGCTCCCGGGCGGAGACCACCGAGGCGGCGGAGCCGGCAGCGGCCCGCCAGTGGCGTGCGCTGGTGCGGCCCTCGGAGCTGCGCAACCAGCTGGAACGTATCCGCGGTGCCAGACGGCGGCCGTAAGGCGGTCTTGCGGACGCTCTCCCCGGGACTGTCCAATGCGGTGTCCCAGTGGCCATCGGGCGGTGTTTGTTCCATCTGAAGGAGGGGCCATGGAAACTGCGCAGGTCGTCGTGGAGCGGCGGATCGCCGCTTCGGCCGATGAGGTCTGGCGGGTACTGACCGACCTCAAGGCGCTGCCCAGGGTGCTCAGCGGGGTGGAGCGGGTCGAGGTGCTGACCAAGGGCCCATTCGGGGTGGGGACCGGCTGGCGGGAGACCCGTCGGATGTTCGGCCGGACCGTCACCGAGGACATGCGTGTCACGGTGTGTGAGGAACCTTCGCGCTATGTCCTGGGGACGGAATCCGGTGGCGCTCACTACTTCTCAGAAGTCACCCTGACGCCACAGGGCGCGGGCGCCACCGTAGTACGCCGGAGCTTCGGCGCCCGGCAGCAGGGCGGGTTCAGCGGCCTGCTGGCGAAGGCCTTCACCGGTCTCGGCGGCAGGGCGGTAGCCAAGACGCTCGAACGGGATCTAGCGGACATTGCGATTAGGGTGACCAGGGTGACTTAGGGTCGAAGAATCGGGTGAAGAGTGACAGAGTGAGTGGTGATCGCCTTCCAGGGCGGGGGTGTGGCATGGAAACTCGAGCAGCGGTATCGGGCGCGGTGGCACCGCCCGAGGACTGGCCCGCGAGCGCGGACACCACCCTCATGCTGAACCGGATGGGCAGCTTTGACTGGGACCTCGACAGCGGGCTGATGCATCTGGACGAACCGGCGCTCGCTGTTTTCGATCTGCGCCCGGATGAATACGACTCCGACCCCGGCACCCTGCGATGCCGGGTGCCGTCCACCGAGGGGGCCCGGCTGGACGGCCTGGTGGCGCAGGCGATGAAGGACGGCAAGACGTCCTACGGGGCGTACTTCCGGATCCGCCGCCGGGACGGCACGTTGCGCTGGACGCACACCCAGGGCCATATCCAGCGGGACGACGCGGGGCGGCCGCACCGCGTCATCGGCATTGTGCGGGACGCCACCGAGGAGCTCAGCCACTCCACGGACCGGCTCACGCTGGACGCACGCCGCCAGGAGACCAGCGTGGTGGAGGAGACCACCGCCGCCCTGGCCGCAGCACGCACCGTGAGCGATGTCATCGATGTGCTGGAGAGCTCCCGGGGCATGGGCCGGATGGGCGCGGTCAGCCTCATGATGGGCTTCGTTGAGGGCAAGCACATCCGTCTGGTCGCCGAGGGGCGCACCAGCAGTTTCGTACCGGAGCTGGAGTTCACCCGGATAGACGGAGATTTCCCGATGAGCGAGGTCGTACGCACCATGACCTCCCGCTTCATCGAATCGCGCCAGGAGTTCGCCAACCGCTATCCGCGGCTGTGGCCGTATATCGCGCCGCTGAACGCCTCCGCCGCGGCGTATCTGCCACTGATCGCCCAGGGCCGGGCGATCGGCGCGATCGGCCTGCTCTTCCGGGACAAGCACAGCTTCCCACCCGGAGAGCGCGCCCTGCTCACCGCGCTGACCAGCAGCATCGCGCAGAGCCTGCAACGCGCCAAGATGTTTGAGCAGGAGCTGGAGCTCGCCGAGAGCCTGCAGCGGGCCATGCTCCCCCACACCATCCCGAGCATTCCGGGGATAGAGACCGCGGTGAGCTACCGTCCCGCGCGCCAGGTGCGGGACATCGGCGGTGACTGGTACGACGTGATCCCGCTGCCCGGCGGCCGGGTGGCCGCGGTGATCGGCGATGTACAGGGTCATGACACCCATGCCGCGGCGGTGATGGGCCAGCTGCGGATCGTACTGCGGGCATACGCCGCCGAGGGGCACGCCGCCTCCACCGTGATGGCGCGGGCCTCGGCCTTTCTGCATGATCTGGACACCGACCGCTTCGCCACCTGCCTCTACGCCGAGGTTGACCCCACCACGGGCTGGCTCCGGCTGGTGCGGGCCGGTCACCTGGATCCGCTGTTGCAGCGGACCGACGGCACCTGCCGCCTGTTCCCGGTGACGGGCGGGCTGCCGCTGGGGCTGCCGAACCTCGGTCCGCTGGACTATCCCGTGACCGCGATGGAGCTGGAGGTCGGGGAGACCCTGCTGATGTTCACCGATGGCCTCGTCGAGCGGCCCGGTGCCGACGTCGACGACGGAATACAGAATCTCGCCGAGTCCATCGGGCGCGGCCCGGCGGATCTGCGGAAGCTGGCCGACTGGCTGTGCGAGCTGCCCGAAGAGCGGTCCGGGGTGGACGACATGGCGGTGGTGCTGCTGCGCCGGGAGAGGGCCGTGATCCCCCAGCTGGGCCGTCGGCTCCAGTCGGTCGCGCCGGGCGATATGGAGGCTCTGGCGGGAATCCGGCGGCTGGTCCGTGAGGCGGCCCACGCCTGGAACGCCGACGCACGCGGCGACGATGTGGAGCTGGCCGCCCATGAACTCACGGTCAACGCCCTGACCCATACCGAGGGCGGGGCCGTCGTGACCATCCGGCTGCTCGGCGGAGCCGAACGGCGGCTGAGGGTCGAGGTGGAGGACCGGTCCAGCGAGCACCCGGAGCTGCGGACAGCCCGCGATGCGCGGCTCCCGGGACGGGGACTGCTGCTGGTGGACCAGCTGGCCGATGTGTGGGGCGTGGAGTCGCGCGGGGATGGCAAGCGCGTCTGGTGCGAGTTCGTCTGCCCGGCGGAGTGAACGGGCCTTCCGTCCGCCGCTGCTCGCGTCGTACGCTCAACCCATGATCTGGCGACATTGAGCCTCACCCGAGACCCAGCTGACGCGCAGGCTGTATGCCTACGCCTGGTGCGAAGACCTGGTACTGCTCTACCCGGTCTACGCGCTGCTCTTCGCCGAGACCGGGCTCTCCGCAGCGGAGATCTCCTCGCTTTTCGTCATCTGGTCGGTGACGGCCGTTGCGCTCGAAGTGCCTTCCGGCCTCTGGGCTGACGTCTTCTCCCGCCGACGGCTGCTGATCATCGCGCCGCTGCTGACAGCAGCGGGCTACGCGTTGTGGACCTGTCTCCCGTCCTACCCGGCCTTCGCTGTCGGCTTTGTGTTGTGGGGCGCGGGTGGCGCGCTGCGTTCCGGCACCCTTCAGGCGCTGGTCTACGAGGAGTTGACACGGATCGGCGCCGCCGGGGCGTACGCGCGGGTCATGGGCCGTACGCAGGCGATCGCCACCACCGCGCAGCTCGCCGCGACGGCGCTGGCCGCGCCGGTGTTCGCGCTCGGCGGTTATCCGGCGGTGGGTGCCGCCAGCGTCGTTGTCACGCTGCTGGGCGCCGTTGTGGGCCGCACGCTCCCCGACTCCCGTGCCGTCGCGGAGCCTGGCGAGCGGAGTTTCGGGGCCGTCGTCCGGGACGGCCTCGGCCAGGTGCGGCGGGCGCGCGGGGCCGGGCGTGCCGTGCTGCTGGTGGCGCTGGTCAGCGGTGTCACCTCACTGGATGAGTACATTCCGCTGCTCGCCCGGTCCACCGGCGTCGCCGATACCACGGTGCCGCTGCTGGTGCTGCTGGTCACCGTCGGTGTCGTGGCCGGTGGCTGGTGCGCTGGGCGCGGAGCGCGCTGGGCGGCGCCCGTCCTCGCCGTTGGCGCGGTCTGTCTGGCGGCCGGAACGCTGAGCGGCCATCCGGCCGGGCTGGTGCTGGTCGCGGTCGCGTTCGGGGTGTTCCAGTGGGCGATGGTGGTGGCCGATGCCCGGCTGCAGGCCCGTATCGCCGACCGGGCACGGGCCACGGTGACCTCGATGGCGGGCTTCGGCGCGGAGGTGGTGGCGGTGCTGACCTTCGCGGGGTACGCACTGGGGTCCCTCTGGGCGGGCCCGGGAGTGATCTTCGCGGTGGCGGCTGTGCCCTATCTGCTGATCGCCATGTCCGATTTCCGCCAGTGACGGGCCGGGCGGCGGCGCACACTGGATCGCGTGATGGACGATGAGAGCAGGTACGAGGCGGTACGCAGCCGTGATGAGCGCTTCGACGGCGTCTTCTTCACCGCTGTCGTCACCACCGGCATCTACTGCCGTCCAAGCTGCCCGGCACTCACGCCGAAGCGGCAGAACGTCCGCTTCTACCCCTCGGCTCCGGCCGCGCAGGCGGCGGGCTTCCGGGCCTGCCGCCGCTGCCGCCCCGACACCGTGCCCGGTTCCGCCGAGTGGAACGTACGGGCCGACGCCGTCGGCCGGGCCATGCGGATGATCGGCGACGGGATCGTGGACCGGGAGGGCGTCGCCGGGCTGGCCCGGCGGCTCGGGTACAGCGCCCGGCAGGTGCAGCGGCAGCTCACCGCCGAGCTGGGCGCCGGGCCGGTCGCGCTCGCGCGGGGACAGCGGGCGCATACCGCGCGGGTGCTGCTGCGGACGACCCGGCTGCCGGTCACCGAGATCGCCTTCGCGGCGGGCTTCGCGAGCGTACGGCAGTTCAACGACACCATCCGCCAGGTGTACGCCTGTACGCCCAGCGAGTTGCGCGGCACGCGCAGGGCACCGGCCGACGGAGACGGGGTGACGCTGCGGCTCGCCTATCGCGGACCGTATGACACGGAAGGGATCTTCGGCTTCCTCGGACGGCGTGCCATCCCCGGGATCGAGGAGATGACCGGGGAGACGGGAGCCCGCCGCTACCGCCGTACCCTGGCGCTGCCGTACGGGCATGGCGTCGCCGAGGTCGGGGAACGGGGCGGGCCGGGGTGGCTGCCCTGCCGGCTGCACCTCACGGACCTCCGCGATCTGACGGCCGCCGTGCAGCGGCTGCGCCGCCTCTTCGACCTGGACGCGGACCCCTACGCGGTCACCGAGCGGCTCAGCGGCGATCCGCTGCTCGCCCCGCTGGCCGCCGCCCGGCCCGGACTGCGCTCGCCCGGCGCAGCCGACGGCCAGGAGCTGGCCGTACGGGCCGTGCTGGGCCAGCAGATCACCGTGGGCGGGGCCCGCACCCTCGCGGGCACCCTCGTCGAGGCCTACGGCAAGCCGCTTCCGGCGGCCGACGGCGGGCTCACCCATCTCTTCCCCGAGGCCGGGGCGCTGGCCGGGGCCGCCCTGCGGGAGCTGGGCATGCCCGAGGCCCGCCGTAACGCCCTGCGCCATGTGATGGCCGCGCTCGCCGATGGGACCGTGTCCCTCGACCCCGGCGCCGACCGGGACGAGGCGGAGCGGGGGCTGCTCGCGCTGCGCGGCATCGGGCCCTGGACGGCGGGCTATATCCGCATGCGGGCGCTTGGCGACCCGGATGTATTCCTGCCGGGCGATGGGGGCGTACGCCACGGCCTGCGGCGCATCGGGGCCGTCGGCGGCCGGGTCGGCCACGGCGGACAGTGGCGGCCCTGGCGCTCCTACGCCCTGCACCACCTCTGGAACGCGGCACTGACCCAGGAGAGCTGACCATGTCGACCTCGACCATGCTGTACACCGTCCACCCCAGCCCGCTCGGCGAGTTGCTGGTCGCCGGGCCCGAGCCGGGTGTGCTCGCCTCGGTCTCCGTCCCCGGGCAGCGAGGCCGCGCCCAAGTGCGGGCCGAGTGGACCCGGGATGACGCCGCCCTCACGGAGGCGGTACGGCAGCTGGACGCCTACTTCGCCGGAGAGCTCAAGGAGTTCGGCCTGCGGCTCGCACCGGCCGGTACGGACTTCCGTCACCGGATCTGGGCGGCGCTGGACCGTATCCCGTACGGCAGCACGGTCACCTATGGCGAGCTGGCCGCGATGGCCGGGATGGCCGGGAAGCCGGTGAGCTCCGCACGGGCCGTCGGCGGCGCGGTCGGCGCCAATCCGCTGCTTGTCGTCCGCCCCTGCCACCGGGTCATCGGCGCCAATGGCGCACTGACCGGCTACGCGGGCGGTATGGAACGCAAGCAGCAGCTGCTCACCCTCGAAGGCGCCCCTGCGGTAACGCTCAGCCGCTCAGGCTGAATCTTCAGGCTGGGCCCCAGATGAGTGCCCAGATCCAGGCTCCCGCCACCAGCATGCAGGCGAACAGCTCGATCAGTATGTTCCGGCCGATGGCGCGCATGATCGAACGGGTGGCGGAGACCGCGTCGTCATGGCTGCCGAGCCTGCCGCGCTCCGCGCCGTACAGCCCGCCGAGAAAGCCCAGCACCACCCCGATCACCGGCACGATGAAGAAGCCAACGATGCCGGTGCCGCCGGCCAGCAGCAGGGACCGGCGGCGTACCACCGCTGCCCGTAGCCGGCGCTTGGGCAGCAGAAGCTGAACCGCCTGATTGATCAGAAGCACCCCCGTCGCGGCGATAAGGACCCACCAGGCGACCCCTGACCGCACGGCCATGGCCCACCAGAAGACAGCAGCCCAGACGACCAGCGGGCCAGGCACACCCGGCATCACCGTCCCGAGCAGACCGAGCAGCATCACCAGCCCTACCAGCACGAGCTGCCACATCGTCATGGCCCCAAGGGTGCCGGAAGCCGCTCAGCCTCGCGCGTTGCGGCGGTCCATTCCGGCCCCCGCCAGCGGACGGCCGGCCGGGGCCGGAATGGGGCCCCAGGTCACCCGCACGGCTGAATTGACCGATGCGGTGGCGGCGGGGTAAGCCAGCCCATCCCACTGGCATACGAAGTGCACTGACGGTGCATCAGCAACCAAAACGGCTGAATGTGATCATTCATGGGGGTGGGCCCGCACCGTGGTCATATGGACAATAAAGGGATGAGTCAGCAGGGGGAGCGGGCCGGAGCAGCCGACTGGTGGAGCCAGCTGTACGACAAGGGCGAGCCCGATACGGGCGGCTCATCGGCGGGGGACAGCCTCGACGACCGCTATGACTCCGCCGCCCACACGCTCGGGGCACCGGGCCTCCGCCGGCAGCGGGCACCCAAGCCGGGACCGGCAGCGGAGCAGGAAGCGGAGCCCGCCGTCCTCGCCGTCGACTTCGTCGGTGACCGGCCGCCCACGTACGAGGCCGAGCCGACCGCGCTGCCCGTGGCCGATCACGACCGACTGGACGAACTGACCCCCGACACCGTGCTCGACGGGGCCCGCTACGGTCCGCTCACGCTGCGCGCCGCGTCCATGCGTGGTGACTCCGCGCGCTACCGGGGCGAGCCGCGCCGCGATGCGCTGCTCACCGCCCGCTTCGGCAGCGGTGAGTCGGCGCTGCTGCTGGTCGCCGTGGCCAGCGGGCCCCGTGCGGCGGAGGCCGGGCACCGGGCCGCGCGGAATGTCTGTCACTGGATCGGCGGAGCCGTCGGCCGCAGTTACCTCCGGCTCGCCGAGGACATCCGGGCGAGCCGCAGGGGTGCGCTCAAGTCCGGCCTGAGCAGACTGACCGCCCGTAGCCTGGGCAAGCTCCGGGCGGAGGCGGCCGAGCTGGGCCTCGACCCCGCTGAATACACCGCTGAGCTGCGCTGCATGCTGCTGCCCGCCGACCCGCGGTGCCGTATCCGGGTCTTCTTCGGCGCGGGCGGCGGCGGTCTGTTCCGGCTGCGCGGCGGGGAGTGGCAGGACATCGAGCCGAGGGGGCGCCACCTGGGTACGGACGGTGCTCCGGTCCTGGGCCATGGCGCCGCGCCGCTGGCCGACCGGGACCCGCACCGCACGGTGGACCTGGGCATCGCAGCCCCCGGAGCGCCCGCGCGGACGGCCGGGCCGGAGCCGTCGGCCCCGGCTGCCGGCCCGCCGTTCCGTTTCCGGTCCTCGGTCGCCCAGGCGGGCGACACCCTGGTGCTGTGCAGCGCGGGGGTCGCGGAGCCGCTGCGCGCCGAGAGCGCCTTCGCCGACCGGCTGGCTGAGCGCTGGACCGGAGCCGAACCCCCGGGCCTGGCCGGGTTTCTGGCCGATGTGCAGCTACGGGTCAAGGGGTACGCCGACGACCGCACGGTCGCGGCCGTCTGGGAAGCGTGAGCCGTGCCCGGCGCTTCGCAAGCGCGGCGCCGGGCACGGAGCGTACGGCGTTCAGCCGAACTGCCTTTCGATCTCGGCGAGTTTCTCCTCCAGCGAGTCCAGCCGCGGGCTCGCCTGACTGGAGTCGTCGACGGCCGGATCGCTCTTGCCGCGCATGGACTCATGACGGCCGCTGTCCCCGCTGTCGTCCACCACGGCCTGCAGGGCGGGCCGCGACCGTACCGGCAGCTGGCTGGCCTCCACCGCGCCCGGTGACATGGGGGCGATCTCCACTTCCACCTGCTGCCCGGGCTGCTCCCGGTGCCACATCCGGTGCTGCCGGTTGAGCGCCTTCAGCCGGGCCTTTTCGAGCTTGTCCTGCTCCCGCCTGCGGGCACGTTCCTGTTCCTTGCGCCGCCGGTCCTCGCGAACCTCGTCGACCGCTTCATCCAGCGTCCGTACGTTTTCCAGCAGCATCAGCGACCAGGCGCCGTAGGTCTCCCGGGGAGCGCGGAGCCACCGCACCACACGGATCTGGGGCAATGGCCGTGGTACCAGGCCCTGTTCCCGCAGGGCCGTCTTGCGGGTCTGCTTGAGCGCACGGTCAAAGAGGATCGCGGCCGACAGCGACATCCCGGCGAAGAAGTGGGGAGCGCCCGCGTGCGCCGATCCACGCGGCGCGTGCACCCAGTTGAACCAGGCGGCCGCTCCCGCGAAGGTCCACACCAGCAGCCGGGAGCCCAGGGAGGCGTCGCCATGGCTGGCCTCGCGCACCGCGATCACGGCGGAGAACATCGCCGCGCCGTCGAGGCCGAAGGGGACCAGATACTCCCAGCCGCCCGAGAGATTGAGGTTCTGGCGGCCAAATCCGACCAGACCGTGGAAGGAAAGCGCGGCGGCGACGCCCGCGCAGCAGAAGAGCAGGAGATAGGAGGCGGTGGCGTAGACCGTCTCTTTACGGCGGCGCCGCTCCTCCGCCCGTTCCCAGGAATCGGCTTGGGCGGGATCCTCGGGTGGCTTGCGGCCGCGTGCCATCACCCAGGTGGCAGCGAGGAAGCCGACGAGCATCACCACGCCTGCCATTACCCAGTTCAGCGATATGTCTGTCAGTTTCATCCGGTGCCCCTTGTTCGACCCTCGGTCGCGGCTTCGCTTTCGCGGAGCATCTTGGCGGAACTCCGCCTTGCCGCAGGGGTTTTCCATATAAGAGACCGCCAAAGGACGGCAGCGCCTATGGATAGGGGCGTTCTATGTCGAACTGGCTAGCGTCCGCTGGTCAGTCGCTCGACACGATCCGCGTCACAGGTGCGCGGACAGGTCACACAGGTGTCCTTGGGGCGAATGGTGTAGAAGAGGCAGCAACTCGCGCGGTCGCGCGTGGGCAAACGCTCACCGCCAGGACCGGCCAGTTCCCGGAAGGCGGCGCCACGGGCGTACGGGGGTGTGGCGCCCGGAAGCAGTCGCTGGACCTCGCCCAATGCGCGCTGCTCCTCGCCGAGCAGCTGTCCGACGTACCAGAGCCCTTCCACGATCTCGTCCGTCGCCACGCCCCACAGCGCGCGCGGTCCGCGCCGCATCCGTGGCCGGAAGCCATCCAGAACGGGCCCGAGATGCTCGGCTACGGCCGCCCGTACCTCGGCCCGCAGCGCCTCCTCATCCGCGACGACCCACGCCCCCGGCAGTCCGGCGGCCCGGTCGTCGGGCAGGCAGGCGAAGGCGCCGGTGCGTACCGCCATCCGGCCGCTGGCACGGTGGAACGCGACCGTGTCCGCCGGGAAGCGCGGCACCCGGCGGTACAGAAACCAGGGGATGGTGATGAGCAGGGTGGCGGGCCAGGCATAGCGGTGCAGCCCGAAGGAGGCGATGACATCGGGCCGGGCCTGCTGGCCGTAGTCGTGGAGCACCTGCGCGTTGTCCCAGGCGAGATATGCGTCCAGGGCCGGGCCACCGGCCGCCAGCTCGTCCGTGGCGACCCAGCCGCCACCCCGGGGAAGCTCGTACCCGTCGCGTACCTCGCTGATCCGCAGCCCGGGCACGACCTCGGCCAGCCGGGCGTACGCGGCGGCGAGAGGGGACTCCGCGGCGGGGGCGGCGGGAGCTGGAGCGAGGGTGGTGACGGCCATACGGCGGTTCCCGATTCCACGATCGTTAGCAGGTTAGCCTTACCTTACCCGATGACATGGAGGTTTGATCTCGCGCACTCTCGGCTTATCGTGCTCTTCGGACACACGGCGGGGACAGGAGCGGGCAGATGGAACAGACCCGAGCAGAGTCGGCCATACGGGCAGGTCTGGACGCGGCTGTCCCCGCGCAGCGGCAGCGCTCCATACGCCGGATACCGGCCGTACCGCCCATACCTGCAGCGCGCTCCGGGCAAGCCGGGGCCGAAGCCGCCAGGGGCGAGCACACCCACTGCGAGCCCCCCGCCCCACAGCAGCTCCCACGACGGCACTCCGTGCGGGCCCAGGTGCTCAGCGCGCTCCGGGAGTCGCTGCTCTGTGGCGAGCTCCGCCCCGGCGAGGTCTACTCCGCGCCCAGCCTCGCCGAGCGCTTCGGTGTCTCCCCGACCCCGGTCCGCGAGGCCATGCAGCAGCTGGCCAGCGAAGGCGCGGTCCAGACCATGCCGAACCGTGGCTTCCGGGTCGCCGAGCACAGCGACCGCGAGCTGGCCGAGCTGGGTGAGGTGCGGGCCCTGCTGGAAGTCCCCACGGTGCTCCGGCTGGCGCGTGTGCTGCCGGCCGAGCGCTGGCAAGCGCTGCGTCCGCTGGCCGACCTCACCGTCACGCGTGCCGCGCGGGGTGACCGCGCGGGTTACGCGGACGCGGACCGCGCTTTTCACGCCGGTCTACTGGAGCTGACCGGCAACCGGCAGCTGGTCCTGGTCGCCGAGGACCTGCGGCGCCGGGCGCAGCGTCCGGTGGGGCGGGCCAGTGATTTGCTGGCTGCGGCGTCGGAGCATGTCGCGCTGATCGACGCGCTCTGCGCGGGGGACGCCACCGCGGCCGAACGCGTACTCCGCGCCCACTTGTCGCACTGATCCTCCCGGCACCCTGACCCTCCCGGCGCCCGGAACCGAGTGCACGGCCGCAACCGCCCTGTGATGGGATCACCGCATGCACACCGTCACCGTCACCACCTGGTCGCTGGAGCAGACCTCCCCCACAGACCTCCGACCCGTCCACGGACCGGACGGTGATTCCGGAATCCGGATTGCCCGGGCGGAGGTGCCCAGCCCGGAGTTCAGCCGGTTTCTCTATACCGCCGTGGGCGGCGACGTGACCTGGACGGACCGGCTGAGCTGGACGTACGCACAGTGGCAGGAGTTTCTGGAGCGGCCCGGGGCGGAGACCTGGGTAGCGTACGAGCGGGATACTCCCGCCGGGTTCATTGAGCTGGATCCGCAGCCGGAGGGCGTTGTGGAGATCAGCTACTTTGGACTGATCGCCGCCTTCCGGGGGCGGCGGATCGGTGGCCGCCTCCTCTCTTATGGGACGGCACGCGCCTGGGACCTGGCCGAGCGCTGGCCGGGACGGGAGCCGACCACCCGGGTGTGGGTGCACACCTGTAGCAAGGACGGGCCCCACGCACTGGACAACTATGAGCGGCGGGGCTTCCGGCTCTTCGACACCAAGGTTGAAGAGGAGCCTGAGACTCCGGTCCCCGGACCCTGGCCTGGCGCGCACCGGTGAGGCGACCACCACTGTGACCGACACCACATCGTCCCGCGATGCGGGACGATGGTGTCCATATCTTGGATAACGGTGGACTGAGTCTAAAGAAGCGTGCCACGCTTCCGTCATGTCTCGAGCTGGAATTGCCTTGGTGAGTCGGCGGCACGTCGACCTCGGCCGCATGTCCAGCGCCATGTGTCCGGCGCGCTGACAGTCCAGCACCGCCGCACTCCGCGCCGCCCCCACCGTTGCGGGCGAGCGAGACACCCCATCCTTCCCACCTGCGCCACCGGTAGCTCTATGCCCGGACTACGCAGGTAGAGCCGCTTACCGTCAGTCCGAAGGACACACCGCCATGGCCGACACCCCCAAGCCAGCCGCTGCCGCCCCGACCCGTCGCAAGGCCGGCCGCCACCGCGGCGAAGGCCAGTGGGCCAAGGGCCACTTCACTCCGCTCAACCCCAATGAGCAGACCAAGAAGGACGACGACGGTCTCAATGTGCGGACACGCATTGAGACGATCTACGCACACCGTGGCTTCGACTCCATCGATGGCGCCGATCTGCGCGGACGGATGCGCTGGTGGGGTCTGTACACCCAGCGCAAGCCCGGGATCGACGGCGGCAAGACAGCGATTCTGGAGCCGGAAGAGCTGGACGATGAGTACTTCATGCTGCGCGTCCGGATCGACGGCGGGCGGCTGACCACCGAACAGCTCCGGGTGATCGGTGAGATCTCCCAGGAGTTCGCGCGCGGCACCGCCGACATCACCGACCGGCAGAACGTCCAGTACCACTGGATCCGGATCGAGGACATGCCGGAGATCTGGCGCCGTCTGGAGGGCGTCGGTCTGTCGACGACCGAGGCCTGCGGTGACACCCCGCGCGTCATCCTCGGCTCGCCGGTCGCCGGTATCGCCGCCGACGAGATCATCGACGGCACCCCGGCGATCGAGGAGATCCACCGCCGGATCGTCGGCAACAAGGACTTCTCCAACCTGCCCCGGAAGTTCAAGTCGGCCGTCTCCGGCTCCCCGCTGCTCGATGTCGCGCACGAGATCAACGACATCGCCTTCGTCGGCGTCAACCACCCCGAGCATGGCCCCGGCTTCGACCTCTGGGTCGGCGGCGGGCTCTCCACCAACCCCAAGATCGGTGTCCGGCTGGGCGCCTGGGTGCCGCTGGAGGAGGTCGCCGACGCGTACGAAGGCGTTGTCTCGATCTTCCGCGACTACGGCTACCGCCGGCTGCGTACCCGTGCCCGGATCAAGTTCCTGGTCGCCGACTGGGGCGCGGAGAAGTTCCGCCAGGTGCTGGAGGACGAGTACCTGGGACGCAAGCTGATCGACGGCCCCGCGCCCGACAAGCCCGTCCAGGAGTGGCGTGACCACGTCGGTGTCCACCAGCAGAAGGACGGCCGCTACTACGTCGGCTTCGCACCGCGCGTCGGCCGGGTCGACGGCGCCACCCTGACCAAGATCGCCGAGCTGGCCGAGGCACATGGTTCCGGCCGGGTCCGTACGACCGTTGAGCAGAAGATGCTCATCCTCGATGTCACCGAGGAGCAGGTCGCCTCGCTCACCGAGGGCCTGGAGTCGCTGGATCTGACCACCAAGCCATCGCCGTTCAGGCGCGGCACGATGGCCTGCACCGGCATCGAGTTCTGCAAGCTGGCCATCGTGGAAACCAAGGGCCGTGGCCAGTCACTCATCGATGAGCTGGAGCGCCGTCTCCCGGACTTCCATGAGCCCATCACCATCAATGTCAACGGCTGCCCGAACTCCTGCGCGCGTATCCAGATCGCGGACATCGGTCTCAAGGGACAGCTGGTCGTCGACAAGGACGGCAACCAGGTCGAGGGCTTCCAGGTGCACCTGGGCGGCTCGCTCGGCCTGGAGCCCGGCTTCGGCCGTAAGGTCCGCGGCCTCAAGGTCACCTCGGCCGAGCTGCCCGACTACATCGAGCGCGTCCTGCGGAACTTCCAGGAGCAGCGCGCGGACGGCGAGCGGTTCGCCCAGTGGGCGGCCCGGGCCGATGAGGGGGCCCTCAAGTGAGCGAGCGAGCCGCGCCGTTCTACTGCCCGTACTGCGGTGACGAGGATCTGCGCCCGTCCGAGGAAGGGCATGGCTCTTGGGAGTGCGCGGCCTGCAACCGCGCCTTCCGGCTGAAGTTCCTCGGCCTGCTGGCCAGTGGATTCCAGCGCGCCGACAACAGCGAAGGGGGCACGGCATGAC
The DNA here is from genome assembly GCF_021216675.1 of Streptomyces gobiensis. NCBI lineage: Bacteria > Bacillati > Actinomycetota > Actinomycetes > Kitasatosporales > Streptomycetaceae > Streptomyces > Streptomyces gobiensis. The sequence goes on along the minus strand of NZ_CP086120.1, from coordinate 4,876,803 downwards.
CAGCACCAGTACCAGCAGCACCGCGGTCGGGCTGCGAGAGCTCGCCGAGCGGGCCGGACGGGAGCTGGAGGAGGCACCCGCGCTGGAGATCCTGCGCTGGGCCGCAGAAACGTTCGGCGAGCGTTTCTGCGTCACCTCCTCCATGGAGGACGCGGTCGTGGCGCATCTGGCGTCCCAGGCGTTCCCGGGCGTGGATGTGGTGTTCCTGGACACCGGCTACCACTTCCCGGAGACCATCGGCACCCGGGACGCGGTGGCGGCCGTGATGGACGTCAACCTCATCACGCTCACCCCACGCCAGACGGTCGCCGAGCAGGACGCCCAGTACGGGCCGAAGCTGCATGACCGTGACCCGGACCTGTGCTGCGCGCTACGCAAGGTCAAGCCCCTCGAAGAGGGCCTGACCGGCTATGACGCCTGGGCGACCGGGCTGCGCCGCGATGAGTCACCGACCCGGGCGAACACCCCGGTCGTCGGCTGGGACGAGAAGCGGCAGAAGGTCAAGATCTCCCCCATCGCCCGCTGGACGCAGGACGATGTGGACGCCTATGTGACCGAGCACGGTGTGCTCACCAACCCGCTGCTGATGGACGGCTACGCCTCCGTGGGCTGCGCCCCCTGCACCCGGCGCGTACAGGACGGCGAGGACGCACGGGCCGGGCGCTGGGCCGGACAGAACAAGACCGAGTGCGGGCTGCACGGCTGATGAGCGGCGAAGAGATACGTAGGGAGCGGGAGATGAGCGTGGCTCAGACGGGTGCCACGGTGTGGCTCACCGGTCTGCCGAGCGCGGGCAAGACGACCATCGCCACCGCGCTGGCGGACCGGCTGCGCGGCGAGGGGCACCGGGTGGAGGTGCTGGACGGTGATGAGATCCGCGAGTTCCTCTCGGCCGGGCTCGGATTTTCCCGCGAGGACCGGCATACGAACGTCCAGCGGATCGGCTTCGTGGCCGAACTGCTCGCCTCCCACGGGGTGAAGGTGCTCGTGCCGGTGATCGCGCCCTACGCGGACAGCCGGGAGGCGGTCCGTAAGCGCCATCAGGTGGAGGGCACCGGCTTCCTTGAGGTGCATATCGCCACTCCGGTGGAGGTGTGCTCCGTACGCGATGTGAAGGGGCTCTACGCCAAGCAGGCGGCCGGGGAGATCGCCGGGCTGACCGGTGTGGACGACCCGTATGAGGCTCCGGAAGACCCGGATCTGCGGATCCACGCCCATGTGCAGACCGTCGAGGAATCCGCGACGGCGCTGCACACGCTGCTGATCGAGAGGGGACTGGCGTGACGGAGGACAATCCCTACGCGCTGACGCACCTGGACGCGCTGGAGTCCGAGGCGGTGCATATCTTCCGTGAGGTGGCGGGCGAGTTCGAGCGTCCCGTCATTCTCTTCTCGGGCGGCAAGGACTCCATCGTCATGCTGCATCTGGCGCTGAAGGCGTTCGCCCCGGCGCCGGTGCCGTTCGCTCTGCTGCATGTGGACACCGGGCACAACTTCCCGGAGGTCATCGACTACCGGGACCGCACGGTCGCCGAGCACGGCCTTCGGCTGCATGTGGCGTCGGTGCAGGAGTTCATCGACAGCGGCCAGCTGCGCGAGCGCCCGGACGGCACCCGCAATCCGCTGCAGACGGTGCCGCTGCTGGACGCCATCGACAAGAACCGTTTTGACGCGGTCTTCGGCGGCGGCCGCCGGGACGAGGAGAAGGCCCGCGCGAAGGAGCGGGTCTTCTCCCTGCGTGATGAGTTCGGTGTCTGGGACCCGCGCCGTCAGCGGCCGGAGCTGTGGCAGCTCTACAACGGCCGCCACTCCCCCGGCGAGCATGTGCGGGTCTTCCCGCTGTCCAACTGGACCGAGCTGGATGTGTGGCAGTACATCGCCCGGGAGAAGATCGAGCTCCCGGAGATCTACTACGCCCATGAGCGCGAGGTCTTCGCCCGCAGCGGCATGTGGCTGGCGCCGGGCGAGTGGGGCGGCCCCAAGGACGGCGAGACCGTGGAGACCCGCCTGGTGCGCTACCGCACGGTCGGCGATATGTCCTGCACCGGCGCCGTGGATTCCGACGCCGACACCATTGAGAAGGTCATCGCCGAGATCGCCGCTTCCCGGCTCACCGAGCGCGGCGCGACCCGGGCCGACGACAAGCTCTCCGAGGCCGCGATGGAAGACCGTAAGCGCGAGGGGTACTTCTGATGAGCACCACCACCGATCTGATCGAGGCCTCGGCCACCTCCCTGCTGCGCTTCGCGACCGCGGGATCCGTCGACGACGGCAAGTCCACGCTGGTGGGGCGGCTGCTGCATGACTCCAAGTCGGTGCTGGCCGACCAGCTGGAGGCGGTCGAGCACGCCTCCCGCAGCCGGGGCCAGGAGGCCCCGGACCTGGCGCTGCTGACCGACGGGCTGCGGGCGGAGCGGGAGCAGGGCATCACCATCGATGTCGCCTACCGCTACTTCGCCACGCCCAAGCGGCGGTTCATCCTGGCCGACACTCCCGGGCATGTGCAGTACACCCGCAACATGGTCACCGGCGCCTCCACCGCCGAGCTGGCCGTCGTGCTGGTCGACGCCCGCAACGGTGTGGTGGAGCAGACCCGCCGCCATGCCGCCGTGGCCGCCCTGCTGCGCGTCCCGCACGTCGTCCTGGCCGTCAACAAGATGGACCTGGTCGACTACGCCGAGCCCGTCTTCGCGGCCATCGCCGAGGAGTTCACCGGCTACGCCGCCTCCCTCGGCGTCCCGGAGATCACCACGATCCCGATCTCCGCACTCGCGGGCGACAACGTCGTGACCCCCTCGGCCACCATGGACTGGTACGGCGGCCCCACCGTCCTGGAGCACCTGGAGACCGTCCCGGTCACCCATGACCCGGCCGAGGACGTGGCCCGCTTCCCGGTCCAGTACGTGATCCGTCCGCAGACGGCCGAGCACCCCGACTACCGTGGCTACGCGGGCCAGATCGCCTCCGGCATCCTGCGCGTGGGCGACCCGGTCACCGTGCTGCCCTCGGGCCGTACGAGCACCATCGAGGCCATCGACGCACTCGGCCAGTCCGTGGACGTGGCCTGGGCGCCCCAGTCCGTCACCGTGCGGCTCGCGGACGACCTGGACATCTCCCGGGGTGACCTGATCGCCCCCACCGACGCCACGGTGACCTGCAGCCAGGACCTCACCGCCACGGTCTGCCATCTGCACGACCGGCCGCTGAAGGTCGGCGAGCGGGTGCTGCTCAAGCACACCACCCGCACGGTGAAGGCGATCGTCAAGGACATCCCCTCCCGGCTGACCCTGGACGACCTCTCCCAGCACCCGGCCCCCGGTGAGCTGGCGGCCAATGACATCGGCCGGGTCGTGATCCGTACCGCCGAGCCGCTGCCGGTCGACGCCTACGCCGACTCCCGCCGCACCGGATCGTTCCTCCTCATCGACCCCGCCGACGGCACCACCCTCACGGCCGGTATGGCCGGAGACGCCTTCGCCGAAACGGCCGAGGACGCCCCGAAGTCCACCCCGGACGATGACGGCTGGGACTTCTGACCATGGCGACCGAAGTGTTCTCCACCTTCGACCAGACCGGTGGCCGCATCGGAAGCGGGGCCCTCGGCAGCGGCCAGGGCGGAGTGGCGCGATGCCGCCACTGATGCCCGCCTCCGACCCCGCCCCGTACGCCCGACCGCACGTCCGATCTCACCTGCCATAGCCGCCCGGCCAGGGTGGCGAAGACGAGAGGACAGCCTCCGTGCCCACTGAACTCGCCACCCCCGCCCCGGCAACCTCCGCTGCCGCCGCCACCGAGACCAATGAGCGCCCCTACGCGGTGCAGCTCGACCATGTCTCCAAGGTGTTCGGCCGCCCCGGCGCCCAGCAGCTCGTCCTGGACGACATCCAGCTGGACGCCGCGCCCGGGGAGTTCGTGTGCCTGCTCGGGGCCTCCGGCTGCGGCAAGTCCACCCTGCTCAACCTGGTCGCCGGTCTTGACCAGCCCACCTCGGGCACCGCCCGGGTGCCCTTCGGCCGCCCGGCGCTGATGTTCCAGGACCATGCGCTGTTCCCGTGGCTGAGCGCGGGCCGCAATGTCGAGCTGGCCCTCAAGCTCGCCGGAGTGCCCAAGGCCCAGCGGCGCGCAGAGGCCGAAGAGCTGCTGCATCTGGTGCGGCTGCCGGACGCCTACGGCAAGCGGGTGCACCAGCTCTCCGGCGGTATGCGGCAGCGCGTCGCCCTGGCCCGTTCGCTGGCCCAGGGCAGCGAGGTCCTGCTGATGGACGAGCCGTTCGCCGCGCTGGACGCCATCACCCGTGACCTGCTGCACGACGAGCTCACCCGGGTCTGGCGGGAGCGCGGCCTGACCGTTCTGTTCGTCACCCACAACGTCCGTGAGGCCGTCCGCCTCGGCCAGCGAGTGGTGCTGCTCTCCTCCCGCCCCGGCCGGATCGCCCACGAGTGGGACGTGGACATCCCCTACCCGCGCCGGATCGAGGACACCGCGGTCACCACCCTCGCCCGGGAGATCACCGGCCATCTGCACGAGGAGATCGTCCGACATGCCCGCCACTGACGCCAAGGACACCCCACAGGCGGCGGACGACTCACAGGAGATGGCCTCCGGCCTCGACGCGCTGGAGACCCAGGCCCCCGCCAAGGACGCCGGGCGGCGGATGCTCGCCAAGGCCGCCCCACCGCTGCTCGCCATCGCCGTGGTGCTCGCCCTGTGGCAGCTCGCCCACACCCTCCAGTGGTCCGGCACGCTCCCCGCCCCCGCCGCGGTGGGGGCCGAACTGGCCGCCGCCTCCTCCGACGGCACTCTGCTGCCTGCCCTCGGACACAGCATTCTGCGCTGCCTCATCGGCTTCGGCGCCTCGGCCGCCATCGGCATCCCCCTGGGCGTACTGCTCACCCGGCTCAGCGCGCTGCGCACCCTCTTCGGCCCGATCCTCTCGTCCATCCAGTCGCTGCCCGCCGCCGCGCTCGTCCCCATCGCCATCATCGCCCTCGGCCCCTCCGAGGGAGCGGTCTACGCCGTCGTCCTCCTCGGCGCCGTCCCTTCCATCGCGGTAGGTGTGGCCGCCGGAATCGACCAGGTCCCGCCCCTCCTGCTGCGCGCGGGCCACTCCATGGGCGCCACCGGCTCACGCGGCGCCCTGCATGTCCTGCTCCCCGCGGCCCTGCCCAGCCTCATCTCCGCCCTCCGCCAGGGCTGGACCTTTGGCTGGCGTGCCCTGATGACCGCCGAGCTGATCACCGCCACTCCCCTGCCCGGCATCGGCCGGATGCTCGCCGAGGGCAACGCCGCCCAGTCCATGAGCCAGGTACTCGCCGCCGTCGCCCTCATCCTCGCGGTCGGCGTCCTCGTCGAATCCGCCCTGTTCACCCCGCTGGAGCGCCGCGTCCTGCACAGCCGCGGCCTCACCGGCGCAGGCACCTGAACGGAATCCGCCACCATGCGCGCCCCCACCCTCCTCCTCGTCGCCCACGGCAGCCGCGATCCCCGCCACGCGGCCACGGTGACCGCGCTGTGCGCGCGGCTCCGTGCGCTGCGGCCGGGGCTGCGGGTCGAGGTGGGCTACCTGGACTTCAACGCGCCATCCGTCCCCCAGGTCCTGTCCCGCCTGCACGCCGACGGCATCCGCGACGTAGTGGCCCTCCCCCTTCTCCTCACCCGGGCCTTCCACGCCAAGTCCGACATCCCATCGGTACTGCATGAGACAGCCGCCCGCCTCCCCCACCTCCGCATCACCCAGGCCGACGTACTGGGCCCGCACGGTTTGCTGACCGCTGCCCTGACCCGACGCCTGTCCGAAGCCGGTCTCCGCACCGGCGACATCCCCTCCACCGGGGTCGTGCTGGCCTCGGCGGGCTCCTCAGACCCGGAGGCGATCGCAGTGATCGCTGAAATCGCGCGGGAGTGGCGGCGTACCACTGGTTGGTGCGCCGTGCGGCCTGCGTTCGCCTCCGCATCCCTGCCCCGCACGGTGGATGCCGTCCGCGCCCTGCGCGCGGACGGCATCCACCGGGTGGCCGTCGCCCCCTACGTCATCGCCCCGGGCTTCCTCCCGGACCGTATCGCCGCCGACGCCCGGGAGTCGGGCGCCGACCTCCTCGCCCCGGTCCTGGGCGACGCCCCCGAGCTGGCCCGGCTGCTGCTGCACCGCTACGACGAGGCCCGCTCCCGCGAGTTCGCCGCCTTCGCGGCGTAGGCTCACAGCGGGCGCCAGACGACCACGCTCTCAACCAGCTGAACCCCGCGCTTCCCCGTAGCCGCTCGGTGCCGTAGCGGAGCCTCCAAAGAGAAGTGGCCTCCCACGAAAGTGCGTACGGAGAAAGCGCCGCCGCGTGCTCGCCCCATCGAGACACGTCCTTGTGGGAGATGAGGGGTCCTGGGTTGGCGATGAAGGCGGTTATCGGAGTGGGACACCGTGCCCGTGTCGGCGGGGTAGGCATCGATGGCGCGGCAGGTCCCCCTGGGGGTCAGCAGTAATTCCCGCAGTTCCTCGAAGGCGAAGGCGCTGGCTGCGGGATGAACTCGTCGGCAAGGGCTCACCACGGTCAAGCCCGCTACCACCGACCGTCAGGCGTCACGGCTCGGTGAGACCCGGATCCGCTGTCTGGCGGTGGAGGACGCCGATGAGGTGGCGGCGCGCGCCCTGGGGATGACCGTGCTCGACGTACGCGATGGACTGGTACCGCCTAACGGCTGAGCGGCGGTCTCGCGGTACGTACCTCCTGGGCGAAGTCACGTACCTCGGCGGTGTCCGGGGCCATCCGCATCAGTGCCGCGCACAGTTCGGTGGCCCGGGTGGCGATGGAACCCACAAGCCGCTCGCACCGCACCGCTGCCCGGCCGCTCTCGATCGCTCCGTCGATCTCCCCGAGCGCGGCGCGGGCCGCACCCAGGTCGATCTGGGCGATGGCCATCCTGGTCGGGGACTGTTTCCCGTGCGGCACTTCCCGGTACTGGGCGGTGGCCTGCTCAGCGGCTCGGTGGGCACGGGCGGGGTCGCCGAGCCAGAGATGGCTGGAGGCGTCGTAGGAGGAGAGGCGTACGGCGTCGGCGCCGAAGAGTCCGGCGCCATGGGCGGGGAGCCGGTCAGCGTACTGGCGGGCCACCCGGTTCGCCTCCTCGAAGCGGACCCCGTCGCCGACCTTGGCGCAGGCCCGGGAGATCTGGGCGGCGAGCCGGGCGGCGGCCGGTGAGTCCACCGGCGCTGCGGCGAAGCCGCGTTGGGCGGCCGCCAGCGCCTGCTGCGGGCGGTCGTCGTAGAGAGCGATAGTGGCGCGGGCGTCATCGGCCCAGGCGCATACCTCGGGCACCCCGGCCTGACGTCCGTGGGCGTGGGCGTCGACGCAGTACGCCTCGGCGACGCCGACCCTGCCCATGTCGTGCGCCGCCCAGGCCAGGACCACCGACTGCATCCCCGCGCAACGGGCCAGTTCCCGGCCCTCGGTCAAGGTGTGGCGTCTGGAGAGCAGTTCGGCCGTGTGCCGACGCAGCAACGCGGCCGCCTGCCAGATCTCGGCCGGCGGGGAGGCAGCGTACATACTGCCCAGGTGGTGGAGCTGCACATCCAGATGCTCAAGAGTGTCCGGGCCGAGGTCGGTCCGCTCCAGTTCACGGGTGAAGGCCATTGCCTCGCCGGGTGAGACATTCAGCCCGCTGCTCCCGGCGGCCAGCCCCAGAGCTTTCAACGCGGTACGGCGCTTCGTGGTGTCGCCTCCTTCGGGAGAGCCCGAGGCCGAAGCCGTCGCCAGGAGACCTCGCGCGTCTTCTGGTGGCAGCGCCCGCACATCGTGATGGTCGATGAGCTGGTCCACCGTGGTCCCGTAAATCTCGGCCAGCCGCGTCAGGACGGTCCGGCTCGGGCGCCTGGACACTCCAGGCAGGGGCCAGATCTCGTACTCGCTGATTCTCTTCTTCGTCATCGAGGCCGGGGAAAGCGCTGTCCCATAGCGGGCGTTGTAGACATCGGCCGCTTGCTGACCCGAGTAACCCCGAGCGTAGCGGTACGCGGCCCGGGGGCGGATACCGCACTCCGCCGCGATCGCCTGCGCGATATGCGCTGTCGTACAGCCTCGTTCGATGAGTTCAGCCCGCAGCGTAGCGGCCCGGGCCGCTACGCCCGGCGTGCTGTGGGATGAGGCCAAGACGCCTCCCCTCAAGGACTGTGACGGCACCAGTCTTGATCTATGCGTCACATTAGCGCTGTACCCGCGCGGAGGGGAGCTCACCGGGGACCTGCCACGGAGCGTGACGGGGACCGCGACATGGGATCGCGAGCAGGAGAAGCAGTGGTCAGCGCCCCCAAGCCAACACCTGTCCGGGGACGAATCGTCCCCGGACAGGAGGGACGACAAGTGGCGTGCTCGGCGCCGAAGATTGATGGAGTTGCATAACTTCGCATAAACAAGCTCGTTCACAGCTCGACCCAACGCACGATCTCCAAGATCCATGCACGATGAGGACCAGGTGATGCACGGTGCACCGATGGTCAATGCGCTACACCTCGGTGCGCGGTTCAGTCCCAGACGTACGGGCCGAAGTCACCCAGACCCTGCACAGCTGGTGCTGTGGGTCGCAGACGGTGAGCGACGCCGTCCTCATCACGAACGAACTCGCCGCCAACGCCGTGTGCCACGGTCATGTGCGGGGCCGGTTCTTCGAGGTGACGGTCACCCGCGAGGCCGGAGAACTCGTGATCGAGGTGTCCGACGCCCACCCGGAGCCCCCACGGCTGAACGAGACCGACGACGACACGGACGAGGGCGGTCGCGGCCTGCGCATCGTGGAAATGCTCAGCACCAAGTGGGGCTCGCGGGAAGGCCCGGGAGGCATTGGCAAGACGGTATGGGCCAGGCTGCCGATGACCGCCGAGGGCCACGCCACGCTCTAGCCACGGAACACCCTCGGCGTGCTCGGCCCCACGGTCGGCCCACTGGCCTCCACAGCCGGAAACGTCGCCCCTGTGAGGCTTACGCTCTCGGCGATTCCGCTGAGGGTGAGCACCCGTTCCGAACGGGCCAGGGAGCGGGGACAGTTGCCGCATGAGACTTCTGGTGCTGGGTGGAACGGACTTTGTCGGGCGGGCCGTGGCCGAGGAAGCGGTGGCGCGGGGGTGGCGGGTGACCCTTTTCAACCGGGGGACCCGGCAGCCCCCGGCGGGTGCCCAGGTCCGTACCGGCGACCGCGATGCGGAGGCTGAGCTCGCCGCGCTGGAAAGCGGCGCCTGGGATGCCGTCGTCGATACATGGACGGGCGCGCCCCGGGCCGTACGGGATGCCGCGCGGCTGCTGGCGGGGCGGGTGGGGCACTATGCGTACATCTCCAGCGGGTCCGTGTACGCCTGGCCGTCCGCGGCCGGTTCTGATGAGGGCGCGCCACTGGTGGCGGCGTCGGCGGACGCTGGGGCCACGGAGTACGCGCAGGACAAGCGGGGCGGCGAGCTGGCCGCCGAAGAGGTCTTCGGGGAGCGGGCGCTGTTCGTACGGGCCGGGCTGATCCTCGGACCGTACGAGAACATCGGACGGCTGCCCTGGTGGCTGCGCCGGATCGCCCAGGGCGGCGGCCCGGTGCTGGCCCCTGGGCCGTACGGGCTGGAGCTGCAGTACATCGACGCCCGCGATCTGGCGAGCTGGACCCTGGACGCCGCCGAGCGCGGACTCGGCGGCCCGTACAACATGGTCAGCCCACCCGGGCACACCACGATGGGTGAGCTGCTGGACCTCTGCGTCCAGGTGACCGGTTCCGGCGCTGAGCTGCGGTGGATCGAGCCGGAAAGGATTCTGGCGGCCGGGCTCGAGCCCTGGACCCAGCTGCCGATCTGGCTGCCGCCGGGCGAGCTCCACGCAGCGATCCACCAGACCGATGTCTCCAAGGCGCTCGCCGCCGGACTGCGCTGCCGCCCGGTCGCAGAGACGGTCTCCGACACCTGGGCCTGGCTGTGCCGGAACCCCGGCTGGGAGCCACACCGCTCCGGCCTCCCACCGGTCGGGCTGCCCCCGGAGGCAGAAGCCAGGGTTCTCGGGTGGCCGCGAGCACGGTGACGAGGCCGACGCCATGGCGCATCAGCGTGGGCTTCATCGCGTTTCCCCCTGGGTGTCCAGCAGCAGCCAGGTGTCCGGCGCCATGCCGGCGGGCCCTGGCCGCAGCTCCTCCTGCCAGGCCGTGCCGACGGCGGCGGTGGCGACCTGCCGCCAGAAGCGGGCGGCGCCCGCGTTCTCCTCCTGGAAGGCGATCCCCCAGCGGCCAGGACGCAGCCGCAGCAGCTCGAGCGCGGCCCGGTGGCCAACCGACCGCCGGCGCAGTGCCCGCACGACAAAGAAGGCGTAGACCGAGGTCCCGCCATCGGACAGCCCACGGGTGAGGGCGAAACCGGCGAGCGTTTCCCCGTAGTGGATCAGATACGCATGGCGGTCCGGCTCGCTGAAGAAGTTCGGAAGCCTGTCAAAGGCGAACACGCCATCGGCGTCCGGGGTATAGCCCCGGAAGGCCGACAGATCGTGGCGCTCCAGCTGCGCCAACCGCTCGATCACCGACCGCTGTGCATCCGTGGCTTCCTGCACTAATACCTGTGGGTTGTTCATACTTCTCTTACTCCTCGCTCACGCTACTCGGTCGCTCAGCGAGCGCCACGGTCCGAAGTGCGCCTTATCCGCTCCGGGATGCACTCAGCACCACCCCGCCCGGGGGGTTAGCCCGATTCCGTGCGATGCCGCCCTTCTCTAACGTCAGGAGCATGAGCACTCATCCCGCCGAGCTCCGCCCCGCGACCACGTCCACCCCGCCCCGGATGCGGAATGTGGACGGGCTGCGCGGCTTCGCGCTCTTCGGCATTCTCATCGTCAATATCGCCTATTTCGCCTCGGGCTACGCCTTCCACGGCGTGACCGACCCCGCCTTCGACTCTCCGCTCGACCATGGCGTTCGCGCAGTGGTGACGCTGCTGTTCGAGATGAAGTTCTATCTCCTCTTCTCCTTCCTCTTCGGCTATAGCTTCACCCTGCAGACGGCCTCCGCCGACCGGGCCGGTGCCGCCTTCCGGCCACGCCACTTCCGGCGGCTGGCCGGGCTGTTCCTGCTGGGCGCGCTGCACGCCGTACTGCTCTTTCAGGGCGACATCCTCACCACCTACGCTCTGCTGGGGCTGCTGCTCTACGCGCTGCGGGGCGTCCGTACCCGCACAGCGCTCATCACCGCCGCGGTGCTGGTCGGCTGGGTCGTGCTGCTGTTCACCTCGATGGCGGTCGCCGGGCTCACGGCGGTCGATGAATCCGCCGCGCTCGCCGATGGCCGGGCGACCACGGAGGCGTTCTCCGGCGGGCTCGGCTCGGTCATAGCCGGGCGTTTCGAGATGCTGCCGCGGATGGCGGCGGGGCTGCTCTTCCAGCAGGCACCGACGGCGCTGGCGATGTTCCTGCTCGGGCTGGTCGCCGGGCGCCACCGCGTGATGGCCCATATACCCGCGCACACCCGGCTGCTGAGCCGCGTGCAGTACGCGGGCTTCCCCATCGGCCTCACCGGCGCTGTGCTGTTGACCGCGCTGGGCGGACCGCACAGCCTCACCGGCGTCGCCATCACCTCGCTCACCGCGCCGTTCCTGGCCGCCGCGTATGCCGCCACGGTGCTGCGGCTGTTTGAGACCACACGCGGGACGAAGCTCATGAACGCGCTCGCTCCGGCCGGGCGGATGGCGCTCACCAACTATCTGGCTCAGTCGCTGATCTGCGTACTGATCTTCACCGGGATTGGCGCCGGGCTGGTCGGCAGCCTCTCCCCGCTGACCGTGCTGGGCATCGCGGTGGTCATCTTCGTAAGCCAGATGCTGCTCAGCGCGTACTGGCTGCGGCGGCATCGGTACGGGCCCGTCGAGTGGGCGCTGCGGGCCTTCTCCTATCGAGGGGTTCGCCGTACCGCGCCCTGACCCACATACGCGCCGCCCGCCGTACCCCATGGGGGTGAGTACGGCGGGCGGGCTGTCGATTACGGGAGCTGCGCCCCCTTACTCGCCGACCCTCAGCAGCAGGTTCGGGGTGCCGTCAGTCGCGTTGCCGATGGCGTCCGGGGTGGCGGAGCCGGTCAGGGCCGACTCGACGTCCGCGGGAGCGGCCCCGGGGTTCTCGGCCAGGTAGAGCACCGCGGCGCCGGCCACATGCGGGGCCGCCATCGAGGTACCGGAGATGGTCTTGGTGGCCTTGTCGTCACCGATCCAGGTGGAGGTGATGTCCGAGCCCGGCGCGTAGAGATCGATGACACCCCCGTAGTTGGAGAAGTCCGACTGCTCGTCGGTGTCGGTGCTGGAGGCGACGGTGATCGCCTCCTTGATCCGGGCCGGAGAGCCCTGGCCGGCGTCGGTGGACTCATTGCCAGCGGCGACGCCGTAGGTGATGCCCGCCTCGATGGACTTGCGGACGGCCGCGTCCAGTGCCTCGTCCGCGCCGCCGCCCAGGGACATATTGGCGACTGACGAACCGTCGGCGTTCTCGGTCACCCAGTCGATGCCCGCGATGACGCCCTCGGTGGTGCCGGAGCCGTCGTCGTCCAGGACGCGGACGGCGACAACCCTGGCCTTCTTGGCGACACCGTGCTCAGCACCGGCGATGGTTCCCGCGACATGGGTACCGTGACCGTTGCCGTCATCGGCCTCCTCATCCCCGTCGACGGCGTCAAAGCCGTACTCGGCACGGCCTTCGAAGTCCGAGTGGCTGATCCGGACGCCGGTGTCGATGACATACGCGGTCACTCCCTCCCCCGCGCTGTCCGTGTAGGTGTAGGCGTCATTGCCCTTGGTCTCTTCCTGGTCGATTCGGTCCAGGCCCCAGGACGGCGGATTCTCCTGGGTGGCGTCAATGCTGAAGCGCTGATTCTGGACGACCTTGTCGACGGCCGGGTCGGCCGCGAGCCGCTTGGCCTCGGTCTCGCTCAGGCTGCTGGCCGAGAAGCCGTTGACAGCTGACTTGTAGGTCTTCTTGACTTCGCCGCCGTACTTCTTGGCGAGGCCCTTACCGTCGGACGCCGCCTGCACGCCGTCCTTTCCGTCCTTGAGCAGTACGATATAGCTGCCCTTGACGGCGTCCGTGGCGTCCGCGCCGTAGATGGTGCCCTCGGCGGGAGACTCGGCGGGAGACGCGCCGGCCGGAAGTGTCAGGAGCGTCGCTCCTGCCGTTACCGCGGCCGCGGCGGATATAGCCAGGATCAGCCGACGGCGCTTTCCACGCTGGTGTTGTGCCATGACGAGGGGTCCTCCTCGTGGTGGTCGTGTGGGGGGCTGAACACTGCGCCATAACGCAGCACTCGAACGCGCAAGAAACCGCGTTCGATTGAGTCGAAACTCTGTCGGATTGACGCGCTCAGCTCAACCCCCACGGCGCGTGTGACATACGCAACGCCACCGCGTCATCCCAGGGGGCCCAGGAGGGCCGGGCAGCTAATTCACCAGCTCAGCAAGGGTACTGACCGTACGCCAGTTGCGTCCGGTGACCGTGAGCCCCTTGGCAGCCCCGGCCAGCGCACCCGGCAGCTTGCTACGGCCCATACCGCCCGGGAACCAGCAGAAAATCTCCCGCCTCACCAGCTGAAACTCATCCGGCGCGTATGCCGCCGGGTCAACCGGAGCCAGCCGTACGGGATCCAGTGGCTCGCTCAGAAACAGCACCAGCAATTTGGCTGGATCCAGCTCCGCCGCCGGAAAAGGACAACGCTCCATCGCACCGCGCAGCTCCTCACCCGTCCGCACAAGACAGCCAACCTCAAACCCGAAGTGCCGGCCAACAGCCCGCTCCAACTCCGCCGCCAGCTCCTCCGTACTGCGCCCCTCGGCGCTGAAGACAGCGTTCCCGCTCTGCAGATGCGTACGGATTCCCTCCCACCCCAGCCCCGCCATCAGCTCCCGCAATTCGGCCATCGGCACCTTCCTGTGCCCGCCGACATTGACCCCGCGCAACAGCGCCACGTATCCCGCCACAGGGAGAGCCTAAGGGTGAAGACACCGTCACATTTTCGGATTCGGCACATACACCCGTCAATGGGCGGGCGTGGCCGCCCATTAACGGGCACCCTGATGGTGCGGATGGTTCTGTCCGGCCTTTTGAGTGCTGCTGCGAGACTCCGCGCGTGCCCCGCATAGGGTGGCTTTCGTCCACGGAACCGCCGAAGCAGCCTCGTAAGGGAGTCTGATGATCTTCATCACCGCCAAGTTCAACATCCGCCCCGAGCACGCTGACCGGTGGCCGGAGATCGCCGCCGACTTCACCGCCGCCTCGCGCGGTGAGCCGGGCTGCCTGTGGTTCGACTGGTCCCGGAACATCGCGGACCCGACGGAGTACGTCCTGGTCGAGGCATTCCGCGACGACGAGGCCGGGGCAGCACACGTGCAGTCCGAGCACTTCAAGACCGCGCAGAAGACCCTGCCGCCCTACCTGGCCCGGACGCCCCGGATCGTGAACATGTCGATCCCGCAGGATGACTGGTCCCTCCTGGGCGAGTTCACTGTGCCGGGGCAGGAGTAACGCGCCGCGGCGTACCCGCAGCCAGGAACAAGGAGTGACGTCTGGCCATGTCTTATTCCTGCTGCCCCTGGGTCCGGGGGCGAGTCAGCGCGAGTCATCGATCCAAGGATCGGATGTCCCGGACTGTCCAGCTCAGAGGAAGCAGGAATCTTGGCACCCAAGATGAGCACAGTCACGCGACGGGATCTGCTCAAGTTGTTCGCCGCTACCGGGGCGGTCACCGCGCCCGGGGCCCGGCCCGGCCGCCTGGGTGGCTGAGGGGCCCGGCATCGTCAAGCCGTTGCCGCCTGAGCTGTTCGCCCGCCACGGCACCAGCGTCGAGACCAACTGGGCCGCTCTGCATGGCACCGGGCTGCTCACACCCACCGACCGTTTCTTCGTACGCAATCACACCGTGACGCCCACCTGGAAGCCGCGAAGTGGCAGCTGATGATCTGGGGCTCGGGCATCAGGGGTGCGCCCGGTTTCGACATGGCTGTCCGATTCCGATACGACGAACTGCGGGCCCTGCCCTCGGTCACCCGTACCGTGTTTCTGGAGTGCACGGGTAACGGCCGTAGCTTCTACACCACCCAGCAGGGAGACACGTCTCCGGCACCCCTTGGCGGCTCGGCGGCATCAGCGTCGCGCGGTGGCGCGCGGTGGCGCGGGGTGCCGCGGGGTGCCGCTCGCTGACGTGCTGCGCGCCGGGCTGGCAGCACCGGCCACGCTGTCGATGTGATGCCGCGTGGGCTGGATGACCCCTATGTGACCGGGGGTGGACTACGGCCGGGTCCGGCGGCCGCTGCCGGTCAGCAAGGCGCTCGACGATGTACCGCTCGCATATGAGATGAACAGCAAACCGCTCCCTTACGACCACGGCTTTCCGGTGCGGGTGGTTGTGCCTTCCTGGGTGGGGATCGCCTCAATCAAGTGGGTCAGCCATATCGAGGTGTCCGCCGAGCCGCTGAACTCCCCGTGAGACACCGACTTCTACCGGCTCTTCGGTTCCAGCCCACCCAGTACAGGGAAGTACGCCGCTGACTCAACGGGGAGCCGGTGATCAGTGTGGACACGAAGAAGAAGGAACTTGTCGGCCCCTTCAAAAATAGCGGCCGTGAATGGGAGCCCAGAGGCGAGCCGGTACGGGTCGACACCCACGACTTCCCCGACCACGAGCTGGGCAAGGCGGTGCCCTACGGCATCTACGACGTCGCCGCGAACACCGGCCGGGCGTCGAACTTGTCGTGATCAAGGAACTCCTCGGCCACGCCCACATCGGCGTCACCGCCACCGTCTACGCCCACGTCCGACTCCGCCTCCAACAAGACGCCATCAACACCCTCAGCACCGCACTCGCCGACAGTCAGATGCATGTCAAGACAAGGGCCGTCGACGGCAACGAACCGCCTCCTGCAACGGCCCTCGTCCGCTGACGTTGCCGTCAACTACTGCCGTCACCCCACACAGAAGCCCCGCCAGGATGAGCTTCGGTTCTAGTGGTCGTCGCAACACCCCAGCTCAAGGGGTGCGATGGACTTCGAGATCCGTAAGGTTCGTAAGGCTCAGGGGCCTGTGAAGCTCCGAGCCGAGCGGGAGGAATACTTCCGGCTCGTGCAGATGGGGCTGACCAACCGAGAGGCAAGCCGACGCGTCGGCGTCCATGAGCGGACCGGCCGCGAATGGCGAAACGGCCGGATGGACCCGAAGCGGCGGCGGGCTCCTGCTCTGGTGGAGCAGGAGCCCGAGCCTTCGCCGACGAGGTGCCTGCGGGAAGACGAGCGCATCCACATAGCCGACCGGCTGCGGGAGAAGGCGTCCTTCCGTGCAATCGCCGCCGAGCTTGGCCGCAGTCCGTCCACGGTCAGCCGGGAGATACGCCGCAACGGCACACCCCTGCGCGGTGACCGCACGCGATGGGCCTACCGTCCCCACGCCGCTCAGCGCCGGGCCGATGCCCGCCGGCCCCGGCCCAAGCCGAGCAAGATCGGCCAGGACACCGAGCTGCGGGACTTCATCCAGGCTCACCTGGCGATGCGGTGGAGCCCGGAACAGATCTGTCACGCTCTTCGCAGACGGTTCCCCGACCGGCCGGAGATGCACGTGGTCCACGAGACGATCTATCAGGCCCTCTACGTTCAGGGCCGCGGGGAACTGCGCCGGGAGCTGGCCAGAGCTCTGCGCACGGGACGGGCCCGGCGCAGGCCCCACCGCCAGGCCGCTGCCCGGCAGCCGCGCTTCTCCCACCCCATGGTCATGATCAGCCAGCGGCCTGCCGAAGCGGACGACCGGGCCGTGCCCGGACACTGGGAAGGCGACCTGATCATCGGCAAGGACGGCGCCTCCGCCATCGGCACCCTGGTCGAGCGGGCCACCCGTTACGTCATGCTCGTCCACCTGCCCCAGGGCCGTGGCGCCGAAGACGTCAGCACGGCCCTGCAGACCACAGTCCAGACCCTGCCGCGACACCTGACCAAGTCCCTGACCTGGGATCAAGGCTCCGAGATGGCCGCCCACCACGCCTTCACCGTCGCCACGGACATCCGGTCTACTTCTGCGACCCAGCCAGCCCCTGGCAGCGCGGATCGAACGAGAACACCAATGGCCTGCTGCGGCAGTACTTCCCCAAGGGCACCGACCTGTCCGTCCACAACCCCGAGCAACTGGCCGCCGTCGCCGCCGAACTCAACAGTCGCCCACGCAAAACGCTCGGCTGGGAAACCCCAGCCGAGCGCCTCGCTAAGCTGCTCGCGGCTTGATCAACTCACCACGTGTTGCAACGACCCTGGAATCCGCCGAGCCTGGCGGGGCTTCAGCTTTGCATCTGCGTTTGCCTCCAAGAACTTCTCTTGGGAGCTATCTGCCCCAGATCTGACGGGGCCTTCGTAACGTTACGACTGTATACCACTCGAAGGGCCGTAGTTGGCGCTCAGTGCTGCGGCGTAGCCGTCCGGAACGGGCCGCCCGCCGAAAGCCATCGGAAGATACGACTCCAACGCGCCTGACACGTCCAGGAAGGGCCCGAACCGTGCACACCATTCACTGCGCGCAGCTGCGTCGGGGAACCCCTGGAATACCGCCACCTCGGGATCCCTTTCACCCCAGCACCCCCACTTTCCGGATGCTCCGGTCAGCGCGACGACATTCGCCGAGATCGCGATCGACCCCAGGGCGTCGCCGTCCGGATCGAAGCCGATCGCGGCCCAGTAGTCGTCCTCACCGACCTCGATGGACAGAGACACCGCCGGGTATCCCAGCCCCTCGGGGAGATAGAAATCGTCACAGTCCGGCTCGAGAACCAGCAGTTCGATGTAGTCGTCTCCGTGCCACCGGGCCATCGTGCAGAGCGCCGGCCAGATTTCTGGAGCGAGAACCGCGTCGAACTCACAGAACAACGAGTCTCCCGCACGCTCTCTGAAGACCCGGTCAGGGAACCTGGCATCAAGATCGAAGGTCACCGCACTACGGGAGCGGATGTCAAGATACCCGTCGCGGTCCGGCGTGAGCGAACCCTCGCTCGGCATCAGTCCTCCCCCAGCCTGATCTTGATGTCGGGCTTCTTCGATCCCGGCCTGTAGTAGTCCGCCGTCCACCCTTCGACGGTCTTGGCCTTGCCTCGCAGGAAGTACCGTGCTCCATCCTTCTGATATTCGATGTTCGGCCCCCTTTCGACGCGGGCCCATCCGTTGACCTCAAGATTCTTTGCAAATTCCGTGGGGCCGACGTCCGTCCGCACATTCTTCATGCGGGCCTTGGGTTTGGTGATGTCATCGTATTTCGATGCGGGTGCGCAGTTGCTGTTGTGAACGAGTACCGGCGTGTCGCCCGCGAGTACATAGTACGTGTGGATGCCGCTCACGGTCAGGTCATGCGTGCGCTGGCGCTTCTCGAAGTAGCGAAGGCCCTGGACCTCGACGGTCTCGCCTTCGTCCGTGCGCAGGAGCATCCCCGACCGGAGATGCCCCGCATCAACCCACTCGTCCTCGGACTCTACCCAGAACGGGTGAGTGGTCGTGGAGATCAGTGCTGCGGAGCCTTCGTCAGTGGCGACAGTGAGGTCGACGAAGTCCTTATCGTCCTCCGTGACGATGGTGCCGACAATCTCGCGGGTCGTGGTCTCGCCGGTTTCCGGGTCGGTGACGGTGACCTCGTCGCCAAGTTCGACATCCTCAATCGGCTTACTGGTTCCATCGGCCAGAAGAACGGTGGTGCCGGGCAGGAAGCTGTGCTTGGTGGGACAGTTTGCCTTGCCTGTGACCTTCCTTACTTGTTCCTTGGCAGCCGCAAGTTTGTTCTTGGCCTTGTTGACCGCCTTGGATTGCTTCCACATGTCCCTGGCGCCGCCGACCAGGTCACCGAGCAGGCCCCAGACCCGCTTGACCAGCTTGGCACCATCCGCCCATTTCCAGGGCACGCCGTACTTGGCGAGAATCTTGCCCGCCAGGCCACCGACAAAGGTGCCCGCGACGTTCAGTGCGGTCTCACCGCAAGAGGCTAGGTCACCGCTGGATATACAATCCATGGCTGCGGGGATACCCATGATGTCCATGGCGATTTGGACAATTTTCTGGGCAGCCTTCTTGACTTGCTTCTTTGTCGTGGCGAGTTTCTTCTGCGCGCCTGCCAGTTCCTTTTCGGATTCAGTTACAGCCTGCTTCTGAGGCGGTGCAGTCCCGCCTCCAACGGTGCCTCCGAAGCTGTTTCCCATGGCGCCACCGCTGCTGCACTTGGCGAGAAGCATCGTGTTGGGGCCCTGGCACTGCGCGTCCAGTCCGGTCGGGTCGGACAGTGTGACGGGGCTGTTGTTGGCGTAGGCATAGCCGCTGATCTGTTGCGGCGAGTCGTAGTGAATGATCGGGTCGACTGAAATGAACCGGCCCAGATCTGGGTCGTATTCACGGGCCCCGATATGAGTGAGCCCAGTCTGGGTGTCGATTGTGCCGCCGACAAATCCCTTCTCCCCCGGCCAGACGCCGGTTGCCTCGCCGCGGTCGAGCCCATAGGGGTCGAAGCGGCGTTGGGAGGTCGCGCCAGTAGTGGCGTCGGTTGCCAGCTGGGCGGTGTCCTGATTGTCGGAGGCCAGGAACGACACCTTGCCGTCATCCGTACGGATGGCGATGGTATCTCCCGCATACGTGTAGTAACGGGTGGCTTCGACTGCCGACGACCCCTTAACCAGGTTCAGTTCCATACCGGGGAGGTAGACCGTCGTAGCGGTTTCGTCCCGGCGCACCACCCGGTTGCCCCCGGCGTCGTAGACGTAAGTCGTCTCTTTGCCATCGGCCTCGGTGGTCTTGTTCAGCTTGCCCTCGGCATTCCACTCCAGAGTTTGGGTGTCGCCGCCCAAGACCCGCTCTGTGGTACTGCCACTAGCGTCATAGTTGTAGGTGGACTGGCGGTCGCCGGTCGGGGTGTTTTCCACAACCGTGGTGACGGCATGCGGACCGGCATCACCCTCACCGTAGGTGTAGGTGCGAGTGATGTCCTTGGCCGACTCCAGACCAGTGTCGTGGACGACCTCCTTCGTCCGGTTACCGAGGGCGTCGACCGTGTACGACTTCCAGTACGGCGCAGGGCCGCCTAGAGCTTGGGCTCCTGGAGCGGCGTCACATGCCGACGGGGTACTGCCGCCGAGCTGCCCCCCGACTGAACCAGAGCCGGCTGCGGTCTCCGCGTTCGCCAGCGGGGTCCAGGCCTCGGAGAGGCGCTTTCTGGTGTCGTAGGCGAAACACTGGACGTCGGGCGATCCGCCTGCGGCGTCCGCGATGGACAGGACGTTACCGGCCTGGTCGTAGGAGTAGTGGCTGTCCTTCAGCGGGTCGGTGGCCGATGACTGGTCCACTGTGGAGCGGGTCAGCCGTTCGGTGCCCTTTTCATAGCGGAAGGTCTGCCACTGCTTCTCACCACTGCCGGTGGACAACTCCAGCTGCTGCAGCAGACTGGTGTTGGAGTAGACGGTGTCGGTGACGTAGGACGTATCGCCCGACATGGAAGTCGGGCGCTGCAGTTCGTCGTAGCCAAAGACGATGCCTTCTGCCGGGAGGTTACCGGCGGCGGGCATGCCTGTTCCCTGGACGGTGCCGTCCCGGTTGTAGCTCGTAGTGAAGGTGTAGGTACCTGCAAGAGCGCCCTCGGAGCTGGGCACCGAGTAGGCCGTCTTCAGCGGGCGGTAGAAGTTGTCCATCGACTGATGGACGGTCGCGTAATATTCGCTGCCGCCGTTGACATAGCGAAGTGAGGCCCAGGCCTCACCGAGCCAGCCACTACGGTCATAGCGGGTTTCGGTCAGCTTGATGCCGGTGGAAGGCTCACCCTCCCATGTGCTGGTGACCCGGCCGAGGTCGTCGTAGACCTGGGAGGTCTTCTTACCTCGCGCATCCGTGGTCGACACCGGCTGATCGGCCGCGTCGTACGCAGTCGTGGTGGTGCCGGTGTCCGGGTCGACGCTTTTGACCTTACGGCCCATCACGTCGTATTCGAACTCCCAGACATTGTCCTGGGCGTCGGTAACCTTCGCGAGCTCGCCGCCGGGGGTGTACCTGTATTTGGTGGCGTCATACCCGGTGCCCGGGCCTGTCGGTCCGTCTGGTGTAGGCGCGTCTCCGTGGTAGTGACGCAGCTCGGTGACCTGACCGGTGGCGTCGGTGATGGTGGTGGTTGGCACACCGCCCTTCGGCGGGTCGACATGCGTGCGGTCGCCGTCGTGTTCGATGGTGGTGCGCCACTGCTCCACACCGGCGACCGCGAAGATCTCGGCCGTCGGGCGGCCAAGTCCGTCGTACTGGTACAGGTGCTGAGCACCAACCTCGCCGTTGGCGACGATCAGCAGCTGATCGGATGGCGCGCCGGTGGCGTTGTAGTCGGTGTTGGTTTTCCTGATCTTGCCGGTGCCGTCGTAGAAAGTATCGGCCACCATCCGGGTGCCGCCGGGGCCCTCCGTCTGTTTCTGCCGCGGACGCAGCAGACCGTCGTAGAGCTGGTACTCCGCCCCGTACGAGCCGCTGATCTCCAGCTTCTCGATCTTGACGGCGACCGGCAGATCCCGGCGAACGGTGTAGGAGTACTTGATGCTCGGAGTCTGGGACTTGGCCCTGTCCGGCATCCACACCGAAGTCAGCCGACCCAGTGGGTCGTAGGCGAGATCGGTGCGCTTCCCGTTAGGGTCGGTCTGACCGGCCGACTGACCCCAAGCCGGGGCGTAGTCGGTGGTAACGACGTGCCCGAGGGCGTTCGTGACCTTCGTCTGCGAGATCAGACCATTGGCATCGGTGTACTCGGTGGTCGTAGTAGCACCGACCGGATCCTTCTGCGAGGTCGGGCGTCCGAAGGCATCGTAGCTGGTAGTGCCGGTCACCTGGTAGGTGCCGGTCGTGCCATCGTGGGACTTCAGCCGCTCGGTCTTCGTGGGGTCGCCCTTGGTGGGGGCGTCACCGAAGGCCCCGCCGTCGTAGGCGGTGCGCTCGTCCGCGATCACCTGAGTGGTGCGGTCCGGCGTGGTGGCACAATCCACTGACACGGCCTCGCTGCGGGACGGCAGTTCCATCATGTTCTTGGCCGTGTTCTCCACGTACCACAGCCGAGTGCATTTGTCGTCCTTGGTGGTGGACAGGTCACCCAAGTCCTCTACTTTGACGGGTCGTCCGGTGTCGTTGGACGTGTCGTAGTACGAGGTGGACTTTGTCTTCCGCCAGGTGCCGTCCGCCAGCTTGGTGTAACCGCGGGTGGTCTTCGGCTTGACGATGGTTGCCTTGGTCGTCTTCCACGGCTTGGTCTGAGTGGCTGTGTCGCGCTTCCATGGCTCGGTGATCACCTTGGAAGAGATCTCGGAGCCGTCGTAGGTGGCAGCTTCCACCTCGAAGCCGGTGTACTCCTTGTGGTCGGTGTACGTGACGCCGGTGGAGTCGGTGACCGTCGCCGAGCGAGTGCCACCCACGGGGTCCTTGTCACCGTCCATGCCCTGTAGGTAGGTGTAGTCGACCCGGGTTGACATGGTCTGGCCGTTGCCGCTGGTGACGGAGACCTTGCCGTATCCCTGCCACTGGTCCCAGGTCAGGAACTCCTCGTCGGTGATGCCGTCCGGCTCACCGTGCCGCCAGCCCGCGCCGCCCTGGTAGTCGTATCGGGTGACCAGGTCCTCGCCGCCACCGGTGCGGTCGGTCTCGATGATTTCGGCGACGACGTACTTGTGGAACCAGTCGGTGATCGGGTCGATGCTGCCGGGCGGGACCCACTGGACCGGGTAGCAGCGCTTGGTCGACTCACCCGGCTTGGGGAGCGCGTCGGCCGTACACTCGGTCGCGGCGTAGTTGACGTCGAGCTGGGCACCAGTCTCGGTTAGCACCGCGGCGAGCCGGAAGCGGTGGAAGGGGGCGATGTTGTCGCCGTCCTTGTCGACCCGGTTGATGAGCTGGATGCCCTGCAGCTCCAGCGATGGCAGCTTGGCGCTGCCGCCCACCTTGCCCTCGTGGTCGATCTTGGACAGCCACAGGGTCTTGGAGTCATCACCGTTGTCGGTGAACAGATGGGTGAAGGTCCAAGCGTCCACATCCGCGTAGGACGAGGTTCCGGTGCGCATCTGCGTGGTAACACCGGTCAGCCGCTTACGAGTCCAGAAGGTGGCCGTTACCTGGCTGGCATCGCACTTCGTACCTGCCTTGCAATAGCGGTCCACCGGGGTGTCCGGCCAGTGGCTGGCGTTGTCCTCGCTGAACTTCTCCGGGGCGCAGTCGAAGTCGGCTGTCGGCAGACACCGCTCGGCGGTGTTGAAGACGACCCGGGCCGACGCCTTGGAGGTGAAGACCTTGCCGTCACGCTGTCCGTAGTCGATGCGCTTGAGGTAGCCGCCGCGGATGTACGGGGTGCCGTTGACGTCGGTCTTCCCGTTCAGGGCGTAGTGGTTGGTCTCCTTGCCGTACAGGTAGGACATCACGTTGCCGTGGGGGTCCTTGACGTAGTCCAGGTTCCACCGCCACGCCTGCTGGCACCAGGCGTCGGCGAACGTGGAGTTGTAGCACGGCTCGCCGGAGTCGTCACCGAAGACCGGTGCGGTCCAAGTCGAGTTCGTCTGCTCGTCCCCGCTGGCCCAGCCGGGACGGCGGTTCAAACCGAAGTAATACTCGGTGCCGTCGGTCGTAGTGACCCGCCAGTGCTCACCGTTGTCGTCGCCGTTGGTGGCGCCGGTGAGTTTCTTGATCTTGGCGCCATTCTCGCCAGCCAGATGCCACTCGCCGGTGTCATCGTCCTTGATCAGCTCGCCCGAGGCGCCGTCAAGCATGATGGTGGCGTTGTCGAACGCCCAGCACTGCTCGGCGGAATCCTCGTGCCCGTCGTCCGAACAGGCCTTGTAGCGCCGCTCGATGTAGCCGGGTTCGGAGGAGAAACCCTCACCGATCCAGGATCCCTGATTGTTGGTGGCCGAGGTACGACCGTCCACCGACTGTGAGGAGTAGCTCAGTCCGAGGGAGGGCGTCTGGCCGCCGGGCGTGGGAACGGTCCGGAGCGGATAGTTCCAGGAGAAGCCACCCGAGGAATCGGCGACGTTCCAGCTCGCGGATGGGGAGAGCTTGGTGGCTTTGTAGTCGCCCTGCGCGGAAGAGTCGCCCGCTGTGACACCGACCAGAGTTGTTTCCGTGCTTGTCTGCGTCGACACGCCGGACCGAGCCGGGGCGGCATTGACCTCTGCGGTGAGTGTCTTGGCCGTGGTGTCGTTCACCGAGGCCAGCGGCTTGGGGAGCTCAGGGCAGTCCTTGCTGCCCGGGGTGGCGCGGGTGGCACAGGCCGGAAACTCGACAAGCCGCAGCCGGGAACCGTAGTCACCGCCGTAGGCCTCGGCGAACTTACCGTAGTTCACCGAGAGCTTGACCTTGCCCGAGCGCTCGATGCTGTCGGCTCGCTGCACGCGCAGCAGTGCGGCGCTGGCCAGCTTCTCGGCACGCTGGCGGCCCAGCGAGGAGACACGAACCTTGCTTGGCGCGGCGGCCCCATCGCTCTTCTTGGACTTCTTGGGCTTCTTCACCCCGTCCGCAGCGACAACCCTCACCGGGAGCTTGCCGACCGTGGCCGCTTCCTGCACGCCGCCCGGCGCGAACTGACTCTTCGGCACGTTGCGGCTGCCGAAATTGCCACCCACCCTTAGGGTGGCGCTGCCGGCTGTGGGCCAAGACACCTTGGCCAGTGTCTTGACCGCGGCCTTCTTCGCCGGGTCCGGTCCCCGTGGTTTGGTCTTGCTTTTCTTACCGTTAGCCGGATCGCCAAGGTCTTGGACGCCTGGCCGGTCCTTGCCGTCATGCTCAGGCGGGGCGGCTCCTATCGTTCCGGCCAGCAAGGCGAGGCTCAGACCGGACACGACCGAGCGCACCATTCGGTGACGTATTCGCCGGTTCAACAATCGTCCTCTGAAGGACTTCAAGATTTCTCCCGATTGCCATGGGGCCAAGCCATCGAAGGGGTTCGGCAAGGCCCTGGGATATGGCGGTGGGGCCCCGGGACACGGCGAGTCCCGGAAACCCCACCGCCCGGTCTCACATGTTCGGCTGCGACGTCAGCTGCGCCATCCGCTGGACGGCGGTCATATCAGCGGCACCTGTGTACGCCCGGACCTCATCCAGGGCACCCGCGAAGTACTCACTGCCACCGTCCATGGCCGACCTTCCCACCTGCAGGCCGCCGGTCGCCTTCCACAACGTGTCATCCGAGGTACGCGCCGAAGCGGCGAGCTGGCCCTCGACATAGAGCCGCAGCTCATTGGCGAAGGCGTCGTAGACGACCGCCAAGTGCTGCCCCGAACCTGCGGTGTCAGGCAGCTGCTGGTCGTCTGCGACGGTCTTCACCGACGCCCCGGACGCGTCCTCCTCGGCCACCGTCAGCTCCCACTGCCCGGTGGAGGCCTGGTAACGCACCGCGAACCGGTCCGCCGTGGCCCCTGGCAGGGAGATCACGGTCTGGGACTTCTCCGGATCCAGTGCGGTCAGCTGTGCACGCACGGCCACCGTGAAGCTGGAAGCACCGCCGACCGCGGGGGAGGCGGTGGACGCATAGTCGCCCAGGCCGTCGAGCTCCAGATGACCGTCGCCGACCAGTGCCGCCTCGTCGAACAGCGGATCGGCCGGCTGGTAGATGGATGCGTTACCGGACAGACCGAGCGGCTCTCCGCCGGTCTGGACGTTGGCCGACGCACCGTCAGCCGCCTCGTCCAGCGGCCAGTAGCCGGTGCGTTCGGGCTTCACCGTCATCAGCTCAGCCACCTGCGCGGCGGGCAGCACCCGGTCGAAGGCCCGCACCTCGGCGAGATCACCGTGGAAGTGGTCCCGATAGCCGCTCTTGGCCAACGCCCGGCCGATCTGCAGCCCGCCGTACGCGGTCCAGTGGGTTCGCCGCTTGGCCGTACCCTTCAGCTGGTCATTGACGTAGATGCGCAGCTCCGGGCCACCGGAAGCGTATGCGTCGTAGACGCCGGTGAGCAGCATCCATTGGTCCTTGACCGGTGTTACACCGGCAGCCGTCTTCCAGTGGCCGAGCGTGGTCACATCGCTCACCGGAACCGAGAACGCCCAGCTGCCGATGGAAGCGTCATAACCAAGGAAGAACCCGGGCTCGCCCGAACCGTCCTGGCTGACTACGGCCATGTCCCGGTCCAGGGAGGCCGGCCGCACCCAGGCGCTGACACTGAAGCTGTCGTCGGTGTCGACGACTGGGGCTCCGGCATCCAGATACGCGCTGTCGCTACCGTCCAGACGCGTTGCGTCGTCCGCGTTGCCGCCGGGACCGGTCACTCCGAATGTCACCCCGGAACCAGGCTCCGCCGGGAAGCTGCCGGACTCGTCATGGGCGTCCGTGCTGCCCGGAAGGTCAGCGAGGTTCCACTGGCCGGTCACTGGGCGGCCGTCGGTCACCAAAAACTCATATTGCGCCGGGACGCTGGAATTCTTCGCGTTGTCAAACGCCTCCACGGTCACCCAGTGGCGTCCTGCCGACATGGGTGTCCAGGTGACGGACGAGGGCCCGCCCGCCGAGTCGGCGGCCACTGTCCTGGGCGTCTCGCCGTCGAAGGCGTAGCGGTACTCGGCCACGTCGTCATCCGCTACGGCGTCGTCAGTGTTCGGCGCGAACGTGAACGTTCCCACCGTTCCGACACCGTCGTGCCACACCCCGTCGTCCGGATACTCCTCGGAACCCACCTCTGGGTCCCCCGGACGCGTGCTGTCGTAGATGAACTCGCAGCGCTGCGGTGTGCCCGCATAGCTCCAGTCACCCCAGGCGTAGCCGTCATAGGCGCGTGCGCTCCAGTAGATAACGGTGTTCTGCGGAATCGTCGACTTCACCGTGTGAGTGAACACTGTGCCCGGATTTGGTGCCTTGTAGCTGGTGTTGGAGGTGTAGGACTGTGCGGTGCCAGAGCTGTCCGTCCACTGCACCTTGAACTGCATCTTCACCTTGTCCGTGTGGGACGAGGTGTGATCAGGATCGCGTGCTTCGGCGCGCAGTTGCGGCGGTTCGTCGGCATACGGCCGGTCGGCGCCCCAGACGCACTTGCCGCCCGGGTTGGACGACATCAGCTTGTAATCAACCTGCTTCGGCGGATTGTTGTACGTCACCGACAGATACGTGTTGCCGCAGATCCGCTTCCACTCGCCGAACCGGGACTCATCGGCGGCCCGCAGCCCCAATGACAACGACGACCAGCCACCATTCGCGGCAATCTGTACCTCATCGGTCAGCTCACCGCCCTCGAAGTGCAGATTGGCCTGACTGGAACAGGAAGTCGGCTGGATTTCCTTGTTCACTGTGCCCAGATAGTCGACCCAGTCATCCTTGGTGTTCGACCAGTCGCTCGATGAAGTGACCGTGTAGTTCTTGCCACCGATCCGGTACAGCCGGATCGGCTCGGCCCGGGCATCGGACCAATACACATGAGAAACCCGTGCCGAGAACGTGGCCTTGAGGATCTGCTTGTTCTTGTAGAAGGACACCGGCATCGTGTACAGCGTCCGCCGCACCCCGACACCGTTGCAGGACACCGGGTTGTAGTCGGTCGGGCAGAGGCCCACACCCGCGCTGCCCGAGTACTTCCAGTCCTGCTCGTTCGGGAAGCCCGACATCACACCCGTCCACGCCGACCGGGACGTAGTCTTCTGGATCGGGTCGATCACAACCGGGAAGACCGTCTCCGCTCCGGTGAGCAGCTGCTGGTCGGGGACGAGAGTCAGCTTCTTCCCTGTCACCTCGAGGCCAACCACCGCAGTTTTGCCTCCGCCACCCGGGCCGTCAAGCTCCGGCTCACGTCCGGCAGTTCGGAACGAAGCAGTTTTCGCGCCAGAGTCCGTGGGCTGCTCCGACACGGCTGCGGAGTCCCACATCACGGGACGCCCTGCCTCGAAGACCGTCCCGCCTACTGCGGAGTCCACCGCACGCAGCGCACCCGACTCGCTCTCCTCGACGTTCAGCCCATCGGTGCCCAGAGCCAGTTCGATCCGGCTCAGCTTCGGATTCTTGGCGGCCTCGGAGGTTTTGACCACCAGCAGATGGGCAAGACCGTCGGCCTCCGCACGCGCCACCAGGTCGACCCCTGGCAGCACCTCCTCGTAGACGGCCTTGTTCTCCTCGATGCGCGGCTTCGGCAGCTTCCCATCCGGCCAGGTGAGGGAGAACTCCCTCCCCGCCTTGCGCATCCGGGCGAACGGTCCGACACCGCCACTGGAGAATTCCAGCTCGACCGTGGCGGCCCTCGGAGCCCACATGCCGTCGGCACGCTGCACCAGGGTGTCGTCCACCTTCGTCCACTTACCGTTCCGCACCGTGCGCACCGGTTCGGTGTACTCGCGCGCCGTGAACGAACCGTCCGGGTTGGCGAAGACGTCACGCCGCTCCTGCCGCAGCCCGGTCACCTCGACCTGTTTGCCGCTCTTGCGCGCTGCCGCCTGGGCCTGCTCCTCGGTTGGCTGTGTCGTCGGGTTCGGCGCGTCCTCAGTAACCGCCACCGGTGCCGCAGTCGCATTCCGCTCGGGCAGCACGGTCATTCCCGCCGCGAGCACGCCCAACGCTGTAGCGACAACCGCCGCTGCACGCAGGGTCTTGGCACGACGTATGTATTCAGACACGTCTGCAGTACTCCGTCTGTTCATCGTGTGCCTCACCGGACCGCAGCGCCGAAGGCGATCCTGGTGGTGGGCAGCCCACCTTCGCCCGGCTTCCAGGACGTCACGGCCTCATTGCCGTCGGATATCACGTTCTGCCACGGCAGCCCATACACTCCGTGGTCATCGGCGGCCCCATACGGCACCGCCACATACAACTGCCCCGGAGTCGCCAACAGGCTGGTACCCACATACTCATGCGGTCCGTATTCGCCAGGCAGCCCGCGCATCCCCTTCTCGATCCACACATCGCTGTCGCCCGGCGCGCCCAGCAACGAAAAGACCTGCGCCGAGCCTGTGTCCTGGACCGTTCCGAGATCCTCTCCCGGTATGCCCACGGCCAGTAGCAGGGTGTTGGCCGTGCCGACCGAGCCGGGTGCGGTATTCACCGCCGTGACGTGCTGGCCGAAGTGGTCGCCGCCCTCCGCCAGCCCAGCTACGCCTGCGATGTTCGCGTGGATGTCATTGACCTGCTGCACCGTGCCGGAGGCAGTGATCTCCAACACAACAACCCGACCGGCGTTCTCGCCGGTCTCGATGCCCTCACCCGGCACGCCAATGGCAACCAGCGAGTGAGAAGCAGACGCAACGCCCGAGGGACGGTACGGGACCACCGACAGCGAGGCACCGTACTGGTCCCCTGCTTCTGCCAAACCATTGATTCCCGAGGTGTCTTGGTCAGTCCCCTTCAAGGGGGTCGGAATCCCATCGGAGTTCGCCTTGTGGCTGAGAAGCTGGGTCGCACCGGAGAACTCCTCGGCCCCGATGCCCTCTCCCGGAGCGCCGATCGCGATGTGGTTCGGGGAAGCGGCCACCGCGTACCCGAACCGGTCGTTCGGCTCTACGATCCCGGCCACTCCGGGCGAGTCCTGATTCACCGCTACGTTGACGCTGCCGCGCAGGTAGTGGATGCCGCCAGCATCCTGGATGCTCCCCAAATCCTCACCCGGCACGCCAATGATCAGGTAAGGCTCTCCCGATGTGGTCTTCCCCGCCGCCAGCGAGTAGCCGAACCAGTCATCGGCTTCGGGAGCAGCGGAGGCGATACTCCCCGAACCCTTGCCCTGATGAAGGTCCAACGCCGATGCGCCGGCGCCGAGGCCGCCGGGCGCGCCATAGATGATCTGCACGGAGCCAGAGTCGTCCTCGTCCCCAATGCCCTCGTAGGGGTTGCCCACCACCAAGTCGCCGCAGCCGTCCTGGTTCCAGTCGGTCGCGGCCAGTGCGTAGGCGAAGCGGTCGCCCTTCTCGGGTATTCCGGGGACTCCCGGGGAGTCCTGATGGATCTCGTCTGTGCCCTTGCCGCCTCCGTAGACGATCCTTACCAGACCGGCCTCAGCCTGACCGGAAACGATCGCCTCTGGGTCCGCGATAGCGATGTCCCGGATCCCGTCACCGTTGAAGTCCGACTCTGTCCCACCATCACAGCCAGAGGCCGCGTTCGCGGTGCTGGGACCGCTCACCACACCAAGGGACAAGGCGCACAACGCCAACGACACGCTGGCCCTAGACACGGCTCCTGGCCGTCTCAGTTTCCACTTGGGCACCCAATCTCCTCCAGACTCACACCTGTTCATCGTGGCTGAGTATTTATGTAGGGACGACGTCGAGACAAAGACCCATGTCGGACATGCGATGTGATGCGTGATCACAAAAGTATGACGATCGATCACTAAGCTGATTCCGGAAGCAACCCTCTGGCGGATATTGCCCAATGATGGCAATTATGTCCCTTTTACCCTTCACCTGCCACACCGCCAGGCACGGAGGCCACAGCCAGCACTGACCAGCCAGGGCGACAAGGCAGGAAGCACTCCCACCCTTGGCAGCCCGCCGGTGGCAGCACCCTCGATAGCACTCGAGGCCTGGCGCCTACACCTTCGTGAACACCCGGCAGCCGTGCCGCGTATAACGGACACCAGTTCGCACCGTTCGCATTACCTACGAGGGAACGTCGGAAGAGTCACAGATGCCGGAAAGGTGTAATACGTAGATGCGGTCGCGGATTAAGGCCATCGGGGAGCGCCTGCTCCCCGCTCCGGTGAGAGACAGACGTGCGGAACACCGCCGCATCGCCAGGGGGAGGATGCCGAGCGGAAACGAGCCGAGCGGATCGCCCAGCGTCGCCGGGCCCTGCTGGAGTCGGACAGTGCATGCGGGAGATCGTCGTCGACGGCAGGACGTTCTACGGCCGGGTCGTCGACAAGTTCACCGCCGGCGATGCGTCAGCCCATAACCTCGGCTTGGTGGCCGACGCCCTGGAGCAGGCCGGGATCAGCTATTTCCTCGTGCCCGGACGCTCCGGCACCCGGCATATCCTGGGAGTCCAATCACGCCGAACGCAAACAGCTCCTGGACAGCGGGCGAGGGGGCCTTGACCACAGGCCCACCCGCCCGCTGTCCACGGGCTGCTCAACCGCCGGACCCGTCAAGGGATTCCCGCTGACGGGCGGGTGCCCCGCACCGCGCACATCGTGATCCCGAAGCTCCCGCAGCACGAGATCGACATCCGCGTCGCCCACCGGCTCAAGCGCAGCTCCCTCCTCGATCGTGAGCCCCCTCCTGCCTACGAAGCACTCGTCCACGAGGCAGCGCTGCGTATGCAGTTCGGGGGCCCCGAGAACGCCGGTGCCCAGCTCCACCACCTACTGGAGATGAGCGAGCGCGATCACATCACCCCGCGCATGGTGCCCTTCACGCAGGCGGCTTCCCGGTGCCGGGCAGACCGTTCTCTACGCACAGGGAGCTGTCTCCCAGCTCGACACGGTTCAACTGGATACGTCATACGGCTCCATCTTCATCGACGCAGAGATGCAGCTCACCAACTACCGTTCAGCTCCTGAACGGAATGGAAAAGGCATCGCTCAACGAGAGAGCCTCCCGAGACTTCATCCACAACATCGCCCGCACGCTCTGAAAGGCAAACCCATGTCCGAGATTGATTGGCAGGAACCGTTCTGCGGCGGTGGAGGCAACGCCTGCCTCCAACTCGGCCTCCACGCACATGGAACCCCGCATCTCCGCGAGACCGATCGCCCCGGCGAAATCCTCACCACCACCCCCACCGCACTCGCTGCCCTCATCACCACCGCCCGCCGAGGCGACCTGGACCAGCTCCGCAGAAGCAGATAGGCGCTCCGCGGCCAAACTTTCCGCTCACCCCACGATGCTGGCTACTGCTGCTGCTCCAGCAGCTGAATCGCGTCCCTCGCTGCCCAGACGAAGGCCCAGAAGACGCCCGTCGTGGACTTCCGGCGCCCGGCCCTAGTGTTCACCTCGAACATCGCGGCGCGTAGCTCAGTCGTCAGCTCAAGCTGGGCCCCGGCACCGAGCAGTGTGCGGTTGGCGATGTTGTCCGGATGTACGCCGGCGAGTGCGGGGTTGTCCGAGCCGTCGAGTACATAGAAACCCGCAGCGCGGAACCGGTTCATCAGGTGTGCCTTGAACGTCTCGTTGAGGCCGCCGACCACAACCGCCTGCGGCTCGGTCGACGGGGCGCCGGCCTGAGCGGCGGTACAACCGTGCAATGTCAGCGCGTTCCGGCTGCCGCCCGCCAGCGCACGGGCGGCCGGGTCGTCGCAGTGCGTCGACGTCACATGCAACTCACGGTTGTTGGATGCCCGCAGACCCTCGAACATCCAGTAGTCGTAGACATCGCTGTCCGCGTCAAACGTCTCCGGATGGTATCCGGCGATGGCCAGACACAACTCTGAGGTCCCCATCTCGATCCGCCGCCATGCGGGGCCAGAATCGACGTCTTGGGAAATCCGTACACATCCGCAAGGCTCACCCCGGTATCCGCATGGCGGCGGAACCGCAGTCCGTAGTCCTGCCCCTCGACGAGCTCCGCATCGGCGTACAGAGCGGTGTTGGACGGATACTTGTCCGTGGCCGCAGACGCACGACGCCCGGCTCCGTCAACCAGCAGGCCCGCCCCGGCGGCCAGGGACGCGGCGGCGCCCAGAACCGCCCTTCTCCCGATGGCAGTCATCCACGCGCTCCTCAAGTCCGATGTGCATTCAACGCATCCATCGACCCGCCACGGCGGGAGGCGGTTGCACTCCAAGTGATCACAGATACGCAACGCTCGGACTGCTGACGTCGCCGCGCCCTGGGACGGGCCGTGCCGCGTCGGCGATTATCGCCGGTCGGCCATGGACTCACGCAGACCGCGCGAGGACGGCGGGCACTGCCGAGCGGCCACGGCGACCTCAACGATGTGGCCCAGCATGCCGGGGGACGATTCCGCGCTCGCTGAGCTTGCACCGGTAGATGTCGTGGTCGTAGCCGCGGTCGGCGAATAGCGAGTCAGGCCGACGGCGGGGCGGCCCCGCCGGTGAGGATTACCGCCAGCGGGGTGCCGTGCCCGTCGGTGATCAGGTGGTGCTTCGAGCCTGCCCGGCCCCGGCCGACCGGCGAGGGGCCCGTCCGGCTCCCCCTTTCAGCGCAACAGGTCCGGGCCCCGCGAGGCTGGGGTCCGGACCGTGGCGATGGTGTGACTGCTATGACACCGGCGATGCCAGGGCGAACATGGACTCGAAGTTCTCTCGATACGCGTCGTGTGGCGCCTCGCCCTCAAGGCGGAGCATCGCTTCGTCGTTGTCACGCAGAGACGAGTAGTCCAGGTTGTGAGACCCGGTGAAGGTCCACTTCGTCCCTGGATGGCCGGCGTAGTCGCCTTCGATCAGCAAGTACTTTGAGTGAACGAGGTACCCGTCCGCGGTCCTGAGCTGACGAAGCGCGATGTTCCTGTGCCCGGAGAGCTTGTCGACGTCGTTACTCTCGTTGAAGACGATCCGCACCGAGCATCCCTGGTCCGCCAGCGATCTCAGCTTCAGGGCCACCTCGTCCCTGTGCAGCGCCAATGTGGCTACCCGCACCGTGGACCCCCCGGCACACGAGACATTGTTGAGCACACCCACCACAATGTCCCCGCTCTTCTGTGGGAAGAAGTAATACTTCTCGGTCCCCACCTTTCCACTGGTGAAGTAATCATCATCCTTCACCATGGCCGCGAGGTCCTTGAAATATGTTCTGTATGCGTAATAGAGAGCTGTGTTCCCTACGACTGTGTAGGCATTGTTCCAGTATTTCTCGGTGTTGAGGGAAGTCTGATTCGCGGATGTCTGGATGACAACATCTTCTGCCACACCCGCGTCCCCCACCCGGGAGAAGGTGAAGAACTTGTTATGGTTGATCATACTGCTTCGACCGGTCGCAATACAGGCCGCACCGTCCGTGCATACGTGTACCCATGATCCGCTGAATTTATTGGTGCCGAGTGCGGATATCAGACTCTGAGTGGCTGACGAGGATTTGAATTTTGAATCCAGGACAACCCGAACGGTCACGCCGCGCCGATGAGCCGATATCAGCGCGCTGGTGTAGTCTTGATCTTTGAGAGCGTAAAGAGCCGCGCGTATCATTCGGCCGCTCTGGGTGTTGTTTATCGCATTGATGATGTGACTTTTTACCGCGTTCTTTTCTGTAGTGGATCCTTTCGGGTTGTTGAACACGGCGCCGGTGCTGATCGGAGCTGTGTCCGCCGCAGCAGAAGTGGGCGAAACGCTGGGCAGCAGAAGAGCCCCCAGAAGAGCGGCTACAGTCAGCCTGAGCGTTGTCCTTGCCGCATGCCATCTGCTTCGGATGGTGCGACTACTACGGATCGACCGCGGTGCGCGAATGATGATCCCCCTCTTGTCCAGCATCACAGACATGACACGTGGTGGCCCGTTATACCCTGAGTCGGCATTGCCACCTCTGCGGTGCCGCAGAGGTGGCAATGCTCTCGTCTCGGTGAATTCAGAACCGGGCTATGACGTCTTGAATCCATGCCTTACTCTCCGGAACGCTGGCGTAATAGCCTGTTCCGGTGCAGCCACTGCTCACAGTCGACAGGATTCCGACCTGGTACCTATTTCCGTCGACCAGCTTAAACAAAGGACCCCCTGAGTCGCCAAAGCAGGGACTTCCATCGATTGTAGAGGTCTGAATTGCCGGGCCGCCGTACGCGTCTGTGGCTGAATTCGATGTGACCTTCTCAGTCCCTCGCTTCACGTAGTAGTTCGAATCGTGTCCCCAGCCGAAGAGGTAGGTGGTCGCAGAGAGCTTGGGGTGAGCCGATGCAAGGCGGACCGTCTCTGCGTTTGCCGACCGGTTGAGCTTCAGCATGGCGACGTCCTTTCGTGATCGCACCTTGGAGAATTCAAGGCCGACCACTCCTCCGCCCGTGTCCCACCTGTCGCTCTTCACCCGCACCTTGATGCGGCTGGTCGCGTACTTTGTATCGGGTAGGCCGTTGTTGTTCGTGTCGTACATGATGCAGTGCTTGGCGGTGAGCACCCAGCGGTCGTGCACAATCGCACCGGAGCACTGGAGGTCGCCGTCGAGAAGTACCGCGGCCAGACCTCGGTTGTCGGCGTATGTGCCACCGTTGTAGATCTGTGGCGCCATGCCGCCTGCCCGGGCGAGCTCGATGTCCGGATCCGAGGCGGTTTCATGGGCCTGATTCGATGCCGACACAAAGAAGAACGGCAGCAGCAGTGCCGCCGCCACGGTTCCCAAGCGAGTGATTCCGAGTCGCACTCTTTCCCCCCTGAAGAAGGCGCAGGGGAGCCTCGCCCCCGCGCGTTTTGGCATGTACATTACACCACCAGCAACTTCAGCCCCACAAGGGTCAGTTATTGGCTAACGGGTGCTTGAACTACTCAGGACGAACAGGCCGCAGCGGCCGAGCCGCTGATAATCCTGCAGAAGCACGACCATCAACTTCCCGGTTGAGCACGACCGGCCGCAGGCGTGGCTGATGCGTAAGGCGGGAGGGTCAGCCGACGGACGGGACCCGGTCGCGTTCCACCGATGCCGCCGTCTGATCCGGGTCTGCCGGCCGCCGTGGCGGTGGCGGCTGCCTGGTCGCCGTGGGCTGCGGTGCGGGGGCGAAGAGCCAGGGCAGCCGCGGCTGAATCACCGGCCAGGTGAGCTTGCGTACCGGGGCTGAGGCCAGCACCGCCGAAATCAGCACCGCGAGCGGGATCAACGCCAGCTGTTCGTACCACGGGCCCACCCAGTCGACGCCGCCGTTGAGTTTGAAGGGGCGCACGACGAGTGGATGGAGGAGGTAGATGTACATGCCCCCGGCGCCGAGATAGGTGACCAGCGGAATACGGCACTTGGGCATCAGCCGGATGAAGCTCAGCCCGGCGACCATACCGACCGCCAGCAGACAGGCGCGGACCACCCAGGCCCACTCCATGCCGCCCGGCAGATCATCCCCGTAGGGGCCCCGCATCCACAGCCAGTCGTTGGTGACGTCATGCCGGACGACCCAGCCCAGGACGAAGGTCAGGAACAGGACGCCGACGGCGGCGTTCCGGCTCCAGCGGGCGTACAGCAACTTCTCGGCCAGCCCCTGCCGCAGCTGCCAGCCGAGGAGGAAGAAGGGGAGAAAGGTGACGGTGCGCGCGGCGGAAAAGGTCGAGCCGAACCTGTCGAGATAACCGACCGCCAGCGCAGCGCCCACCGACAGCAGCAGGGGCCAGCGCAGCGCAGCGAGATACGGCAGCGCCATCCGCCAGAGGATGAGGGAGAGAAGGAACCAGGTGGCCCACGCCGGATTGGCGTGGTAGATAGTCCATTCTCCGTAGAGATACCACTTCTGGAGTGTGTGCAGCAGACCGATGAGGATGTACGGCACCGCGATCGACTCTACTAGCCGCCGCACCTCACGGAAGTCCAGCGGCCCGGCGCTGCTGAAGTAGCCGGCGACCATGGCGAACACCGGCACACGTATGGCCCAGCTGGCTACGTACAGCCAGCGCAGCCCATCATGCTCGCTCATCTTCTCCACTAGGTGGCCGAAGATGATCAGCGTTCCGGATATGTATCGGATATTGTCCCAGTGCGGATCCCGCGACTTCTTTGAGCGCGCCCGGTTTCCGATGCGTCTCATAAGCGCCTTTGGCACTGTAATCTCGTTCCTTACCCGTGTGAATTCAAGCGGCCTGAGGCCTTGTCAAGTCGGTTGTTCGTCTTGCAGCGCATTCCTGTCTTTACTCGCGCTCTTTCAATATCCAATCAACCACTCGCTCGGCGGCCAGGCCGTCCGACGGTTCGCAGAAGTCCTGGGTGAACTCGGCGTACTGGTCACGATACTTCTCCACCAGGGAGTCGATATCCCTGACGGCCTCGATCAGCTCATCCGAGGTCTTGATGAGTGGCCCGGGGGCCCGGGAGGTGAAGTCGAAGTAGAAGCCTCGCAGGTTGTCCCGGTAGTGCTCCAAGTCGTAGGTGAAGAAGAGCATCGGCCGACCCGAGTGAGCGTAATCAAACATCGCCGACGAGTAGTCTGTGATCAGCACATCGGCGATGAGGTAGAGATGTTCAATCTCGGGATACTCCGATACGTCCCACACAAACCCCTCACCCGCACCGGTGATGTTGTCCACGATCTTGGGGTGCTTGCGGAACAGCAGTACGTGATCATCACCCAATGCCTTCTCGGCTGCAGCGAGATCAACCCGAAGGTCGAGCTTGAAGTTCTTTCCGGTGCCAATGCGGACGTCATCCCGCCAGGTCGGCACGTAGAGCAGGACCTTCTTCCCCTCAGGGATGCCCAGCCTCTCCCGCACCTTTTCGGCGAGCTGCTCCTTGTCCTCCCGATGGAAGATGTCATTGCGCGGATATCCGCACTCAAGAATCTCATTCTCGAACCCGAACGCACCCTGCATGATCGGGGTGGTGAAGGCGTTGGGGGAGACCATCATCTCCCATTCATTGGAGCGCCGTGGCAGGGTCTCGATATAAGCGGGGTTGGACTTGGTGGTACCGCGGATATGGGCGCCCATCTTCTTCAGCGGCGTACCGTGCCAGGTCTGGATGACGTGCTGGCCCTCCCGCCGCTTGAAGAAGCTGTTCAGCATGACGTTGGTGACGACGTACCGGCTCCGCGACATTTCCGCGTACCACTCGGCGCTGTGCCACTCCACCACCCGAACACCGTCCGGTACTTCCGCCCGCTGATCCCCGATCGCCCACACATGCTCCACGTCCGTCCCGCGGCGAACGAGCTCTTCGTAGATAGCCTTCGGGGAGTCCGAGAACTGGCGACCGTGGTAGCTGTTGTAGATCACCTGCTCCTTGAGGGGAAGATTCCGCTGCTGTGGAGCGTGAACGCGCTTGAGCAGCCGCTGCCGGTAGGTGCCTCGCTCCTCCGCGCTGAGCGTCGACCCCGAGGACAGGAAGATCCGGTCGAAGAATCGCCGGTCAACGCTGTAGATTCGCTTTGCCCCTGGGTGTGTCAGGGGCAGCTGTCCCAGCAGATCGGCCCTGAGCTTCACCGGCGCGTCCTGCTCGGTTCCACGGGCGCTACGGGAACGGAGAGCGAGATACCAACGCCCCTCGCGAAGCGGCAGCTTCGTCCCGTACAGCTCCATCCCCTCAGGGCGGATCCGGGCGGTGAACCGGCCTTCGGTGATGTCGACAGGGAGCAGCTTCTCCTCGAAGGTCCGGCCGTGCCGGAGAACGAGCAGCTTGTCCTCGCCCGGCCCGGTGTAGGAGCCCTCCAGGAAGAGTTCGCAGTCGTTCCACTCCATCCGGTCCACGACGGGCTGACGCATCCGGTCTTGGAGCTTGAGCTGACCGCCGCCATCGGTCGACACGGCGATCTCACGGCCGCCGGACATGGGGTGTGCTCCGGTGAGCAGGCCGTCAGCGACGGTGGCCCGGCGCTCCTTCCCGCCGGAGAGCAAGATGACTGCACGGAAGTCCGTCGTTTCTTCGGTCTCCGACTCCGCGACGGACAGGTCTGCGCACGGCACGCTGACCACGGAGCGGCCGTCCCGCTCCTCCACCGGATACTCCCGGAAGAAGTCGTCCTTCACCCGCTCCACCCGCAGCCCGGCGGGCTTGGCGGTGGAGCCGGCGGCTGCCGGGGTATGCAGCGCGAGCTGAAGTGACTCGTCCGCCACCTTCCAGCTCTCGACCTCGGACGGGACCAGATCCACGGTCAGCTGGAGCCGACCCTCGGGGAAGCTCGCGACCAGGCGTACGCCGTCCTCGAGAACATGCGCTTGGGCGTGGCCGCCGGTGCCGATCTCGCCCTTGTCGATACGCCCGGCGTACAGCCCGCCGGGGCCGGGCATCGTGATGCCCGTCGTCCACTTGCCGGGCAGCCATTTTCCGCCGGACTTGAGCAGCCGGGGGTTGATCGTTATCTCGAAGCCGGACCAGTCGTAGCAGTGCAGACCCTGCTTGGAGTCCTCGGTGGCCTGCGGCTCCCGGAAGGTGCGCATCTTCACCGGGACCACACGCTTGGAACCCGCCCGACGAAGCACGGCCATCCGGAAAGGACGCCGCTTCTCGGTCGGGGGGACGTTGGTGAGGTAGGAGTAGCCGCGCACCACCAGCTGTCCTTCGCGCCACACCATCTCGGTGATTCTGCTGTGGATCGGCATCTCTCGGCGCGCGAGGACAGCCACCTCGTCCGGCAGGGAGCCGGTGTCCAGGCCGGGGATGTGCAGTCTTGCCCGGCGCACTCCCTTGACGTGGAAGGAGAAGGAGTTGGCGCGCTCGAAGCGCAGCACCTTGGTCAGCTCATCGGTCCGCTCCTCGGCGGCCAGGTACCACTTGACCCGTTCGACCGGGGGGAGCTTGCGAAGGGCCTTCTGCTTGGTCCGCCGGATCTCTTTCGCTCCGGCGATGAGTTCTGCGCGCTCTTCGGCCGTTCCCTCGGGGAAGAACCTCATGAGTCGGCGAAGTGCAGGGGGAAATATGTCCTCAGGTCGGGGAGCCACTGACGACGGGCCTTTCTTACGGCGGCGGGGGAACTCAACGTGTGCGGGGGACTACACGGCGTGCTGCAGGTTCCGGCGCTCGGCCTTCTCCGCCAGAGCGTGTACCGCCTCGTTGAAGCGGACAATGGAAGCCGGTTCGTCCGGGCCGAGCAGGTAGGACTTCAGCTCCGAGCGATCCGCTGCCAGTGAGTCCGCTGTCGGCTCCGCGATCGCCTCGAGCAGGTCGTCGAGTTCACTCGCGTCGTTGGAGAGGATCACGGCCGCGCGCACGGCCGTGTTCTGCCGCTTGAATTCCTGCGCACCGAGCCCGGCGGAGTCGGCCACCGCGTAGGGCTTTCCGCTCGCGATAAAGTCCGAGACGACGCTGGAGATGTCCGAGACCATGCCGTCCGACTGGTTGAAGCAGTCGTACAGCCGGGGCCGGGCTCCGGTGATGACCTTGTGTTCCCACCACCCGAGTGAGCGCCAGTAGGCGTCGTCCCACTCGCCCCGCAGCTGAGCCGCCTCGGCCTCCCGGGCCGGGTCGACGACCGCGTCCCGGGCCATCTGCGCCTCGTCGACGGTCTCATCGGCGGATGTGGTGCTCAGCTTCTCCAGCCGGGTCTCGATACGGGCCAGCTCGGCGCGGGCTGCGGTCTGGTCCTCCTCGTGGTCCGCCGCTTCCGCCGCCCAACGCGGCTCCGCGGACCGTCCGGCGTTGGCCCGCTCCAGCAGTGCCACGATCCGGCGGTGGGCGGACTTGGCCGCCGCGGAGCGGGTGCCGGTGAAGGGGTGGGGCTTGTACAGCACCCGCACCGGGCTCTCGGCCTCGACCAGTCGGCGGACGATGTTCTCCCCGGCCAGGATCAGCGAGGTGTTGCCCGGGTCGTCGGTCCAACCCTCCCAGGTCGGGGCGTAGAGCACGGTCGGGATGCGGCCGGTGCCCACACCGTTCGGGGAGAGGATCGAGGCCAGTTGCGGGCGTCCGACTTCCACGATGGAATCGTCCCGCACACCGACATCAGCCAGTGCGTAGCGGTCCCGGCCGGCCTTCCCCGCCGTCCACACCTCGTCGTACACCTTGCTGTACGGGTTGACGCTGGCGATCTTGTCGCTGTCGCCGTGGCCGATGAAGACATGCTTCATCGTCGGCACCCGCAGCAGGTGGATGTTCTTGCCGACGTTGGCCGGGTAGAGCGCGACCCGGACCATCGACAGATCCATGTTCATCAGATGCACCGCGGACGGGACACAGGCGACCGGGACCGAGGTGGAGGCGAGGTCGGCGAGCGTATGGCGCTCGCGCAGAATGACCAGCGTTCGGCCGTCCAGCTCCTGGAGGGTTTCCAGCCACATGTTGACCTGGTAGGTGGACTCGGGAGAGCCGGAGAAGTAGAGCACGGTCGTCGGCCGGTAGGCACGCAGCCAGTCGTCGAACCACCGCAGTACCGCGTCCTCCCTCGGCGGCAGGATTCCCTTCCGGGTCCACCCCAGTGCGATGACCGTGTACACCACAGCCAGCACAAGCGTGACGCCCATCCCCACGTACCCGTGCCTGGTCTCTCCGGTCTGGGCGGCGAGCAGCACGCCGATGACCGCCGGCAGATCCAGGTGCTGCATCTTCTCCGCTGCCCGCCGGAACAGCCAGTTCGGCGGTGCATCGGTGATCCGCAGGTCGGACAGGTTGATATTGCGGGTGATGACGGGCAGTCGGCGCCGGGTGCGCAGCAGGGTGAGCAGCGCGGTGTGCGGTGCCTGGAGACCGTAGAAGACGATGAAGCAGGCGATGGCGGTGAAGGCCACCGTGTCCTCGGCCAGATCCATCCGGGACAGCAGCAGGACCAGCAGGAGCTGCCGCACGAGGAAGCGCAGGGAGAGGCCCGCGCGCACCTTGGACAACCGGCTGAGCAGATAGCTGCCGCGGTGGTGAAGGTAGTGGTCGCAGAGATAGCTGACCGCGCAGAGCCCCGCGAAGAGGCCAAGGTCGGGGAGGAAGGCCGCCGCCAGCAGCAGAGGGTAGCTGAGCAGCATCCCCAGGGCGGCGATGAGCTCCGGGACGGACCCCACCCGGGCCAGTCGTATTGCCGTTTTGATCACGCCACACCCGCGCTCTCGTCGTTCTCACTGCGGTCCAGTACGGCGGCGAGGGCCTGCTCGAAGCCGGACGCGGCGGCGGTCCCCCGGGTCGGGTCCTGCTGGCGAACATCGATCACATGCCCGGTCATGGCGGACAGCAGTACATCGAGCGAGGTCCGGGCGACCGCTTCGGAGGACAGCAGCGAGCTCTCGGGCTCCTTCCCGAACGCCTTGGTCCGCATGGGTGTGGCCGTACGCTCCGGGTTGACGCAGTTGACCCGGACGCCGTCGGCGGCCCACTCATCAGCGAGTGCCTGGGTGAGATTGACGACGGCGGCCTTGGTGGAGGAGTAGAGGCTGTACTCGGCACGGCCCCGGGTGTAGCTGCTGGAGGTGTACAGCAGCAGCTGGCCCTGGGTCTCGGCCAGGTACTTGTACGCGGCGCGGGCTATCTGCACCGGGGCCAGATAGTTGACCCGGAGCGCTTCCTCCAGGGTGCTGTTGCCGGTCTCGGCGAGCTTGCCGATACGGAGGACCCCGGCCGTGTTGACCACGTAGTCGATGCGTCCGGTCTCGGCATAGGCATTCGACAGCGCGTCGTCGATATGCTCCGGGTTCTCCACATGGGTGCCGGTGGTGGAGCGGCCCAGCGCATAGACATGGGCCCCGTATTCCCGCGCCAGGCCGGCGATATCGGCGCCGATGCCGTACGAGCCGCCGAAGACGACCATCGTCTTCCCCTTGAGCAGCTTGCGGTACGCGTCCTCGTCGGCCTGTTCCACCGTGGCGGTGGAGGCGAGCTGGAAGAGCTTGTCCGTGATGAAGACGTCGACAGGCTGGGTGACCTTCATGTTGTACTCGTCGCCGGCCACCACATGGATCGGCACATCCGGCAGGTACTTCAGCACCACCGAGCAGTCGTCGGTGGCCTGGAAGTTCGGGTCAGCGCTGGCGACCTCGTACGCCCGCCGGATGGTGGACAGCTTGAACGCCTGAGGTGTCTGGCCGCGACGCAGCCGGGAGCGGTCGGGCACCTCCGTGATGAACTCCCCGTCTTCGCCGTGCGTACGGGTCACGATGATCGTGTCGGCGGAGGGGATGGCCACATCCACGGCCTGGTAGCGGTCCAGGGCAGCGACGCAGTCGCTGATCACACGCTGGGAGAGCAGGGGGCGTACGGCGTCGTGGAAGAGGACATTGGCGTCCTCCCCCTCCGCCAGGTTCTCGCCGAGCGCCGCTATCGCGCGTTCGGTGGTCTCATTGCGGGAGGTGCCGCCTTCGATGACCCGGCTGACCTTGGCCAGCCCCGCCTTGGTGATGATCTTCTCCACGTCGGCCACATAGCCCGGCGCCATCAGCACGATCACATCGTCGATGCCCTCGGCCTGCTCGAAGACGGTGAGGGTGTGTTCAAGCACCGTCTTCCCGGCGATCTTCAACAGCTGCTTGGGGATGGACAGGCCGACCCGCTGGCCTGTCCCGCCCGCGAGAACGACGGCCGTGGTACGTACTGCCGCGGTACGTCTCGCGTTGCTGTCTATGGGCACTGCTGCTCCTCCGCGTGTGTGGTCATGAGGCCTACGGGACTGAAAAGTGAACTCCCGCAGAACGGTGACCACCGAGACAGGTGAACAGTTGTGCCCAGTTATCGAACTGTAATCCTGGAATGGACTATTCCGGAATCAATGGGGAAGAGCGGGACACCAAGCCGCCTCTTGGCCGTGCGTCAGGAGACCGGGCGGGAGTCGGTCCAGACGGACTCGAACTCCTCACGGTAGGTCTCGAAGAGCCCGTGCTCCCCTTCCGCCGCCGCGCCGCCGCCCTGGACCAGATTCCGGCTGCCGCCGCGCAGGACGAAGACCGGTCCTTCCATGCCACGGGCGCGGCGCAGATACGGCTGTACGACCGCGAGCCCGTCGGCGCCGTCGCCGTCGACCAGATACGCGGTGAAGCGCGGAGTCTCGTCGAAGACATGGATCTGGAAGGCGCCGCTGTCCCGTACTCGGGCGCGCACCCGGCGCATATGGAGGATGTTCATCTCCACCGAACGGCTGAGCTCGCCCCGCTTCAGGCCGAGCTCACGCTCGCGTCGCTTGACCGCGCTGCTGGCCGGGTTGAGAAAGAGCAGCCGTACCCGGCAGCCCGCGTCGGCCAGCCGGGCCAGCCGCCGCCCGGAGTAGTTCTGCACCAGCAGGTTCAGGCCTATCCCGATGGCGTCAATGCGCCGCGCACCGCCGAACAGGTCTTCGGCGGGCAGCTGCCGCTGCAGCCGCACCCGGTCCGGGTGCACGCCCACCACATCCGCGAAGCGCTCGCCGACCAGTTCCTCGACCGCGTCCACCGGCAGCCGCCCGGCCGAGGGTGCGCTGCTGCCGGAGCCCAGCATCTCCAGCAGCCGTGCCGAGGTGCGTTCGGCCTGGGCCAGTACGGCCGGGGAGAGCGCCCGGTTACGGGAGACCGCGCTACGGGCTACCTCCAGCTCGTCCAGCGCGAGCTCAAGCTCACGCCGCTCGCTGAAGTACGGCTCGTAGCAGGGCCAGTGCTGGACCATCAGCTCACGCAGCTGGGGCAGCGTGAGGAAGGACAGCAGATTGTCATCGGCCGGGTCGAGAACGTAGCCCTTGCGGCGGCTCACCTCCCGGATGGCCACCGCGCGCTGCACCCACTCCTGGCCGGCCGGGCCGGCGGCGGCGATGACCCACTCCTCGCCGTGCACCGGCTCATAGATCGGGCGGAGCACCCCGGCGACAACAGCGCGAAGCCGCTGCTCGACGAGGTTCAGCCAGATGTAGGCACGCCCGGCGCGCTGTGCCCGGGTCCGCACCTCGGCCCAGACCTCCGCGCCCCACTCCAGATCCGCTCCGATCTCCATCGGCCGGGCCAGCGACACCGTGCCGTGCGGTACGTCGGGTGCCTCGGTGGCGCTGCCCTCGCCCCCGTCACCTGGCGGGAGTTCAAGCCCTCCCGAACTCACCTGTGCACCGCCTTCCGACCCCCGCTGTTCGATCAAGGAAGCCTACTGCGGCGTCTGGGAGCACTGCAGCAGTATCCCCTATCAACTTCCGTTGACCGTCGCTCAATCCGGTCCGTCCGGGGGAAGATAGGCCATGGAGCACCCCGATCGGGGTGTTCGTGCGGAAGGATCAGCAAGACGTGAGGAGACCTCGACAGAAAGAGACCCTATGCAGGTCTGGCCGGGACAGGCGTATCCGCTTGGCGCCACCTAT
Organism: Streptomyces gobiensis; assembly: GCF_021216675.1. Classification (NCBI taxonomy): domain Bacteria; kingdom Bacillati; phylum Actinomycetota; class Actinomycetes; order Kitasatosporales; family Streptomycetaceae; genus Streptomyces; species Streptomyces gobiensis. The sequence continues at coordinate 4,832,126 of NZ_CP086120.1, read as the reverse complement.
GACGGCGCCGGGACGAACTTCGCCGTCTTCTCCGAGATGGCCGAGCGCGTCGAGCTGTGTCTGCTGCATGAGGACGGTTCGGAGACGGCCATCGAGCTGCGCGAGTCGGACGCCTTCGTCCGGCACGCCTATCTGCCCGGGGTGATGCCGGGACAGCGCTATGGCTTCCGGGTGCACGGACCGCACGCGCCGGAGCTGGGATACCGCTACAACAGCGCGAAGCTCCTGCTTGACCCCTATGCCAAGGCGGTCAGCGGCCGTATCGACTGGGACGAGGCGGTGTACGGCTACCACTTCGGCCACCCCGAACGGCGTAATGATCTGGACTCCGCGCCGCACACCATGTCCTCCGTTGTCATCAATCCGTACTTCGACTGGGGTGATGACCGCCCGCCGCGTACCGACTACCACCGTACGGTCATCTATGAGGCCCATGTGAAGGGCCTCACCATGCTCCACCCCGAGCTGCCGGAGGAGCTTCGCGGCACCTACGCCGCACTCGGCCACCCGGCGATCATCGAACATCTGACCAGGCTCGGCGTCACCGCCCTGGAGCTGATGCCCGTTCACCAGTTCGTCACCGACCACCGGCTGGCGGACGCGGGGCTGGCCAACTACTGGGGCTACAACACCATCGGTTATTTCGCCCCGCACAACTCGTACGCCTCCTGGGGCGACCGTGGTCAGCAGGTGCTGGAGTTCAAACAGGCGGTACGCGCTCTCCACAAGGCGGGCATCGAGGTGATCCTGGACGTCGTCTACAACCACACGGCGGAGGGAAATCACCTCGGTCCGACGCTGTCCTTCCGGGGTCTGGACAACGCTTCCTACTACCGGCTGGCGGACGACCTGCGCTACTACATGGATACGACCGGTACCGGGAACTCCCTGCTGATGCGCAGCCCCCATGTACTGCAACTGATCATGGACTCGCTGCGCTACTGGGTCACCGAGATGCATGTGGACGGCTTCCGCTTCGATCTGGCCGCCACGCTGGCCCGGCAGTTCCACGAGGTGGACCGGCTGTCGTCGTTCTTTGACCTGGTGCAGCAGGACCCGGTGGTCAGCCAGGTGAAGCTGATCGCGGAGCCCTGGGATGTCGGTGAGGGCGGCTATCAGGTGGGGAACTTCCCGCCGCTGTGGACCGAGTGGAACGGCCGCTACCGGGACACCGTGCGGGATCTGTGGCGCGGGGAGCCACGCACCCTGGCGGAGTTCGCCTCCCGGCTGACCGGCTCCTCGGACCTCTACCAGGACGATGGACGGCGGCCCCTGGCCTCGATCAACTTCATCACCTGTCATGACGGCTTTACCCTGCACGATCTGGTCTCGTACAACGCCAAGCGCAATGACGCCAACGGCGAGAACAACCGGGATGGCGAGAGCTACAACCGCTCGTGGAACTGCGGCGTCGAAGGCAAGACCGATGACCCTGACGTACTCGCGCTGCGTGACCGCCAGACCCGTAATCTGATCGCCACCCTCATGCTCTCCCAGGGCGTGCCCATGCTCAGCCACGGCGATGAGTTCGCCCGCACCCAGGGTGGCAACAACAACGCGTACTGCCAGGACAGCGAGACCTCCTGGGTGCGCTGGCCGGAGCCGGGCGAGGAGCATCCGCTGTGCGAGTTCGTACGGGCCATGGTCTGGCTCAGACGCGACCACCCCGTCTTCCGGCGCCGCCGCTTCTTCCATGGACGCCCGGTCGAGGGCACCCATGACGAGCTCTCGGACATCGCCTGGTTCACCCCGGAGGGTGAAGAGATGACCCAGTACGACTGGCAGAAGGCGCAGGCCCGCGCGCTGACCGTCTTCCTCAACGGCAGCGCCATCTCGGAGCCGGGACAGCGTGGGGAGCGCATCTGCGATGACTCCTTCCTGCTGCTGTTCAACGCGCAGGACGCGCCCCGCCAGTTTGTGGTGCCGATCGACCACGGCCGCCAGTGGCACACCGTCGTCGACACCGCCCTGGAGGGTGGCCACCCGCCCTGGCCCGGGCCGAAGGTGGCGGCCGGTGACCGGCTGACCCTCACCGACCGGAGCCTGACGGTTCTCCAGCGGCCGGCCTGACCTCCGTGAGCCGCAGCACCGCCGCGCAGTACGCGGGCAGCCGGGAGCCGTCGGGGCGGAAGGTGGCGGCGAGCGGCCGGCCGTGCCGCAGCGCCGGGATACGTGCCTCCCCGGGGCCGAGATTCACCGCGACCAGCAGCGGGCCATGGCGCAGCGTGAGCCAGCGGGCCGCCTCGTCGTAGTCGACGGAAACCTCGCTGAGCCGCAGGTCAAGCGGAACATGGGCGTGGCGTAGCGCGATCAGGCGGCGGTGCCAGTCCAGCAGCCAGGTGTGCGGCTCCCGCTCCGGCTCGGTCCAGTCCAGACAGGAGCGCTCCCGGGTGGCCGGGTCCTGAGGGTCGGGGATGTCGGACGCCGACCAGCCGTGGGCGGCGAACTCCCGGCGGCGGCCCGCCCGTACGGCTTCGGCGAGCTCGGGGTCGGGATGGTCGGTGAAGTACTGCCAGGGGGTGCGGGCGCCCCACTCCTCACCCATGAAGAGCATCGGGGTGTACGGGCCGCAGAGCACCAGCGCGGCGGCGCAGGCGGCCTGTCCGGGCGTGACGGTCGCGGCGAGCCGGTCGCCCTGGGCGCGGTTGCCGATCTGGTCGTGGGTCTGGGCATAGGCCAGGAGGCGGTGGGCGGGGGTGGCCGTCCGGTCCAGTGGGCGGCCATGGCGGCGGCCGCGGAAGGAGGAGTAGCCGCCGTCGTGGAGAAAGGCGCTCGTGAGCGTCTTGGCGAGGGCGGCCATCGGGGCGCGGGCGAAGTCGGCGTAGTAGCCATGAGATTCACCCGTAAGAGCGGTGTGCAAGGCGTGGTGAAGGTCGTCATTCCACTGGGCGTGCAGACCGAGGCCGTGGTTTTCGCGCGGGGCGATGGTGCGGGGGTCGTTCTGGTCGGACTCGGCGATCAGGAAGAGCGGGCGGTGCAGCTCGGCACTGAGCGCGTCGGCCGCCGCGGAGAGCTCGGCCAGGAAGTGCGTGGCGCAGGTGTCGGCGAGCGCGTGCACGGCGTCGAGCCGGAGGCCGTCCAGCCGGTAGTCACGCAGGAAGGCGAGGGCGCTGCCGATGAGATACGCACGGACCTCGTCCGCTCCGGGAGCGTCGAGGTTGATCGCGGCGCCCCAGGGGGTGTGGTGCCGCTCGGTGAAGTACGGACCGTAGGCGGGGAGGTGGTTGCCGGAGGGCCCGAGGTGGTTGTGCACCACGTCCAGCACGACGCCGAGACCGTGGCCGTGGGCCGTGTCCACGAAGCGCTTCAGGCCGTCGGGGCCGCCGTACGGCTCATGTACGGCCCAGAGTGCGACGCCGTCGTAGCCCCAGCCGTGGCGGCCCGGGAAGGGGCAGACCGGCATCAGCTCCACATGGGTGACGCCCAGCCGGGCCAGGTGGCCCAGCCGCTGCGCGGCGGCGTCGAAGGTGCCGTCCTGGGTGAAGGTGCCGATGTGCAGCTCGTACAGCACCGCGCCGGGCAGTCCTCGGCCGGTCCAGGGGTGCCGCCAGGTGTACGCGCCGTGGTCGACGACCGCGCTCAGCCCGTCCGGCCCGTCCGGCTGGCGCCGGGAGCGGGGGTCGGGCAGCGCGGGGCCGCCGTCCAGGGCGAAGCCGTAGCGGGTGCCGGGTTCGGCGGGGGCGGTCGTGTGCCACCAGCCCGTGCGGGCTGGGTCGCGTTCCATGGGGCGCGGTTGCTCCTGGGCGTCCCGGCTGTGCAGCTGGAGCGAGACCTGCTTGGCTTGGGGGGCCCACACCTCAAACAGCATGGTCACCATGGTCTGGCCAGACCGGCCCCCGCGCCAGGCCACCGTGTCGATATGCGGCTCCGCCGCGCGGCGGGGCTTCGCCCCGGGGGCGGGGTGCTGTGGGTGGGTGTCCCCGTATCCCACCCCTTCCCGGAAACCGGGGCTTGGCCCCGGGGCCCCGGGGGTGGCCCGGTGCGGGCCGGTGGTCGGGTGTTGTGCCCACCCACAGCCCCTCGCGGGGCTGCGAGTGCCCACAACGGGGAGAGCACCGCCGCAGTCGGAATGGCGCTGGCCAGGAAGGGGCTGTAGCCCGTTCCTGGCCAGACGCTGCGGGGGATGGCGTTGTGTGCCGCTCAATGAGCGTAGGGCGGGCGGCGGTTCGGGGGCGTCAGACGGCGGGATGATCTAACCCCGCCGACCGGCGGGGGCGCGGTTGGCGCGGGCGACTCTGTCCTCGTGCGGTCCGTATGCGAGATCGAAGGTGACCAGGACACCCGTGCGCCGGTCACGGCCCTCCTCCGCGTCGCGCAGCTGGATATCGATACGGCGGTCGCGGACAGCTCCGACGACCGCGGGGAGGAAGGCGAGGCTCAGGACGGCGATGCTGATGGCGTTCTGGAGGAATGTGCCGAGGTCGTTGTTCATGCCTCCACCCTGGCCGTTCGCCGCACACGGCGGCAGTGGCAGGACTGTCGACGGACATCGAATTACTGCCATACTGGGGTCTCATGCTGAAGAATGTGGCCGTCGCACTCACCCACGGCGTCAACGCCTTTGAACTCGGCGTAGCCGCCGAGGTCTTCGGGATCGACCGCAGCGACCAAGGGCTGCCCGTCTATGACTTCGCCCTGGTCGCCGCCGAGCCCGGGCCCATCCGGGTCACGCCGGGTTTCACCATCAGCACCCCGCATGGGATGGAGCGGCTCGCGGAAGCGGATCTGATCGCGGTCCCGGCGGGAAACGACTACGCCGACCGTGGCTTCCCCGCGGAGCTGCTGGACGCGCTGCGAGCAGCCGTGGACCGCGGGGCGTGGGTGCTCAGCGTGTGCTCAGGGGCGTTCGTACTGGGCGCGGCGGGGCTGCTGGACGGGCGGCGCTGCACCACGCACTGGCGCTATACGGACCTGCTGGCCCAGCGGTACCCCAAGGCGGCGATTGAACCGGACGTGCTGTACGTGGACGACGAGTCAGTGATCACGTCAGCCGGTACGGCGGCCGGTATCGACGCCTGTCTGCATCTGGTGCGCCAGGAGCAGGGCAGCAAGGTGGCGAACGCGATCGCTCGCCGTATGGTCGTACCACCACACCGGGAAGGCGGACAGGCGCAGTACATCGAGCGTCCGGTCCCGGCTGAACGGGGTGATGACGCGATCGGCGGTTCACTGGGCTGGATGGCGGAACATCTGGATGAGGAGATCACCGTTGACCAGCTCGCGGCCCGGGCCCATATGTCACCGCGTACCTTCGCCCGCCGCTTCCAGCAGGAGACCGGCACGACGCCGTACCAGTGGATGCTGGGTCAGCGGCTGCTGCGCTCCCAGCATCTGCTGGAAGACACGGACTTGACGGTCGACGCCATCGCGGCCCGCGCGGGCTTCGGCAACGCCGGGACGCTGCGTCACCACTTTCTGCGGCGGCTGGGTACCACGCCGCACGCCTACCGGCGTACCTTCCGCGGACCGTGTTCGCTGGAGCGGAGTGAGTGACTTTGCGTAAGAAGGATGGCATTCACTATTAGAATTCGAGGGTGCCCGTGCCAGAATTGCGCCCTATGCCGGTCCCGACCGCGACCTACCGGCTGCAGCTCCAGCCGGATTACCCCTTCGCCGCCGCCGCGACCGAGGTGCCGTATCTCGCCTCACTCGGGGTCTCGCATCTCCAGCTGTCCCCTGTGCTGGAAGCGGTTCCCGGGTCGGCGCATGGCTACAACGTCACCGACCACACCCGGATCCGGGCCGAACTTGGCGGTGAGCAAGGGCTGCGGGCGCTGGCGCGGATCGCGCGAGAACATGGGCTCGGGCTGGTACTGGACATCGTGCCGAACCATATGGCGGTACCCGCGCCCGCGTCGCTCAATGAGCCGCTGTGGCAGGTGCTCAAGGAGGGCCCCGAGTCGCCGTACGCCCGCTGGTTCGATATCGACTGGGCGGCAGGGGGCGGCCGGATACTGCTCCCGGTACTGGGCAGGCGGCTCGGTCAGGAGCTGGACGCCATCACCGTGGCGGACGGGGAACTGCGCTATGCCGAGCATCGCTTCCCGTTGCGGGCGGGCACGGAAGATCTGCCGCTGCCCGAACTGCTGGACGCACAGCACTATCGGCTCGCCTGGTGGCGGCTGGCCCGCACCGACCTCAACTACCGGCGCTTCTTCACCATCTCGGAGCTGGTCGGCATCCGGGCCGAGGACCCGGAGGTGTTCGCGACCAGCCATGAGCGGACCCTGGCACTGCTGCGCGAGGGGGTCATCGACGGACTGCGGATCGACCATCCGGATGGGCTCGCGGACCCGGGCGGCTATCTGCTGCGGCTGCATGAGGAGTCCGGCGGCGCCTGGACGGTCGTCGAGAAGATCCTCAGCGCCGAAGAGCGGCTGCCCGCCGCCTGGCCGGTCGCCGGGACCACCGGCTATGACGCGCTGCGGCATATCGACGGGTTGTTTGTCGACCCGGCGGGGCTCTCCGAACTCACCCATCTCTACCAGGACTTCACCGCCGCACCGCCCGACCGGGGCGGTGACTGGGCCGCCACGGTACGGCACGCGGCGTACCGGGTTGTCACCCATGAGCTGGCCGCTGAGGTGGCGCGGCTGGTGCGCACCGCTCGGCGTATCTGCGACACCTCCGCCGAGCTACGGCTGCGCGACCACCCGGACTGGGCGCTGGACGCGGCGATCCGGGAACTGCTGGTGCGGCTGCCGGTCTACCGTACCTACACCCCGCCCAGCGAGACGGACACGGCGCTGCTGGCGGCCGCCGCCCAGGGTGCCCGGCAGGCGTTCTTGGTGGCCGAGCACGCGGAGACCGTGGACATCGTCTGCGAGCTGGCCCTGCGGGAGGACGGGGAGTTCGCCGCCCGCTTCGCCCAGGTCTCCTCCGCGCTGCGCGCCAAGTCCGTGGAGGACACCGCCTTCTACCGCTATATCCCGCTGCTGTCGGCCGCCGAAGTGGGCAGCAATCCGGGACGCTCGGCGGTGTCGCCGGAGGAGTTCCATACGTACTGCACCCGTATCCAGCGGGACTGGCCGACCACCGGAACCGTGCTGTCCACCCATGACACCAAGCGCAGCGCGGAGGTCCGGGCGGCCATCGCGGTGCTCAGCGAGTGCCCGGACCGCTGGGCGGAGCTGCTGAGGGAGCTGGGCGGGGTCCGCGCCCCGGACCGGCACACGGCCTGGCTGGCCTGGCAGACGGCCTTCGGTCTGGGCACCCCCGACCGCGAGCGACTGCTCGCGGCGTTGCTCAAGTCCGTGCGGGAGGCCGGGCTGCGCACCGGCTGGGTCGAGCGGGACGGCACCTACGAGGCGGAGGTTGAGCGCTTTGTCGACGCCGGGCCCTGTGGCCCGCTTCGCCATACGGTCGCCGGATTCGCCGCGGAGCTCGACCCGTACATCCAGGCCAACTCGCTCGGCATGGCGCTGCTGCACCTCACCATGCCCGGCATCCCCGACCTCTACCAGGGCACCGAGGGCCCGTACCGGGCCCTGGTCGACCCCGACAACCGGCGCCCGGCCCGCTTCTTCCCCGACGGGCTCGAGAACGGCACCGGGGAAGTCCGGGACAAGCTCCGGCTGACGGTGGCCGCGCTGCGGCTGCGCCGGGAGCACCCCGAGTGGTTCCTGGACGAGGCCACCTACACACCGCTGCCCGCCGAGGGCACGGCCGCCGCACACTGCGTGGCCTTCGTCCGCTCCGATGCCGTCATCACCGCCGTCACCCGGCTGTCCCGGCGGCTGGCTCAGACGGGCGGCTGGGACGCCACCGCGCTGCCCCTGCCCGCCGGGCGCTGGCGTGACCGGCTCACCGGACGGGCCGCCGAAGGCCGCTGCGCGCTGAGCGAGTTGTTCAGCGCCGGCCCGGTGGCCCTGCTCGTACGGGAGTGAGCTACGTCCCTCGAGCTACGTACCTCACGGCGCCGTAAGCCGGAACGCGACCTGACCGAACCGCACCTGGTCACCGGGCCGCACCGGCACCGACCCGGTCACCCGGCTGCCGTTGACCCAGGTGCCGTTGGACGACCCCAGATCACGCAGCGACCAGCCACCCCCCGTATGCCGGAGCTGGGCATGCGCCCGGGAAACCGTGTGGTCGTTGAGCCGCAGCATCGACCCGGGCGCACGGCCGATGGAGAGCGGATACGGGCCCGGACCTGGCAGCAGCAACTGCGGCAGCCGCTCCGAACGCCAGGCCCGGCGCAGCCGCAGCTGAAACGCCGACACTCTGCCCACCGTGCGCAGCACAAGGCCCGGAGACGGCTCCGAGGGACGCAGATCGTGGAGCACCGCGTTGAGCTCGTCCGGCTGCCGGGCGTGCAGGATCAGCTCCATCCGGCGCATAAAGGTGTGCTGGGACACCCGCCCCTGTACAGCGCTCTCACGCAGCACATCGAGTGCGCGCTCCCGGTCCGCGTCAGAGACCCGCGGGGGGTGAGCACTGAACTCGAGAGATGTCATAAACAGGGATTGTTGCCGGTCCACACCAGCCCTGTCCAGGTCAGGGCTCCAGGCCGCTCGCCCGGGCGATTCCCTCGACCTCCCGGCGGTCGTGCTCGCGCCAGTCGGGCTGACCGGTGTTCAAGGACGGCCCAAGGTCCACTCTGACTCCACTGCCCGGCGTGGACAGCAGCTCCATCAACCGGGCCACCTCCCAGGCCACCTCAGGCGTGAAGAGTTCCCGCTCCCGATCCGTAAAGCCGACGTCGACGCCGGTGCCCCGCTGGGCGAAAGCCGCGTTGACACCGCGCAGGATCTTCAGGAGCACTTCGTATGTCTCGGCGTCGAAGCGCTGGGACAGTTCGGCCAGGCGCACCGCGAAGCGCCGTGCCGCATCCAGGAATTCCTGTTCCTCCATGGGGTCATCGTGATGAACTCTCCGCCGATACGGGCGAGTTTCCGTATGTTCGACTCAGCAGAAACGTTGGTGCGAAGAAGAGGACCCCGCACGGAGGTGCCCCGCGGGGCTGCCCTGCGGCAGTGCAACGGGTTTCTCGGCGAGGGTGAGGTCGCGTCCCGCGCGCCGGGACGGTGTCACACAGTTCATCGAGCACACGCGTCACCGTGGCATTCAGCGGGCTGATCGCTGCCCTCGCCCGCGCACGGCGTCTATCCGGAACCGCTTTCATCCGGAACGACGGTCGGCTCTCGCTAGCCGTCACTGACGCGGAGAACGCCCTCGGGCGTCAGGAACCGGTCAACAAAGTCCAGCCGGTGGGTCCCCGCGACGAACTCCGGGTGATCCATGAGCTGCCGGTGGAACGGCAGGGTGGTGCGTACGCCGGTCACCTCGAACTCAGCCAGCGCCCGCCGCATCCGCACCAGGGTCTCGTCCCGCGTCGCACCCACCACGATCACCTTCGCCAGCAGCGAGTCATAGTGCGGCGGTATGAAGTAGCCCGGGAAGCCGTGCGTATCCACGCGGACCCAACTGCCGTTCGGCGGCTGAAATGCGTCCAGCCGACCGCTGGATCCCTGCCACTGCCTGGCCGGGTCCTCGGTGTTGATCCGGCATTCCAGGGCATGTCCGGTGCAGGCGATGCCCGTCTGGTCGAAGTCCAGCTTCTCCCCGGCGGCCAGCAGAATCGACCAGCGCACAATATCCACGCCGGTGCGCAGCTCGGTCACCGGATGCTCCACCTGCACACGGGTGTTCATCTCCAGGAAGGCAAAGTCGCCCTCTTGGTCCAGCAGAAACTCCATGGTGCCCGCGCCCTGGTAACCGATCGAAGCGGCACCGCGCACGGCCGCCTCGCACAGCTCGGCGCGCATGGCCGCGCTGAGCTGGGTGGACGGCGACTCCTCGGCCAGCTTCTGATGCCGCCGCTGGATCGAGCAGTCCCGCTCCCCGAGGTGGACAACGTTGCCGCTGCCGTCAGCGAGGATCTGCACCTCGACATGGCGGGCGGCGGGCACGAACTTCTCCAGATAGACACGCTCGTCGAAGAACAGCGAGCGAGCGGTGTCGCGCAGCTGAGGCAGTGCGGTGGCCATCTCCGCCGCCGCGTTCACCTGGCGCAGCCCGCGTCCGCCGCCGCCCGCCGCCGCCTTGAGCACCACGGGGTAGCCGACGGCCCCAGCGAAGTCGGCGGCGCTTCGCGCATCGGTCACGGGGCCGGGTGAGCCGGGGAAGACGGGCACCCCGGCCGCCGCCATCGCGCTGCGCGCGCCGATCTTGTCGCCCATGAGACGGATCGCCTGGGGTGCGGGGCCGATGAAGGTGACGCCGACTGAGCGGCACGCCTCAGCGAAGTCGGCGTCCTCGGAGAGGAAACCGTAGCCGGGGTGGATGGCGTCAGCGCCCGTCTTGGCGCAGGCGTACAGCAGCGCGGGCACATTGAGGTAGCTGCGCGCAGCGGGTCCGGGTCCCACACATATGGCGTCATCGGCCAGCCGGACGGCCAGTGAGTCGGCGTCCACGTCCGAGTGCGCGACGGCGGTCGGGATTCCCAGATCGCGGCAGGCGCGGACGATCCGTACGGCGATTTCCCCGCGGTTGGCGACCAGTACTTTACGAAACGGCACTCCGGCGCCCCCTCAGGCCGGGTCGGTCGGGTCGAGGGTGAACAGTCGCGCACCGTACTCGACGATGTCCGTGTCGGCGCAGTGGATCTCGCGGACCACGCCTGCGCAGGGAGCGACGACCGAGTTCATCATCTTCATCGCCTCCACGATCGCCAACTGGTCTCCTGCGGCGACCTCCTGTCCCTCGGTGACGAAGGGCGCGGCGTTGGGGGACGGAGACCGGTAGAAAACCCCGACGACGGGTGCGGTGACCGGATGCCCTGGGGGCTCCGGCACGGCAGCCTCGATCGCGGAGGCGGAGCCCCCCTGGCTCCCGGCCACCGGCTCGGCTGCCGCCGGGGCAGTGGGCGAGGTGGTCGTGATATCCCATGTGTAGGAGCCCACGGACACCTTCAGCTGCGACACCCCCGTCCCGCTGAGCAGCTGAGTCAGGCGTGCCGTTGTCTCGACCAACTGGTCGTGGTCCACCTTGCTCTGGTAGTCGTTCTCTGTCATCGGCTCACCTTTCGACCATGCTTCCCACGGCGCGCAGCCGCAGGTAACGCTGCTGAAGGCATTCGTCCATAGAGGCGTCGGCCAGCCGGCCGAGCTGGTGCCTGAGGGCGCGACGCAGCCGCCGCGACGCGCCCTCAGGGTCGGTATGGGCACCGCCCGCCGGTTCGGGCACCACTTCATCGGCGACGCCCAGGCGCATCAGGTCGCGGGCGGTGAGGCGGAGGGCGTTCGCAGCCCGGGGCGCCTGGCCCGCGTCGTTGAACAAGATGGAGGCGCACCCCTCCGGGCTGATCACCGAGAGCGTCGCATGCTGGAGCATCATCAGGTGATCCGACACGCACAGGGCGAGCGCGCCCCCGCTGCCGCCCTCGCCGGTGATCGCGGACACCACCGGGACGCGCAGTTGGGAGAGCACGGCGAGGTTGTCGGCGATGGCGGCCGACTGGTTGCCCTCCTCCGCCCGGATTCCGGGGTAGGCACCGGGTGTGTCGACGAGGGTCACCAGCGGTACGCCCGTGCGCTCCGCGTACTCCATCAGGCGCCGCGCCTTGCGGTAGCCGGAGGGGTGCGGCATACCGAAGTTGCAGGCGACGGCTTCGGCGGTGCCCCGGCCCTTGCGGTGTGCGATGACGACAGTGGCGATGCCGTCCAGGCGCGCCAGCCCGCCGAGGATGGCGGGGTCGTCCTCGGTCATCCGGTCGCCGCGCAACTCGACGAAGTCATCGAAGACGGCCTCGATGTACTCGTCGGCACGTGGCCGGTCCGGGTGACGGGCGAGCTGGACGGCCTGCCAGGCGTCAACCGGCCCTTCCGGACCCTTCGGTGGTTCTCCGCCGTCCCGCCGGCCGGCGTCATCCTCCGCGGTGGCCGGGGCGGGGTTCCGGACGCGGGGTGCTGCGTGGAAGTCGACGATCCGGGCGAGCACACCGTGCAGTTCGGCTCGCGGCACGATCGCGTCGATGTGCCCGTTGCGCAGCAGGAAGCCGGCGGTCTGAAAGCCGTCGGGAAGCTTCTGCCGGATGGTCTGCTCGATGACGCGGGGCCCCGCGAAGCCGGCCCGTACCCCGGGTTCGGCCAGGATGACGTCCGCGTACGATGCGAACGACGCGCTGACTCCGCCGTATACGGGGTCGGTGAGCACCGAGATGTGCGGCTGGCCGGCGGTGGAGAGCCGGCGCAGTGCCGCGGTGGTCTTGGCCATCTGGAGCAGGGACAAGATGCCCTCCTGCATCCGCGCGCCACCGGAGCTGGAGCAGGTGACCAGCGGCATCCCCTCTTCCGCCGCCAGCTCCGCAGCCCGGGCGACCTTCTCACCCACGACGGAGCCCATGCTGCCGCCCATGAAGGCGAAGTCCAGCAGGCAGAGCGCCACCCGGCGGCCGCCGATGGCGGCCGTACCGTAGAGCGCGGCGTCAGGCCGACCGGTGCGCTCCCGCATCCGCTCCAGCCGGGCGGGGTAGGGCGTGCTGTCATGGAAGGCGAGTGGGTCGCTGGAGCGCAGACCGCCGTCCAGCTCGGCGAAGGTGCCCACGTCGGTGATCGCGTCCAGTCGTTGCACCGCGCTGAGTCTCAGGTGGTGGCCGCAGCCCGGGCACACCCGCAGCATGCGCTCCAGCTTCGGTCCGTACAGCGGCAGTTGGCACTGCGGGCAGGAGGTCCAGGTGCTCGCCGGTACATCGTCAAGGCGCTCGGCGAGTGTCCGCGGGGACACGGCGACGGTACCGGGATCTTTGTGCATGCTCATCTCAGCTCTCCGGACGGGCGTGCGGAGGGGATACGGGATTGGGCCCGGCAGCCGGCACCGGGGCAGCGGATCCGCTCTGGCCTGGAGTCAGCGCTGCCCTGACCATGGCGGGCCGGAACAGCGCGGAGGCGGAATCGATCATGTGCATCACCCGGTTGACCTGGTAGGCGGCAGGCGGCCCGGCGGCGCTGGCGCGCATCACACGGCTGAGGTAGGGCTGCATCATCCGGTCCGTCAGCCCCGGTCGCCCCGCGGTGCCGGGGAAGGCGAGGTCCTGACCGGTGGCCATCTGCCAGGGGGCCTTGACCGTGGCAGCGAGCCGGCGCTGGAAATGGCGGCTCAGCCCGGCGGTGGTGCCACGCCTCGCATACCTCTGCAGGCAGTCGCGCAGGGTGTCGGCGGCGAGCGCCGCCACGGTCATGCCCTGCGCGTACACGGGGTTGAAGGCGCACGCCGCGTCACCGATCACCAGGAACCGCTCCGGCTGCCGGGGCAGGCGCTCGTAGTGCCACAGGATGTTGGCCATGTCCCGGTAGCCGCGTATCGGCTCCAGCAGCTCAGCGCCGGCGACCGCCTCATGGAGCACGCCGCCCTCAAGGCTGCGGGCGAAGTCGAGATAGCCGTCCAGTTCGGTGGGCGGGTAGTCGCCGCCACAGCCGGTCACCGTGGCAATCCAACGGTCCCCCTCGACCGGCACCATCACACAGCCACGCGGCCTTCCCGGGTAGGGCAGACAGACAAGTGTCCGCCAGTCGTCCAGGCTGCCCCGCTCGCGCCGGAAGACGGCCGTCGCATAGCCCTGGCGCGGGTTGATCCGGGTCTCCGCGGGCGGCTCGGTGCCCAGCTGCTCCAGCCACCGCACGGCCTTGGAGTCGCGGCCGCTGGCATCCACCACGAGGTCGGCCGCCAGCTCCCTGACTCCGGCTGTCGCGGAACCACGCTGGCGCACCCGCAAGCCCGAGACGGACCGTGCGCCATCATCGGAGACAAGTCCGACTGCTTCATGCCGGGTCAGCACGGAGACCCCCGCGGCGGCGAGGACGTTACGCCGTACGACCCAGTCGATCAGCGAGCGGGTGGCGGAGATGGTGGTCAGGCCCGCACCGCGAGGGCCTCGGTACTCCCAGCCCGCTTCACCGTGCTGGAGCAGATCGGTCGGCCATTCCACCTCAATGGCTCCGGCGTCCAGGAACTGCTGGTGGATTCCGAAGAACATCTCCGCGAGAATCTGCCGTCCCTTGGCGAGCAGTGCGTGCGGATGCCTGGCCTGGGGGACGCCCTTGCGGAACTGCGGCCCGTCAGGCAGCGCGTCCCGTTCGACCAGGGTGACCCGCTCATAGTGTCTGGTGAGCACCTGAGCCGTGAGCAGGCCCGATATGCTGGCGCCGACCACGACCGCGTGACCGCCGAGGGGCTCGGCCATAACCTCATTCCTTTCCGTACTCGGACGGTATTGCCGGTCGGTGCCGCACGGTGCGGACCACGGACGGTGCCTCAGTCGAACGGACGGTGCCTCAGTCGATACGAGCGAGACCGCGGGCGGACCGTCGCGCGGTTCCGCGTGAGATCGCCAAAGGGTCCCAGCGTGCTGGACGTTCGGGCAGCAATGACGGATCTCCGACGACTTCGCCGGCGTGGACCTGATACATCAGCTGGCGCTCCAGAATCGTTCCGGCACAGGCGAGGCCGCCGACCATGACGCCGGTGATGCCGCTGCCGTAGCGCGTGCTCTGGCCGACGACATGCAGACCGCGGATGCCGGTCCCGGTGTCCGGCCGGGTTCCGCCACGCCCCCAGCGCGCGACACCGAACGGTGTGCCGCCGGTGGACCGTGTGTAGCGCTCCTGGGTGAGCGGGGTCGCCAGCTCACAGTGGACTATGTGGTCACGGAAGGGGCCGAGGACCCGTTCGGCGGCGGTGAGCATCGCCTCGGTGAAGCGTTCCTTCTCCGCCTTGTACGCCTTCAGCCTGCGGTACTTGATCCCGTCCGTGGGTCCGGAGGTCACGCCCCATGGCTCATAGGCCGGCGGGCACAGCGTCATCAGCTGGAAGTTGCTGTGCCCTGGCGGGCACATATGGGCCGAGCCCGGATCCTTGAGGGAACCGAACGAGATGAAGAGGAACGGCACGTCGTCGGGCTGCCGGCCCTCGGCCAACCGCTGGTAGTAGGCATCGATGTCATCAGTGTCGTACCACCACATATTGGCCTCGTTGATGCCCTCCAGCTCCCGGTCGAGCGCCAGGTACAGCGTCGCGAACGGGAGGCCCATCTCCGCTTCACGCGTTCTCCTCGCCATCGGCTTGCTCAGATGTTCCTCGCCTACGAGGTCGAGCAGCGTGCGACGGAAGTCGGCGTTGGAGACCACGAGAGGAGCGTGGTACTCAGTGCCGTCGGTGAGCACCACGCCACGGACCGCGCGATCCTCCACGAGCACCCGCTGTACGGTGCTCCGGGTGCGCAGCACACCGCCGTTGGCCTCCAGCACCTCAACCAGCGTGGCGGCGAGCATCTGACCGCCACCTTCGGGGAAGTACGCCCCGCGGACGTAGTGATCGGTGACGATGGCGTGCATGGAGACCGTCGCCTGCTCAGGTCCCATGCCGTAGTTGGGCGACTGGGCAGCGAGCACGGTGCGCGCCGCGGAGGAAAGCCCGCAGTGGTCGAAGAGTTCGGCGAGCGTCCTCCTGCCCCATGACTGCACCGTCGGCGTCATGGCGACGATGTCCGGGACGGACTTCCCCGGAGGCGCCAGCAGCGTGGCGCGCTGCTCCTCGCCCATCGCCTCGATGATGGAGGTGAAGGTGTCCAGCCCCTCGGCGTCGTCCGGGAGTGCCTTGCGCAGCCGGGCACGGTACTCGCCCCAGCTCGCGGGGACCTCCACCGAAAGGCCGGGGAGCAGGACCTTGTCGAAGCAGTCCGGGTCCATCTCCCGGAAGCCGACCCGGTCGCGGACGCCCAAGCCGCCGAGGATCGCCGGAACGATGCCGTCCGCTCCGCAGTCCCCGATGTAGTGCACCCCGACGTCGAACTCGAACTTCCGCCGCCTGCGGAAGACATGGCTGTTGCCCCCGGCGATATCGTGCTGTTCCAGGAGCAGCACCCGGCGCCCCGCCGCCGCCAGATAGGCGGCGCAGGTGAGGCCGCCGAGACCCGCGCCCACGACGACGACGTCCCACTCCCGGGGTGTCTGTGGCTGCTGCTCGGTCACGTCGGTATGTCCTCTCTCTCCAGCGCGTCGGCCGGGCGGCGGATGACCAGTCCGTGTCCGGCGGACAGCACCGCCGTGCCCTCCACCCGTGACTCGCCGGTCAGAATCATGGTTTCGTCAAGCTGCCGGAGCACCCGGACGTGGTGTGTCACCTGATCGCCCGGGAGGACGGGGGCGCCGAAGGAGAGGTCGGTGTACGTACCGAGCATCGGCACACCGGCGTCCAGGACGTCGGTGCCGTCGCCTTTCCAGGTCGCCATCACCAGCACCGCGCACGCCTGGTTGAACGACTCCATCAGCACGGCGTGCGGCCAGGCCAAGCCCTGCTCACCGGCCGTCCCGTAGGCGTCACGAGCCCGGAACCAGGGCTCGCCGTAACTGGCGGCCTTACGCGCGATGACATGTGCCCCGGGCTCCAGTTCGAGGATCCGGTCCACCAGCAGCATGCCGGCCCGGTGCGGGATGAGCCCTTCGATCTCCGGTATGCCGAGCATCAGGCGTCCGCCACGGTGTACCGCAGCCGGACCCGGGCGCTGTCTCCACGCGGATTGCGGACCACGGCACGGCACTGCCAGTCGTCCCGTACCGCCTTCCAGCTCAGCTCCATGGCGACCAGCTCGCCCGGGTAGACGGGGTCGAGAAACCGCGCCGACTCGACGGCGGCCAGGCGTGGCCGGGCCTTCTCGTCGAGGAAGGCGGGAAACGCGCCCAGCGCGGCCCGGTGTACGCACTCGATGAGGCACACGCCGGGCAGAATCGGAAAGCCTGGGTAGTGCCCGTCGAATACGGGCTCATCCGCGCTGATGCCGATCGTCGCCTCAGCATGCGGCGGGGCTTCGTCCGGTGTCCCTGCCCGGACCATCGTGACCTCGCCGGCCAGGGAGCGGGCCGCGTGCTCGCCCCCCATCAGGCGTCCCGCTGCTTGCTCTGCATCAGCTTCCAGGCGTGCTCGAACGTGGTCATGGTCTGTAGCTCGCCCTCCTCCAGCTTGACGCCGTAGGTCTGCTCGATCGACACCATCACCTCGAGCGTCAGCAGCGAGTCGACCCCAAGGTCGTCGACGAAGCTGGCGGTGTCGGTCACCTCCTCCACCGGGACATCAAGCGCGTCGGCGACCACGGCGCGCAGCTCTTCCTTGTCAAGCTCGGTCAAGAGGGGCATATGACTGGTCCTCACTGTTGTGTCGTTGCTGCGATGGGCGGGGTGGACGGGCCGTACCCGCCCGATGGCGTGGGGCGCAGGGAGAGCACGGCGCAGCCGGCCACACCGTCCCTGTCGACCGAGGTGATCAGGGCGGTGCGCGGCGCGTCGGCGGGCTCCGTCTCCGCCATGGCCAGGACCGAGACCACCTGGAAGGCGGCGGCCACCGCGGCCGTGTCACCGAGGAAGTCCGCACAGCTGACGCGGTCGGCTGCGGAGTCCGCCAGCAGGGCGTCGAGCGCCGCGTGTTCGCCGGAGCCGAGCGCGCCAGGCGCCCCGCTGGTCGCCACGCGCCACAGCTCGGCGGGCGTGACGTCGGCGTTGCCCAGCGCCGTGTGGAGGCATTGGCGCAGCACCGCCGCGACCTGGTTCACGCCGTCGAAGACGCCGAATTCCAGGGCGAGTACATCAGCGAAGGCGCTGTCGGGGGCCTGCTCGGACGGCTCGACGCGCAGCATCGCGCAGCCTTCGCCCAGCACGGAATCCGCGCCGCCCGCATCCCCGGTGTGGTGCTGGAGCCAGGCCCGGGCCGGGGAGTATTCCTCGGCCGCGCCGCACAGCACGGAGGAGGCACGGCCGGTCGCCTGCAGTCTGCGGGCGTAGTTCAGCGCGAGCAGCCCGGCGGCGCGTCCGCCTCCAACCGTGACGTTCGGGCCCTTGAGCCGGTGCCAGATAGCGGCCTGGCCAGCGGCGCAGTTCATCACCGTGTTGGGGAACCGGGCCGGGTCGACATGGTAGGGCCGGTCACCGGTCAGTGAGCTGCGGGTGAAGTCCATCATGGACTGCGCACTGCCGGTTGTGGTGCCCAGGACCAGTGCTCGTCCCGGCAGCACATCGGCCGGCGCCCCACCGTCCTGGCCGGGACTCCCCGTCAGGTCAGCGCAGCGCTCCACGAGCTGTCCGGCGGTGGCAACCGTGAGTGCGGTCAGCCGGTCCATGGAGCGGGTTCCCTTGCGGCCCAGCGCCGTTCGAGTTTCGAACTGCCCGGCCATCCGGGCCCGCGTACGGGGGATCGCGCCGTCCTCGGCGGGCACGCAGTCGGTGGCGCCGCCGGAGGACATTCCCGCGAGGAACGCCTCCCGTCCGATGCCGAATGGAGAGATGGCCGACCAGTCCACGATCACTGGACGCGGCCTGGTGGGTCGCTTGGTCACGAGTCATACCTGCCAAAGATCACGACGGAGTTGTTGCCGCCGAAGGCGAGCCCGTTGTTCTGGACGATGCGCAGCTCAGCCGGCACCGCCTGGTTGGGCACACAGTCCAGGGCGACGTCGGGGTCCGTCTCGACATGGTTGATGGTCGGGGGAATGAACCCTTCACGGATGGCCAGCGCGCACCCGATGGCGGCGAGCGCGCTGGCCGCGCCCATCGAGTGACCGAGCATCGACTTCATCGACACCGTGCGCGGCGGGGTGGCGAACACCGACCGGATCGCCCGCGCCTCGGTGACATCATTGGCCTGGGTGCCGGTGCCGTGCGCGGAGATGAAGCCGACCTCCTCGGGCTTCACACCGGCATCGCGAAGGGCGAGGCGCATACAGTCCGCGACGCTGTCCTGGTAGGGCGCTACCTGGTGGTAGGCGTCGCAGTTCAGTCCGTAGCCGAGCACCTCGGCATAGATACGGGCCCCGCGCGCCAGTGCGGATTCCAGGCTCTCCAGGACGAGGATGCCCGCGCCCTCGCCGGTGAGGATGCCCTTGCGGTCGATGTCGAAGGGTGCGCAGACCTCCGGGGCGATGGTGCCCAGCCGGTAGAAGCCGGCAAAGGTCTTGCGGCACATGGCGTCAGCGCCGCCGCCCAGCACGATGTCGGCCTCGCCAAGGCGGATGGCGTCCAGGCCGTAGCCGATGGCGTAGTTACCCGCGGCACAGGCCGTCGGCACCGTGATGGTCTCGGCCTTGGTGAGGCGGAACTCGCGAGCGACCGCGGTGGAGAGGTTGGCGACCGGCACGCGGCCGGCCACGGCGGGGTCCATGCTCTCAGGCCCCTGCTCAAGCTCATGCTCGACCAGGTGGTCAAGGTCGCGCGACTCACCGTCAGTGGTGCCCACCGAGACCATGCAGGCACGCGAGGAGAGTTCGTTGTCAGACAGGCCCGCATCCTGGACGGCCATCCGGGCGGCTGCCACGGAGAACTGGGTGGCGCGGCCCAGCGTACGGGGGTCCAGGGTGGTCAGGTACCGGCCGGGGTCGAAGTCCACGACCTCGCAACCGTTGGCGTATTCGAATCCCGTGGTGTCGTAGGCACCGATCGGCTTGGCACCGCTGCGCCCCTGGCGTAGCCCTGCCAGGAAGCGCTCGGCACCGATGCCGATACTCGATACGGCGCCCAGGCCGGTCAGTACGACCCGCCGTGAACCGTAAGCCTCGGTGAACTCAGGCACGGCTTCTCCCAGTCGTCGTCAGTGGACAGTGCCCCGGTCCGTGGCCAGAGCTGGTAACCCGGCGAAGATCCCGGTCATCGATGAGGTTAAGACAGCTGCGGTCCGCATTTCCGCCCGCGGACAAGGACCTGCCACAACCGCTTGGGCTCACACACAGAACGCCACTCTCCGGAAGACACAAAGACAGGTGGCACGCCCCCGTGTTACAGCAACTTGCCAACACACCAGGTGTCCGGAAAATCGCGCTGCTCGCACTGCTAGATTCCCACAGCGATCAGGAGGAAATCAGATGACGCTAGATGCACGAGAGCAGGCAGCTGCTCCCATTCCCGCCGCCGAAAAGGCGGAAGAGACCGCGTCGTCCAGCGGCGCTCCTCAGTGGCACTTCGACCAGTTTGCCGAGGGCCTACGCCAGTTTGGCATCGGGGTGCCTTTCAGCGAGGGCATGTCCGGCGTCCCCGAGGTGACGATGCAGGGCAGGCAGCTGGTGAACTTCGCGCCTGTCAACTTCCTGAACCTGCACAGCAGGCCGGATGTAATGGACACCTTCACCGATGCGGCTCGCCGCTACGGGCTGGCCACCGGCGGCGCCCGGATCAGCCAGGGCGTGACGCGTCCGCACATCGATATGGAGGCCGAGCTCTGCCGCATCCTGGGCAAGGAGCGAGCGATCGGCTACGCGACGGGCATGCTGGCCAACATCGGCTTCATCCATGCGATGTCGAACAAGCAAGCCTGGTCCGACGACATGCGGATCGACCTGACCGATGTGGTCTTCGTGTTCGACCGCGACAACCACTGGAGCCTGTGGAAGGCCGCAGAGAAGCTCGAGTACGGTCGACGGCTCTTCTCCTTCAAGCACAACAACCCCGAGCACCTGGAACAGGTCCTCCAGCGACTGCGGGGCAAACGGGTCGTCGTCGTCTTCGAGAGCGTCTACTCGATCGACGGCTCCGTGGCACCCATGCACGACCTCGTCGATGTCTGTGAGAAGTACGGCGCACTGAGCTTCGTGGACGACGCCAACGGCTTCCTGGTGTACGGCGCACAGCACCGCCCGTTCGCGAAAGAGTACGCGGGAATGTACCGTGCCACGTTCATCATGATCTCCCTCAAGAAGTCCGTGGGTCTGGAGGGTGGACTTATCGTCGGCCCCCGTGACGCCATGTACTCGATGGAGGCGCTCAATATGGCGTCGGTCTTCACCGCACAAGTGCAGCCGCCGACCGCGGCCACGGCGGCATATGTGATGCGCCTGCTCACCCAGCAGGAGCCGGAGATCATTGACAATTACCTGGCCCGCGTCGCATATTTCCGTCAGCGGCTCATCGACGAGGGCTTCGAACTCAATCCAACCCCCTCAATCATGACTTCCATCGACGTGGGCCCCGAACCCGTCGGAAACGCCATCAAGGAAGCCTTCCTGGAGCGCGGTTACCGGATTCCCGTCTATCTCTTCCCAGCAGCACGGAAAAACCACGCCACCATGCGTCTCATCCTCAACGCGACTCACACGGACGAACATATCGACGGCTTCATCTCACTCATGCGTGAATTCCGCTCGAAGTTCGGCCTCTGATCCCGGGTACAGCAGCTGGGGGGCACCGCGGCGCGGTGCCCCCCAGCTGCTGTACCCGGAGGATGGCTATGCGGTTGCCGTGACCCTGGCGATGGCCACGTTGCCGGTGGCCGCCGCGGTCGCGATGACCCTCTCCCGTCCCGCTCCTGCGCGCAGCTCCGAGGTCACCTCAAGCAGGGGAGCCAGTGCCCCGGGCCCCGCGTGCCGCCGTTCGGTCCGGGCTCCCAGCGCCGCCGCCACCGCGTCCGAGACCGGGGAGTCGTCCCCCACCAGCCGTACCGGCATCTCGGCCGGTGCGCCGGCGCCCACCGCCCGTAGCGCCGCGAGCACCAGCCGCCGTGCGGCGGCCCCATCGGACGTGAGCGCCGATGGCGGCAGGAAGAGCGAACGGACGGCACAGCGCCCGTAGACATGGGCCTGCCGCGCCTCCGCACGCTTCACGGGCTCCGCGATCAGCACGGCGGCACCGTCCTCGGAGTCGGCGGAACGCGGCTCGGCCTCATCCAGTGGGTCCTCCGTGACGCCGAGCACCAGCCAGCGCGCTCGGCCGAGCCGTACCGCACGCGCCCCTGCCTCGATGGCCTCCAGGCCGGCGATGCGCGGCGAGTGCAGGGCGAGGCTGAATCCCCGGAGGCCATGCTCGATCGCCAGCCTGCTGAGGAAGAGGTTCACCGAGAAGAACGGCACCGTCGCGGGACGCAGCACCTCGACGCCACGGGTGAGCACGGTGCGGTCGATGGTGGCGTGCAGCCGGGACGCGCAGTTGTTGGACGCCAGCGCCACACCGCAGTCCTCCGCACTGCCCCCTTCGGGTGTCCACCGGGCCTCGGCCAGTGCCCGTTTGGCGGCGGCGAGCAGCAGCTGAGTGGCGCGGGGCACGTACTTGTAGCCCCGGGGTCCCAGTTCCGTGCGGTAGTCGAACCACTCCTCACCTCCGTCGCCGTCCGGAGGCGGGAGCGCGGTTCCGATGCCCGACACCACCAGGTCCGCCGCCGATGCGGTCGGCGCAGTCATGATCAACGTACTCCTTCGAACAGCAGGGAGATGTTGTGCCCGCCGAACCCGAAGGCGTTGACCAACGCCAGGCGGCCCTTGGGGGTGACGGGCTCGGTGGACAGCAGCACGGCGCACTCCGGGTCCTGGTCGTCGATGGGCACGTTGCGCGGCACCCGCCGATGCTCCAGCATGAGCAGCGCGGCAACGGCGGACAGCGCTCCTGACGCGCTACCGGTGTGACCGATGAGGGCCTTGAGGCTGTACAGGGGCAGCTGAGCGGCGCGCGGACCGAACACGTCGTGCAGGACCCGCGCCTCGGTGGCGTCATTGAGCTCGGTGCCGGTCGCGTGCGGGACGACAAGGGAGATGTCGCCGGCGTGCACAGCGGCGCCGCGCAGGGCTTCGCGCACCGCCCGCGCGATCTGCTCGCCGTCCGGATTGGGGGCGGTGGGGTGGTAGGCGTCGCAGGTCCACCCGGAGCTGAGCAGCCGGCCCCGGACCCTGGCACCGCGTTGAGCGGCGTGCTCGGCCGACTCCAGGACGAGGGCGGCGGCACCCTCGCCCATCCCCGTCCCCTTGCGGGCTCGGTGGAACGGACGTACACCGTCCGGGTCCAGCGCGCCGAGCCGGGTGAAGCTCGCCGCGATCACCCGGGAGTACATCTCCACGGCGCCCGCGATCACGATGTCCGCCTCACCCGCGCGGATCAGGTCAGCTCCCATCGCAATCGCGTAGGAGCCGCCCGCACAGGCGTTGGAAGGACTGGTGGCGGCCACCTCGGCGCCATAGCGGTCGGCGATCGCGGCGGCGGCCGGAAAGCTGGGCACCCATGGGTCAGGGGGTGTCCGGGTGCCCGCCCGCCACTCCTCCAGCAGACCTGCGTCGGACACCCCGCTGGCCATGATGACCCCAAGCCGTCCCGGGGCCGCCGACTGCGTCTTGACATCTCGCACGGCCATATCCGCCACCTGGATCGCGGCCTGGCTGGCCCGCCCCAGCGGCAGTCCCTCGTATACAGACGCTGCCTCATGGAGCGCGCCGTCCGGCACGGACTGGCACAACGGCGGCGGCACCGTGCGCCCCGCCCCCAGTTGGGCCGTGGGCTGCTCCGGCGGGCGATCGGCCTCCCACATGGCGCGCCAGAAGGCGTCAACGCCACTGCCCGCACCGGATAACGCGCCCAGGCCGGTCACGACAACTTCACTCATCATGTTCCTCTCGCCTGCGGCAGTCGCAGCGCTGCGGGAAGGCGGCGGCGCGGCCTGTATGGCCGCTCAGACCGCGCTCGCCAGCTTCCGGCTGAGCAGCGCGACGACATCACGCATCCGCACGACATCGGCGATCTCCGTTGACTCGATCTTGATCTCGAAATGCCGTTCCATCGTCACCGCGAGCTCCAGCGCGAGCAGCGAGTCCACGCCGAGGTCTTCGATGAAGTGCGCGTCGTCGGTGATCACGCTCGGCTCAAGGTCCAGCACATCGGCAATGAGGTCGCGCAGCGCGTCCTCGTCTATGGGGTTTGCAGTTGGCATGGCGGTACTCCTGTTCGTTGTCGTGAGCGGGTGCCGGATCAGCCACAGCCGCCCGCGTGCCCCGCGTCGCCTCCCGGTGTGACGAGCTCGGGCAGTTCGATGAGGTCGTCGAGCCAGGACTGGCGGTCGCCCGCGGGCGCCTCCTCGCCCCGCATGCTGGCGACGTACGCGCGGAGGCGGTCGACGCCGAAGTACTTGTCGCGCCGGTGCACGAAGAAGGGCACACCGAACAGGCCGTCCTTGTAGGAGCGCGTCAGCGCCGCGACGCCGCGTCGGCGCAGCTCGGCGTCGTCGGAGGCGTTCGCCACCCGCTCGGCGTCCAGGCCGAGCTCGGCGCCGATGTCACCGATGACCTCGCGGTCGCAGATGTCCCGGTTCTGCTCCCAGCGGGCCTTGTAGACCCGGTCGATGAACGCGCGGCCCTGCCCGGCGTCCGCGGCCACCAGATACCCGAGGTGGGAGACCTCCCAGTTGGGGTCCCGGTCGATGGGCCAGCTCATCGTCCAGCCACGGGCCTTGGACAGCCGGGCGGTGTCCTGGAGGATGTAGAAGTTCTTCGCCCGGGACATCGGAACGATGGGCAACTCGACCTGGGCCTCCGCGAGCAGCTTGGCGGTCTGCTCGTCAGGCTCCCAGAACGGAATCCACTCGATGGCGTCGGCGACATCGGGATACCGCTCGGTGAGGTCGCGATAGGCCATCCAGGAGTAGGGGCTGCGGAGCGAGAAGTACCAGCGGGGCCCCTTGCCCGGCTTGGCCGTGGCCTTGTCAGCCATGAGTCTCCTAGTGAGGGGACCACCGGCTTCAGCCGGTGGGGGAATCGCTTCCCTGGTGTGTGGTCATTCCTTTCGGCTGTCCCGCAAGGGACCGGTTCGGGCTGGACCGCAAGCCTCAGGTTGTAAGCCCCTTCTTCAGGCGGGGGGGCGGATCGGCCAGGTCACAGATGAATGCCGCCGTCGACGTGGAAGACGGATCCGGTGACGTAGGCGGCGCGGTCGGAGACCAGGAAGGAGACCAGCTCGGCGACCTCGTCGGCGGTGCCGACGCGGCGCAGCGGTATCTGGTTCAGCGCCTGCTCGATGACCTTCTCGCTGAGCTCGGCCGTCATATCGGTGCTGATGAAGCCGGGGGCGACGACATTGGCCCGGATGCCGTAGGGGCCGACCTCCTTGGCCAGCGACCGGGTGAAGCCGATGATGCCCGCCTTGGACGCGGCGTAGTTGCTCTGGGTGGCGTTGCCGTAGACGCCGGCCACCGAGGAGAGGTTGACGATCACGCCGGACTTGCGCTTCATCATCGCGAAGACGACGGCACGGCAGATGTTGTATGTCCCGCTGAGGTTGACGTCGATGACCGCGTGCCAGTCCTCGTCCTTCATCAGCAGCAGCGGGTTGTCCCGGGTGATCCCGGCCGAGGTGACAACGGCGTCGACCGGCCCGATGGTCTCCTCGGTACGCCTGACCAGTTCCTGTACGGCGCTGGTGTCGGTGACATCCGCGCGCAGGGAGAAGACACGCCGGCCGAGAGCGGCGATCTCCTTCTCCAGTCCGGCCGCCGCGTCGGCGTTTGCCGCGTAGCAGAAAGCGATGTCATATCCGTCCTCGGCCAGCCGGAGCGTGGTGGCTCTGCCGATGCCACGCGTTCCGCCACTGACCAGCGCCACCTTGGCTGTGGTTTCGGGCATGAGTTGCTGTCCCCCTGTCGTCAGTTGGAGTTCGTCAGTTGGTGTCCGGCCGCAGCGCGCTGGCGGGCCGGAAGGCCATCAGTCCCTGGCCGACGGTGAGCACGGTCTCGGCCCCGCTGCGGGTCTCGCCCTCGACGGTTACCGCGTCCTCGAACCGCCGGCCCAGCCGGATGTGGTGCTCCAGGACCTCGCCCGGCAGGACTGGACGCCGGTACTCGACACGGGAAGCGCCGCCGAAGAGCATCACACTGCCCTCCTGCGACCCGGGACCCGGATTCTCCGCGCCCGCCAGCAGGCCCGCCGCCTGTCCCCACGACTCCAGCAGCAGCACAGGCGGGTAGGCGAGGTCCTCATCCGCCGTGTCATGCGGCAGCCGGGAGTACCAGGGCTCGTTGAGTGTCACCGCCTTGATGGCGACCAGCCGTTTCCCGGGCACGACTTCGCGCACGGAGTCCACCAGCAGCATGGGATATCGGTGCGGCAGACTCCTGCGGACACCCGTGGAACCGATCACGATCGAGCCCTCATCCTGAGCAGGGCGCACCCGAGTACGCCATCGCGGTCGACGGACACCACCACGGCGACCCGGCCCGCCGCCTCGGCACTGGCCTGGGCGGAGGAGAGCACGGACACCGTCTGGAACGCGGCGGTGGCCGCGCCCGCGTCGCCCCACAGCCGCGCGCCCTGAATACGCTGGATCTTCGGCGAGCCGAAGACGTCGTCGACGGCGGCCCGTTCGGCGTCGCCCAGCGGTCCTTCGCCCGGCACAGAAGACACGGCCCAGACGTCGTCCAGCGTCACGCCCGTGCGGGCGACCGCGCGCCGCAGACATTCGATCAGCGAATGACGCAGGTCGGCGCCGGTGTGGATGCCGGTCTCCACTGCCAGCACATCGGCGAGCGCGGAGCCCTGGGCCTCCGCGGCGGGCTCCACCAGCAGCAGCGCGCACCCCTCTCCCAGCGGGGCCGCCGGTTCCGCCGCTGAGCGGCCGTGGTGCTCCAGCCAGGCCCGGGGGGCGGAGAGTTCCTCAGCACCACCGCACAGCGCGGCCTTGGCCCGCTCGGCGGCCAGCAACCGCAGCGAATAGCGCAGGGCGAGCAGCGGGGCGACGCGGCCGCCGGCGACAGTGGTGTTCGGGCCCTTGATCTGGTGCCAGATCGCGCACTGCGCCGCCGCGCTGTTCATGATGGCGTTGGGGATGCGCGCCGCGTCGATATAGAACGGCTTCTCGTGAATCAGGGTGTCGCGGGTGATGTCCATCATGGACTTCACGCTTCCGGTGGTGGTGCCAAGCACCAGCGCGGCCCGCTCTCCGGTCGCCACCGCGCTGCTGTGCGCGTTCTCCTCCAACAGCTCTCTGATGGTGGTGACGGCGAGCGCGGACACCCGGTCCATCGACCGGGTGCCCTTCTTGCCGAGGACTTCCCGAGCCGAGAAGCCAGGCACCGGAAGGTACGTCCCCGCGGGAAGCGGGCCCCACTCGTCCTCGCCACCGGGCTCGGCAGCCGTTGACGCCTGCTGGGTCAGGCCACGCTCGAAGCTGGCGCGACCGATGCCGAACGGCGAGACCGCGGACCATGTCGATATGACGAAGCCGCTCATGACGCCCCGCTGATCGCCTTGGCCACACGGTCGTCCCACTCCACGAGCCGGCCTTCCTTGCCGTTCTCCACCACGCCGTATCCATGGGTGATGGAACCGGTGGCCGTCTTCAGCAGACGGCCGTCACGGACCACGTAGTAGTCGAGCCGGGAGGTGTACATCAGGTTCTTGAAGACGCTGTCAACGCGGTAGACGACGTACAGGTCTTCCTCCAGCCGGGCCTCGTCCAGCAGCGTCAGGCTCGACTGGGTCACCGCCGGGATCCAGTTGCTCTCTTCCAGCAGGGCCCGGATCGAAATGCCGCGCGCGTCGACGAAGCGGTGCTTGGCTTCCTCCATCAGCCGTAGGTAGCCCGTGGCCTGCAGTCGCTCGAAGAAGTGCACAAAGGGGTAGGGGATGCGGAACTTCCAGGCGTAGGCGTTGTGTCCCGCGGTGAGCTGGTCGAGGACCGGATCGTTCTCGGTGGAGCCGCCGGAGACCAGCTCGTCGCCCGTGCCCGGGACAACGGGCTCGCCCGGCTCGGCGTTGCCTATGCGCTTGGTGACGAACCTCTCCAGGCCCTCGGGCACCGGCAGGCGGCGCAGCATGCGCGTGTCGTTCTCGTCGTAGCGCAGCACCGCTCGCACCTTGGAGGTGACGGCCTTCTTCCGCTCGCCGTCGCGGTCAACGGTGATCGACACCTTGAACGCCAGCTCGGCGGCGTCCTCCGTGGTGACGGGCTTCACCTCGATCGACGCCTCGTCGTCCACGATCAACGCGGTGCTCAGTCGGCTCTCGATATGCACGGTGTCAAACCCGAGGCCCTGCTGCTCATACAGCGCGCCGACCGGCAGGCCGCACC
This sequence comes from Streptomyces gobiensis, assembly GCF_021216675.1. NCBI lineage: Bacteria > Bacillati > Actinomycetota > Actinomycetes > Kitasatosporales > Streptomycetaceae > Streptomyces > Streptomyces gobiensis. Next base: position 4,804,341 of record NZ_CP086120.1, on the reverse strand, counting down.
GGCGGAAGTGGTCGATAACAGACTTCTCGATCAGATAGCTGACATGTTTGAAGCCGATGATGGTGCCGATGTTGGCACCCTCATAGCCCGGTGTGTGGGTCACCGTCGTCGCCTCGGTGAGCAGTTTCTGCACTGCGGTGGCGGTCATCGTGCGCTCTCCATTCGTATACGGATGAACTGGTGGACAAAAGCGGCGAGTTCACCGGTGAACGTCCCAGTGGCCTCGACCATGGGAAAGTGCCCGCAGCCAGGTACGGGTGCGTACCTACCCAGCGGCAGACCCCGGGCCAGGGCGGCGCTCTCCGTCGTGGGGGTGACCGTGTCCCGGGTGCCGGAGAGGACCAGCGCCGGGACGTGGATTCGGCTGGTGGGGATCCAGGGTGTGCTCAGATACTGATCGAAGAATCGCGTCCAGCCGTAGGGCCCGATCCGCTCGCACACGCGTCGAGCCATGGAACCGTGCAGGTCAGCGTTGCCCCGGCCGCCGGCGACCACCCGGATGCCTTCTTCCATCGTCAGCAGGATCTTGTCGACGAGACCTGCCACGGTGTCCCAGTCGAACTCCCCGGGACTGGCGCGGTAGAAAGGCGCGACGAAGACGACGCCGCGCAGCCCATAGTGCTCGGCGGTGCCCTCCTCGCGGGTGAGCTGGTCGAGCAGCAGGGTCGCCGAGTAGGAGTGGGCGATGACCACGTCCACTCGGCCGGTGTCGTGGACAGTGCGGTCCAGCGCCTCACGGACCCAGTGACCCGGGTCCCGCTCATGGCTCCAGTCCGGCACTCCGCCGCCGCGCCAGGGCAGGTCTGCCACCGAGCAGACCAGCTCGGGCATGGCGGCGCGGAGGGAGTCCCAGATCGCGGCGTTGTTCGCCATACCGTGCAACAGCAGCGCCCGGGGGGCGGTGTTGGGCCCGTACGGCGCGTCGTGACGCAGCAGCAGCGGGGAGGTCCGTGCGGCGGCGCTCTGGCCGAGGGCCGTCACCGAGGTACCCGGGTGGGCGAGCGAAGCAGGACTCCCGCGGACGCGTCGTCGCCGGGCCCGCCCGCGACCGCGAGCACTGAGCCGGTCCGTCCTGCCGCGAACTGCCCGATGGCGGCAGCGCACTGCAGCACGCCCAGTACGCCTGAGGTGACACCCCAGTCCGGTGACAGATCGATCCGTTCGGTTCCGGCCAATACGTCATCGGCGGACGCCCCTTCGGGTCCGTACCAGCTGACCAGCGTTTTCCCCTCCACGCCGAGCGCGGTTACCACGCCGGGCACATCGGCCGCGCGCGCATACGGGCCTAGTTCCGCGAGTGGCGCGGCCCCGCGCTCGGTGGCGCTGGACGTGTGCTCAAGCACCAGAGCCACGGCTCCGTCCACCACGGGCCCGCTTCCGGCCAGGCCGCGCACCACCGGGTTGTCCGGCTCCGAGCCGAGCACCAGTGCGTAACGGGCGCGGCCGGCCGCGAGCCACGTCACCGCCCACCGCACAGCGTCCAGACCGGAGGTCGGGCCGTTGCAGACGGTCAGGTTGGGCCCGCGCAGGGCGAACCTGAGGGCGACCTCGGACGCGATGACATTGCTGGACAGATTGGGCGTCATGACGGGGCTGAGCAGTCTGCTGCTGCCGTCCTCCGCGATCGTCTGAACGACGTCGCAGACGGTGTCGAGGTTGCCGTAGTTGGAGCTTGCCACCACCCCTACGGATTGCGGCGGCACATCCACCGTGGCGCCCCTGCCCTCGCCTTCCATCAGGCCCGCGTCGCGCAGGGCGTCGTGTGCCGCGACCAGCCCGAGCTGGGTGGCCCGGTCCTTGTAGCGCAGGCCCTTCTTGCCGATTCGCGCCGCCGGATCGACCGGGGTGTTCTCTCCCCGCTCCGCGATCCCGGCTGGGAAGTCCACGCCGGGCAGAGCGAGGCCCAGACCGGTGATGAGGACCGTGTCACTCCCGCCCAGGGCGTCCGTTGTACGGGTCCGTTGTGTCATGACACACCTTCCACGACTGCCACCGCGTTGATCCCACCGAAGCCGAAGGCGTTGACCTGGGCGAGCGAGACGGCCTCAGCCGCAGCCCCGCCGCTCACCACCCGGAACTCCGCGATCTCCGCCATCGGGTCGTCCAGCGGCACGGTCGGTACGACCCGTCCGGTGTGCGCGCACTGGAGTGCGGTGATCAGTCCATGCAGCCCGGAGGCGCCGGAGGTATGGCCGGTCATCGCCTTGATCGCCGTCATCAGCGGGACCTTGACGTCATTCCCGTAGACCTCCCGCAGCGCCTGGGCCTCGCCCAGGTCGTTGGCGGGCGTGCCGGTCCCGTGCAGCATCACCAGATCGATGTCCGCGGGGGTGACGTCGGCGCGCAGATGGGCCTCGCGCATGGCGTCGGCGACCCGCGTGGGATCGGGTGCCGTCGGGTGTGAGGCGTCACAGTTGACGCCGACGCCGCGTACCCAGCCGCGAACCGACGTGCGGTCGCGCTGCTCCCGGCGCAGCACGATCGCCGCCGCGCCCTCGCCCAGTATCGTGCCCTTACGGTCGACGTCGAACGGCCGGAGGGCATCCGGAGGCACCGACTGCACCCGGTCGGAAATGCCGAACATACTCTCGGTGATGGCGTCGGTTCCCGCCACGACCACCGTGTCCGCGGCTCCCGCCGCGAGCATGTCGGTGGCGAGCGAGAGCGCGTAGAGCGACGCCGAGCAGGCGTTGGAGAAGGTGTATGTGCTCACAGCACCGAACCGGTCCCGCAGCGCTGTTCCAAAGTGCAGATCAGCCGCCGTGACGATGGCTCCATCGCGGCGCCACAGCTCCACGGAGCGCAGCTCCCGCAGCCCGGTGCCGACCAGCACCGGGGTGTCCCCCAGGTCCTGGGAAAGGCCGGCGTCGTCCAGCGCCTGTGCGATGGCGTCCACGAGGAAGCCGGTTGCCCGCAGCGGCCGATCGGCCCCGTCCGCACGGTCGTCGACTTCGTACAGCTCACGCGCCGTGTACCAGTCCTGATGGAAGCCGCGCAGCACAGCGCGTCCGCTTCGGCCGGCGCAGAGATTGCCGAACATCTCATCGGCGGTGCCGCCCACACTCGACAGGGCGCCCACTCCGATGATGGGCCATCGTGCGCTCACGTCTTCCCCTCCTCGTTGTCCTTGGCGGCTGTGCCGTCGATGTCGTCCTCTTCGCAGCGGCCGAGGATGACTACGGCGTTGTTCCCGCCGAAGGCGAGGCCGTTGTTCTGGACGATGCGCGGCGATGCGGCGACGGCGTGGTTGGGAACGCAGTCGATCTTGCAGTCCGGATCCGTCGTGCGGTGGTTGATGGTCGGCGGGATAAAGCCATGGCGGATCGACAGCGCACAGGCGATGGCCGCGAGCGCGCTCGCGGCGCCCATGGTGTGGCCAAGCATGGACTTGATCGACACGGTGCGTGGCGGGTTGTCCCCGTAGACATCGCGGATCGCGGTGGACTCCGTGATGTCGTTGGCCTTGGTCCCGGTGCCATGGGCGGAGATGAAGTCCACCTCCTCGGGCTTGACCCTGGCGTTCTCCAGGGCCAGGGAGATACAGCGCGCCACGCTGTCCTGCTTGGGCGCGACCTGGTGGTATCCATCGCAGTTGAGGCCGTATCCCAGCACCTCGGCGTAGATACGGGCGCCACGCCGCAGCGCGGACTCCAGGGTCTCCAGGACCAGAACGCCCGCGCCCTCCCCGGTGAGGATGCCCTTGCGGTCTGCATCGAAGGGGCGGCAGACATCCGGCGCGATGGTGCCCAGCCGGTAGAAGCCGGCGAACGTCTTACGGCACATGGCGTCGGCGCCGCCGCAGAGCGCCACGTCCACCTCGCCGGAGCGCACCGCGTCAAAGCCGTAGCCGATGGCGTAGTTTCCCGCCGCGCAGGCGGTCGGAATGGTCACGGCCTCAACATCGGTGAGCTCCAGCTCCTGTGCGGCGGCGACCGACAGTCTGCTGGCCCGCACCCGGCCCGCGATGGCCGGGTCCATGCCCTCAGGACCGTTTTCGATCTCGGTAGCCACAAGGCGGTCCAGGTCATACGACTCACCGTCGGTGGTACCGAGCGAAACCAGCGCACGGCGGCCACGCAGCTCGGCACTGTCCAGCCCGGCATCCTCGACCGCCATACGCGCGGCGGCCACCGAGAACTGGCTTGCCCTGCCAAGAGACTCAACCGGGAGGTTGCGTATCCAGCGCTCCGGCTCGAAGTCCAGGATCTCGCACCCGTTGGCGTATGCGAATCCTTCAGCATCGAAAGCGGTGATTGGCTTGGCGCCGTTCAGTCCCGCCCGAAGCCCGGCTGCGAAGTTCTCCACACCGATTCCGATGCTGGAGAACACGCCGAATCCAGTCATGACGACACGTCTGTCCGCATTGAGCGCCAGCCCGGCCTGTTCAGAAGTCATCGACCTGCTCATTCCCGAATCGACCGGGCTGATTCTTGTGGCATATACGTGCCACAAGAACGCCCGGTACCGACAACACCCATGCAGCGGGACTACTTCTGGCCCGCGGCTTCCCCGACGACCTCGGCGACGCCGAGCAGGTTCACCATGCGGGACAGCTCGGCCTGATCGATGACCACGCCGAACTCCTTCTCCAGGGCCGCCAGGATCTCGATGGCGCGGAGTGAGTCGGCCCCGTACTCCTCCTTGAAGAGACCGTCGGGAGTGACCTCGTCCTCCTCCAGTTCCAGGATCTCGCAGACGATTTCCTTAATCTTGCCGAAACGCTCGTCGATAGCCGAAGTCATAGGTATTAGCTCCACTTGCCGTTTACTCTGGGATTAGCTCGCGCTGCTGCACGGCCAACGAAGACACATGACAAGAGTGCCTAACTCCATGGCCGGGACGCACAAAAGTCGGCCGCTTGGGCAGGAAAGTGCCACCAGGCTGCAAGAGAATGCCACCTGCGGCCTTTCGGGAGCCGTCGGCGGTGGCTACGTCACCACGTATCGTTTTGCGAACACACAGAAATGAAAGAGCCGCCCAGCCCGCATACACGGGCTGGGCGGCTCTCAGCTGCCGCCGTCGAAGGCGGCGTTGAACCGGTCGCGGTCAGGCGGAGACCGCGACCGCGACCCCCAGCAGAGCCAGAACGCAGCACAGCGGACCGTAGGCACGCCGATTCAGCCGCGTGTAGTCCGGGTTCCCCTTGGAGGCGGTGAACGGTTCGACGGCGCCCCGCAGGGCCAAGACCGCGACCAGCCCCCACATACCCCACACATACATCCAGTCGGGAACAAAGCGCAGCCCATCCCAGCGCGCCGCGAGCGCGAGGTATCCAGCGCCGATCAGCACCACGCCCACCACGGCCGTAAGCGGCTCGGACGGCACGTCCTCAGAGTCCGACAGGACCTTGCGCGTCAGCTCCTCCTTGGACGAGAACGGCCAGTAGATCCCGATGGCCCAGCAGAGGTGAAGCACGCCGATGAAGGCGAGCAGGACAGCGAGAAGAAGAGCCGCGGCATTGGTCACTTGGTACTCCATGATCTTGTCTATGCAGGGTTCTGTGGTGGAGGACGTCTGCCCTGCACCACTATCGCGCGGCCAGCTCCGCCTCGTCCGCCGTGCCCGCCGCCTCGGCCTGAGCCGCCGACTCGATCTGCGCCGCGGTGCGGACCCCGCGCAGCAGCAGGAAGCTCATCAGGGCGAGGAACAGAACGGTGGCGCCGCAGACCAGGGCGGTCGCGGCCAGTCCGTTGGTGAACGCGTCAAAGGCAGAGCCGGTCAGATTCCCGGCCTGCTCCGGGGGGAGTTGTTTGGCCACCTCCACCGCGCCGGGCAGGGTGTCACCGGCCACGTGTGCGGCCTCGGCGGGTATCCCATCGGGCACGCCGCCCTTCATGTCATTGCGGAAGACCGCCGCGCCGATGCTGCCGAGGATGGCGATGCCCAGTGAGATCCCGAACTCCATGCTGGTCTCCGACATGGCGGCAGCCGAACCGGATTTCTCGGCCGGGGCCGCGCCGACCACCAGGTCGGTGCCGAGCGCGAAGACGGGTCCCAGACCGGCGAACATCACGACCATGCCGGTAACCAGCGTGGGCATGCTGTCGGAGGGCTCGACCTGGCTCAGGATGAAGTACCCCACGGCGGAGACAACCAGCCCGGTGCCGAGCAGATAGCCGGGGCGGATCCAGCGGATCAGCTCGGGGGCGACGCCGGCGGTCACGATCATCGCACCCGCCGAAGGCAGCATCCACAGACCCGCCTTGAGCGGCGACAACGCCTCGATGAGCTGGAGGTACTGCGAGACGAGCAGATAGACGCCGCCCACCACTCCCACACCGATCAGCAGCACAGTGAGCGCCGCACTGAACGCCCGGTTGGCGAACAGGCCCAGATCCAGCAGCGGTTCGGCGAGGTTACGCTGCCGCAGGACGAACAGCAGGCCCAGCAGAAGCCCCGCCACGATGGCGACGACAGGGGCCCCGGCCATGCCGTCTTCCGCCAGCTCCTTGACGCCCCAGATAACCGGGATCACGGCACCCAGCGAGAGCACCACGCTGACCAGGTCGATGCGGTGCTGGGACTCCGTACCCCGGAACTCCGGCAGCAGGAAGGGCGCGGTCACCAGCAGGATGACCATGACCGGTACCGCCAGCAGGAAGACCGAGCCCCACCAGAACCACTCCAGCAGCAGCCCGCCGACGACGGGCCCGATGGCGATTCCGGAGGAGAAGCAGGCGGCCCAGATGGCGATCGCCGTCGCGCGCTGCTTGGCCTCCAGAAACATATTGCTGATCAACGACAGTGTCGACGGCATCAGGGACGCACCCGAGACGCCCATCAGCGCGCGGGCCGCGATCAGCATCTCGGCGCTGGTGGAATACGCGGCGAGCACCGACGCGGCGGTGAAGCCCACCGCACCGATCATCAGCAGCCTCCGGCGACCCACCCGGTCACCGAGCGACCCCATGGTGATCAGGAAGCCGGCAATCAGGAACCCATAGATGTCGATGATCCACAGGATCTGGTTGCTCGACGGGTTCAGGTCCGCGCTGAAGTGCGGCATAGCAAGGTAGAGCACGGTGACGTCGAGTGACAGCAGGATGGTCGGCAGCGCCAGCACCGCCAAGCCCAGCCACTCGCGCGCTCCGGCCTTCCGCACTGTCTGCGCGGGAGAACTCAACTCCATGAGGGGTCTCTCCTTCTACGAGCTCTTAGGGGAAGCCAGCGATTCCTCGGACCGGACTGCCGTGTCGGTCCGGTACTTGTCGAGCTCAAAGATCCTGGCCCGTCGGCGGAAGCGCCAGGAGCGTTCTGGCCAGTTGGTGACCACGCGTCCGTGCTCGTTGCGGTACCAGTTACTGCAGCCGGACACCCAGACCGATCTGCTCAGCTTGCTCTGGATCTCCTCGTCGAACTTCCGCCACACGTCTGGGCGGACGGACAAGTAGCTCCCCTCGGGAAGGTCCCTGATCCGCTCCACGGCCTGCCTGATATACGGGAACTGGCTCTCCAGCATGTACATCACCGAACCACTGCCGAGGTCGGTATTGGGCCCGTAGACGATGAACATATTCGGGAAGTTGGGCACCGCCATGCCGAGATACGCGTGGGCTCCCTCCTTCCACTGCTCGGACAGCAGCCGGTTGTCCAGGCCCGTGATCTTCATATGTCCGAAGATGTCGAAGGTCTTGAAGCCGGTGCCGTAGATGATCACGTCGAACTCGTTCTCCACACCGTCCACAGTGCGGATGCCCCGAGGTGTGATCTCCTCGATGCCCTCCGTCACCACCTCGACATTGGGCTGGGTGAGCGCGGGATAGAACTTACTGCTGAACAGAACCCGCTTGCAGCCGAATTCATCGTCCGGGGTGAGCTTCTCGCGCAGCTCCGGATCGCGCACCTGCTTCTTGAGGTGACCCAGACTCATGAATTTCACAAGTGGCCGCATCTTCGGCCACTTGGTGAGGAACTGCTGGCCGATTTCCATCAAGTACCAGAACATGAAGCGATCAAGGTCCTGAAGAATCCGCACGCGCTTGTAGCGGTGTCGCCGCTCCTCGTAGCTGAAGTTGTGGTACGGCATGATGTACGGCGCGGACCGTTGGAAGAGCGTCATACTCGCGGCTTGCTCTTGTACGTGCGGGACGAACTGCAGGGCGCTGGCGCCCGTACCGATCACCGCGACACGCTTGCCTTCCAGCGAGACATCGTGGTTCCAGCGAGAGGAGTGCCACGACCGGCCCTCGAAGCTGTCGCGCCCGGGTATGGAGGGCAGGCGGGGGCGGGCCAGGGTGCCGACGGCGGGGATGACCACATCGGCGATGATTTCCTCGCCCTGTTCGGTGACCACCGACCAGTCTCCGGTCTCCTCCCGGAAGCTGGCCCCTACGACCGTGGCGTTGAACTTCATATGGGGTATCAGACCGTACTTCTCCGCGACTGAGCGGATGTACCGCTGGATCTCTGCTTGACCCGAGTAGCGGTGTGTCCACCGCGTGCCCTTCTCGAAGGAGTATGAGTAGAGCGTCGAGGGGACGTCGCACGCGGCACCCGGATAGGTGTTGTCGCGCCAGACGCCGCCGACATCGTGTCCCTTCTCCAGGATCACGAGGTTGTCCACCCCGGCCTTCTTGAGGTGGACGGCCACGCCGACTCCCCCGAGGCCGGTGCCGATGATGACGACCTTGAGGCCCTTTGAGCCCCCGGCATCGCTTGTCATGGTTAGCGCTCCGTTCGTCGGCTATGACTGTGTGGAACGGGAAGTGGCCGCGCAGCACTGGGGCGTGGGCCGGTACGCCCGGGCGCTGGCGCGCGGACCCCGAGCGGGGACGGGTGTCGCGAAGGAATCGCTGCTAGTAGGGCTTTGTTAGGTGGCGTCGGGCGTCTGGGAGACCAAGCGCTCGACATCACGCGCTGAGCCCCAGGACTGGCTGACGCCAAAGGGGCCGTGCCCGTAACAATGGATGATCCGCGAGGCGCCGACCGCTTCCTCCTCCAGCCGGGCCTGTTCCCGGCCGACCCGGAGACCGACGGTGTGGCCGATGACCTCGACGTCCTTCAGCTTCGGTTCAAAGCGCGCACAGCGTTCGAGGATGCCCCGGGCGTCGGCCATGTCGGGTTCCAGATTCCAGTTGCCCGGCTGGTAGACACCGCCCAGCAGCACCTTGTCGTGGTGCGGGAAGAAGGCGGTCCACTCCGGGGTGTCGACTCCCTCCATGTACCAGTAGTCGATGCCGGGGTTACGCACGACCACATGCTGGCCGCGAACGGGGGTGACCCCCTCATCGCCCGCCAGCTCACGTGCGCCGACCCCCGTGCAGTTGACAACCACGGGCGAGACGTCCGTCGCCTCGCCGAGCTTGCTGATCCTCTTGCGCTCGATCTGTACCCCCGCCGCGGCGAGACGGCCCGTCAGATAGCGCAGATAGGTGGGGAGGTCCACCAGCGGCACTGTTGACCACCAGCCCAGCCCCATGCCCTCGGGCAGTTCGTCAGGCGAACAGACCTTGACCTCTGGCATCTCCGCCAGCCACGGCTGCGGTTCGTTCCACATATCCGTGACCGCGAGACCGCGCTCCTGGTGGACTCCCGTTTCCAACGAATTCTGGGAGAGCTTGGCGAACTCGCTGTACGTCGCCAAGCTCCATCCGGCTTCCCTTTCCGCGAATCCAGGAATCCACAGCCCACTGGCTGCCGCGGAAGTAGATTCTTCCGGCAGGGATTCCGCCCACACACGGACCTGGTGACCTGCTTCCGCGATACAGACCGCCGAGGTCAGCCCGATCACTCCGGCTCCGACTACCAAGACTTCCTTTGTCATGGCGCCGAGGCTAGCGACAGCCCGCGCGAACACTCTTCAGCCTGCGGCCCGCTGTCATCAACCTGCCCCTCGGTGGCTGCCCCTCCGTCCCGCGCACCCGGCCGCGGTCGGCACATAGCTGTCACGCCTCACCCTGCGCTCCCCTTCGGCAACCAAGAAGCCGTCCGTTCCGGAAGCCACCTGGACGCGGCCTCCGGTCATCGGGGTTCCCGCAGGCGCAATGGTCGTGGCGGAGGACTTCCGCAGCTGCGCGGCGAGGGCACCCGCCTCGAAGCGGGTCCGCGCCCCGAGTTCACGCAGTATCTCCGCCACATAGCGGCGGTACGTGCGCACGGACATGTCCAGCTTGCGCGCCGCGACTTCGTCAGTGTCCCCTGAGCTGAGCGATTCAAGCACCTGACGCGTATACATCTGACGTCGCAGGTTCCCGGATACTTCCTGGTCGGCCAGGACTTGTGCGTTCTTCCACGCTTCGTCGAAGAGGGTGTGCATTCCGTGTATCACCACAGAGGACTGGATGACCGAGGCGCGGCGTCCGTCAAAGGACCCCGTGCAGACCAGTCCCACCTTTCCATCGATGATCGCCGCGTGCAGCATCGAGACACGTGCCACCTGTACGTCGAAGAGAGCCTTGCCCTCTTTGCTGTACCGCTGGGCGAGCACCATGTCCTGCATGGACGACGGGCACAGTAGACGAACATGCATCCTGCCGCCGTGTACGGGCAGATGGGAGTGGAGCGCAGCGAAGATTTCTTCCGCGCCGCCGACCTCACTGGACATCGCCAGACTGATCGAAGTTTCGGCTTGCTGTATCAGGCGGGCTGACGCCTCCCCGATCCGGTCGGGGTCGGTACGGATGACCGCGGTCCGTGTCTCTCGCGCCGCACGCTGACGATGCAGTGCGATAGTCGAGTCAAGAAGGGAACGGATCTCCCGCAGAGACCGCTCCATATAGCCCTCGGACTGTAAATCTGTGGTCAACTCTGCCTGATGTCCGCTGACCGGAGATATCTGAACACATTCCTCTGACAAAACTTACCCCGTTGATGATCTAACACACTGTCGCCCCGACTCCCCGACTGAGTGAATAGCCTCTCATAGGCAGCTCACTTGCCTCACTTTCGTTGAGACTTACTCAGCCTATCGGGGGTACCTCCGGAAGGAGGCCAAGTTCTACCGCCCTTAATCCTGCCTGAAACCTTGATGTCACTCCGAGTTCACGCATGATATCGGCGACTCGTCGACGGTAGGTCCTGACCGACATATTGAGCGCCTCGGCGGCACGTTCGTCGGTTTCCCCGGAACGGAGCCGCTCCATCACCTCTCGCCATGCCTCCTGGTGGAGGAGTTCACTCAGCCGGCGATAGTCGGCGATCTTCCGGCTTCCCGCCCACGCTCCGGCGAGCAGCAGATCGAAGGCCCTTACCGTCGCAAGGTCCTTGATGAGAAGCGCCCCTTCTCCTGGCTGATCAGATCGCACAAGGGCCGTCCAGCCGTCCACGATGAGGACGTCTCGCACATCTTCGCCGGCCACTCGGACTTCACATCCGGTGGCGTTAAATAAGGGGTCAAGCCCCTCCCCCTGAATCAGCGTGGGGCCGCTGAGCAACCGGACAACGATCCGATCACCCTTGACCGCGAGGAAGTTGAGAAGGGCGGGGACTGTGCTGGTGAAACACTCCGCCCCCTCGCTGGAGACGGCCATATTCACGGTATACCTGGCCTGCTGGAGCAACTTGGTGAGACTTTCCACGACGGCCGTCTCATCGACCCAGCCACCAGAGGCCCGCAGCTCGCGCCGCTCATGATTCAGTGACATCGTCTGCTCCACGATGTCACTCGCTAACAGAAGAGCATTCTCAATCCCGTCCACTCCCGCGTCAGCATCGCCAACCGGAGCGGTCATATGGTGGGAATCGCTCGGCATCACTAGTCCTGCCCCCCGTGATCACCAGTCGACCCAGTGGGTCGCACCATGCCCCCCGGGCGCGTCTACGACGTTGCTGCGAGCCCAAGAAGGTTCCGCTTAGCAAGATTCAGCCAAACAACTGTCCGGAAAACTACACGAGCCCATAGAGCCGGTCAACAGTGAAACTGTTCAAGTATCAATAGACACCTCAGGCTTGCAGCCGTGACCTGGGCGTCTTGACTGTTCTGGCAGCGATGGATTCCCCTTATTGACTTGAGTGATAATACGCCATTCAACAATCATGGATTGTCTCGGCTCTCCCCGTGACTGGCACCTTGTTACTACTGCATTCATGAGGAATACCGCCTTCCTGAAGCCGGACCCTGCCGAATCAAACCGGGAAGCGGCACCACGATGTGCCGCCAACAAGAATCAGGCGGGGACGGCGAACGGCGACCGACCGATCCGGCATCTACCGGAGGATTGGACTCCAGATAACCGCAGACAACGCGCCGTTCTGCGATCTCCTCTGCACGCACGCTCGCGCTCCCGCCGATGGCTGCGTCCCCGCCTGCTATGTGGCCGCCGCAGCAACGTACAACGGGACGCCATCCTCGGGACATGTGACGGCAGGTAGCTGACAGAAGGAGCACACGGAGTCACAGTCCTCCTGCGCCTCCTCCATCACCGGCCATCTACAGCATGAACATCACAAGAACTCGTGCCCGCACAGGAGCCGGCTCCCTGCCGGGGACACGGGCGGCGCGCCGGGTTCAGCTCTGCTCCGGGACCAGACGCAGGGAGATGGAGTTGATGCAGTACCGCTGATCGGTCGGGACCGGGTAGCCCTCGCCCGTGAAGACATGGCCCAGATGTGAACCGCAGCGCGCGCAGCGCACCTCGGTACGGGTCATACCGAAGGAGAAGTCGTCGATCAGCTCGACGGCCGAGGAGTCGGCCGGATCGTAGAAGCTCGGCCAGCCGCAGTGCGAGTCGAACTTCGTGTCCGAGCGGAAGAGTTCGGCGCCGCAGGCGCGGCAGCTGTAGACACCGGTGGTCTTGGTGTCGGTGTACTCGCCGGTGAAGGCCGGCTCCGTGCCGCCCTGCCGCAGGACGCGGTATTCGGCGTCCGTGAGCTCCGCGCGCCACTGCTCATCCGGCTTGTCGACCTCGTACGACATCAGCGGTCCCCTCAGTGCTCCTCAGTGCGCCAGCCGGTCCAGGATCTTCGGGCCGAGCTCGGTGACATCGCCCGCGCCCATGGTGAGAACGAGATCACCGGACCTGGCCATTTTGGCGATGGCCTCGGGGACATCGTCACCGCGGTGCACAGCGGTGACATCGGCCCGGTGCGCGCGGGCCGCGTCAATGATGAGTTCGCTGGTGACGCCGGGGACCGGGTCCTCACGGGCCGGGTAGATGTCGAGGACGACCGAGGCGTGGGCCAGCGCCAGGGCCTCGCCCATCTCGGTGCCCAGCTCCTGGGTTCGGCTGAACAGGTGCGGCTGGAAGACGACCAGGACCCGGCTGTCGGGGGCCGCCCCCCGGATGGCCTCCAGATCGGCGGTCATCTCGGTGGGGTGGTGGGCGTAGGAGTCGATGACCTGGACACCGGCCGCCTCGCCGATGAGCTGAAGGCGGCGCTTGACGCCGGTGTACGAGGCCAGCGCGGGGGCCAGTTCACCCGCCGGGACGCCGGCGGCGATGCCCGCGGCGAGGGCGGCGACGGCGTTGTAGGCGTAGTGCTTGCCGGGGACCGAGACGGTGAAGGTGAGCTCCTCACCGTCCAGCAGGATGGCGACCTTGCTGGTCAGGCCCTGCGGCTTCACGGCGAGGATCCGGATGTCGGCGTCCGCCGACTCGCCGTAGGTGACGGTCCGCACCCCGTCCAGACGGCGGGTCAGCTCGCGGGCACCGGCCTGGTCGGCGGAGATGACCAGGGTGCCGCCGGGGCGGATTTTGCCGACGAAGGTCTCGAAGGAGTCGTAGATCTCCTCCATCGAGGCGTAGTTGGCATGGTGGTCCAGCTCCACATTGAGGATGACCGCGACCTCGGGGGCGTACTGGTGGAAGCTGCGGTCGCTTTCATCCGCCTCAGCGACGAAGATCTCGCCGGCGCCATGGTGGGCGTTGGAGCCGGGGGCGTCCAGGTCGCCGCCGATGGCGTAGGAGGGGTCCAGACCGAGGGTGCGCAGGCTGACCGCGAGCATCGAGGTGGTGGTCGTCTTGCCGTGGGTGCCCGCGATGGCGATCGGGCGGCGTCCCTGCATCAGCGCGGCGAGCGCCTCGGAGCGGTGCAGGACGGGGATGCCGCGCTGGGTGGCGGCGGCCAGCTCGGGGTTGTCCGCACGGATGGCGCTGGAGATGACGACGCTGGTGACATCGGGAGCCAGATGCTCGGCGGCGTGCCCGATGTGCACGACCGCGCCGAGGGCACGCAGCGCCTCCGCGGTGGCGGACTCCTTGGTGTCACTGCCCACAGCCAGCACACCACGCTGGGCGAGGATCTTCGCGATCCCTGACATTCCGGCTCCGCCGATGCCGATGAAGTGCGGCTTGTCCATGCCGAACGGCTCAGCCGATGTCATGTACGGGTCTCCCTCGGTTAGCTGCGTCTCCGGACCGGGATCCGATTCTCTCACCTCGGCCACGCGCCCGGTGGCATCACACCGGGCTGGCATCACACCGGGCGGATCAGGCCAGCGGCCAGCCCCGCCGCGATCGCGGCGGTCCGGCTGTCGACGTCGAGCTTGTCGTAGATATGGACCAGATGTGTCTTGACCGTCGCCTCACTGATGAAGAGGCGGCGGGAGATCTGCTTGTTGGCCAGCCCCTCGGCGAGAAGCTGCAAGATCTGCGACTCGCGCGGGGAGAGCGCCGGGCGGCCCGCGCGGACCCGGCCCAGCAGCCGGGCGGCGACGGTCGGTGCCAGCACGGTCTCACCACGGGCCGCCGCGTGAACGGCGGCGGCGACCTCCTCGGGCGGTGCGTCCTTGAGGAGATAGCCGGTGGCCCCGGCTTCCACGGCGGCGAGGATGTCGGCATCGGTGCTGTAGGTCGTGAGGATCAGCACCGCTGGTGGGTCGGGCAGGGCGGTGATACGGCGGGTGGCCTCGACACCATGCATGCCGGTGCCCATCTGGAGGTCCATCAGAACGACGTCGGGGCGGGGCCCGGTGTGGAGAAAGGCCAGCGCCCCGGCGCCGTCGCCTGCTTCGCCGACAGCCTCCAGACCGGGCAGATCGTCGACCATCGCGCGCAGCCCGCGCCGCACCACCGGATGGTCGTCGACGAGCAGTACCCGGGTCATGAGGCGACCGCCAGGGGCGCCGTCACCGGCAGCGCCGCCGCCACCGCCGTGCCCTCACCGGGCGCCGACTCCACCGTCAGGGTGCCGCCCAGCTCGGCGATCCGCTCCCGCATACCGTGCAGACCGAAGGTCGGCCGGCCGCCCTGCGGGCTCTCGCCGGGGGTGAAGCCGATTCCGTCGTCGTAGATGTCCAGGGCGACCTCCCGGTCCAGGAAGGACAGCGTTACGGCGGCGTGCCGGGCCTGTGCGTGCCGGGCGACATTGGCCAGCGCCTCCTGGGTGAGACGGAGCAGCGCCACCTCGGCCTCGACGGGCAGCGGGCAGGGCTCGCCGTCCAGCTGGAAGGAGATCTCGGTCCCGCCGCCGGTGTCGGTGCCATGGCGCTGGGTGAGGCGGCGCAGCGCCTCGGGCAGCGGGGCGTCGGCCAGGGCGGGCGGGGTGAGCGCCTGAACGAAGCGGCGGGCCTCGGCGAGGTTGTCGGCGGCGGTACGCCCCGTCTCCCGGATCCGTATCCGGGCCGTAGCGGTGTCCGCCCGGTCCGGCAGGGCGGACTCCGCAGCCCGGCTGAGCAGCACGATGCTGGACAGGCCCTGGGCGAGGGTGTCGTGGATCTCCCGGGCCAGCCGCTGCCGCTCGGCGAGCTTGCCCGCTTCGCGCTGCGAGGCGGCGAGCTGGTCGCGGGTGCGCATCAGGTCGTCGATGAGCCGCTGCCGCTCCCGGCTCTCCCGGTAGAGCGCGGCATAGCCGTAGGCGGTGAGGACGGCGACGGCCGCTCCGGCGGTGGGGCCGATGACCTTGGCCATGGTCAGCCCGCCGGCGCCGGTGGCCTGCGCGGCGATGACGGCGGTGGTCGCCAGGGCGACGGCGGGCAGCGCCCAGCGGGGCCGCAGCATATGGAGGAAGAGGAAGAAGAGCGGGAAGGCCAGATAGCTGAAGTTGTGGTCGAGTGCCAGCAGCGCCAGCCACAACAGGCTGACGGCGCCGAGCCAGACCAGGACCCGCGCCCGTGGCGCCCGCCGGTGCTCATCGAGGACCCCCAGCGCGTACACCACGCCGAGCAGGATCGCCGGCAACAGCAGCCGGCCGGGCGCCGGGGCGAGCGCGATGACCAGCAGCACATAGAACGCGCCGTGCAGCCCGGCGCGCAGCAGCCGCACCGCGGGGGTCGAAGGCATGCCTGGGGTGCTCACAGCTTCCGAGGGTACGGGCGCCCCGGCCGCGCCCCGGCCGGTCCCGGCATCAACCGTTCGATGGATTTCCGGGTACGTCGGACGCGGGAGCACAGGACCGTACGTGTCCTTGATGGCAGCGGCCCGCCGACCGAGCACGGTGGTGGTACCCGTCGCTCCGACCCAGGGAGACCCCCGTTGTTCGTCGCTCTCCGTGACATCCGCTTCGCCAAGGGGCGATTCGCCCTGATGGGGTCGGTAGTCACCTTGCTCACCACGCTGGTGGTGTTTCTCTACGGTCTCACCGGCGGGCTGGCCCGCGATGCCTCCTCGGCGGTCGCCGACCTCCCGGTGGACGCCATCGTGTTCGGTGCCCCGGCCGGTGCCGACCCGCAGGTGTCGTTCACCAACAGCAGCATCACCCCGGAGCAGGCCAAGGCGTGGGGCGAGGCGCCGGGTGTGGCGGCCGCCGAGCCGCTGGGGGTCGCCATGACCCGGGTGACCGGGGAGCGGGCGGCGGGCTCGGTGAGCCTGTTCGGCGGGGACCGGTCGCTGCTGCCGCCGCTGCGCTCCGGGACGGCCCCCGAGCGCGGCCAGTCGGCGGTGAGCCGGGCGGTGGCCGAGGAGTACGGGCTCACGGTCGGGGGGAAGGTGCGGCTGGGTACCCAGGAGCTGACGGTGTCCGGCATCACCGAGGACCGCGCTTACGGGCACGCTCCCACCGTATGGACGGACCTGCCCACCTGGGAGCGGGTCAGCGGGCAGCGGCAGCCCACCGTGCTCGCCCTCAGCGAAGACGGCGGCACCGCCGCCGATACGGCGGCCGTGGACAAGCGGCAGTCCACCAGGACCGTCTCCCGTGCCGACGCGCTGGACGGGATCGCGGCCTTCGTCGCCGAGCAGGGCAGCCTCCAGCTCATCCAGGGCTTTCTCTTCACGGTGAGCGCCCTGGTGACCGGCGCCTTCTTCACCGTGTGGACGGTGCAGCGCAGGCCGGACATCGCGGTGCTCAAGGCAGTGGGTGCGAGCAGTACGTATCTGGTGCGGGACGCGCTGGCCCAGGCGCTGGCGATACTGAGCGCGGGCGCCCTGCTCGGGGCGGGCCTCGGGATGCTCGGTGGAGTCTTCGCGGCCCGGAGTGTGCCGTTCGCGCTGGGAGCGGAGACCGTGGCCATGCCGGTGGCGGCCATAGTGCTGCTGGGGCTCGTCGGTGCCGCGCTGGCCGTACGCCGTATTACCTCCGTTGACCCGCTGATCGCGCTGGGAGCGAACCGATGACCACGATGAGCCCAGCCCTGTGCCTGGACAATATCCGGCTCACCTACCCCGATGGTGACCGGCGGCTGACCGCGCTGGACGCGGTGTCCCTGCGGGTGGCGGCCGGTGAACTGGCGGCGGTGGCCGGGCCGTCCGGCTCCGGCAAGTCCTCGCTGCTCGCGGTGGCGGCGACACTGCTGCGGCCGGACTCGGGGCGGGTGCTCATCGATGGCCGGGACACCGGAGAACTGTCCGAACGGGAGCGCACCGCGCTGCGCCGGGACAGTGTCGGCATCATCTTCCAGCAGCCCAATCTGCTGGCTTCGCTGACCGCCCAGGAGCAGCTGCTGGTGACGGCCCATGTACGGGGCGGGCGGAAGGCCGTGGACCGGCGGCGCGCGGCGGAGCTGCTGGATTCCGTGGGGCTGTCCGGCAACAAGCAGCACCGGCGCCCACATCAGCTGTCCGGCGGCGAGCGGCAGCGGGTGAACATCGCCCGGGCGCTGTTCGGGGGCCCGGCGGTGCTGCTGGTGGACGAGCCGACCGCAGCACTGGACCAGGAACGAGGTGACCAGATCGTGGACTTGCTGGTGGAGGTCACCCGGCAGCATGGCACCGCGACCGTGCTGGTCACTCATGATCACGGGGTGCTGGGGCGGGCGGACCGGGTGCTGGCGATGGCCGACGGACGCCTCAGTCTCAGCCTCAGTCGGACTCGGAGTGCGCGAACAGCTTGAGCACCGGCACCCCCACCTTGTGCCGGGCCCGGGAGGCCCAGTCGCGGTGGAAGAACTCCTCGACCAGATGCGGCGCGGTCAGCACGATGACCTCGTCCGCCTCTGTCTGCTCGACGATGGAGGTGAGCAGGCTGAGCGGGTGCTTCTCCACGATCTGCCCGACGGCCTGCGCCCCGGCGTCGCGCAGGGATTTGAGCGAGTGCTCCAGGCCGAGCCGGGCGGGCGGCAGGGCCTCTTCGGCCTCCGGCTCATCGGCCTCGTGGACGGCCTCCTCCAGCTGGCCCAGCGCCACATCGTCCAGTGCTCGCAGCAGCCGGTCCTGACGGCCACGCGGCTGCATCAGGACCACGAACGAGACCGGCTCGTCGCCATGCAGGGTGGTCACAAGCTCCACATCGGTGGGCACCAGCGGCTTCTCGATCATCAGTACGGTCGTGAACACAGCGGGTGCCCTTCTTCTCCGCGGCTCGTGAGAGCCCGAACAGAAACCATCCTGCCCCGTGACCGCACGGGGTGTGCACTCTTCAGTCTGCCCGACCGGAGGCAAGCGGAATGACATATTCCGCCGATAGTCAGATCCGACGGTAACGCGTGAACAGAAACCCGGCCTCCTCGAGCACGGACTCCAGCGACAGATCCACGGGTACCTCAAGCGCGGGGCCGTTCATAATCCGCGCGGCGGCTCCGGAGGTGATCCGGGGCGCCACGGTCAGACAGAGCTCATCCAGCACCTGGGCCGCGGCGAACTGGCCCAGCAGCCGGGGCCCGCCCTCGGTGAGCAGCCGGGTGAAGCCCCGCTCCGCCAGCGCCGCGGGCACCCGGGCGGGGTCCACGCCCACGCCCTCCCCCGCGACGATCACCTCGGCACCGGCCTTACGGGCCTCGGTCACCCGGTCCAGCGGCGCTGCCGCGCCCGTGACCAGCAGTGTCGGCGTCAACGGCTCGCTGAACAGCGGAGCGCTGAAGTCCAGCTCCAGGCTGGCGCTCACCACCGCGATCGCCGGAGCGGGCGGCTGCCCGGCGGCTGCCCGGCGGGCGGCGAAGGCCTCCCGCGCCTTCGCGGGCCGGTATCCCTCCTGGCGTACTGTCTGCGCACCGACGATCACCGCGTCCGCGAGGCCGCGCAGTACGCCGAAGATCCGCATATCCGCCTTGCCGGACAGCGGCTGCGAACGCCCCTCGTGGTGGGCGGCGCCGTCCAGCGAGGCGACCATGTTGCCGCGCAGCCAGCCGCCTGGGGCGGCGGCCTCGGGGTAGGCGTAGGCCTCGGCTAGCTGGTCGAGGGTCCACTCGTGGTCGACGGCGGTCTCGGGAGAACAGGGGAACAAGCGTCGCATACGCGGCAGTCTGGCACGCCCCCCGGACCGGGGCGCTGCCCCGGGGCGGAGGTTTCCGCCCCCTCCCGGCTGTACCGGCATGCGCCTCCGCCGCGTGGCGGGGCTCCGCCCCCGGCTGCGGGGGTGCCGGTGGTGGGCTTCCCCGTATCCCGCCCCTTCCCGGCTGCACCGATATGCGGCTCCGCCGCGCGGCGGGGCTCCACCCGGCTGCGAGGGCGCCCTGGGTGGGTGTCCCCGTATCCCGCCCCTTCCCGGCTGCACCGGCATGCGGCTCCGCCGCGCGGCGGGGCTCCACCCGGCTGCGGGGGTGCCGGGGTGGGCTTCCCCGTATCCCGCCCCTTCCCGGAAACCGGGGCGTAGCCCCGGGGCCCCGGGGGTGGCCGGGTGCGGGCCGGTGGCCGGGTTGTGCCCACCCACAGCCCCTCGCGGGGGCTGCGAGTGCCCACAACGGGGGTGGGGGTCTGGGGGCGAAGCCCCCAGTTTTCGGGAAGGGGCGGGGCCGGGGACAGTCCGGCGGCCGGGTGCCCACAGCAGGGTGGCGAGCGGGGCCCCGTAGAGTTGTAGGCGTGCCGACCTCCCCCGCTGCCCCGCGTTCCGCCGCCGAAGCCGAGCATGAGTCACCCGTCTCGCTGTGCGAGCGTGAGCCGTATGTGCCCGCCGAGCAGCTCGTCGCGGAGATGGTGCCGCCGCCGCGCTTTGACGCGGTCCGCTTCGAGACGTATATCCCGGACCCGAACCAGCACAGCCAGGCCGAGGCGGTCGGCGTCCTGAGTGGTTTCGCGGACGGGCTCGGTGGCGCCCCGGCAGCGGGCGGCGGGCGTAAGCGCTGGTTCCGGCGGGAGGCCAAGCCCACCGCGACCGGCCCGCGCGGGGTCTACCTGGACGGCGGCTATGGCGTCGGCAAGACGCACCTCCTCGCCTCCCTGTGGCACGCCACCCCGGCGCCCCCCGAGCACAAGGCGTTCGGCACGTTCGTCGAGCTGACAAACCTCGTCGGCGCGCTCGGTTTCCAGCAGACCGTACGCACCCTCAGCGACCATCGGCTGCTGTGCATCGATGAGTTCGAGCTGGACGACCCGGGGGACACGGTCCTGGTCTCCTCCCTGCTCAGCAGGCTCGTCGAGGCTGGCGTCGCCCTGGCCGCCACCTCCAACACCCTCCCCGGCAAGCTGGGAGAGGGCCGCTTCGCCGCCGCCGACTTCCTCCGCGAGATCCAGGGGCTGTCCGCCCACTTCCGCCCGCTGCGTATCGACGGCGAGGATTACCGTCACCGCGGACTGCCCGAGGCCCCGGCCCCGTACAGCGACGACCAGGTCACCCAGGCCGCGCACCACACCCCCGGCGCCAGCCTGGATGACTTCCCGTCCCTGCTGGAGCATCTGTCGAAGGTCCACCCGAGCCGCTACGGGGCGCTGTGCGACGGGGTCAGCGCGGTCTGCCTGACCGATGTGACGCCCGTGCCGGACCAGTCGACCGCGCTGCGCCTGGTGGTGCTCGCTGACCGGCTCTACGACCGGGAGGTTCCCGTGCTCGCCTCGGGAAAGCCCTTCGATGAGCTGTTCAGCGAGGAGATGCTGAAGGGCGGGTACCGCAAGAAGTACTTCCGCGCGATCTCCCGGCTCACCGCCCTGGCTCGCGACGCCAAGGAGCTCGTCCGGCCGTAAACCGACAGGCGTAGTCAGCGCGCGCGGTGTGATCATCACTATTACATTCTGAGTGTGATCATCTCGCTACGGAGAGCTGTCATCGCTCTCACCGCCATTGCCCTCACCGCCACCGCTACCGCCTCCTGCGGCAGCACGGGGGACTCGGACAGCGCCGATACGTCCGGCCCGGTGGTTTCCCCCTCCGCCGCCCAGGGACCCGCGGAGCCCGTCACGCTGCCCGCCTCCGCCAGCGGACGCACCGCCGTCTTCTCCCATGGACCGCGCAACAAGCGGGACAAGACCGTCGCGCTCACCTTCGACGCCGATATGACCGCCGATCAGGGCGGCCGTGCGGCGGGCGGGGAGCGCTTTGACAATCCCGGTCTGATCGCCACGCTGCGCAGGGAGAAGGTACCCGCGACCATCTTTATTACCGGTATGTGGGCCCGTACCTATTCGTACCAGGCCCGTGCGATCAGCCGCAGCCCGCTCTTCGAGGTCGCCAACCACTCCTACTCCCACCACGCCTTCACCGGCTCCTGCTACGGACTGCCGACGCTGGACCCGGGCCAGCAGAGGGCGGAGGTGGAAAAGGGCTTCGAGGCGCTCCGTAAGGCCGGGGTGGCGGATCCGCTGCCGTACTTCCGCTTCCCCGGCGGGTGTTACGACGACCGCGCGCTGCGGGCCATCGCACCGACGCATGTGACCGCCGTGCAGTGGGATGTGATGAGCGGCGATCCCTTCAACAGCGACGCGGACAGTGTCGTGGAGCAGGTGCTGGACGAGGTGCGGCCGGGCTCGGTGGTGCTCATGCACTGCACCCTCAGCGCGGCCCCGGCCACCGCGGAAGCGGTCAAGCGGATCGTGCCCGAGCTGCGCGAGCGCGGCTACCGCTTTGTCAAGGTCTCCGACCTCATCGCCACCTCGGTCGGCTGACAGGGCCTCACCAGCGCCCTCAGCCCGCGCCGACAGAGTCCCCGGCCCCGCCCATGGAATCCGCCTTGAGCAGTGGGGCCTTCGTCCGCCGCGGTGCCGCGGGCGGCCCGCTCAGCTCCGGGAAGTCGGTGCGCAGCGCGCGGACCAGCGAGTACATCATCAGAAACGCGATGATGAAGAACGGCAGCCCGACGACGGTGATGACCTGTTCCAGCGCGGTGAGGCCGCCAGCCCCGGTCGCCGCGATCAGCGTGCCCGCGACCACACCCTCGGTGACCGCCCAGAACACCCGCTGACGGGTGGGGCTGGCCTGCTCCTGCTCACCGACACAGAGCATGTCCACCACCAGGGACGCCGAGTCCGAGGACGTGGTGAAGAAGATGACCACAATGAGCACCGAGAGAGCCGCGACAAAGGTGGTGAGCGGATAGTTCTCCAGGAAGGCGAAGAGCGCCCCGGGGATATCCCGCTCGGTGACGACCTCGGTGACCAGGTCGGCCCTGCCCTCCATCTGCAGATTGATGGCGGACAGCCCGAAGACGCTGAACCAGATGAGCGTGAAGGCCGTGGGCAGTGCGAGGACGCCGAGCACAAACTCCCGGATCGTGCGCCCCTTGGAGATACGGGCGATAAAGATGCCGACGAAGGGTGACCACGTAATCGTCCAGGCCCAGTAGAAGACGGTCCAGTTGCCCTGCCAGCCGGTGTCGCCGAAGGTGTCATTCCAGAAGGACAGCGGGACGAGCCAGCTGAGATAGGTACCGGCCGTCTCAATGATGCCCCGCGCCAGAAAGAGCGTTGAGCCGGTCAGGAACACAAAGATCAGCAGGCCGACCGCCATCCCGATATTGAGGCTGGACAGCCGTTTGATGCCCTTGTCGAGACCGGCCACCACCGAGGCGGTGGCGATGATGGTGACCACGGTGATGATCAGCACCTGGACGAGCTTGTTCTCCGGGACATCGAAGAGCTTGGCCAGACCGCTGTTGATCTGCATGGTGCCCAGACCGATGGAGACCGCGACGCCGAAGAGCGTGCCCATCACCGCCGTAGTATCGACGATCTTGCCGATGGGGCCATAGATCCGGTTGCCGAGGAGCGGGTGCAGGATGGAGCTCACCCGGAACGGCAGTCCGCGCCGGTACACAAAGTAGGCGAAGGCCAGCGCGGGCAGGCAGAAGATGGTCCAGGTGTGCAGGCCGAAGTGGTACAGCGAGTACCCCATCGCCATTTGCGCGGCCTCCACTGTTTCCGGCTGCACGGTCGCCCGTGGTGGCTCGGCGAAGTGGCTGATCGGCTCCGCGACACCCCAGAACATCAGGATCGTGCCGATTCCCGCGGCGAACAGCATCGTGAACCAGGCCCGGTTGCTGTAGGCGGGGCGCTCATCCTGACCGCCGAGGCGCACATGCCCGTAGCGGCTCAGCGCGATCCAGATCAAGAAGATCAGGAATGTGGTGACGCCGAGAATGTAGAACCAGCCGAGGTTGCTCTTGAGCCAGCCGGATGCCGAACGGAAGACGCTGTCGACCTGATCCGTCAGCGCGATGGTCACCACCACGAACACCAGTGTGAGCGCGGCGGAGGCGAAGAAGATGACGGAGTCGGTCCTGAGTCCCAGCTTGCGCTGCAGCCTGTTCAGAAATTCGAGCATCAACACATCCCTCAAGTGGGGGAATTCCGGGGCGGACGGTAGCGCGACCTTCGATGGTGCGCAGCACACAGCGCAACGGCATCGCCGTATCGAGCGGTTTGAACACGGACCCGCCTTCGGATCCTTTACTTCATCACATACCACTCTGAATATCGTTCTTGTCACATAACACGAAGGGAACGAGTGAGGCCAGTGAGAGCAACCGCGGCGTACGGAACCCTTGGCGCCCTCGTCCTGACGGCGGCCGCCGTCGCTCCGGCCGCCGGAGCGCCCCTGCCGCTGCGGCCAACGGGACCGGCACAGGGCGATACAGCCGAGGCACGTGGCGCCGCCGTCGCCGCCGAACGGGCGGCCGCAGCCGGGATCAACTGGGGCAGGTGCCCCTCAGTCGAACGGCTGCCTCGTTCCGTACGCTGCGGCACGGTCACCGTGCCGGTCGACTACGCCAACCCGGATGGCGACTCGATCAAACTCACCGTCAGCAGGCGGGCCGCCACCGGCCCCAAGGCCAAGCGGCAGGGTCCGCTCGTCTACAACCCCGGCGGCCCCGGCGGCAACGGTATGAACTTCCCGCTCTACTCACTGTTCCTGGGCGGCACCTGGAAGAAGCTCAATGAGTCCTATGACTTCATCGGCTTCGCACCACGGGGCGTCGGCCGCTCCGGCCCCATCTCCTGCACGGATCCAGCGGAGTACTGGAAGACCCCGCAGGAGTCCCCGCGCAATCCCTCCGAGCAGTTCAAGCAGCGCAAGAACAAGGAAGCCAAGGCCTACGCGGCCGGCTGCGCGAAGCGCCAGGGGAAGCGGCTGGACCACTTCACCACGCCCAACAACGCCCGCGATCTGGATGTCCTGCGTGCGGCACTGGGCCAGCGCCAGCTCAACTATCTGGGCGTCTCCTACGGCACATACATCGGCTCCGTCTACGCCACCCTTTTCCCCACCCATGTGCGCCGTCTGGTGCTCGACAGCATCGTCAATCCGGATCCCCAGCAGATCTGGTACCAGGCCAACCTCAATCAGTCACTCGCCTTCGAGGACCGCTGGACGGACTGGAAGACCTGGGTCGCCCGCCACCACGATGTCTACGGTCTGGGCCGTACGGCGGACGCGGTGCAGAAGAACTACGACGCGGTACGCGACACGCTGGAGCGGAAGCCCGCAGGGGGCGAGATCGGACCACGTGAGCTCCTGGAGACGTATCTCGGTACCGGTTACACCGATGAGCTCTGGGCACCGCGCGCGTACGCGCTGGCCGAGTTCCGCAAGGGCAACCGCAAACCGCTGATCGAGGCGGCCCGGCACCATCCGGGCGTCGCCGCCAGCGCCGAGAACAGCGCCGCCGTCTACACCACCACCGAGTGCGCCGACGCGCCCTGGCCGCGTGAGTGGGAGCGCTGGGACCGCGACAACACCGAGATCGCCCGGAAGGCGCCGTTCGAGACATGGGAGAACGCCTGGATGAACTTGCCCTGTGCGTACTGGCAGGGCAAGCACTCCACGCCGCTGGAGGTGGGCGCCGAGCCGGGCGCGCTGCCGCCGGTGCTGCTGCTGGCGGCCACCGGGGACGCCGCCACCCCGTATGAGGGCGCGCTGGAGGTACGGCGGCGGCTGCCGGACTCGGTACTCGTCACCGAGCGGGGCGCGGGCACGCATGGGCTGAGCGGCGGGCCCAACCCCTGTGTGAACCGGCACCTGGAGAAGTACCTGCTGGACGGGGAGGTGCCTTCGTCCGACGCGTCCTGCTCGGCACGGCCCGAGCCGGAGCCGGAATACGGCGCCCCCGAGCGGCGCGCCCTCCCGGGCATGCCCGCCCACCTCGGGGTCATCCGCCCCCACGTGAGGCGGTAGCCCGCCGCGGTGGGGCTCCCCCGGCTTCCGGGCGCCGGGGGTGCCCCCTTCCCGGCTGCACCCATATGCGGCTCCGCCGCGTGGCGGGGCTTCACCCCGGCTGCGGGGGTGCCGCGGGCGGGTTTCCCCGAATCCCACTCTTCCCGGCTGTACCGCTATGCGGCTCCGCCGCGTGGCGGGACTTCGCCCGGGCTGCGGGGTGCCGTGGGTGGAGGTTCCCCGTATCCCGCCCCTTCCCGGAAACGTGGGCTTCGCCCCCGGGCCCCGGGGTTTGCCAGTGCGGCTGGGTGGGCCGGTGTTGTGCCCACCCGTGCCGCCCCTCGGGCGGCCCGAGTGCCCACAACACCTCGGGGGTCTGGGGGCGGCAGCCACCAGTTTCGGGAAGGTGGGGGCACCTCCCAGCGGTAGCTGGGGGAGGGTTAGGGGAAGGAACCGTCAGGCCAGGCTGGCGATCAGGTCGGCTACGGGCTTGCGGCGGCCCGTATAGAAGGGCACCTCTTCGCGGACGTGCATCCGGGCCTCGGAGGCACGCAGATGCCGCATGAGGTCGACGATGCGGTAGAGCTCGTCCGCCTCGAAGGCGAGGATCCACTCATAGTCGCCGAGCGAGAACGAGGCGACGGTGTTGGCGCGCACATCCGGGTAGCCACGCGCCATCTTGCCGTGGTCGGCGAGCATCCGGCGGCGGTCCTCATCCGGGAGGAGGTACCAGTCGTAACTGCGCACAAAGGGGTAGACGCTGATGTAGTCGCGCGGGGTCTCATCGGCCAGGAAGGCCGGGATGTGCGACTTGTTGAACTCGGCGGGGCGGTGCAGCGCCATGTTCGACCAGACCGGCTCCAGCGCCCGGCCCAGCTTGGTGCGGCGGAAGAGGTTGTACGCCTCCTGCAGCGCGTCCGCGGTCTCCGCGTGCCACCAGATCATGACATCGGCGTCGGCACGCAGCCCGGAGACATCGTAGGTGCCGCGCACGGTGACGTCCTTCGCGTCGAGCTGTGCGAACAGTTCCTCGACCTCGTCCGCGTAGCCGGAGCGGTCGTCGGGGAGGACATCGCGCAGCCGGAAGACCGACCACAGGGTGTAGCGGATGACCTCATTGAGGTCCTTGGCCTTCTTGCCCGCGTTCGGGTTCTTCTCCGGTGCAGCAGTCATGGCTCTATTCTCGCTCTCTCGTTTCGCCCATACGCACGAGGGTCTGCCCGGCGGCCCGGTGGGCGCTGGCGATACAGGCCGGGATGCCCACCCCGTCGTACACCGCGCCGCACACCGCGAGACCGGGGAGCCTGCCTACCGAGGTCCGGATCCGGGCCACCCGGTCGAGGTGGCCGACCGGATACTGCGGCAGTCCGCGGTGCCAGCGGGTGACCTGGCTGGCGACCGGCCGGGCGGTCAGGCCGATGGCCTCGCGCAGATCGCGCAGGGAGAGCTCGACCAGCTCGTGGTCCGCGCGGGCCAGGTCCGCTTCCTCCTCGAACCGTCCGATGGAGGTGCGGAGCACAAAGAGCTCCGGATCCTGGGCGGCGATCCAGCCCCACTTGTTGCTGGCGAAGGTGGCGGCCTTGATGGTGTGTCCGTCGACGGGCGGCACAAGAAAGCCGCTGCCCTCCGGGATGTGCCGCATATCGGCGCGGCGGAAGGCCAGGGTGCACAGCGCCATGGAGGCGTACTCGACACGGGCCAGCTCGGCCGCCGCCCCCGGTACCTCATGTGCCAGCAGCCGCGCGGCGGCGAGGGCGGGAAGGGCGACGACCACCGCGTCCGCCTCGATCACCCGGCCCCCGGCGGTGACCTCCCAGCCGCCCTCGGTGCGCCGCAGATCCCGCGCTTCCGTGCTGAGCAGGATCTCGCCACCGGCGGCACGTACGGCGTCGGCGACGGCCAGCGGCAGCCGTCCGACGCCGCCCTCGATCCCCATGAAGACGGGGCCGGTCTGCTCAGCTTCCCGGGCCCGCCGCTGAATCTCCCGCACCGCGGCGAGCAAGGAGCGTTCGTTCCGGGCGGCCTCGTACAGCTGCGGCACCGCGGCCCGCATGGAGATCCGGTAGGCGTCCCCCGCGTACACCCCGCCCAGCAGGGGCTCAACCAGCCGGTCGACGACCTCGCGGCCCAGCCGGTCGGCGACATAGGCGCCGACGGCGACATCCTCGCCCAGCTCGCTGCGCGGCCGTTCGGCGTCCTCCGCGATACGCGCCAGGCCGTCCGGCGAGATCACTCCGCCGAGGGCGACCGGGTCGCCGGGCACGCCCATCACATGGCCCCTGGGCATGGGCCGGATCTCGCCCCGGGTCCAGATCGCCCCGCCCGCGACGGCCGACGGCTGCAGGGCGTCGCCCAGCCCGACCGCCCGGGCCAGCTCCACCGCCTCCGGCCGCCGGGCGAGCATGGACTCGGCGCCCAGATCCACCGCGCTGCCCGCGATCTCCCCCGCGTACAGCTTGCCGCCGACCCGGTCCGAGGCCTCCAGCACGGTGACCCGTGCCCCGGCGTCCAGCAGCCGGTGGGCGGCGGCGAGTCCGGAGATACCGCCGCCGATAACGATCGCGCGCATCACCGGGTCTCAGCGGGCCGTCTGGTCGTGCACATAGGAGACAAGCCGGGTGAGCGCGTCGGGGTCGGTGTCCGGCAGGACGCCATGGCCCAGGTTGAAGATGTGGCCGGCGGTGTCCGGCAGCCGGTGGGCGGCGTCCAGCACCCGGCGGGCCTGGGTCTCGACGGCCTCGCGTGGCGCGAAGAGCACAGCGGGGTCGAGATTGCCCTGGACCGCCTTGCCGGGTCCGATCCGGCGGGCGGCCTCGTCCAGCGGCACCCGCCAGTCGGCACCGACCACATCCGCGCCCGCCTCGCTCATCAGGCCCAGCAGCTCGCCGGTGCCAACACCGAAGTGGATACGCGGCACGCCGTAAGCGGCCACCGCGTCAAAGACCTTGGCGGAGGCGGGCAGCACCCGCTGGCGGTAGTCCTCGGGGGCGAGGGCGCCGACCCAGGAGTCAAAGAGCTGTACGGCGCTGGCGCCCGCCTCGATCTGCACCTTGAGGAAGGCGGCGGTGATATCCGCGAGCCGGTCCAGCAGCTCGGCCCACAGCTCGGGAGCGCCGTACATCATCGCTTTGGTGTTCTCATGGTTACGGGAGGGCCCGCCCTCCACCAGATAACTGGCGAGGGTGAAGGGCGCCCCGGCGAATCCGATGAGCGGAGTCGCGCCCAGCTCCTGGGTGAGCATGCCGATGGCCTCGGTCACGTATCGCACATCGTCCGGGTCGAGCGGGCGCAGCTGCTCCAGATCGGCGTGCGAGCGGATGGGGCGGGCGACAACGGGGCCGACGCCGGGCTTGATGTCGAGGTCGATTCCGATGGCCTTGAGCGGCACGACGATGTCGCTGAAGTAGATCGCCGCGTCCACCTTGTGCCGGCGGACCGGCTGCAGCGTGATCTCGGTGACCAACTCCGGGCGCATACATGAGTCCAGCATCGCGATGCCCTCACGCACCTTGCGGTACTCGGGCAGGGAGCGGCCAGCCTGCCGCATGAACCACACCGGCGTATGCGGCACCGGTTCGCGGCGGCATGCCTTCAGAAAGGCGGAGTCATACGTCTTGCTGGGCGGGCCCGTGGGGCGGTCATCGGCACTCACGCCTTGAAGTCTCGCACGCACCGGGTGTCCCTACCGGCCTGGGGCGGTCCTTCCGCCTACTCTTCCGCCCATGGCAGCGGCGCGAGCACAGACGGCGGAAGGCCCCGACGGCGGCGACGCCATCCCTCTTCCGTTTCAGCAGAGCGTGGCCGCCCTGGGCGGGGCACGGCCGCGGCGTGAGGTCCGTATCGAGCCCATGCCCGCACCCAAACGGCTGGCGCCCTTCGCGCACGCGCTGGAGGCGTCGGTCGAAGCGGAGGACGCAGCGGGCACCGAGCTGGCCGACGGCCGCTTTGTCCTTCTCTACGACCCGGACGGGCAGGAGAGCTGGCAGGGCACCTTCCGGATTGTGACGCTGGCCCGGGCGGAGCTGGAACCGGAGATGGCGGCCGATCCGCTGCTTCCCGAGGTGACCTGGTCCTGGCTGACCGGTGCGCTGGACGCCCGCGGGGTGTCCTACGGCCAGCCCAGCGGCACCGTGACGCGGGCGGGTTCGCACTACTTCGGCGGGCTCGCCGAGCGTGCCCCGCAGGCGGAGATCGAGATCCGGGCCTCCTGGACTCCGCTCGCCCAGCTGGGGGTTCCGGATGTCGCCGCGCATCTGGTGGCGTGGTGCGATCTGCTGTGCCAGTGCGCGGGGCTGCCACCGGAGAGCGGGGATGACACGGGGGTCGTACCGCTGCCGCAGCGCCGAGGGCCACAGCCGCTCTGAGCAGGGCAGTTGTTCAGCCAGACTCGCCCTCATGTCCGAATTGAGAAATTTATTCTCACTCGTTCGTGATCTTCCTCTAAAGCGGCATCCGGTTGCTGCCGAAAGAGTTTGTGACCCTTCCACAGGGGTCCTCCCGACTTACCCCGACAGTCGGCTGCCGTCCCCTCTCCTCTCCCCAGGAGGCCCGGTGTCCGTTCTCCTCGAGCACCCCACAAGCCTGGTCGCCTACCGCCCGAACAAGCCGACGGCCATGGTCGTCGTTGCCGACCCCCGAGTCCGTTCCACCGTGACCCGCCACCTGTGGGCGCTCGGTGTACGGGACGTGATCGAGGCGTCGTCGATCGCGGAGGCCCGCCCCCGAATTGGCAATCCACGCGACATCTGCGTGGCCGATGTCCACCTTCCCGACGGCTCCGGCCTCACCCTGCTGTCCGAGACCCGGGCGGCGGGCTGGCCGAACGGCCTCGCGCTCTCCGCCGCCGATGACATCGGCGCCGTACGCAACGCCCTCGCCGGCGGCGTCAAGGGCTATGTCGTCACCGGCACCCGTAACAACCTCGCCATGCCCACCCGCCACGGCGGCGCCGCCATCGGTGCCACCGCGGCCCGAATGCACCGCCGCCCGCCGGGCGCTCCCGGACACCCCGGCGGCCACCGTGAGCTCTCCGGCCGGGAGGTCGAAGTGCTGCGACTGGTGGCCGAAGGTCAGTCGAACAAGGCCATCGGCGTCTCCATGGGGCTGTCCGCCCTCACCGTCAAAAGCCACCTCGCCCGGATCGCCCGCAAGCTGGGCACCGGCGACCGTGCCGGTATGGTCGCGGTCGCGCTGCGCACCGGCATCATCCACTGACCGCTTTACAGCAGTGCCGCGCCCGTCGACGTAACGTTCCGTCCGCGGGCGCTCAGCACTGCGTGCACACAGATACCCTTGACTGGTGACCGACGCTCAAGAGACCGCAGCAAGCACCACAGCTCAGGCCCCGTCCCCGGACCCCGGGCCGGCGCCGGTCCCCCTGCTGGAGCCGCGTGAGGGCATTCCTGCCGTGACCGCGACCGGCGACGCCCTCGCCGAGGTCGTGGCGGCCTTCGCCGCCGGGACCGGGCCGGTCGCCGTCGATGCCGAGCGTGCCTCCGGCTACCGCTACGGGCAGCGCGCTTATCTGGTCCAGCTGCGCCGCGCGGGCGCGGGGACCGCCCTCGTCGACCCGGTCGGCTGCCCCGACCTGTCCGGGTTGGGCGCCATGCTCGACGGCACCGAGTGGGTGCTGCACGCCGCGACCCAGGATCTGCCCTGTCTGCGCGAGATAGGCATGGTGCCGGGGCGCCTCTTCGACACCGAGCTCGCCGGACGGCTGGCGGGCTTCCCCCGGGTCGGTCTCGGCCCCATGGTGGAGAACGTCCTGGGTTACGCCCTGGAGAAGGGCCACTCCGCGGTCGACTGGTCCACCCGTCCGCTGCCCGAGCCGTGGCTGCGCTACGCCGCGCTCGATGTCGAGCTGCTCGTCGATCTGCGGGACGCGCTGGAGGAGGAGCTGGACCGGCAGGGCAAGCTGGACTGGGCCCGCGAGGAGTTCGCGGCGATCGCCGCCGCTCCCCCGCCCCCGCCGCGCAAGGACCCCTGGCGCCGCACCTCGGGCATGCACAAGGTACGCCGCCGCCGTCAGATGGCGGTCGTACGGGAGCTGTGGACCACCCGGGACCAGGTGGCCCAGCGGCGCGATGTGTCACCGGGCAAGGTGCTGACGGACGCCGCGATCGTCGAGGCGGCGCTGGCCCTGCCGGGAGATGTCCGCGCGCTCACCGCGCTGTCCGGCTACGGCCACCGGATGGGCCGCCGCCAGCTCGAACAGTGGCAGGCCGCGGTGGACCGGGCCCGGGCGCTGCCGGACTCCGAGCTGCCGCAGCCCGGCCAGCCCCTGAACGGCCCGCCACCGCCACGTTCCTGGGCCGACAAGGACCCGGCCGCCGCCGCCCGGCTCGCCGCCGCCCGCGCCGCGGTGACCGCGCACGCGGAGAAGCTGCGCCTGCCCCAGGAGAACCTGATCGCCCCGGACACGGTTCGCCGACTGTGCTGGGAACCCCCGGCCGACCCCTCGGAAACCATCGTCGCCACGGCCCTGCGCGGCTACGGCGCCCGCGAATGGCAAATCGAACAGACCCTCCCCCTCCTCCTCACCGCCCTCACCGCAGCCGCCACACCTTCTTGACGGCGACCTCGCGTTTCCCCCAGCTACCGCTGGGTGGTGCCCCCAGGCCCCAGGGGGCCTCACAAGCTTTGCCCTCCCACCCAAGGGCAACTGACGCCCGCCAGCCCCGTCCCTACGCTGCCTCTTGGCATGGGGACGGGGCTTCCGCAGCCACCTACCGCACCGGCACCCCGCGTCTGGCCTTACGACGAGGGGAGTTCGCTTCACGTTGGTCTGGGTCGCGGCCGCTGATCGGGCGCCACCGCGGCTACGACATCTGTTCGCTTTGCCGGAATTGTGTCCTCCGCCCGAGAGTCTCGCTACTTTCCCCATCACCACAGCGTCCAGTCAGGGGGAAACGCCATGCGTAAACGGTCTATCGCCTTCACCGTCGCGGCTGCAGCAGCCACCGTTCTCGCCGGAGCCATCCCGGCCCAGGCCCACTACACGTACTACGACTGGTACACCGGCTGCGGCTGGTTCAGCGCAGAGGCCTGCGGATACGGCAGCGTGTCATCCACACACCGCACCATCAAGGTCTGCGACACCAACGCCGACGGACAGAGGCCCTTCGCACAGTACGTGCGTGGCGGTATCGGCTACACGCTGCACGACCCCAATGGATCAAAAGACGGCTGCGGCAAGAACTACAAGGCGACCGGCATCAGCAAGTGGCGCATGTGCGTCGACTACGGCTCGTACAACGTGTGCACCCGGGACTGGATCAGTGCTTGACCGCACGGCCGGGTTGGCGAGCGTCCAGCCGCATCCCGGCCACGTCATCGCGTCCCCTCCTCACTGCGGGGCGTGGTGTGCGCGGTGTGCCAGTGGCACTGGCAGCGGCACGGTTCGTAGAGCACGCCCTCAACGACGCTTGTGCGTTGCTCCGCTTCCGTGCACTGCCGGTGGGTCCCGATCCGGCACTCATGGGAGCGGTACGGGTCGCGGGTGGTGGGGGCGGCGGAGGCGAGGGCGTCCGTCAGCCGGGCGTCGCGGTCGACCCAGCGGAGCCCGTACGTGTCCCGGTGCAGGCCCTGGTGGCCGTGACCAAGGATGCACGGAACACGGCACCTACCGGCCGAAGTTCCGGAGCTCAGTCCGGGCCGGTGGGCGGAACAGGGGGCGACCAGGTGGCCGCTGTCGGAATCAGTCGCTCTGGTCGGCGCGGAGTCTTTTGTCTTTCCGTGCTCGGCTTCCGGCTCGTCCGGGGTACTGAAGAGTCGCCGCAGAGCATGGGCAGCAAGGTCGACGCTGAGCGCTTCGGCCAGTTCCTCCGTGCCGAACCAGGAATGTCCGGCTGCATTTTGATGATGCCAGCCGTCGTGGCCGGTGGGGAGCACACAGGCGTCAGCTCCGGCACATGCCGGGGGGCGGGCTCCGCAGTGGGAGGCAGTCATCGTGCACCGCCCATCGCGTGGATGTTGCGGCGGTCGAGGTCGATGCCCCAGTAGTAAGCGGCTACGAGGGCGGAACGGCGTGCCCGCTGGATCGCTTGTTCTGAGACGGGGACATCCTGCCAGAAGGACGCGGGGCAGTAGGGGCGTGCGGGGGTGGAGGTGAGGAGCGGCGCCTTTCCGGCCGCGTCAGCCGCCGCGTCTTTCGCGTACGGGCTCTTGTGGCGGGGCAGGGGCGCCACGCTCTGTCGCTGGGGCATGGCTTCCGGGCGGGCCATGTCCGGGGGCGGGGTAAAGCGCCGTTTGCCCTTTGCCGGAAGCACTACCGCCAGGATGGCGAGCAGTACGGGGCTCAATGCCCGCTCGACCGTATGCAAGATACGGTTGGTCATGTCAGCAGCTCCTACACAGTTGTTGGCCATGGCCCCGGGGGTGTTCGCGCATCCGCCGGGGTTTCTTTGTGGCCGTTGAGCCATTGACGGTATCTGACTCCTATACCCACGTCTACCTAGGTCTGCCCCCGTGCGGCTTCGTGTTCGAATGCTTACCGTCGATGCATGGGTGAGATCGATTACGACTCGTATATCCCGCCGTACCGTCAGATTGCGGCGGAGATCATTACGGACATTGAGCGTGGGACACTGCGCCCCGGTCGAGCGATCCCCTCTGAGGTCACGCTCATCCAGCGCTATGGAGTCGCCAGAGATACGGTCCGCCGTGCGGTCCGGTACCTCCGCGAAGAGGGATGGGTGTTCACCATCCCGCACCGTGGCACCTATGTCGCGCTCGAACTACCCACCAATGACGACACCCCAGGCGACCGGGGCGACGACAGTCAGGGATAGGCAAGATCGGGCAACGTGGGGCGCCATTGCTGCCGCGCGCCCCCGGACAAGCTCAGCGGCCCCGCTGATACGGCAGGGCGCTTTCATGCTCATCACCCATGTGCGGCGTGCGGGGGCGGTACCTCCACCTCGCGTCCCCCCGTCAGTAATAGGCGCATAACGGAGGAACACGCGCAGACACACCCGTTCCGGCGCACCTCTCCCAGCCGCTGGGAGGTGTCCCCATCATCCTGGGGCTCTCCCCGAGGGGCGTACGACCGCCCCAACACTGTGGGGGTTGGGGCAGAGCCCCAATTTCGGGAAGGGGCGGGATTAGGGGACTTCTCACCCGCACCCCACAGCGGCGCCCAACCCCCACAACCGACGGACGGAGTCCGGCGGTGGGGGCACCTCCCAGCCCGCCAGGGCTAGGGGGAGGCCGAAGCTTGTGAGGCCCCCTGGGGCCGAACAATGCGAGGCCGCCGTTAGGGAAGGTGGCCGCCATCAAAAAAGGTGACGTGGACCGCATGGGTCTCGGCGGGTGGAGTCTTGCCACATGGTTACCGGCAAGTAGCATGGAGGCCGGGAAGCGCGCCGCACGGCGTACCACCGCACCCTGGAGGAGAGCCAACGTGCCTCGTACCGCTAGGGACGTCGTCTTCGTCGACGGCGTCCGCACCCCGTTCGGCAAGGCGGGCCCAAAGGGCATCTACCACGAGACCCGCGCCGACGACCTGGTCGTCAAGTGCATCCGTGAGCTGCTGCGCCGTAACCCGGACCTGCCGCCGGAGCGCATCGATGAGGTCGCCATCGCCGCGACCACCCAGATCGGCGACCAGGGTCTGACCCTCGGCCGCACCGCGGGCCTTCTCGCCGGGCTGCCGCAGACCGTTCCCGGCTACTCCATCGACCGCATGTGCGCGGGTGCGATGACCGCCGTGACCACCACCGCCGGGTCCGTCGCCTTCGGTGCGTACGACGTCGTCGTCGCGGGCGGTGTCGAGCACATGGGGCGCCACCCCATGGGTGAGGGCGTCGACCCCAACCCGCGCTTCGTATCGGAGAAGCTGGTCGACGAGTCCGCCATGTTCATGGGCATGACGGCGGAGAATCTGCACGACCGCTTCCCGCAGCTGACCAAGGCACGGGCCGACGAGTACGCGCTGCGCAGCCAGGAGAAGGCCGCCAAGGCGTACGCGGACGGCAAGATTCAGCCGGACCTGGTGCCGATCTCTGTCCGCCGCACCAACCCGGAGGGCGGTGAGACCGGCTGGGGCCTGGCCACCGCCGATGAGCCGATGCGCCCGGGTACCACCCTGGAGAGCCTCGCGGGTCTCAAGACCCCCTTCCGGGCGCACGGCCGGGTCACCCCGGGCAACGCCGCCGGGCTCAACGACGGCGCCACCGCCTCGCTGATCGCCGCCGAGGATGCCGCCCAGGAACTGGGCCTGCCGGTCAAGATGCGCCTGGTGTCGTACGCCTTCGCGGGTGTCGAGCCCGAGGTCATGGGTATCGGCCCGGTCCCCTCGACCGAGAAGGCGCTCGCCAAGGCCGGGCTGGCCATCGGTGACATCGGGCTGTTCGAGATCAACGAGGCCTTCGCCGTCCAGGTACTGGCCCTGCTCGACCACTACGGCATCGCCGATGACGACCCCCGCGTCAACCAGTACGGCGGCGCGATCGCCTACGGCCACCCGCTGGCCTCCTCCGGTGTCCGTCTGATGACCCAGCTGGCCCGCCAGTTCGAGGAGCAGCCGCATGTCCGCTACGGCCTGACCACCATGTGTGTGGGCTTCGGTATGGGCGGAACTGTGATCTGGGAGAACCCGCACTTCGACGGAGGCAACAAGTGACCAGCACCGCAGAGCTGTTGAAGGGCGCCGCGGAGCTCTTCCCCGACGAGGTCGTCACCCAGGCGCATGTACGCCATCTCGACCTCCCCGCCAGGGCAGGCCGATTCGCGCTCATCACGCTGGACAACGGCTTCGACCACACCAAGCCGACCACCTTCGGCCCGCAGTCGCTGGCCAACCTCAACGCCGCGATCGACCAGGTCGAGGGCGAGGCGGCCAAGGACGAGATCGTCGGTGTCGGCATCACCGGCAAGCCGTTCATCTTCGCCGTCGGCGCCGACCTCAAGGGCGTTGAGCTGCTGAAGCGGCACGAGGACGCGCTCGCCATCGGCAAGGGCGGCCACGACGTCTTCAAGCGGCTGGCCTCGCTGGCCGTCCCCACCTTCGCGTACTACAACGGCGCGGCGATGGGCGGCGGTGTTGAGGTCGGCCTGCACTGCACGTACCGCACCGTCTCCAAGGCCATCCCGGCCTTCTCGCTCCCCGAGGTCTTCCTCGGCCTGGTGCCCGGCTGGGGCGGCTGCGCCCTGCTGCCGAACCTCATCGGCCCGGAGCGCGCGATCTCGGTCATCATCGAGAACTCGCTCAACCAGAACAAGCAGCTCAAGGGTCCCCAGGTCTACGACCTGGGCATCGCCGACGCCCT
This sequence comes from Streptomyces gobiensis, assembly GCF_021216675.1. Taxonomy (NCBI): domain Bacteria; kingdom Bacillati; phylum Actinomycetota; class Actinomycetes; order Kitasatosporales; family Streptomycetaceae; genus Streptomyces; species Streptomyces gobiensis. Next base: position 4,767,526 of record NZ_CP086120.1, on the reverse strand, counting down.
CTTCGAGGGCGCCGACTTCCTGGAGCAGTCCCTGCTGTGGACCGCGTCCGTGCTGCGCGGCGAGCTGGACGTCGTACGTCCCGAGATCGACCGCGGCGAGGCCTGGGACCAGGCCGTGGCCAAGGGCAAGGAGATCGCCGACAGCAAGGTGCACGGCGCGGCCCCGGCCGCCTACCGCGCGCTGGACATCATCTCCGCGGCCAAGAACGGCGATCTGCGCCAGGGCTTCGACGCCGAGGACCAGGCCCTCGCGGACCTCATCATGGGCGACGAGCTGCGCAGCGGCATCTACGCCTTCAACCTGGTGCAGAAGCGCGCCAAGCGTCCGGCCGGTGCCCCCGACAAGAGCCTGGCCCGCCCGGTGACCAAGGTCGGTGTTGTGGGCGCGGGCCTGATGGCCTCGCAGCTCGCGCTGCTCTTCGCCCGCCGCCTGGAGGTGCCGGTCGTGCTGACCGACATCGACCAGGAGCGGGTGGACAAGGGCGTCGGCTATGTCCATGAGCAGATCGACATGCTGCTGCTCAAGGGCCGCGTCAACCAGGACAAGGCCAACCGTCTCAAGGCGCTGGTCACCGGCTCCCTGGACAAGTCCACCGCCTTCGCGGACGCCGACTTCGTGATCGAAGCGGTCTTCGAGGAGATGGGCGTCAAGCAGAAGGTCTTTGCCGAGGTCGAGGCGGTCGTGCCCGAGCACGCCATCCTGGCCACCAACACCTCGTCCCTCTCCATCACGGAGATGGCCTCGAAGCTCAAGCACCCCGAGCGCGTGGTGGGCTTCCACTTCTTCAACCCGGTCGCGGTCCTTCCGCTGCTGGAGATCGTCCGGGCCGAGAAGACCGATGAGGCCTCGCTGGCCACGGCCTTCGCCGTCGCCAAGAAGCTGAAGAAGACCGCGGTCCTGGTCAAGGACGCCCCGGCGTTCGTGGTGAACCGGATCCTCACCCGCTTCATGGGTGAGGTCCTGGGCTCCATCGACGAGGGCACCCCGGTCGAGGTCGCGGATCGGGCGCTGGCCCCGCTGGGCCTGCCGATGTCGCCGATCGTCCTGCTGGAACTGGTCGGCCCCGCGGTCGCCCACCATGTCGCGGGCACCCTGCACGCCGCCTTCCCGGACCGCTTCGCGGTCTCCGAGAACCTGGGCCGGATCGTCGAGGCGGGCAAGCGCAACCTGTACGTCCATGACTCCGGGAAGCCGGAGCTGGACCCCGAGGTCGCCGCGCTCTTCCAGGTGGGCGACAGCCCGCTTACCGAGGAGCAGGTCCGTGACCGGGCGCTGAACGCCATCGCCGAGGAGATCGACCTGATGCTCCGCGAGGGTGTGGTGGCCGAGGCCCAGGACATCGACCTGTGCCTCATCACCGGCGCCGGCTGGCCCTTCCACCTGGGCGGCATCACGCCGTACCTGGACCGTGAGGGCGTCAGCGAGCGGGTCACCGGCAAGAAGTTCCTGGCCCCGGGTGTGGCCAGCGTGCCGGAGTAGTCCCCGCTACGCCGCTTCCCTGGCACCACACAGCGCCCGTCCGCAGCCTCTGCGGACGGGCGCTGTGCTGTCCCTGAGCATTGGTGCATAAGATGCCGGAATGACCTACCTCATCACTGGCGGTGCCGGTTATATCGGAGCCCATGTCGTGCGTGCCATGACGCAGGCCGGCGAACGGGTCGTCGTCCTTGACGATCTGTCGACCGGGGACCGGAACCGGGTGCCGGAGCAGGTGCCGTTCGTCCTCGGCTCCACCCTCGACCGGGCGCTGCTGGACCGTACGATCGCCGGGCACGCCGTCACCGGCGTCGTACATCTGGCGGCGAAGAAGCAGGTCGGTGAGTCCGTTGAACTGCCGCTGCACTACTACAAGGAGAACGTCCAGGGTCTCCAGGTGCTGCTGGAGGCCATCGCCGCGGGCGGCGTACGGCAGTTGGTGTTCTCCTCCTCGGCCGCCGTCTACGGGATGCCGGATGTGGACCTCGTCACCGAGGACACTCCCTGTGTGCCGATGAGCCCCTATGGCGAGACCAAGCTGGTCGGCGAGTGGATGGCCCGGGCGGCCGGCCGGGCGCACGGCATCTCCACCGCCTGTCTGCGCTACTTCAATGTCGCGGGTGCGGCGACGCCCGAGCTCGCCGACACCGGGGTGTTCAATCTCGTCCCGATGGTCTTTGAAAAGCTCACCGTGGGCCAGGCCCCGCAGATCTTCGGCGATGACTACCCCACGCCGGACGGCACCTGCGTCCGTGACTACATTCATGTGGAGGACCTTGCCGACGCCCATCTGGTCGCCGCCCGCGCCCTCGCCGCCCAGTCTGCCGATGCCGCCGCTGCCACCGATGCCAGCGCTGCCGCCAGTGGCACGGCGCGGGATCTCACCCTGAACATCGGCCGTGGGGAGGGTGTCTCCGTCCGGGAGATGGTCGACCTGATCGCCGAGGTCACCGGCCACACGGAGATCGCCGCCACGGTCACCCCACGCCGCCCCGGCGATCCCGCGCGGGTCGTCGCCGCCGCTGACGCGATCGCCGATGAGCTGGGCTGGACCGCCCGACATGATGTGCGCGCCATGGTCACCTCCGCCTGGGAGGGCTGGTGCCTGCACCACCCGGAGGCCTCGGCAGCGGTCGTGCCAAGCTGAGCACATGGAAGCACTGCCCCTGATCGTCGTCGACGCCGCCAATGTCGTCGGGTCCGTACCCGACGGCTGGTGGCGCGACCGGCGGGGCGCCACCGAGCGGCTACGGGACCGGCTGGCCGGCTATGCCACGGCGGGGCTCGCCGACTGGCCGGGCCCGGTGGAGATCGTGCTGGTGGTGGAGGGCGCCGCCCGTGGAGTGGAGTCCACTGACGCGGTACGGGTGGTGGCCGCCCCGGGCAGCGGTGACGACCGGATCGTCCGGCTCGCCGAGGAGGAGGGGCGGGGCCGCCGCTGCCTTGTGGTGACCGCCGACCGGGAGCTGCGCCACCGGGTACGGGAGCTGGGCGCCGAGGTGGCCGGGGCACGGACGGTCGCAGGCCCCTAGTCGCAGGCCGCTAGTCGCAGGCCGCTACGGGCGGTCCACGCGGGCGTAGATGACCGCGCCGTCCACCACGGCGACCCGTTCGTAGCGCGCCTTGAGGAAGCCCCGGAGCCGGGGCATCCGGGCGGGCTGGTAGGGCTTGCCCCGGGAGTCATCGACAATCAGCTTGGGCGGGCTGGCGGTCAGCTCCCCCATGAGCGTCGGCCAGGAGCCCTTCACGCCGAAGCGCTCCCCCACCATGGGCCCGTTGCGGCCGCCGCTGAAATTGGTCAGCAGTCCGGCCGTCAGATAACGCGAGGCCGGTGCCCGGTCGGCGAGCCAGTAGGTCTCCGGGTGCATGCCCCAGAAGAACACCTCGTCGTCCGGCTCGGTGCGCAGCTGCACGGCGCTCGCCAGCCGCTCCGCATGATGGAGCTCGCCACGGCCCGCGTTGCTGCCCCAGCCCACAAAGAGGGTGCAGGTCACCGCCGAGCAGATGGCGGCCGTACGCAGCCAGTCGGCGGCGAGCAGCTGGAGCGCGCCGGTGCCCAGCAGGGCCAGCGGCGGCAGCAGCTGAAGGTAGTAGTGGCCGAAGAAGTGGAATCCGGCCACCACGGCCACCGCGGAGGCTGCCAGCCAGAGCCACAGATCCGGGGTGAGAACCCGGCGGTGGGCGAGGCGGCGGCGCAGTACGGTGACCAGTGGCGCCAGCAGCCCCGCACAACCCGCCGCGAAGATCGCGGTGTTGCCCAGCGCACGGCCCAGCATATGGAGCTCGGACCCGCTGAACGTGGCATACGATCCGGAGCCGGTGACCGTCCAGAACAGACACCGCGTCACCCCGACGCCCAGCGCGACCGCCAGCAGCGGCGCCACGAAACCGGTCCCGGCCTGGATCACCGCCCGCCGCCGCTGCCAGCCACCCGGCACGGTGCGCCACAGCAGAAAGAGCACGGGCAGCAGCACCGCACCGCCGGTCTGTTTGACCAGGACCGCACCCGCGACCGCGAGTCCGGCCGCGGTCCAGCGGCGGCGGTCACAGCACCACATCGCCGCCGCGGTGCAGGGCAGCATAAAGATCTCAAAGCTCGCCGCCTGCCCGTCCTCCGGATTGAGGCCGACCGACGCCAGTACGTAGAGCACGCCCGCCGTCAGCCCGGCGCGATCGCCCCAGCGGCGTCGGGCGATCGAGGCCAGCAGCAAGGCGGTCACCGCCACGGCGAGCACCGCCAGCACCTTGACCGGCCACAGCGACTGATCTCCGAAGACCGCGAAGGCACCCTGATACAGCCAGGGCAGCAAGGGCGGTTTGCGGTCGACGACCGTCTCGTAGAGCGTCCCGCCACTGGCGAGCATCCGGGCCTGGGTGGCGAGGAATCCCTCGTCCGGATTCCACAACGGCCGCTGGAAGGAGGGAATCCGGGTCACCGCCGCCAGCACCAGCAGCAGCCGCAGCAGCCGCAGCCAGTACCGCCAGGACTGCCGGACGGCGAGGACACCGCGCAGGGAATCGGATACGGGACGTATGTACCGCTGCGCCCAGGTCGCTTCGACAGCCTGCCGTGGCCGGGGCACCCGCGCCCGTGACTGCGGATCAGCGGCGCGGAGGGGTGAGGGCCTGCCCGGCGGCGGCTCAGCGGTCGGCATGGGCCCCAACCTATCCGGCCCCGTACCCGCTCCCGGAAGGACGCGTACGGGGCCGGAGGTGATGTCAGTCTCGGGCCGTCTCCCGCTCGGTGGCGGCAGCGTGCCCGGCGTTCGCATAGCGACCGTCGATCTTGGCGACCAGGCCGGTGACCTGGCGGGCGATGTCCGGCGCGGTCAGCCCGATCTCGGCCAGCACCTCCTTACGGGAGGCGTGGTCAAGGAAGCGGGGCGGAATACCGAAGTCGCGCAGCGGGATGTCGACGCCCGCGTCGCGCAGCGCCTGGGCGACGGCGGAGCCAACGCCGCCCGCTCGGCTGTTGTCCTCGACCGTGACCACGACCTGGTGCCGGTCGGCGAGCGGGGCGAGCGCTTCATCGACGGGCTTGACCCAGCGCGGGTCCACCACAGTGGTGGAAATGCCCTGCTTGTCCAGCAGGTCGGCGATCTCCAGACACATGGGGGCGAGCGCGCCGACCGAGACCAGCAGCACATCGGGACGGTCCGCGGTGGGCTCCCGCAGGACATCCATGCCGCCGACCCTGCCGACCGCTGGGACGGCCGGGCCGACCGCGCCCTTGGAGTAACGCACCACCGTCGGCGCGTCATCCACCTCGACGGCCTCCCGCAGCTGGGCGCGGAGCTGGTCGGCGTCGCGCGGCGCGGCGAGCCGCAGCCCGGGGACGACCTGGAGGATCGACATATCCCACATGCCGTTGTGGGAGGCGCCGTCGGAGCCGGTGACGCCCGCCCGGTCGAGGACGAAGGTGACCCCGCACCTGTGCAGGGCGACATCCATCAGCACCTGGTCGAAGGCACGGTTCAGGAACGTGGCGTAGACGGCGAAGACCGGGTGCACCCCGCCGGTGGCCAGGCCCGCGGCTGACACCGCCCCATGCTGCTCGGCGATCCCCACGTCATAGACCCGGTCGGGGAACGCCTCGGCGAACTTGTGCAGCCCGGTCGGCCGCATCATCGCCGCGGTGATGGCGACGATGTCCTCGCGCTCCCGGCCGAGCCTGACCATCTCCTCGCCGAATACGGAGGTCCAGTCGGCGCCCGAGGAAGACACCGGAAGCCCGGTGTCGGGATGGATGACGGGCACGGCGTGGAACTGGTCGGCCTCGTCCTGGCGGGCGGGCTGATAGCCCCGGCCCTTCTCGGTGAGGCAGTGCACGATGACCGGCCCGCCGAAGCGCTTGGCCCGCTGCAGCGCCGACTCGACGGCGGCGGTGTCATGACCGTCGATCGGGCCGACGTATTTGAGACCCAGATCCTCGAAGAGACCCTGCGGGGCGATGAAGTCCTTCAGCCCCTTCTTGGCGCCGTGCAGGGTCTCGTAGAGCGGCTTGCCGACCACCGGGGTCTTGTTGAGCATCTCCTTGCCGCGGGCGAGGAAGCGCTCGTAGCCGTCGGTGGTACGGAGCGTGGCGAGGTGATTCGCCAGTCCGCCGATGGTGGGCGCGTAGGAGCGCTCATTGTCATTGACGACGATGACCAGCGGGCGGTCCTTGGCCGCGGCGATATTGTTCAGCGCCTCCCAGGCCATACCGCCGGTGAGCGCGCCATCGCCGATGACCGCGACCACGTGGTCACCGGTGCCGCGCAGCTCATTGGCCTTGGCGATGCCGTCGGCCCAGCCCAGCACGGTGGAGGCGTGGCTGTTCTCAATGACGTCGTGCTCGGACTCGGCCCGGGACGGATACCCGGAGAGTCCGCCCTTGGCGCGCAGCCGGGAGAAGTCCCGGCGGCCGGTGAGCAGCTTGTGGACGTAGCTCTGATGGCCGGTGTCGAAGAGCACCTTGTCCCTGGGCGAGTCGAAGACCCGGTGCAGGGCGATGGTCAGCTCGACCACACCCAGATTCGGTCCGAGGTGTCCGCCGGTCTTGGCGACGGCATCGACGAGGAAGGCCCGGATCTCTCTTGCCAGCTGGTCCAGCTGTTCCGGGCTGAGCCGGTCAAGATCGCGCGGTCCCGTGATGCGGGTCAGCAAAGCCACCCGAGCCTCCTTGCTGTCGAGCTGGTACGGGCCTGAACCGATCTGCTGAGTCTAATGTTCAGCCTGGAGTGCTGGTGTCCGGAGGGTGCGATATCTGTCACGCGGACGGAGCACACGCCGGGCGTACAAGTCGCACAGCCCCCGAGCAGCTCCGCCCCCCTTCCTTAACGGGGGCCTCGCACCTCTCGGCGCCGGGGGCGCCTCGAGGGCTTCGGCCCCCTGCGCCGGACTCCGTCCGTCGGTAGGAGTTCCCCTAACCCGGCCCCTTCCCGAAACTGGGGGCTGCCGCCCCCAGACCCCCGAGGTGTTGTGGGCCCCGGGCCCACGAATGTTGTGGGCACTCTCCCCCAGCTACCGCTGGGAGGTGCCCCCAGGGAGGTGCCCCCAGCCCCGCGAGGGGCGTGGGCCCGCCCTGCTACGCAACCACCCACCCACACCAGCCACGACGCTCCGGCCCACCCCGCAACGGAGCTCGCGACGCTTGGTGGGCACAACACCCGACCACCGGCCCGCACCGGCCACCCCGGGGGCCCGGGGCGCGAGCCCCGGTTTCCGGGAAGGGGCGGGAATTTGGGGAAGCCCACCCACGGCACCCCGGAGCCGGGCGGAGCCCCGCCACGCGGCGGAGCCGCATATCAGTACAGCCGGGAAGGGGCGGGAATTGGGGAAACCCACCCCGGCACCCCGCGCCCGGGCGAAGCCCCGCCACGCGGCGGAGCCGCACATCGGCACAGCCGGGAAGGGGCGGGACCGGGGAACCCCACCCACGGCACCCCGCAGCCGGGGGTGAAGCCACGCCACGCGGCGGAGCCGCATATCGCGGTGCAGCCGGGCAGGGGTGGACAGGGGAAACCCACCTCGGGGCCGGGCGTGGTCCCGTGACGGACCACGCCCGCGAGGCCCGCGCCGGGGGGATATCCCCGGGGTCGTGGGGACTACGTGCGGCCCGCCGTCCTCTGGGTCCGGCGGGAGACCGAGTCGATGACGACCGCCGCCAGCAGCACCCCACCCGTAATCATGTACTGGACATGCGCAGGGCTGCCCACCAGCGCCAGACCGTTGGCGATCGAACCGATCACCAGCATGCCGAGCAGCGCGGACCACACCTTGCCGCGGCCACCGAAGAGGCTGGTGCCGCCGATGACGGCGGCGGCGATGGCCTCCATCAGGAGGTTGCCGGACCCCGCGCCCTGGTTCGCCGCCGCGATCCGGGAGGCGATCATCAGGCCGCCGAAGGCGGCCATGGTGCCCGCGAGGGAGAAGACGGAGATACGGACCGCCGCGACGTTGATACCGGCGCGGCGGGCGGCCTCCGTATTGCCGCCCAGCGCGAACACCTTGCGGCCGTACGATGTACGGCGCAGCAGCAGGTCAAAAGCGACCAGCACCACCAGGAAGATCAGCAGTGCGAGCGGCAGCCCCTTGTACTGGTTGAGCGTGTACGCGGTGACGAAGGCGAGGACCGCCAGTACGCCCGTACGGGCGAGGATCTCGCTCAGCGGGCGCGAGGGCACACCGGCCGCGTCCCGGCGGCGGCTGTCCAGGAACTGCGCGGCGAAGAAGGTGAGGACCGCGACCAGCGCGAGACCGTAGGCGGCGGCCACATCGGTGAAGTAGTAGCTGGTCATGGTGGTGACCAGACCGTCGTCATCGAGGTTGATGGTGCCGCTGGTGTCGAGCACCTGCAGCATCAGACCGTTCCAGGCGAGCAGCCCGGCCAGGGTGACCACGAAGGCGGGGACGCCGATACGGGCGAAGAAGAAGCCGTGGACCGCACCGGCCAACGCGCCGGTGACCAGCGCGAGGAGCAGGGCGAGCCACTCGGCCACACCGTGGTTGACGGCGAGCACGGCGAAGACAGCGCCCGCCAGACCGCTGACCGAGCCGACCGACAGATCGATCTCGCCGAGCAGCAGCACGAAGACGATACCGACGGAGATCAGCCCGGTGCCGACGACATAGACGGAGAGGTTGCTGAGGTTCTGCGCGGACAGGAAGTTCGAGTCGAGCGACTGGAAGATCGCCCAGATGACGATCAGCCCGATGACGACGGGGACCGAGCCGAGTTCACCGCTGCGCATCTTGCGCTTGAACTCGGTGAGATAGCCCATGAAGCCCTGCTCACGTACGAGCAGCCTGGGATCGACGGGGGTGACCCCGGCCGGGGCGGCGCCATTGCCGTTCGCGGGGACGCCGGGTCCGGGGCTGTCCCCGGGGGACTTGGAGAGGTCGGTAGTCACTGCTTTCCCTCCGCGGTGCGCGCCTTGCGGCGGGTCACGGCGTTGTCCGTGGCGCCGGTGATGGCGGAGATGATCTCTTCCTGTGAGGTGTTCGCGACCTCGAAGACGCCGTTGTTACGGCCCAGCCGGAGGACCGCCACCTGGTCGGCGACCGCCTTGACGTCGGCCATGTTGTGGCTGATGAGGATCACGGCGAGGCCGCGTTCCCGCAGCCGCTCCACCAGATCGAGGACCTGCGCGGTCTGTTCGACGCCGAGGGCGGCGGTGGGCTCGTCGAGGATGACCAGCTTGGGCTCGCCGAGCATTGACCGGGCGATGGCGACGACTTGCCGCTGGCCGCCGGAGAGCGAGGCCACCGGGATACGGACGCTGGGGATACGGATCGAGAGGGTGTCCAGCAGCTCACGGCTGCGGCGCTCCATCTCGACCTCGTCGAGGATGCCGGAGCGCATGATCTCGCGGCCGAGGAAGAGGTTGCCGACCACATCGAGGTTGTCGCACAGCGCGAGATCCTGGTAAACGGTCGCGATGCCCAGCTCCTGGGCGTCATGCGGGCGGGCGATCTGGACAGGCTCGCCCTCCCACGCCAGGACTCCCTCGTCGGCGGGGCCGACTCCGGCGATCGCCTTGACGAGGGTGGACTTCCCGGCGCCGTTGTCGCCGACGAGGGCGACCACCTCACCGGCGTGGACCTCCAACTCGACTTCGGTGAGCGCCTGTACGGCGCCGAAGCGCTTGGAGACTCCGCGCAACGCGAGCACGGGTTCGTTCGGCACGATGGCCAACTCCGATCTGTGCGGGGATGTCCCGCGATCGTGGAGAGGAACGTTTCCCCTCCGACTGCGAGTCACGAGGGCCCTTGTGGGGCCGGGGCCGGAACCCCCACGCGGCTCTGAGCCGCGTGGGGTGGGGGAACAGCAGCCCCGCGGCATTGCTCAGCCGGTCAGGCCCGCCTTCGCACAAGCGGCTTCGTACTTCGGCGTGCAGATCTGCTTCAGCTCGTAGAGGCCGTCCTTGAGCACCGTCTTCTCGATGTTGTCCACGGTCAGCGAGATGGGGGCGATGAGGGTCGCGGGGACACCCTTGGTGGTCGGGCTGTCCACCGTGGTCTCGGCCTTGAGCTCCTCGCCACGGGCCAGCGCGATGGCCATCTCCGCCGCCGCGTCAGCCTCGGGCTTGTACGGCTTGTAGACGCTCATGTGCTGCTCACCGGCGACGATGCGCTGGACACCGGCCAGCTCGGCGTCCTGCCCGGTGACCGGCGGGAGCTTGTCGAAGCCCGCGCCCTTGAGCGCGGTGATGATGCCGCCCGCCATGCCGTCATTGGCCGAGTAGACACCGACGATGTTCTTCTTGCCGATCGCCGAGATGGCGCCGTTCATGTTCTTGTGGGCCTCGCTGGGCTCCCACTTGGTGGTGTCGTAGGACTTGCCCACCTTCACCTTGCCGTTGAGGACGGACTTCGCGCCCTTCTTGAACATCGCCGCGTTGGGGTCGGTCGGTGAGCCGTTCATCATGACGATCTGGCCGTCATCGGCCTTGTCGCCGATCGCGTCGAGCAGGGCCTGGCCCTGGACCTTGCCGACCTCTTCGTTGTCGAAGGAGGTGTAGGCGGAGATCGGGCCCTCGGCGAGCCGGTCATAGGCGACGACGGGGATGCCGGCACTGTCCGCCTTCCTGACCGATCCCGAGACGGACTTGGCGTCCACCGCGTCCAGGATGATCACGTCGACCTTCTTCGTGATCATTGAGTCCATCTGCTGCTGCTGGACGGAGGCGTCCTGCTTGGCGTTGACATAGGTCACCTCGCAGTCGGAGCACAGCTCCTTGATCTTCGCCTCTATGAGGGGCTTGTCGAAGTTCTCATAGCGGGCGGTCTGGTCCTCCGGCAGCAGCAGGCCGATGGTGAGCGGACCGTCCTTCTTCTTCTCGCCCGAACCCTGCTTTCCATTCGCTTCCTTGGCACTGCCACAGGCGGCGAGCGAGACGGCCATGGCGGTGGCGGTCAGAGCAACGGCGGCACGACGCAGCGTCGCGTTCATTCGGTACCTCCCTGACGAGGCCGCGTCATCGCGGCCGAGGTGGCGTGAAGTCAACCCCCAGGGCAGGTTGCCGTCAAGAAGTAAATCATTAACGGGAAGGCAACGATGCCATGCGTGAACAACCTGAACGCAGCGTGGCCAGACACAGGCGTCAGACGGACGCGGGAACCGTGTCCTGTGCCGCCTCCAGCAGGGGAGCGTCACCCATCTCGTTGAGGACGAGCGCGAGCGCGCCCAGGACCTCCGCGCGCCCGCCCAGTGCGCCGGGCACCACGGACAGCTGCCGGGCGGCGCTGGGGATGGCGTAGCGCGTCACGGAGTCCCGGATCGGGTCGAGTACCAGCTCACCGGCCTCCGCGAGATCGCCGCCGAGGACAACCCGGCTCGGGTTCAGGAGATTGCAGAGGTTGGCGACGCCGCTGCCGATGTGCCTCCCGATATCGGCCACCACCCGGCGGCACCCCGGGTCACCTTCGCGGGCGAGTGCCACCACCTGGGGCATGGTGAGGTCCGGGCCGTGGCTGGGCGTCAGCAGGGGCAGCACATAGCGTGCGGCGGTAAAGGTCTCCAGACAGCCGCGGTTGCCGCAGCGGCACACCGGGCCGGACTCATCCAGGGTGATATGCCCGATCTCACCGGCGGTGCCACCGGGGCCGCGGTAGATCTGACCGCCCATCACCAGACCCGCGCCAACACCGCTCGCGACCTTGATGTACGCCAGATCGGCGACGCCACGGCCGCTGCCCCAGACCAGCTCACCGAGGGCGCCGAGGTTCGCGTCGTTGTCCACATGGACGGGCACACCGAGCCGGGCGGTGAGCTCATCGCGGGGATTGGTGCCGGTCCAGCCCGGCAGGATCGCGGTGGAACCGAGTACCCCGGTCTCCACATCGATCGGCCCGGGGACGCCGAGACCCACGCCGATGACCTTCTCCCGCCGGACGCCGGTCGCGCTGATCAGCCGCTCGACCAGCTGCTCCGCCCGGTCGAAGCCCTGGGCGGCGGAGGCGTCCACATCGATCGGCTCGGCCTCCTCGGCGAGCACCTTGTGCGCCAGGTTTCCGATGGCGACCCGCAGATGGGAGTGACCGAAGTCGACGCCCACGACGATGCCCGCGTCCCCGGAGAGCGAGACGCTGCGCGCCCGGCGGCCTCCGGCGGAGGTGGGGGTGACGTCGACCGTGCCGCTGTCCTTGAGCTCCCGGACGATGTTGGAGACGGTAGCGGCGGAGAGCCCGGTCGTCCGGGCGATCTCCGCCTGCGTCAGCGACCCCGCCATCCGTACGGCCCGTACGACCCGCTCCAGATTGGCCCGGTGCAGCGAGGACTGCGAGCCCGGTGTCTCCACTACTGATCCACTCCCACCTCGACGGTGCGGCGCGCCGACCGCCCGTCAACCGTGCCACAGCAGTGGGGCAACGGCCTGTTTCCAACATGTGAACTCTAAGGGGATCCCGTGCGCTTCATTCCCGTCAAGACCTTGAGCGGGGTGGGTGCTCATATGTGGCTCATCCGACGGAGGAAGCCCCACCGGCTGAGGGGTGACCCGCCGCAGGCAGTCGAGAATCAGCCAATGAATAAATCAATCGCGAAGCGGTCAACTGGCATCAGACAACCGTCGATAACGGACAATATTCCCCATAGGTAACCCCTGAGGCGTGACGGGTACAGACCAGGAAGTCACACACCTGTGGGACAGGTCACACATCCCGTCGCCGGACTCACGCGCTGTAACCCGCCGAACACCCTGAAGTACCGGCTCCACCTGCTCTTTCATGGCCCGGCAACGGAGCAGTGGACTCCCCCGCCGCCCGCCACGGCACAGCACGCTCACCTTGCCGAGAAAAAGCGGTCCGCACTGCCCGGTCAGAATCTCTTGGATATCATCCAGAACCCAAAGACCGTCAGCCCGAAAAATCTGGCCTGGCCATGCACCACCAGAGGGGAATTCGAGCATGGGAGTAATGATCGTAGACAGCCATCCCTCCATGCGCTTGGCGCTCAGTACGTTGGTTGAGTCCCGCCTTCAGATGCCCGTCGTCAGTGCCGTCGCCACGGCAAATCAAGCACTGTCTGAAATTCAACAAAAGCGCCCCAGCGTCATCGTCACCGAATTACAGTTCGGGGACACGCGGCAGGGCGCCACCCTGTGCCGGCACGTCCACTCACTCCCCCTCCGGCCGCGGGTCATGGTGTTCTCCGGCTGTAGCTCCTCCAAAGAGGTCGCCGCCATTCTGACCTCCGGAGCCGACAGCTTTGTACACAAGAGCGCATCGATACCCGAGCTGGTGGACGCGATCCGGCAGACAGCACGAGGGCAGCGGGTGTGGCTGTTCGGCGAGGACGGAAGGCGGGGCGAACCGGCCCGTCAGACACTGGCCCCGCTGACGCCACTCACCGTTCGGGAAGAGCAGATACTGGCGCTGCTGCTCCGGCGCTATACGAATGCCGAGATTGCTCAGGAATTAGCGCTGGCTGGCCAGACGGTGAAGAATCACGTCAGCAACATTTTGCACAAGGTGGGCATACGGAACCGCCGGGAGCTTTTTCGCTGCGAGACCGTTCCACCGGCCTGATCTCCGACCCTCCGGCCAGATGTACGGATGGCCTGCTGTTGCGGGGCTGACCACCCCGCAACAGCAGCGCAGTCACGCCCCGCGGATATCCCGGCGGTTAGCGGCCACCGTACCCACGGTAATCAGCAGCGCGACAACCGCCAGCGATACCGCGGTCCCGGCCACCGGCACACCTTCCTGTACCGGGCCATCACCCAGCAGCCACTGCCAGGGAGATATCACCCGCACCGACTCCAGCGCATCGCTGAGCGGCAACAGCGCATGGGCCACATAACCGAATACCGCGACTCCCGCGGCCAGGCCGAGCGCCGTGCCGCGCTGCGCCCCCAGCCCGGCGGCCGCGTACAGCACGGCGCCATGCACCACGCCCAGCAGGACGACCGCTCCTGTGGCGGCGACCACCCGGCCCATCGGCACATCCAGGTCAAGCCCGGCCATCGACGGCAGCAGCACCACAAGGACGGCCACCCCCAGTGCGATCTGCAACGCCACCGCGGTGGCGAACCGGCGCAGCAGCACCATCGTCCGGGTGACGGGCTGTGCGAGTTCCATCTCCAGCCGCCCCGCGTCCTCATCCGCCGTGGTGAGCGAGTTCGTCCAGGACACGGCGACACAGATCAGCAGCAGCGGCAGCAGCAGCGAGAAGAGGTTGGAGTCCATGAACCCGGCCGGATCCGTCAGATCGGTGATGCCGAAGGCCTTCTTCATCGAGTCCGGCAGGTCCGCGGTGACCGTATCGGTCTGCGAGTCCCGAAAGCCCGTCCAGGTGGAGACCGTCGTCGCGACCAGCGCCGCCAGCACGGCCGCCCAGATCAGCGCACCCCGCCTCAGCCGTCGAGCGGTGTACACCACCACCTCACCGCGCGCGCTCATGACGCCACCTCCCCGTTGCCCGCCGTGTTCGCCTTCCCGTCCTGCGCCGCGTCCGGCTCGGAGCCGTAGAGCCGAAGGAAGACATCCTCGATCTCCGGCTGGGGTGCCACCAGCGTCAACGCCCCATGCCGGGCGAGGATCTCCAGCACCGGTGCGATCGGCTCCTGTACGGTGCACCGCAGCGTGCTGCCCTCGGCCTCGACGTCCAGCACGCCCGCCAGCTCCGCCAGCTCCGCGGTGGGCGGCGTGTCCTTGAAGGTGGCCTCCAGCCGCTGCCGGGCCGTGCCCCGCAGTTCATCCACCGATCCCTCCATGACCAGCTCCCCCGCTCTCAGTACCGCCACCCGCTCGGCGAGCCGCTCGACTTCGGAGAGAATGTGTGAGGACAGCAGCACGGTCCGCCCGTCCTCCCGTACCTCCTGCACCATCCGGATGAACTCCCGCTGTACCAAGGGATCCAGACCGCTGGTCGGTTCGTCCAGGACCAGCAGTTCCGGCCGGGACATAAAGGCCCCCACCAGCCCCACCTTGCGCCGGTTGCCGGTGGACAGGGTGCGCACCGGACGGGTGGGGTTCAGTCCCAGCCGCTCGATCAGCGCGTCCCGGTACGCCGGGTCCACGGGGGTCTCTCTCATCCTGGCCCAGTGGGTGAGCTGACCCATCGCCGTCAGCCGGTCGTCCATCCGCAGTTCGCCCGGGAGATAGCCGATCCGGTCCCGAACGGCGCGCTGCCGGGGGGCCCACGGATCGGCGCCCAGGACCCTGACCTTGCCCTCGCTGGGTTTCGACAGGCCCATGACCATCCGGAGTGTGGTGGTCTTGCCCGCCCCGTTGGGGCCGAGATACCCGAAGACCATCCCGGCCGGAATCTCCAAGTCCAGCCGGTCCAAGGCGGTTAAGGAACCGAACCTCTTGGTCAGCCCGCCGCACTGGATCACGTATCCGCTCACTGTGCTCACTCCGCTCACTCTGCTCGCCTTGTGACCTTCGATTCGTGTCCCCGTACGTCCCAGCGCTCCCACATCGACGCCAGGTCCTCTTCCAGCCTCCGGTACAGCTCATACGCCTCGCGCAGTCGGCCGCCCCGTTCGGTATCCCGCTCCTCCCCGAGCGCGGCCAGACCCTTCTCCGCCAGAATCCGGAAGGTGCTCAGCCGTTCGGCCTCCCGGCGCATCAGGGCCAGCCAGCAGTCGCGGTTCAGGCGGTAGACGGCGCTGCGCTGTCCGGCCCGGGTCCGCCGCCGCACCAGGCCGGTGTCCAGCAGCCGGCGCAGATTGGTGGACACCGACCCCGCGCTGGCCTTGAGCTCCGAGGCGAGCTGGCCCGCGGTGCGCTCCGCTGGTTCGCATACGAGCAGATACCCGATGATCCGCCCCGCGCCCAACGGCAGGCCGTCCGCCGCGAAGTGGCCC
Source organism: Streptomyces gobiensis (assembly GCF_021216675.1). Classification (NCBI taxonomy): domain Bacteria; kingdom Bacillati; phylum Actinomycetota; class Actinomycetes; order Kitasatosporales; family Streptomycetaceae; genus Streptomyces; species Streptomyces gobiensis. The sequence goes on along the minus strand of NZ_CP086120.1, from coordinate 4,751,755 downwards.
GCGACATCTTCTACGAAGGCGTCGAGCTCGCTGTCAGGCATCACGGCTGCCGGACCGCCTCACACCCCATTCGGCGAGGATCTCCTCGCTCCGGTCGGTACCGGTCTCCGCTGGCGGGGGCACAGCGGTCGGGGTGGCCGAGAACCGGGGGGCGGGCGCCGGCTGTGGAACGCCGCCGATCTCGGTGAGCGTATGCCGTGCGGCCAGCTGCGGATGGTGGCGGGCTTCGGTCAGCGAGAGCACCGGGCTGACACAGGCTTCCGTGCCGTCGAACACCTCACACCACTCCCGCTGGGTGCGGGTGCGGAAGACCCCCGCGAAGATCCGGTACAGCTCGTCCCACACGGAGGGCTCCCGATGACCGGGCACCATCTCCCAGACGCCCAGCAGCCGGACGAACTCCCGGTAGAACTTGGGCTCCAGCGCCCCCACGGCCATATGGCGGCCATCGGCGGTCGGATACACGTTGTAGAACGGGCAGCCGGAGTCCAGCAGATTGCCGCCGCGTTGGCCGCTCCACTCACCAGCGGCCAGCATGCCGAACACCATGGTGCTCAGATGGCTGACGCCGTCCACGATGGCGGCGTCCACGGTCTGGCCCCGGCCGGTACGCGCGACCTGGGACAGCGCCGCCAGCACGCCCACGGCCAGATACATGGCGCCGCCGCCGAAGTCGCCGAGGAGGTTCAGCGGAATCTGCGGCGGCCCGTCCGCCCGGCCGATGGCGTCCAGCACCCCCGTCACCGCGAGATAGGTGATGTCATGCCCTGCCGTCTGCGCCAGTGGCCCGGTCTGTCCCCAGCCCGTCATCCGGCCGTAGACCAGCCGGGGGTTACGGGCCAGACACCGGTCGGGGCCGATGCCCAGCCGCTCGGCGACCCCGGGCCGGAACCCCTCAAGGAACACATCGGTCCGCCCGGCCAGGGCGAGCACCAGCGCGGCGCCGTCCGGATCCTTGAGATCCACGGGCAGCGAGCGCTTGCCCCGGTCGAGCACCGCCTGACCGTCCGTCGGCAGATCCCAGTCGGCGCTCGGGGGCTTGGGGTGGACGACCCGTACGACATCGGCGCCCAGATCGGCCAGCAGCATCCCGCAGAACGGCGTCGGTCCATGCGCCGCCAGTTCGACCACGCGCACCCCGGCCAGCGGTCCCGGCCTGGCCATCTAGCGGACCTCCGTACCGGTGAGCCGGGTAATCGACGCGCGGGTGCCGGCCCGCCCGCTGGTCGGGGCGAGATGGATCACCGGCCCGACGCTCACCCGGGGCGGCCGGGTCACCGTCCACAGCACGGCATCGGCCACATCGCCGGGGGTGAGCAGTTCCCCGGTGGCCGCGCCCAGCTCAGCCGGGACCGGGGACATTCCGGTGTGCACCCAGCCGGGGCAGATGGCCACCGAGCGGATGCCGTGATCCCGGTTCTCCAGTGCCACCAGCTCGCTGAGGACATTGAGCCCCTGTTTGCTGGCCGCGTAGCCAGCGGTGTGACTGATCGGCTCCTGTGTTACGGCCGAACCGATATGGACGATCGTCCCCGTGGAGCGCTTGCGCATATACGGCAACACCTCATGGGTCAGCAGATAGGGCACGGTCAGATTGAGCCGGAGCATCAGCTCCCAGTGCCTGGGGGTCAGTTCGTGTACGACACCGAGCCGCACCACACCCGCGCTGTTGACCAGCACGGTCGGCGGCCCGAACCGCTCCACCGTCTCCGCGACAACCCGCTCCGGCTCTCCGTGCGCGGCCAGATCCGCGGCCAGCACACTCGCCCGGCCGCCATGGTCACGCACCTCGCTGGCCACCGCCGCCAGAGCTTCGGCCCGGCGCGCGACCAGCACCACATGAGCGCCCGCCGCAGCCAGCGCGCTCGCGGTGGCCGCGCCGATCCCCGAGGAGGCGCCGGTCACCAGCGCCACACCGCTGACAGCCGGTGCCGCGCCGCTCATCCCGCGCCGCCCCGGGCCAGCGGCGGCAGCCCACCGAGGGCGTAGCCGCCGTCAACATGCAGCAGCGCACCCGTGACATACCCGGCGCTGTCCCCCACCAGATAGGCCGCCAGCGCGGCCACATCCTGTGGCTCCCCCACCCGCCCGGCCGGGATACGCGCCAGCCAGGCCTGCCGGAAATCCTCCGAGACCCACTCGGCCATCGGTGTCTCCACGATGCCGGGCGCTACACAGTTGGCCCGGATGCCATGGCGTCCAGCGGTAGCGGCCACACAGCGGGTGTACTGGGCCATGGCCGCCTTGCTCGCCCCGTAGCTCTCCATATGCGGGATCGGGACCACCTCTGAGCCAACCGAGCAGACTCCGACGACCGCGCCGCCCAGTCCGTCCGCGGCCCACCGCCGCACCAGCGCGTCGGTGAGGGTGGCGTAGCCGCGGTAGTTGATGTCCAGGGAGCGTTCCCGCAGTTCGGCCCGCTGGTCCGGGCCCGGTTCCTCGACCGCGAACAGTCCGGTGGCGTAGACCATGGCGTCGATACGGCCGCCGGTCTGCCAGCTCCGCTCCAGTGCGGGCTCCAGCTCCGCCAGGCGGGACACATCCTGCTGTACGACATGGGCACGGCGGCCCAGCGCGGTGATCTGGTCGGCGACCTCGTGAAGCTTGCGCTCCCGGCGGGCCATCACCGTCACATCGGCTCCCCTGCGGGCCAGTTCCAGGGCGGTTTCCCGGCCGATGCCACTGCTCGCGCCCACCACCAGACAGTGCCGTCCGGTGAGGTCGAACAGCCCGGCCGCACCGCCCGGTCCGGTGCCGGCCGACTGCTCGGCGGGGGCCCTGGACACGGCGGGTTTACGGGGAGTACGTAACGGCGGGATCAGGGTCAGCCCCATACCGCCGTCGACGGGAACCGTCTCACCGACGGTGTACGCGCAGTCCTCGGACGCCAGATACAGCACGGCGGCGGCCAGGTCAGCCGGGTGCGTGGCCCGGCGCAGCGGCAGATGGTGCAGCACGGCGGCGGTCTGTTCCGGCCCGGCCCGATGGCCGAGGAAGGGCGCCACCCCGACCCGTATCTGGTTGGCGATCACCCCGGACGCCGATACCCGGGCGGCCAGCTGCCGCCACCAGGCGAGGTCAGCGGCGCGGGAGGCCGCCTCATCGTCCGGGGTACCGGTATGCACACCGCCCGCGCCGTCGATGACCAGAATCATCCGGCCCGAGCCACGGTCCGCCATCCGCTGGGCGAGCTCCGCGATCCGCGGCCGGTCCAGCGCCGGTGCCGGTGCGGCGCCGCCGAGTACGGCGGTGCCGGTGAGCAGGGCACAGCAGATATCGGGGTCCACGGTGTCCTGAGCCCCGGTGTCATCGACGATCTTCACACCGGCCCCGTCGAAGGTCTCGCGCAGCACCTCACAGGCCGTATCGCGCGGTCCCAGCAGGACCGCGGTGGAGCCGTATGCCATCACTGTGCCTCCAGATACTCGATCAGCAATGAGGTCGCGTCCCCACCGGCGCCCGAGCTGATCAGCAAGGCGTAGCGGTCATCGACCGGGACGGTGTCGTGGGCCAGTACGGGGCTGGCGTCGAGCCGGGCGTAGGGCGTGCGGCATCCGACGACGGGTCCGACCGTGCCGTGCCGGAACATCAGCGCCGAGGACACGAACTTCAGGAGTCCGGCGCAGCCGGAGATATGCCCAAAGGCCGCCTCCTGGTTGGTCAGCCGGAGGATGCCGCCGTAGTCCATGGCCTTGCGCAGTCCCTCGACGGTGTCGCAGAAGAGATCTTCGATATTGCGGGTGCCCTCGGCGAAGCCATTGATGAAGGCCAGCCGGTCCATGCCGATCCCGGCCCAGGTGAGCAGGTCCTGAACATCGGCGACGAAGTTGTCGGAGGTGCCGGAGTCCACCGGGTTGATTCCGTTGTTACGGGAGGAGCGGAAGCGCAGCCGCAGCGGTACCCGTACCCCATCGCCGGTGCTGCCGGTGCCGCCGGTGCCGGGACGGCCCGACTCCAGCACCACGGCCAGGGCGCCCTCGCCGGGGGCGTTGCCGTCCTGCTCCTGGTCATGCGGGCGTACCGCGCCGGGATCGGCGGAGAGGGTGGACGCCCGGAAGCCGCGTTTGCCCTCGTGGACGGTGCTGGCCAGAAAAATCCGGTCCAGGGTGGCGTCCGCGCCGACGACCACGGCCCGGTCGACGGTTCCGGCGTGCAGCAAGGTCGTGGCGACCTCCATGGCGCGCAGCGAACAGTTGCAGCCTCCGGTGATGTTCAGGGTCTGTGCCCTGATGCCCAGCACCGAGCAGATGCCGCTGGCGACGCTGCCGGGGGTGCCGGTGAGCCAGTAGTCCATGCCGAGCGCGGCGGGGCCGCCGCGCTCATAGGCCGCGAAGTACCGCCCGGCTTCCTGGAACGCGAACTGCATCGAGGCGATCACCAGGACCGTACGGTCATCGTTGAGGTCCTCGGGGGTCAGCCCCGCGTCGTCGAGGGCACTGCGGACCGCGCCGATGGACAGGGCGGTGACCCGGGCCATCCGGGCGGCAATACGTTCGGGCACCCCGAGGGCCGTCGCAGGATCCCAGTTCCGTACCTGGCCCGCGATGCGCAGCGGTATCCCGGGGTGGTCGAAGCGGGACAGACAGGTGGTCCCGGTGCGGAACACCTCCCAGAGGGCCCCGGCGTCCACACAGGGACCGCCCAGCCCGTCCGGCCCGGGCAGCCCAGGCAGTACGGCGCCGGTACCGGCGAGCAGAACCGGGTCTGTGCTCGGGTCAGCGATCACGGCCGTTGCCCTCCTGACGGGGCGGTTGCCCCCACGGCCCGTTCTGCCGGGGTCAGCAGCAGGGCGCTGGAGACGCCGCCCATCTGGTAGTTGAAGCTCAGCGCCAGGTCGAAGTCGAGCGGCCGCGGCTGGGCGCCTGTCACCAGGTCGAACGGGCAGTCCTCGGAGACCTTCTCGCAGTTCGCGGTGGGGCAGACCTGCCCGTTGCGCATCATGAGCAGGGTCGCGGCGGCGCCGACGTTGCCCAGCGGTGCCGCGTTGTGCCCGAAGCAGGCTTCCTGGGTGCTGACCAGCGGGCCCACGCTGTCCGTGCCATGGAGCCCGTAGAGGGACCGGATCGCGTTGAACTCCATGGTGTTGAAGAGCGGATCGCCCTGGGCGCCGCCATTGACGACGGGGACTTCGGCGGGGGCGATCCGGGCGTGGCTGTCCCTGGCCCGCAGACAGTTGCGGGCGGCCCTGACCAGCGCGTCGCCGTCCTCATTGGCGGTGATGGCGCTGGCCACCGCGCCCCGCATGGTGGACTGGCCCAGGATCTGGCCGTAGGCACGGCGGCCGCGCCGCTCGGCGTGCTCGCGGCTCTCCAGAATCAGCGTGGCCGCGCCCTCACCGATGTTGAAGCCATCGGCGCGTTCATCGTACGGGCGCATCGGCCGGTCGAAGCGCAGCTGGGTGGGCGGGGACTGGAAGGACGGCCGCTCGCTGCTGCGCTCGGCGACGGCACGCAGCTCCTCGAAGTGCTCCACCCGGTCCAGGTTGAAGGCGTCGACACCGGTCACCACGGCGATATCCACCTCGCCGCTGGCGATCTGGTTGGCCGCCACCCCCAGCAGCGCCGCGGTGGAGGCACAGCCGCAGGACAGGGTGTAGTTGGGTCCGCCGCTGCGCAGCAGCGAGGCCTGCACCGTGGCCACATCGGTGGCGGTCACCGAGACGGCGAGCCGCATAAAGAGGCTGCGTGCCTCCTGTGGGGTCAGCGCGTCGGGGCTGGCCCGCACGCAGTCGAGATAGGTGTCAAAGGAGTTGTCCACCCCCACCCGTCCGGTGAGGACCGCGGCGTCCGCCAGCTCCGTGCCGCGCCAGTCCAGTGCGGCATCGTCGCAGGCCTCGACCAGGGCCAGCAGACCGTAGAGGTGGATGCTGGCGTAGTTCTTGAGGAACCGGGCGGGCAGCTCCGGCACTGCCCGGCTGAACTCCTCCTCGGTCAGCGGGACATGGCCGTAGAAGAACCCGTCGTTGTCCAGGTTGGAACGTCCGGTCGACACCGTCCGCCATAAATCGTCGCTGGTCCGGCACACGGTGCCGTCCGGGCCCGGGAGGCAGAAGCCCATTCCGGTCACCAGCACATCGCGCCAGCCGGCCGCCACACTCACCACGACATCACTCGCTCTCCGCTCGGGCCCCTCACAGGGCCCCGCCGTCAATTCCGATCGCCTGCCCGGTGATACCGGTCGAGAGGTCCGACAGCAGAAACAGCGTCAGCATGGCCACTTCCTCGGACTCCAGGACCCGGCGCAGTGCGGTGTTGCGTACCGCCCGGTCCACATAGCGTTTCCAGGTGAGGTTTTCCGGCCCGTGATGGCGGGCCAGGCTGGCCACGAAGTCGCCGCCGTAGCGCTCCTCCTCATTGAGGCCGGGGGAGTTGGTCAGACCGGGGCAGACGGCGTTGACGCGGACGCCGAACGGTCCCATCTCCCAGGCCAGGGACTCGGTCAGGCCGCGCAGGCCGAACTTCGATGCGCAGTAGGCGGTGTTCGCGGGGATGCCGCGCTTGCCCGCGACGGAGGACAGAAAGACGATGGAGCCCGACTGGCGTTCCATCATGCCGGGCACCACCTGCCGGCAGATCCGGAAGGCTCCGGTGAGATTGATGTCGATGGTCCGCTGCCAGTTCTCCTCCGTCTGATCGCAGAGGAAGACCTGGTTCATGCCGTGCCCGGCGTTGCTGACCAGGAGATCCACCGGGCCCAGTGCTTCTTCGCAGCCCGCCACGGCGGCCCGCAGGGCCTCGCTGTCCGCGAGATCGGCGGGCACCACCTGGGCCCGGCCGCCGTCGGCGGTGATTTCTTCCTGAAGGGTGTCCAGGGCCGCCTTGTCCCGGCTGAGCAGGCCGACCGCGGCGCCCTGCCGGGCCAGCACCCGGGCGGTCTCCCGGCCGATGCCGCTGCTCGCACCGGTCACCAGCGCCGTCTGCCCGTGCAGAAGTTGTTGTGCCTTTGACGCGTTCAACGCCTTATCCACCTCTCGGTAAAGTGACGGTCGGGGTTACGGCTGCCGCCGCTGGACCATCAGCGGCGGTTACAGCCGGAAGAGCAGTGCGCCCTCAAAGAATCCGGAGCCGATCGCCGGGGTGAGATACAGCTGTCCGGGCCGGGTACGGCCGCTGGCCAGCAGCTCCGACAGGGCGATCGGAATGGACGCGCTGGAGGTGTTGGCGCGCTCTTCGATCGTGACCACGAAGCGGTCCGCGTCGATGCCGACCTTGTCGCGCACCGCACGGTGGATGGGGTCGGTGGCGGGGTGCGGCAGCACCCAGTCGACATCGCCGATCTCCAGCCCATTGCGTTCCAGGAGCAGCTCGGTGACCCGTACATTGCCCTCGATCGCCCGGTCGACCAGCTCCGGCTGGCTGGTGATCCAGCCGCTGGGCCTGCGCGCGAAAATGGTCTGTGCGTGCTCTCCGTCGCTGAACAGCACCGAGTCGATCAGTCCGGGCGCGCCCTCCGGCGCACTGTCCGGCTCGCCCCGCTCGACCACCACCGCGCCGGCCGCGTCACCGGCGACCAGCTCGCCCTTGCTGCCGGGCCGGGTGCGCCGGGAGAACTGTTCGGAGCAGACGACGACCGCCAGCCGCCAGGGTTCAAGGGACGACATCAGCGCCGACGCGGTCTGCACACCGTGCACAAAGCCGGTGCAGGCGCCGCACAGATCGAAACCGAGGGCCCGCTGGGCGCCCAGCTCAAACGCTACGGTCGGCCCGACCTCCGGCACCCACTGCCGGTCGGTCCAGTTGGTGAGGATAACGAGGTCGACCTCTTCCGGGGAGCGCCCGGCCGCCGCCAGCGCGTGCTCAGCCGCGCGTACGGCCATATAACCAATGGTCTCCCGCTCGCTGGACAGATGCCGGGACTTGACGTTCAGCTTGCCGACCACATGCTGGTCGATCGCGTTGAAACGCTCCTCAGCCCCGATCTCCTCGGGCGAGTTGTGTGCGACATGCTCGGGAAAGTAGTGCCCGACACCCGTTAAGCGGATGCCCGAGCCCACCCAGTTGCCGCCCTTGCTGGTCCTGCTGGTCCTGCCGATCGCGCCAGCCATATCGGTCATGTCTCCTCACCGCCCGGTGAACTTGGGCGCCCGGTGTTCGAGGTAGGCCCGTGGGCCTTCCAGTCCGTCCTCCACCTCGCCGCCGCAGCAACGCGTGTGGTACAGGTCCTGAAGCCGCAGGCCGTACTCCGCCGGCTGGCTCCAGGTCCGTTCGCGCAGTTCCTTGAAGAGGCCGATGGTCTTGGTCGGCCCATGGGCCATGTGCTCCGCGAAGGCGGTCAGTTCCCTGGGGAACGCGTCAGCGGACACCACACGGTCGAAGAGCCCGATGTGCTCGGCCTCCGCGGCGTCGAGCAGCCTTCCGGTGAGGAAGATCTCGGTGGCCCGGGCCGGTCCCACGACCCGGGACATCATCACGGTGTTGCCCAGCTGGCCGAGTTTGATCAGACCGCTGCCGATCCGTGCGCTGGAGGTCGCCAGCCGGTAGTCGGCGGCGCAGGCGATCTCGGCGCCGGCGCCGACGGCGGCGCCGTTGATTCCGGCGATGACCGGTTTTGGCGCCTGCACCAGCGCTTCACAGATACGGAGGTAGTAAGCGTCACCGGTCTCCTGCACGGAGGGCGTGTTCTCCCGTCGCCCGGAGACCAGTTCGCCCAGGCCGGAGATATCGTCACCGGCGCAGAAGGCGCGGCCCTCGCCGGTCAGCACGATGGCCCGCACCGCGGGGCTCTCCACCGCCCGCAGCACACTTTCCAGCAGCCGCAGGCCCAGTTCACGGTCCAGCCCGTTGCGCCGGTCCGGCCGGTTGAGCGTAAGGGTGGCGACGCCATCAGCGAGCGTCTCCCGGAGGATGTCGGTGGTCATGGTTCCCACTGGGCTCATAGCCGTCCGTTCTGTGCTCGTGATGGTGTCGACGGAGTAGATGGAGTTGAGGGAGTCGGGACGGGATCGCGCCGGACCTTGATGCCGGCGGCTTCGCGGTCCCAGGTGTCGGCCGTGATCCCCGCCGTGCGCAACACGTCCTTGCGCACCTTGTTGGTGGGTGTCATGGGCAGCTCCGGGAGCACACGGATGAAGCGGGGCAGCATGAAGTGGGCCATCCGGGGCCGCAGGAACTCCAGCAGCTCAGCCGGGTCGCAGCGGTCGCCGGACGCGGGGCAGACCACGGCCAGGACTTCCTGTTCACCGTGCTCGCCGGGTACCCCGACGACTGCCGCGTCGCGGATGGCGGGATGGGCCCGTAGCTCCTCCTCGACCTCGAAGGAGGAAATGTTCTCGCCACGTCGGCGGATGGCGTCCTTGAGCCGGTCCACAAAGTACAGCTCGCCGTCCGCGTCCTGACGGAAGGCGTCGCCGGTGTGGAACCAGCCGTTGCGCCACGCGGCTGCGGTGGCCTCCGGCATCGCGTGGTAGGCGTGGCTGAACACCCAGGGTGCGTCCGGGCGCAGCACCAGTTCGCCGACGGTTCCCGCAGCGACCTCGCGGTCGAACGGGTCGACGACGCGGGCCTCGATGCCCGGGCGCGGCCGTCCGCAGCTGCCCGGCCACCGCTGTGGCTCATCGAGGACGGGGCCGGAGATGACCGGGCAGGACAGCTCGGTCATATTGAACATGGTGCGGACCTCGACCCCGAATCTGGTGGAGAGTTCACGCGCTGATTCGGTCAGCGGCACGACATATGCCGCGCGCAGTGGATGGGTGGTGTCGGCGGGTGACGGGGGCTGACGGGCGAGGAAGGTCGCCATCACGCCCAGCAGTGTGCAGCCGGTGACGCCCAGCTCCCGCACCCGCTGCCAGAAGGAGGCCGTCTCGAAGTGCGATACGACGGCGATGGATCCGCCCAGCTCCAGCATGCCCAGCGTGCCGACCACGCCTGCGGCGTGGAACAGCGGCAGATTGACGAGATAGCGGTCATCGCTGGTCAGCCAGGAGCGGAACGCCGCCGTGGCACTGGTGTGCAGATGGGCGTAGCTGCACAGCACGCCCTTGGACGGCCCGGTGGTCCCGGAGGTGTAGATGATCGCCTGGGTGTCCCATGGCTCCAGCGGCACGGCCAGCGGGGCCAGTTCCTCGGGGCGTGCGTCCAGCGGTCCGCTCGCGGCGCCGTCCTCATCGTCGACCAGCAGAAGGTGCTCGACCCGGCCAAGGTCCATCCCGGTCAGCTTGTCCGCCAGCGCACGGCAGGTCACCAGCGTCCGGGCGCCGGAGTCATGGATGACGCGTTCCAGCAGCCGCCCCCGGTAGGCGGTGTTGACCGGCACATACACCCCGCCGGCGGTGTTGGTGCCGAACCAGGTCCGCAGCTGGTCCCGGCCATTGGGCAGCCAGCACAGCACGGTGTCGCCCCGGGCCACGCCCAGGCCCTGCAGCGCCGCGCCCGCCGACTGGGCGGCCTGCCAGGCCTCGGCACAGGTCCACCGTTCGCCGTCCTCGAACACCGCGAAGGTCCGGTCCGGGTGCTGTGCGGCCCGGGTGGCCAGCAGCTCCGGGAGGGGGATCTGGGACATCTGCCGCCTCCTCACCGGTCCGCCAATGGAGTCAGTACGGGCAGCTCCAGCCGTGACTGCCGGGCGGCGTCATGGAAGACGGACTGCTGGGCCAGTACCGCTTCGGTGCTCTTGCCGACGGGGCGGCCGGTGTTCAGATTGCGGTCAAGATGCGGGAAGTTGCTGCTGGTGACCAGCAGACGTATCCGGTGACCGGCTGCAAACCGCCACGCGGTGTGGCCGAGGTCAACGGTGCAGGACTCGGCCACCGACGGGGTCAGCAGCTTCTCAGCGTCAAAGCCCTCCCGGTACCGGGTGCGCAGCGCGCCGTCGCAGACCAGGACCGACCGGCCGTCCGGGAACACATCGGTGAGCTTGACCACCAGATCCGTGTCCAGGGCGCTGCTCGCGAACGACAGCGAGGCCGTGATGTGCCCTGCCGTCTCCACCGGTTCATCGAGGATCGGACCGGTGAAGACCAGGGTGTCGGCACGTTCTTCGAGGTGACGCTGGTTGAGCGGCCCGCCCACCAGCTCACCGAGGTTGAGCAGCCGGCCGCCGTGGCTGGGTGCGGGATCGTGTGGATCGTAGATATAGGTATCGGCCGGCTCATCGTCCTGCGGCGGGTCCATGGCGAGCCGGCCGCCCTCGCGCAGATACCAGAGCTGCGGGGACGCGGAGGCGGGCGGCCAGGAACGCGCGGTGCGCCACTCGTTGGCCCCCATCATGAAGTAGCGCACCGGCGCTTCCGGTTCTCCGGCTGGTTCCCCGGCGGACGACGCGCCCTTGAGATGGGTGCCGAAGAAGGCCAGCAGCTCGTCGGCCGTCTGCGCGTACTCGCTGGCGGCCCCCAGCCCGAAGTTCAGCTCGCCCTGGTACTGCGGCAGCACCGCCGAGTGCGTCCACGGGCCGACGATCAGCTGATGCCGGCCGGGCTCGCGCTCCGCCACTTCACCGAAGAGCGCGATCGTCGGCGAGCTGAAGACATCGAACCAGCCGGTGAGCGACAGCGTGGGGAGGTCGGTGTCCTGGGTACGGATGTGCGGCGCGGACTCCAGGCCGCCGTCCAGCACCTCGGTCATCGACACCGGGCAGCCCGGTGTGTCCAGGATGCGCTCCAGCGGAAGCAGCCGCAGCTGCTCATGCGGGGACTTGAGGAACCGGGCGATGGCCGAGAAGTCGCTCACCTGACCCGCCGCGAGCTGACGCTGCATCCAGTCCACGGCCATAAAGCCGAGCCAGCCGACGATATGCGACAGCCGCAGCGCGCCGCCGGTCGCCTGCCGGTCATATTCCGCGGAGGTGGCCATGGCGGGCGCTATCGCCTTCAGATGCGGCGGCCGCCGCATCGCACCGAGCCACTGCACAATCCCGAGATAGGAGGGGCCGGTCATCCCGACCTGGCCGTCACACCACTCCTGTCCGGCCACCCATTCGACCGTGTCGTAGGTGTCCAGCCCCTCGGTCTCCCACATCCGGGTGTGCCACTCGCCATCGGAGGCGAACCGCCCCCGGGTGTCCTGCACCACCGCGGCATAGCCGTGGCGGACACACCGCTCCGGGGACAGCGGCTCCAGCTTCATCGCTGACTTGTCGTACGGGGTGCGGAACAGGATCACCGGCCGTAGCTCACCGGGGGCACGCCAGACATCGGCCCGCAGCACCACACCGTCCCGCATCGGTATCTCCACATCGCGGTCGATGACGAAGCCGGTCGTCAAGGCGCACCTCCGGAAGGGGGATCGGCACGGGAAAGTCCGTTCACCGGCCACGCTAGGGAGCGGAGGGTCCCTCCCACATCGGCCGCCGGGTACCGGCTCTCAGCCCGAACGGGGACCGCTGGTACCTACATCGGTTGCGATAACCCTGAAGATTCGATAGGAGGGGAACCGAGCGATGTGCCCACACCCCCAACCGCTCGGCGGTGAACGTCATGGCATCGGAGACACGTACGCTCGAACTGTCCGGGACCCCTGTGCACTACTGGCTGGCGGGGCCGCCCAGCGGCCCGCTCGTCGTCTGCCTGCACGGCGCGTCCATGGATCATCACATGTTCGACGAGCAGGTACCCGCCCTCGCTCAGGAGGGGTACCAGGTCCTGACCGTGGACCTGCGCGGCCACGGCCAGTCAAAACCCATAGGACGCAGGCGCGACTACAATATGCCCGCCCTCGCCCAAGAGCTCCTGACCCTGCTCGACCGCATCGGGCACACCGAGAACGCCGACAACAAGGTGGTGCTGCTCGGCCAGTCCTTCGGCGGCTATGTGGCGCAGGAGTTCTGGTACGAATATCCGGAGCGGGTCCGCGCGATGGTCATCATCGGCGCGACCAGCCTGACCTATCCGCTGAGCCGTACGAACCGGATGGCACTGCGGCTCTCCCCCATGATCTTCGCTGTCTACCCCAATCGGCTGCGTGTCCGGCAGGCCGCCAAGGGCACCGCGGTACGGGAAGATGTCCAGCGGTACGCCGAGCGGGCCGGCGGGGAGCTGAGCAAGCGGGAGTTCGGCCGGGTGTGGCGGGCGGTCGCGCGGGGCCTGCGCAAGGATCCGGAGCGGCGTATCGACTGCCCGCTGCTGCTGACGCATGGCGGCCAGGATCAGGTCGGCGTCGTCGCCGCGGAAGCGCCGCGGTGGGCTGAGCGGGAGCCGTACTGCCGCTACGAGGTGATTCCGGAGGCGGGGCACAATGCGAACCAGGACAACGCGCAGCACTTCAACGAGGTGCTGCTGGCGTTCCTGCGTGACCACGTCCCCGCGCGTGGTGGGCCTGGCTAGAGCATTCCCCAACCCCGCCCCTTCCCGAAACCGGGGGCTCCGCCCCGGTCCCCCGGGTCCTCAATCGCCGGACGGGCTCGAAAATCGAGCCCGTCCTGGGGGCACCTCCCAGACGAAGTCTGGGGGAGATTGAGGACGAATTTCGGGAAGGGGCGGGGTTGGGGAACAAGCACGTGGGCTAGTGGATGCGGGGTGGGAAGCCGCCGCCGGCTACCTCCAGGACCGTGCCCGTCAGGTACTGGTTGGCCGCCACGTGCACCGCGGCAGCGGCGACCTCCTGCTCGGCGGCGAACCGGCGCAACGGCACCTGCTGCCGCAGCCGTTCCATGTACCGCGCGTGAGCGGGGTTACGCGCACACTTCTCCCGCAGCGCCGCCCCATCCACCACCCCGGGTGCGATCGCGACCGCGCGGATCCCGAACTCGCCGAGCTCCAGCGCCCAGCTCCGGGTCAAAGACACCACACCCGCCTTCGCCGCCGTGTACGCGGACTGGCCCCACGACCCCTGCCATGTGCTGCTCACAATGGGGATGAGCACCCCCCGGGTTCCGGTCCGGGCCATGCTGAGGGCGGCCGCACGACCGACCAGGAAGGTGCCGGTCAGACTGAGGTCGACCATGTCGCGCCACTCGCCCACATCATGTGCCGACCACTCCTCCGCCGCGTCCCGGGGCGGCCGCAGCAGCCGCCGGGACAGATTCCGGCCCGCCGCCATCACACAGACGCCCAGCTCGCCTCGGGGTGTCAGCTCACCGAAGAGCCGTTCGACGCTCTCCTGTGAGGTCACATCCACCCGCGCGGTGGACAACTTCAGCCCGCGCTCGGCGGCCTGAAGCCGGCAGCGCTCCAGCTGTGCACTGTCGCGTGCCGCGATGGTCGTCGGCCAGCCCTCGGTGGCGAGAGCCGATGCGATGGCTGCGCCAATTCCCCGGCTGCCGCCGACGACAAGCGCCTGACCCGTCGGGTTCATACGCTCTCACCGCCGGGGGCGGCCGTAGCTGAAGACCATCGCGCCCCAGCTGAAGCCCCGGCCGATGGCCATCGTCAGCACCCGGTCACCCCGGTCGATGGTGCCGTTGTGTACGTACTCGGAAAGGCAGCCGGGCACGCTGACGCTTGAAGTGTTCCCTCGACGCTCGATGTTGAGCAGCAGGCGCTTGTCGTCCCCCAGCCCGAGGCTGTCCCGTACATCGTTGATGAGGTTGATGTTCCCCTGGTGCGGGATGATCCAGTCGATGTCGGCCAGCCCGAGGCCAGCCCGGCGGAGCGCCCGGTGGGTCGCTTCGGTCAGCACTCCGGGCGCGATGTCGCTGACGACCTTGCCCTTCATCACCATCTTGTCCTGCTCATCGATGTCGAAGGCGTCATAGTGGGTGGCGTCGGAGTGCAGGGTCACGGCGTGCATGCCGCCCGGACCGGTGCCGCTGTCGTCGGCCCGCCAGACGCCCGCCGCCGCGCCGCCGCCGAACAGGACGGAGTTGCGGTAGGAGAAGTTCAGGATGGGCTTGGGGTTCTCGGCGCAGACGACGAGGACATTCCGGTGGCCCGCGGTGCTGATCAGACCCTGGGCGACCGCGCTGGCGTGCAGAAAGCCCGCGCAGGCGACTCCCATCACATCCAGGCACATGGCCTGCCGGGCCGCCAGCCGGTGCTGTACCGGAAGGGCCACATCCATGTAGTTGTTTCCGGGGCTGGTGGGATTGACCCGTGGCCGTGAGGTGGCGCTGGTGCCCAGGATGACGTCGATGTCCCCCGGCTCCAGACCGGCGTCGTCGAGGGCCCGGCGGGCGGCCCGTTCGGCCATGTCCACATGCCGTTCACCGTCCGGCGGCCAGTGCCGGGCGGAGACTCCGGTGTGACGCTGGATCCAGGCGTCATCGACGCCCAGCTCCGGTATCCGGGTGAAGTGGTCGTTGCCGACGGGTTCTCCGGGGAAGTCGTGGCCGATCCCGTCGAGCACCATCGGAACCGTGGACGGGCGCGGTGGTGTGAAGCCGTCCCGGGTGGGGGCGGAGGAAATGGTCACCGGTAGATCCCTTCGGGGTCGATTGAACGCAGCGCGGCCAGTTCCTCGTCCGTCGGCGGCGGTTCACGCAGCAGCGGGTCGGCGATATCGGCCTTCCACGCCGTGCGGTCCCGTACGGTCTCGGCAGGGCCGGCGGCCTCCGGTACGGAATACGGAGACCAGGTGGTGAGCGTGAAGGGGCCCGTACCCCCCGTACGTTCGAAGGAGCCGAACTCGGCTACCACACGGCTCACATGGTGGCCGGGGCTGGTGATGAAGCCGACGGCCTCGGGGTAGCGCCGGGGGGAGGCGGGTGCCACAACGACCGTATCCAGATGGCTGGCCACATCGTTGGCGCCGCCCGAGCCCACCAGGAAACCGCCCCGGGCGGTACGGCTGGTGTTGATCCGGCCCTGCTGGTCGATCTGAGCGGCCGACAGCACCCCGAGCGTACGGCCGCCGCCCCCCGCGACCAGGCCACCAAGGACCTCCCAGGTACCGGCATGCTCCCGGCAGCGGAGCACATGCCGCTGGGAGAAGAGGAAGCTGTCCCCGGCCTCCGGGGTGAAGTCGACCATCCCGAGCTCATTCACCACCTGAAGCTCAACTCCGTCGCCGTGCAGGGTCCGGGCGGCCAGCCAGCTGGCCAGGTGGGAGATGCCGATACCGGCCAGCACCGAGCCGTAGCCCTGCTGGACAACCGTGCGGGCGATCGTCCTGGCCGCCATCACGATGTGGTGCTCACGTTCGCTCGGTGGCGCGGGCGGAGCAGTTACGGCAACGCCCTGCGGACACCGCAGCTCCGCCGTGAGCCCGGCCAGCCGGGCCTCGCCCAACTGGGCCAGATACCCGGTGTGACCGCCGGTCCCGGTCACCCAGCGCTGGAACCACCGCTCGGTGTCCTCCTGGCGCGCACAGGCGTCGGCGAGATCGGCCAGAAACGCATAGTCGTCCAGATAGCCCGCCACGCCGGCGCTGGGCATCGGGGTCAGGCCCTGCGGGTGCGCGCCGAACGGGCAGGGGGCCACCGCCAGCACCCGTTCGGCCGGGATGGAGCAGACCGCACCGGCCGGTGGCCCGTCGCACACCCGTTCCACCGTGGCCAGCACCCCGCGCCGGGCGGCCATCGCACCCCACCAGCCCTCCCCCACCGGCCCGGCGAGATACAGGTTTCCCCTCCTGTCCGCGCAGTGTGCGTGAAGCAGCGTCACATCCGGACGCAGTGCGGGGAGCACAGCGGCGGGCAGCGTTCCCTCCCCGGCACCCGCTTCCCCGGCACCCGACTCTGCGCCGCCTGACGGCACGGTCTCCAGCGGTGGATGTCCCTGGGGCAGGGAGGAACCGATCAGCGAGGTGCTGAGCGCCGCCGGGGCACCCGTGGCCCCGGCCATCAGCCGTTGCAGCAGGGACAGCAGGCTCCACTCCTCCACCGGGAACGGATCACCGGCGGGCAGCCCGGCGTACAGCCGATTGGGCCGGGACGTGGGCACGGTGTCACCGGCGAAGGCGATGACCGCGCGCTCGATCACACCGGCCATGGTCAGCGCGTGCACCCCGGCGTGCAGGGCGTTCACGCTGATCTCGAACCTGCCGACGCCGCCGAAGACCCGGGCGAGCGCCAGGGTGAGCGCGCCCGGCCGGGACATCGTGGAGGCGATATGCACCCGCATACCGGGCGTCAGATGCCGTCGGCACAGCTCGTCGGGATCGCTGAGAAACCGGTCGGCCGTCATGCCGCGGCCTCCAGCACCAGCGCCGAGCTCTGACTGCCGATGGCGAAGGCCAGCGACATCGCCAGCCGCAGCTCGGCGGGGCGCGCGCCCTCGGTGACATGGTCGTGGTCGCACTCCGACTCCATGGCCTCGCAGTTGATCGTCGGGGCCAGACAGCGCTCATGGAGCATCAGCGCGAGCGCCGCGCAGTTCAGCAGTCCGGCGGCGCCCAGCAGATGGCCGAATACGGGCTTGATGGAGCCCAGCGGCGGCCAGTCGCTCCGGTGGGGTCCATAGACGTGGCTCAGCGCACGGCTCTCGGCCAGGTCGTTGTAGCGGGTCGCCGTTCCATGGCCGCAGATGTAGTCCAGCTCCCCGACACTGGAGCCCATGGCGTCCATGGTCTGCGTCATCAACTGGGCGGTGCTGCGTCCCGACAGATCCATCCGCGTGGCGTGCGCGGCCTCGCTGACGCTGTGGCACGCGCGGAGCGTCGCGTAGGCCCGGGCCCGGCGGGCCGTGGCGTGAGTGCTCCGCTCGAGTACGGCGACGACGGCGCCCTCGCCGAGTGCGAAGCCGTCCCGGTTGATGTCATAGGGCTTGATGGCGCGCTTGGGGTTGGTGTCCCGGGACAGCACGCCGGTGCCGGGGGCCGAGTAGACCTGGAGTACCTCCGGGACGATGGGCAGCTCATGGCCGACGACGAACATCACATCGGCCGCTCCGCGCTGGATCTCCTGGGCGGCGATGCCGAGCGCCTGGTGTCCGCCGACGCACGCGTTGCTGATCGTGGAGACAAGTCCCTGGGCGTCCAGCCGGATAGCGCTGAGCGACGCCGGGGTCCCGGCGAGCGAGGCGAAGACGCCCTGGGCCGACGACACCGGGGGGCAGCCGGGTTCGTAGACCATGCCGGAGGCGGTCTGGGACCACCATTCGACCGGTCCTCTGGCGCTGGAGGCGACGACGCCGGTGCGTGCGGGTTCGAGGGCGTCGCCGCCCTCGAACCCGGCGTCCCGGAAGGCGTTCTGTACCGCCGACAGGACGATAAGGATCTCGCGGCTGTACCGCTTGGCGAAGTTGTCCGGCAGGTCCGGCAGATACGGCGTGTGGTTGAAGTCCGTCAGCCGTCCTCCGCTCTGGATTCCCGTCCGCCCCGAGATGACCGGCGGCAGGGTGCTCAACTGGGACTCGCCCTCGCGTAAGTGACGCCACACCTGCTCGGGTGTATCAGCGCCTGGCAGTACGAAGCCGAGGCCGGTGATGACCACGCCCTCGAACGCGGTACCGGCCACGCGGTCGGTGCGCGACATGAGGCCTCCTCTGGCACGATCGATGCTCGCTGGGTGCTCGCTGTCCTACGTTCCGGGCTCCTCAACAGCACATCTCTTCGCGGCCAGTTCAGCCAGGTGCGGCAAGTACCCATCAGGGCACGGCTGCGGGACCTCCGGTACCGCCAGCCGGTCCCCGGAACGGCCACAGAAACGTCATGCGCGCTCTCTTGACAGTCGGTTCTCCAGCCACCAGCTTGAATAAACATTCATTCATTTCAGTGAGGCGGGACACATGAGTGGAACGGGAGTTGTCATCGCCGGTGCCGGGATCACCCGCCATGGCTTCTTCGCCGCGCGCGACTGGAAGGATCTGGTGGTCGAGTCGGCGTACGCGGCGCTCGGGGACGCCGGGGTCGCTCCCGGGGAGGTGAGCGGCGGGTTTGTCTCGGTGTCGCTGCCGGAAACCTGCGAGCAGCAGAATCTGGGCGCCATCGCCGCCGATGAACTCGGCCTTGCCCCGGCCCCGTTCAGCCAGGTCGGCGCGGCTTGTGCGGGAGGCACGGTGGCGCTGCGCAACGGAGTGGCGGCGGTGGCCTCCGGACTGTCCAGGGCCGTGCTGGTGATCGGTGTGGAGAAGGTGTCCGACAGCACCTCCACGGCCGACTCGATGCTGCACTACCCGGATGCCGAGTACGAGGCACCGGCCGGGTTTGACTATGTGGACATCATGGCGCTGATGCACGACCGCTATGTACGCAAGTACGGGGCGTCGCATGAGGCGATAGCCCAGTGGGTCGTGCAGGACCGCTGGTACGCCCAGCGCAACAGGAAAGCCATCGACTACGGGCGCCCGGATCTCACGGTAGCCGGGGTGCTGAGCAGCCCGATGGTGTCCACCCCGATCACCCGGGCCAGCTGCGGACGGGCCTGTGACGGGTCCTCGGCTGTTCTGCTGATGCGGGCCGGGGACGCCCCCAGCGACTGCCAGCCGGTCGAGATCGCGGGCATCGCCCAGGCCACCGCCCCCAATGTGCTCGCCGCCAAGTTCGGCCACCCCGGTGCCGCTGGAGCCGATATCGCCGAGGCGGTGCCCACCACGGCGGCCGCCAGGGACGCCTACGCCCAGGCGGGAGTCGAGCCGCACCACATTGACGTGGCCCAAGTGCACGACTGCTTCAGCGTGATGGGACCGCTGCATCTGGAGGGCCTGGGGATCTTTCCGCCGGGCAAGGCCGCCGCGGCGGTGGCCGACGGGGAGACCGCGCTGCAGGGCCGCTGCCCCGCCAACACCGATGGCGGCCGGATCGGCTTCGGCCATCCCACCGGGGCGACGGGTATCAGCGTCGCCGTGGAGTCGGCGGTACAGCTGCGCGGCCGTGGCGGCAACCGCCAGGTGGCCGATGTGGACATCGCGGTCTGCCAGTCCATGGGCGGCTCCAACGCCACCAGCGCCGTCGCGGTACTGCGCCGCGCCCGCTGACCCCCGTATCGCGAGGAGTGAACGCACGATGTGGTCCCCCACCGAACCGCGCTACCGGATCGCGACCGCGACCCCGGCCAAGGCATGGCGCTCTCGCTCCGGCCGCTACCGGCTGACCGGCAACCGATGTGACCCCTGCGAACTCACCTTCTTCCCCGGACGGCGGGTCTGCCCCCAGTGCCACTCCAGGGCCCTCACCGAGACGGCGATGGCGCCATACGGCCGGGTGGTGAGCATCGCCGAAGACCACACCCCGCTGATCGGCCACACCGGGCGCCGCAGCCGGCCGTTCGCGATCGTGGCGCTGGAGAACGGTCCCGCCGTGCTCACCGAGCTCGTCGATGTCGATGTCGAGGGAGAGGGCCATGTCGATGTCGAGGTGACCGAAGGGATGGCGGTCGAGCTGGTCGTCCGCAAATGGCGCCGGGAGGCATCCGGCCCCTACCAGTACGGCTACAAGTTCCGGCCCCGGAGGGCGATATGAACGGCCGTGTATCCGACGCCACAGCCAGTACAGCCAGTTCAGCCAGTACAGCCGACGCGGGCATCTCCGGGATCGGCGTCGCGCTGCCCACCGGGCGGCTGGCGGTCGAGGAGATCCACCAGGTGTGGGGCAACCAGCCACTGGAGGTCGTACACCGTCAGGGGCTGACCCACCGCAGCGTATGCGACCCGGACGGTGACGCGGTGACGCTGGCGGCCGAGGCCGCCCGGCTCGCCCTGGACAGCGCCGACTGCGCTCCGCCAGGTGCGGTGTTCTTCGGCTCGCAGACCGGGCCGTATCTGACCAAGGCCAGCGCGGCGCTGCTGGTGGACATGGCGGGGCTGCCACCGTCCACCTTCGCCACCGATGTGCAGTTCTCCGGCAAGTCCGGGACGGCCGCGCTGCTGTGTGCGCTGGCCTGGGTACGGGCGGGCCTGGCCCCCTCGGCCCTGGCTGTGGGCGCGGACACCCTGGGGCCGCATATCGCGCCCGGTGATCCGCAGGAGTACACCGCCGGTTCGGGGGCCGCCGCCGTGGTCATCACCCGCGAGGCGGCGCTGGCCACAGTGGACGCCACCGCGTCGGCGACCTCCGACACCAATGACGGCTTCCGCGCCGACGGAGAGCGCCATATCCGCACCGGCGGCACGGTGATGACGGCCACCGGGATCGGGCTGATGGCCCACTGCACCAGCGCCTGGGAGGGACTGGACAGCACACCGGAACAGCTCCGCTTCCTCATCGGCCCACAGCCGGACGCGGTCACCCCCGCCCGGCTCGCCCAGCGGCTCGGACTGCCCAAGGAGCGGGCCACAGCCTGTGTGGTCGCGCAGGGCATCGGCGATGTGGGGGCGGCGGCGCCGCTGATCGGGCTGGCCCGGGCGCTGGAGCTGGCCGACCCCGGGGACCGGCTCGCGGTGGTCTCGTACGGCTGCGGCGCGGGCAGCGACGCGCTGCTGCTGACCGTGCGGCGCCCGGCCACCGGCACGGGGCTCGCCGGAGCGCTCACCGTTCAGCGGCAGCTGAGCTACGCGACGGCCGCCCGCTATGAACGCCATTTCCAAGGTCTGGAACGACTGGTGGGGAGCTACGAATGAGCGAGCTGTGCAAGGGTCGTACGGCACTGGTCACCGGCGCGGGCCGGGGCATCGGCGCGGCCATCGCCGGGCGGCTGGCGGCCGAGGGCGCGACCGTCGCCGTCAATGACATCGATCAGGAAGCGGCCGAACGTACCGCGGGCGAGGTCGGCGGGCTGGCCGTGGCGGCCAATGTCGCCGACCACGACAAGGCCAGCGGGGTGGTGGACCGGGTCGAAAAGGAGCTGGGCGGGCTCGACATCCTGGTGAACAACGCCGGGATCGGCTACCGGGGGCCGCTGGCGGAACACACCCCGAAGATCTGGAACCGGGTGCTGGCGGTCAATCTCAGCGCGCCCTTCTTCCTGGCCCAGCGCGCCGCACCGCTGCTGGCGCGGAACGAGGGCGCGGTGGTCAATCTCTGCTCGGTAGCGATGATGGGCATCTCCGGACAGGTCGCCTACGACGTCTCCAAGGGGGGCCTGGCCACGCTCACCCGTTCGCTCGCGGTCGAGCTGGGCCGGGCCGGGGTACGCGCCAACGCCGTATGCCCGGGCTTTATCGACACACCCATGCTGGAACAGGCGAAAGATCTGGTGGAGATCGGCGCGAGGCATGTCCGCACGCAGCCGATCAGGCGCCTGGGCACACCGGAGGAGGTGGCCGCGGCCGTCAGCTGGCTGGCGTCCACGGAAGCGAGCTACATCACCGGCCAGTGTCTGTTCGTGGACGGCGGATGGGTGCGGTCATGATCGAGATACTGGCGCCGGACGATCCCCGGGTGCCCGGTCCGGAGTCCTGCACGGTGGGCGGGCTGCTCGCCGCCCGGGCAACGGCGCATCCGGACCGGGTGTTCGCCCAGTTCGCCGATGGCAACTACTGGACGTACCGGGAGACCTATCAGCGCGCGGTGGCCGCCGCGGCCGCGCTGGCCGCCCATGGAGTGCGGCCCGGTGACCGGGTGGTGTCCTGGCTGCCGAACGGCCCGGAGGCACTGCTGGCCTGGTTCGGCACCAACCTCGCGGGAGCCACCTACACGCCGGTCAACACCGCCTACCGGGGCGGGCTTCTGGAGCATGTGCTGACCAACTCCGGTGCCTCGGTGGTGATCGCGCACCCTCAGCTGACCCCCCGACTGGCCGATGCCGAACTGCGCGGAGTGCGCCCCACCGTTCTCCACCCGGCCGAACTCAAGGCCACACCAGGCAACTTCAAGCCGGTCGAAGCAGCGCCCTGGGATGCCTTGGGGATCATCTACACCTCCGGCACGACCGGCCCCTCCAAGGGCGTGCTGCTGAGCTATGTCCACCACTACTCAACCGCCGTCGCCGCCTTCGCCGACCGGATCAGCGAAGGGGAGCGCTATCTCGTCCAGCTTCCGCTCTTCCATGTGGGCGGAACCATCGGGGTGTACGCGATGCTGCTGTTCGGCGGCTCGGTGACGGTCGTGGACTCCTTCACCACCGAGGAGTTCTGGGACGTCATCCGCACTCACCAGATCACCAGCTGCACGCTGCTCGGCGTCATGGCGACCTTTCTGCTCAAACAGCCCGGGTCGGCGGGGGATACCGATCATCCGCTGAGATGGGTCTGGCTGGTCCCGCTGGGTGATGACACCGGGGCGCTCACCGACCGCTTCGGCATCGATGTCTACACGATGTACAACATGACCGAGGTGTCCTGCCCGGTCATCTCCGAACGCAACCCCAAGGCGGCCGGTGTCTGCGGCCGGCCCCGCCCCGGCGTCCAGCTGCGGGTGGTTGACGCGCATGACCGGGAGGTCGGCCCGGGCGAGGTGGGCGAGCTGATCGTGCGCACCGACCGTCCCTGGGCCCTGTGCCACGGCTACCACGCGATGCCGGAGGCGACCGCCGAGTCCTGGCGTAACGGCTGGTTCCACACCGGGGACGCGGTACGGCAGGACAGCGAGGGCAATGTCTTCTTCATCGACCGGATGAAGGACGCGATCCGCCGGCGCGGCGAGAACATCTCCTCCTTTGAGGTCGAGACCGAGGCGGTGGCCCACCCCTCGGTGCGGGAGGCCGCCGCGGTGGCCGTGCCGAGCGAGCACGGCGAGGACGAGGTGCTGCTGGTCGTCTCGCCCGTACCCGGCACCGTCATCGACCCCGGTGAACTGGTCGGGTTCCTGATCCCACGGATGGCCCATTTCATGGTGCCCCGCTATATCCGGGTGCTCGACGAACTGCCCAAGACCCCCACCGCCAAGGTGCGCAAGCACCTGCTGCGCGAGGAGGGCGCCGTCGCCGGGACATGGGACCGGCACAGCGCCGGGATCGAGATCAAACGCGAAACCCTCGACGAAACGCCGGAGAGGAGCCGTCGCTCATGAGCACCCCCGAAGTCCCTCAGCAGGGCGTACGCAGGGAGACCATCGAACGCGATGTGGACACTCCCATGCGCGACGGGGCCATCCTGCGCGCGGACGTCTGGCGGCCCGCCGGTAACCGTCCCGCCCCCGCGCTGATCTATCGCGCCCCCTATGACAAACGCCGGATCACAGCCCTGGATGTGCTGCCCGCCGCGGACGCGGTGGCCGCTGGCTACGCGGTGGTCCTCCAGGACACCCGGGGCCGTTTCTCCTCCGGGGGAACCTGGCAGCCCATCATGTGGGACCAAGAGGCCCTGGACACCTACGACACCGTCGAATGGACCGCCGCCCAGCCCTGGTGCGACGGCAACGTCGGCATGGTGGGGCCGTCATATCTCGGGATCGTGCAGTGGGTCGGCGCCATGCGACAGCCCCCGCATCTGCGCGCCATCGCCCCGGCGATGTGCACGGTCGGCGGCTATGACGACCAGGCCAGCGGTGGCGCGATCCGCCTCGACCATCTGGTCGGCTGGCTGGTGATGATGGCCGCCGACTGGCTGCAACGCCGCTTTACGGCCGGTAAACCACCGGCGCAGCAGACCGTGGCGGCGATCGCGGAGTACGCGCACAGTCCCCGGCGTGCGATGGAGCAGCTGCCGCTGGCGGACATCCTGCATCTTCCGGACTTCCCCCTGCCGCTGCGCGATGTGCTGTCCGGCAAGGCCGAGATGAAACCGGCCTGCCGGCTCGACGCGGTGCGGGTGCCCACCCTGTCGGTGAGCGGCTGGTACGACGTCTACAGTGCGGCCACCATCGGGCTCTATCAGGATATGACGGCCCGCTCCAGCAGCAACCATCTCGTCATGGGCCCCTGGGCGCATCTGGGCTCGCTGCTCCCCGTACAGGGCGAGCTGAACTTCGGGCTGATCTCGGGCGCGCGCTACGGCGGGCTCGCGCAGCGGCATCTGGCGTTCTTCGACCGCTATGTGCGGGGCATCGAGCGGGATACGCCGCCAGTGCAGTACTTCCTGATGGGTGCTGGAGAGTGGCGTACGGCGTCGAGCTGGCCGCCGCCTGAGGTCCAGCCCCAGCAGTGGTATCTCCGGGACGGCGGCACGCTCTCCAGCCAGCCGCCGGAGCGGGAGGAGCCGCCCGCCCGCTATCGCTACGACCCGGCCGACCCCGTGCCGAGCCATGGCGGGCGGCTGCTCAACCTGGGCGATCTGGTGCCCGGTCCGCTGGCGCAGAACCATCTGGAGCAGCGCTCAGATGTCCTCAGCTACACCTCTGATGTGCTGCCGGTGGCCCTCGATCTGGTAGGCCCGGCACGGCTGCGGCTGTACGCCGAAAGCAGCGCGCCGGACACCGACTTCGCCGCCAAGCTCATCGATGTCTTCCCGGACGGCCGCGCGGTGCTCATCTGCGACGGCATCCTGCGGGCCCGGTATCGCGAGGGCGTGGGCAGTGAACGGCCGCTGCGGCCCGGGAGGGTGTACGAGCTCGACATCGACCTGGGGCACACCGCCTGGCGGCTCGCCCCCGGACACCGGCTACAGGCCCATGTGACCAGCAGCAACTTCCCCCAGTTCGACCGGAACCTCAACACCGACGGCCCGATCGGAGAGGAGAGCGACCCAGCGGTCGCCGAGCAGACCATCCACCACGGAACGGAGCGGCCCTCACGGCTTGAACTCACCGTGCTACCAGCCCAGACCCAGCCCCAGACCCGGACCCACGCCTGAAAGGCAGGACCGCATGACGGATGTGCTCCACCGCGAGCTACGGGACGGCGTGGCGACGCTGACCCTCAACCGGCCGGGCCAGCGCAACGCCCTCGACCGCGAGCTCTCCGAACAGCTACTCGCCGCGCTGGTCCGGGCGGCGGCCGATCCGGCGGTGCGCTGTGTGGTGATCACCGGGTCCGGCGGGGCGTTCTGCGCGGGCGACGACCTGGCGGCGGTCTCGGAGTTCCTGGACGGCGTACGGACGAACACACCGGCCGACGCGGTCACCGGTGACGGGCACTATCTACGGATCTGCGAAGCCATCGTGACCTGCCCCAAGCCGGTGATCGCCGGGATCGACGGCGCCGCGGCCGGAGCGGGCACCGAGATCGCCTGCGCGGCCGACTACCGCCTGGCCTCCGACCGGGCGAAGATCGGCAGCTGTCTGGTCCAGGTCGGTCATCTCGGGAACGCGGTCATGCTGCCCAGGGTCGTGGGACCGGCCCGGGCCACTGAGATGTTCCTGACCGGCCGGCTGGTCGGCGCCGCGGAGGCGGAGCGTACCGGTCTGGTGCACCAGGTGGTGCCCGCTGAGCGGTTCAGCGCGGAGCTGAGCGGGCTGGCGGCCCGGCTGGCCAGCGGGCCGACCAAATCCATCGGTTACTACAAGGAGCTGCGGGAGGCGGCCTGGGGACAGCCGGTGCTGTATGGCCTGCGTCTTCAGGACATCTTCCATGTGCGCTCACACACCGAGATCAAGGACGCGTCGGAAGGCCCCCGGGCCTTCCTCGAAGGGAGACCCCCACAGTTCGCCGGGCATTGACGCCGCCCGGCCCCCTATGAAGGAGAGCCGCACGTGTCTCATCCATTCCCCCCACTCACCAGCCGGTTCAGATTCATCCCACGGCTGGTGTGCGTCATCGGATTCACCATGGTCGCCATCCTGAGCGCTCCACTGGCCCAGGCCGACCCCCGGAACGACATCGCCAAGGCCAAGGAGCTCGCCGACCCCATGCTGGCCGGAGCCAACGACTGGGATTGCAAACCGAGCGCGGAGCACCCCAAACCCGTAGTGCTGGTGCACGGTCTCTTCCTGCGCGCCGCGATCAACTGGTCCTATGTATCCCCACGGCTCAGCAGCGCCGGGTTCTGCGTCTTCGCGCTCAACTACGGGATGTCGGGCGGCGGTCTGCCCGGCACCTCGCTGATGCAGGTTTCCGCGAAGGAGCTCAAGACCTTCGTCACCGGCGTGAAGGCCGCGACCGGTGCCGCGAAAGTGGACCTCTTGGGGCACAGCCAGGGCGGGCTGATGCCACGGTGGTATCTGCGCTTCGAGGACGGCGCGCGGGACGTCGACAACTTCGTGGCGCTCGCGGCGCCCAATCACGGCAGCAGCAGGAACCTCTTCGCACTGCTGCCACCGGAGCTGGGAGATGTGATCTGCCGCTCGTGCTACCAGTTCAGCGAAGGCTCGGAGTTCCTTACCGAGCTCAACCACGGACGGGAGATCGAGTCCGGCGTCAGCTACACCACCATCAACACCCGTTGGGACCAGGCGGTCGTGCCGTACACCAGCGGCTATCTGAACGGCGCGAGCACCTCGATCACCAATGTCCGGCTGCAGGACGCCTGTCCGGACAACCGCAGCGGTCATGCCGGGATCGGCTACGACCGGGTCATGTTCCAGTGGGCGCTGGACGCCCTGGCACGAACCGGCCCCGCGAACCCTGGCCTTGAGCCTCGCTGCTGACCCTCGACAGCTGCTGACTCTCAACAAATGGACGAACACTCAGAGGAGATTCCTCCGATGCCTCCTGCTCCCGCCCGCTTCGCTGGAGAGGTGGCGCTGGTGACCGGGGCCGCGCGCGGTATTGGCGCGGCCACGGCCCACCGGCTCGCCGCCGAAGGCGCAACGGTCATCGTGAACGATCTGCCCGGTGGCGGAGCCGAAAAGCTCTGCGCGGAGTGGCGGACGGAAGGTCTCACCGCGTACGCCGAGCCAGCGGATGTCACCGATGCCGCCCAGGTGACGGAGATGTTCGACCACCTCGAAGCACGGTTCGGCGGAGTTGAACTGCTGGTCAACAACGCTGGCATCGTCTGCCGGGAGCCGCTGCCCGACTTCTCCGACGCGACCTGGGCGCGGACGCTGGACACCAATCTGACCAGCGCCTATCTCTGCCTCAAACGGTTCGCGCAGGGACGTATCGAGCGAGGCAGGCCCGGCGCGGTCGTCAATGTCTCTTCGCTGTCCTACAAGGGCATGACCCAGCAGATCGCTTATGTGGCGAGCAAGGGCGGCGTGGTCTCACTGACCCGCGGAGCGGCCCTGGACCTCGCCCGGCATGGCATCCAGGTCAACTGTGTCGCCCCCGGAATGGTCGAAACCCGGCTGACCGCCGAGCCGGGCAAGGACGACGTCCCGCTGCGTATGGCCATGCTCCGGCAGATCCCACTGCGCCGGTACGCCGAGCCGGAGGAGATCGCGGGCGCGATCTCCTTCCTCCTCTCCGACGACGCCTCGTACATCACCGGAGAAACCCTCCATGTCTCCGGCGGCGCACGCCTCTGACACAGAAGCACGCCTCTAGCAAGAAGAGAGACCACCATGGAACTGTCACGTCGCGACCTCCTGTGGCACACGGGCCGGCTGGGACTGGCCGCCGGAGTGGGTCTGGGCGCGCTTCCGGCCCTGACCGCCTGCGGCGGCACCGGCTCCGGAAGCACCCCAGGAGACGCCGAACAGGCCAAGCTCGGCTGGATCCAGCCGAAGACCGGCCCGCTCGCCGCCGCCTATATACCCGCCTACGCCGGAGCCCGGCTGGCCCTCAAGGAGATCAACAAAGCGGGCGGGCTGCTCGGCGAGCCCGTCAAGCTGCTGGAAGAGGACGACGAGGGCTCGCCAGGCACCCAGCCGACCGTCGCCCAGCGGCTGCTGCGCCGTGGCCCGCAGATGGTGCTGGGCCCCACCGGCAGCTCCCAGGCCGTGGCATCGGCTGCCGCGCTGAAGCGCGGCTCCGTGCTCCAGTCCGCCTGGGGCGGGGCCGATACGCTCGGCGACGGCACTCGCTTCCCGTACCACTACCAGCTGGTCTTCAACACCAGGCTCCAGGCTACGGCCGCGGCCCGGTATCTCTATGAGGTACGCGAGGTACGCAAGATCGGGCTCCTCATCGAGAACTCGGAGTTCGGTGAGTCCATCCGCAAGGCCTTTGTGAACATGCTGAAGGACACCTACCAGGCCAAGCCCGTCTCCATCCAGGTGTTCAGCCCGGACGCACCCGACCTCACCCCGTTCATCAAGAAGCTGGACCGGTCCGGTGCCGAGGCGGTCGGGCTGTTCAGCGGGCAGCCGCAGACCACGGCGCTCTCCCTGCAGGCCATGGCCAACACCGGCTTCGCACCGATGATCGTCTCCCATGACCTCAACTACGTCGAAGCGTATGACCCCATACCCAAGAAGCTCCTGGAGCGCTTCTACGGCACTACCTACGCCTCCCTCAGCTACCCCAGGGGCGGTGCGCCGACCACCGGCCCCGCGGTGGAGTACGCCAAGAAGATCCTGGCCGAACCGACCACCGGCGAGCTGCCGTTCACCGCGGCGGTGGCCCCGTACTACGACTTTCTGACCCTGCTGGCCGAAATCGTCACGGAGCAGGGAACCCTTGACCCGGCACAGCTCAAGACCGCCTTCGATCAGGTGAAGGGCTACCAGGGCGCCCGGTCGAAGCTCTCCTTCACGCCGGAGGACCACAACGGCATCGGCGCCGAGGGCATCGCCATCGGGACGCTGCTCTCGGCCAAGGACAAGGCGTCGATGGGCGGGATCTTCCGTGAACTCGCGCCGGGCAGCCAGGCATGATCAACGACATTCTGCTGCCCGGCCTGGTCTTCGGCAGCCTGTACGGGCTGGTCGCGGTGGGGCTCAATGTGCTCTACCGGCCGACCCATGTGCTCAACTTCGCCCAGGGCGACCTGATCATGCTGGGTGCGATGTTCATGGCGGTGATCTCCGTCGGCACCGCGCTCCCCTGGCCGCTCGCCGCGATCGCCGTGGCGGTGACCGTGGCCACGGTCGCCCTGATCGAAGAACGGGTGGCCGTGGCGCCGGTACTGCGGCGGGCCGTCCATGGCGTGGGCTGGGTCATCACCACACTGGCCTTCTCGCTCATCCTCAACCAGCTCGTCGGCAAGCTGTGGACCGACCAGCCGCGCATGGTCGCACCCCCCGGCCCCCTGTCACTGCGCACCCACACGGTGGCCGGGGTGCAGTTCAGCAGCTATCAACTGGCCGTCATCCTGGCTGCCCTGGGCGTGGTCATCGCCCTGGAGCTGCACTCCCGCACCCGCACGGGCTGTGCGATACGGGCCGTGGCCGCCGACCGGGACGCCGCCCGGCTGCGCGGCATCGACCCGGACCGGCTGAGCCGCCGGGCCTTTCTGCTCGGCGGCGCGCTGGCGGGACTGACCGGCGTACTGGCGGCGCCGCTCATCCTGGCCTCGGTGACCATGGGCTTCGGGCTGCTCGTCAAGGGCTTCTTCGCGGCGGTTGTCGGCGGAATCGGCGACTACCGGGGCGCGCTGCTGGCGGGCTGGATTGTCGGCCTCATCGAGGCGGCGGGGGCCAGCTATGTATCACCGGGGGCGCAGACGGCCGTACTGTTCGCCGTCACCCTGGTCATCCTGATGATCCGGCCCGCCGGACTACGACAGAGCGGGGTGCTGCACCGTGTCTGACCGTGCCTTGCGCCCCCTGCGCGCCCTCTTCCTGCTGGCGGCGCTCGCACCGGTGGCCGCGCTCCCCCTGCTCACTGACGACCCCTATGTCATCCATCTCGCCACGGTCGTCGGCATCTACACCATCGTCGCCATGGGGCTGAACGTCCTCTTCGGCTACACCGGCCAGGTATCGCTCGGCCACGGTGCGCTGGTGGCGGTCGGTGCCTATACGACGGCCGTGCTCACCGTCGAGCACGGCTGGACGTTCTGGACGGCCGCCCCGCTGGCGACGGCGGCGGCCACCCTGATGGGCGGGCTGATGGCGCTGCCCGCGCTGCGGCTGTCCTCCTGGCATCTGGCGCTGGTCACCATCGCCTTCGCCATGGTGGTGAATGGGCTGCTGACCGAGTTGCAGGGCCTCACGGGCGGGTTTGCCGGCATCCTCGGCATCCCGCGGCCCGAGCGAGGCGGCGCCGAGTTCACCGATGGCGAACTCTACTGGCTGGTGGTCGCCCTGGCCGTACTCCTCACCGTCCTGACCAGAAACCTTCTCCGGTCCCGGACCGGCCGCGCGCTCACCGGCGTACGTGACGCCCCCGATGCCGCCCGCGCAGCGGGCGCCGCGGTGGTCCAGCTCAAGATCTTCGCCTTCTGTCTGAGCGCCGCGCTGGCTGGTCTCGGCGGTGCGCTGCTGGCCGCTTCACGCGGAATCGTGACCCCCGACGACTTCCCCATCGACTTCTCCCTCTTCTTCCTCCTGGTCGTCATCATCGGCGGTGCGGGACGGCTGAGCGGACCGGTCATCGGCACCCTGGCCTTCTTCGTCATCCCGGAGCTGCTGGGCGGGCTGGCGCAGTGGCGGGTGCTCATCTACGCCGTCGCCCTGCTGGTGCTGATCATCTACGCCCCGCACGGCATCGCCGGCGCCTGGGCCAGGCACTGGCCCACCCTCTACGCCAGGCTGCCGCCCGGCCCCTGGCGCCGTACTCCGCCAGCCGCAGCGGCAACCCGGCCCCGCCCCCTGGCCAGCCACCCGGACGGCGGTCTGGAGCTGCGCACCAGGGACCTTCAACGCTCCTTCGGCGGCATCCACGCACTGCGCGGCATCCAGCTGACGGCCGCCCCCGGCACCATCCACGCGGTGGTCGGCCCCAATGGCTCCGGCAAGACCACCCTGCTCAACACCATGACCGGGCTGGTGCGCCCGGACCACGGCCATGTGCTGCTGAACGGCACCGAGATCACCCGCCGCGCCACCGAGCACATCGCCCGGCACGGTGTGGGCCGTACCTTCCAGACCCCGCAACTGCTCCCCGGGCTCAGCGCGGTGGAGAACGTGCTGCTCGGCGCCTACGCCCGGGAACGGGCCAGCGGCATCGAGCACGCCCTCGCCCTGCCCAGGGCCCGGCGCGAGAGCCGGGCCCTGCGGGAGGAGGCGCTTGGCTATCTGGCCTTTGTGGGCCTGGCCGACTACGCGGACGTACCGGCCGGTGTGCTGCCACATGGTCGGCAGCGGCTGCTGGAGATCGCCCGGGCGCTGATGGCCCACCCCCGGCTGCTTCTCATGGACGAACCAGCCGCCGGCCTCTCGCACATCGAGCTTGAGGCACTGGACCAGCTGCTCCGCGAGATCAGAACCCGGGACATCACGGTGGTGCTCGTCGAGCACCACATCGAGCTGGTGACCAACGTCGCCGACCGGGTTACCGTGCTCGACGCCGGCGCCGTCCTGGTGTCGGCCGAACCCACCACGGCCCTCCGGGACGACCGGGTACTCGACGCATATCTGGGGCGATCATGCGAAACACCACTCCGCTCCTGCGACTGACCGGCCTGCACTCCGGCTACGGCCCAGTCCCAGTAGTCCACGACGTAAGCCTTACCGTGCACCAGGGCGAGATCTGCGCCCTGGTAGGCGCCAACGGCGCGGGCAAGTCCACCCTGCTGAGCACCGTCTCGGGCCTGCTCAAGCCCACCGCGGGCACCGTCGCGTTCAACGGCGCCGACCTCACCGGCGCCCGAGCCGAGACGATCAGCGCCCGGGGCCTGATCCAGATCCCCGAGGGGCGCCGTGTCTTCCGCGGCCTCACGGTGCGCGAAAACCTCGACCTGGGCCTGTGGCAGCGGAAGTTGACGGCCACCGAGGAACGCGAACGCCTCGACTGGGTGCTCTCCCTCTTCCCCTTCCTGGCGCAACGTCTTGGCGCCCGGGCCGAGGTGCTCAGCGGCGGTGAACAGCAGATGATGGTGATCGGTCAGGCGCTGATGGGCCAGCCCCGGATGCTCCTCATCGACGAACCCTCCATCGGTCTGGCCCCGGTCGTCATCGACAGGGTCTTCGCAACCCTGCGCGAGCTGCGCGATCAAGGACTCACCCTGCTTCTCGTCGACCAAGTCGTCGAACGCACCCTGGAACTGGCCGACCGCGCCTTCATTATGCAAGCGGGCCGGATCATCGCCGACGGGCCCGCCGCGCAGCTGCGCGACGGGCCCCAGCTCCGGCAGGCCTATCTGGGCACCCTCGCGACCACCGACTGAACCTCGGCGGGCGTAACACCGGCCGCCTGCAGCGCGAGGACACCGTACTGCGTCGCGATGTCCTCCGCGCTGAGCCGCCCTTCCGGACGGAACCAGAGCCCGGCGTTGATACACAGATCGAGAATCGCCTTGGCGGTAACCGGGATATCCGCCGGCCGGCCATCCGGCAGAAAAATACGGAAGATCTCTTTCTCCCGCCCCTTCTCCAGCACCCGCTCAAATCCCCGCCGGACGCGGCGTTCACTCTCCAGCATCTCATTCGCCTGTGCGGCCGGCAGATGCTGCACCTCCGAGCGACTGACGATCGCCTCCATGCGGTACATGGTGCAGAATACGGTTACCGCCTGCGCGGCTTCCCAGAGCTGCGCAGGCGGATCACCGCCACCACGTCCCAGCGCCGCGGACAGCTGCTCCTCCAGTTCGGCGTGATTCCGAGAGGCGATCGAATAGAGAAGTTCCTCTTTTGAGCGGAAGTGGTTGTACATCGCCCCTGGGGTCATCCCCAGCGCGGAGAGGATCTCCCGGACGCTGGTCTTGGTGTACCCCTGCCGGTAGAACAGCTCAGCGGCCACCACTTCAAGCCGTCTCCGCGTACTCTGCCCGGACGGCGAGGCGTAGATTTCCCCGGTCGCAATGGCCATGAAGTGAACCCCGGTCTTCGAGTCGGCCGCCCCGCAGCGCCGCGAATGCGGTATATGACTGTTCAGCACCACCATACAAGGCCGACCGCCCCCCACGATGAGTACCGTGGGTACCTGGCTCCTCATGCGGCTCCGCCGCATGGCGGGGCGCCCCGCTGGGCGGAGGGGACTACTTGACGGCTCCAGCTGTCAGGCCCTGTTGGACCTGGCGTTGGAAGACCATGTACACCACCAGGATCGGCACCATGGCGATGGACAGGCCCGCGAAGAGGGCGCCCCAGTCCCCTTCGTAGCCCTGGCTGACGGAGAGTTCGGCGAGGCCCTGCGTGAGCAGGGCTCGGTCCTCGTGTTCCGAGTTCAGGGCGAGCGGCAGGAAGAACTGGTTCCACTGGCCCAGGAAGTTGAAGATTCCGATGCTGATCAATCCCGGCTTGGCCATCGGCAGCATGATCTGGAAGAACGTCCGGGTGTGCGACGCGCCATCAATGGTCGCCGCCTCGGCCACGCTGCCGGGCAGGGTCCGGAAGAACGCCGTCATAAAGAAGGTCGTGAACGGCAGCGAGTAGGCGATGTAGGCCAGCATCAGGCCCTGGCGGGTGTCCAGCAGCCCGAAGTTGTCCATGACGAAGAACAGGGGTACCACCGCCAGGATAATCGGGAACATCATGCCGCCCGCGAAGAGCAGATAGATGACCCGGTTCCCGGGGAAGGCGTAGCGGGCGATCACATACGCGGCCATCGAGCCCAGGAGCATGGTGCCGGGCAGTGAGCCCGCCAGAACGATCGCGGAGTTCAGGGCGTACTGGCCGATGTTCGCCTCGGACCAGGCGTTGGTGAAGTTCTCGAAGCTCAGCGAGGTCGGCCAGCCGAAGGGGTCGCCCTCGATGGCGCCGGAGTCCCGCAGGGAGTTGACCATGACCCAGACCAGGGGGCCAGCGGCCATCACCACCCACAGCACCAGAAACGCGTTGGAGAAGACATTGAGGACACCGCCCTCGGTCCCCTGGCCTTTCGGGACCTTCTCATGTGCCGTTCCCCCGTGCTCACCGGTCTGCGGGGCGGTGTGCGTTAGCTCCGCGGACTGAGTTGCGCTCATTGTCTGGGTCCCTCCGCTCATCTCAGTACTCAATCCGCTCACGCCGGCTGAGCAGCATCATGATCGCTGCGAATACCATGGTGACCAGCAGCAGCACGACGCCCACCGCGGTGGCGTAGCCGGCCTGCCCCACATCGAAGGCCTTCTTGTAGAGAAAGACCGGTGTGACCAGGGTGGATTGGCCTGGACCCCCCTTGTTGATGGTCATGATGTGCACGATGGCGAAGGCGTCGAGCGCCTGGATGCCCATATAGATCCAGCCGGTCTGCACGGTGTCCCAGATCAGCGGAAGGGTGACGCGGAAGAAGGTCGTCGGGCGGCTGGCGCCGTCCAGCAGGGCGGCCTCGTAGATGTCCTTCGGGATCGACCCCATCGCGGCGGAGAACAGCACCACATAGAAGCCGATGAACATCCAGCAGAGTACGAACAGCACACTGCCCAGCGCCAGCTTGGGGTCCGCCAGCCAGTTCTGAGCGAGGGAACCGAGGCCGGCCGCGCGCAGGATGCCATTGAGCGGGCCCGTGATCGGGTCGTACATGGCCGCCCATACGACGCCGATGATGGCGACCGAAATGACCTGCGGGAAGAAGTAGACGACCTTGTAGAACTTCGCGCCGCGTACGCCGGAGATGGCCTCGTTCTTCTTGTGCCGCCCACCGGCTTGCAGCATAAAGGCGAAGAACAGTCCGAGGCCGAGGGTCACCACCGGTGCTGCGACAAGCAGCAGCAAGCTATTGCGCATGGACGCCCAGAAGGTGGAATCGTCCAGCAGGCGAGCGTAGTTGTCCAGGCCGACGAAGGCGAAGTCGGAGCTGTAACCCGTCCAGTCCGTGAGCGAGTAGTAGAACGCCTGGAGGAAGGGCGAGATCACGAAGATGGCGTAGATGACCAGCGGGATCAGCAGAAACCAGCAGATGAACCGGTATGTGTCGAGGGCCCGGTAACGCCGGTTGTTCTTCACCCGCTCTGGAGTGAGCCGGGGCGGCAGGAAGAACGCCGCTGCGTACAGCGGGTAGTCACCAAGGGGTGTGCCCTCTTCTTTCCTGGGTGCCGTGTCAGTGGGTTTCCGCTCCACCGTCCGGACATCGTTCGCCATGCCGCCCCGCTCCGTACTCACCGTTGAACCGACCTGGGTCAGGTGTGCTTGTACTTCTTGATGGAGTCGTCCTTGGCCGTCTCATCGGCGAAGCGCTGACAGCGTTTGACGGCCTCCTCCGGCTTGATGTCACCGGACATCATGGCGGCGATGGTGCCGCCGATCTTGTCCTTGTGGAGCTCCAGATACCAGTCCTGGATACGCGGAGTGATGACGTGCTCACCAGCGGCGTCCAGGACCGCGCTGGCCGAGGCGAGGCCGGACTGCAGCTCCATCCCCTCCGCGGCGCCCTGGACACAGGTCAGTGCGGAGACCAGCTTGGTGAAGTTCTGGGTGGATTCCTTGCCGAGCATGGTGCGCAGCCACTCCATGCCACCCTCGACGTTCTTGGCCTTTGCAGGGACCATAAAGGGTTCGCTCGCCTCGGCGTAGACCGTTTCAAAGGGCATGGCGTCCGATGTGTCGAGGCTGGTCGGCGGTGCCACGGTCATCTGGAAGTCCTTGGGTGTGGTCTTCCTGGCCTCGTTCTCCACCCAGGATCCGTTCGGGATGAACAGCGCGTTTCCCTTGGTCCACTGCGTCTGCGACTGGATGTGGTCAATGCCCGGGGTGCCCTTGAGGATGTACCCCTTGGCGTAGAGCTCGTAATAGGCGTCGAAGGCCTTCTTCACCGCATCGTGCTTCCAGGCGTTCGGTTCCAGGTTGTCGATGTCCTTCATGACATCGGGGCCGCCGATTTTCGTGAAGAACGGATAGAGGGTGAAGGAGAAGTAGTAAGGATGTTTGCCCGCGTATGTCCAGCCCGCTATGCCCTCCCTCTTCGCCTTGGCACAGACCGCGAGCATTTCGTCCCAGGTCCTGGGGTATTCGACATCAAGCCGCTCCAGCGCCGTCTTCGAATACCAGGTGCCGTACACGGTGAAGGAGTAGTTGAGCTGGTACATCTCCTTCCCGCCGAACTGGCCCTTCTCGATGGTGCCCGGCATGAGCACATCCCGGACCTTCTTGGCGGGGTCGTCCAGCGTGGGTGCGTCCAGCAGCGGTTCGAGATCGGCCACCTGGCCGTCCTTGATCAGGCTGGCTATGTCCATATTCTCGGCGCCGGAGTTGTTGATGACATCCGGCGGGTTCCCCTTGACCATCCGCGGCTGCATCTTGGTGCGGATTTTCTGGGTCTTGGAATGCTTGACCTCGCCGTAGCTGCGCTCATAGACCTTATGCGCGTCCTGGGCGTACTGGTCACCGTAGCCGCCGTTGAAGATGACTACTTCAAGCCCGGCTTGCTTGTTCACACCCAGCGGGTTCTTATCGGTCTTCTCGCCCTTTTCGACCTTGTCACTGGCCCCGCTTCCACTGCTTGCGCAGGCGGACAGCGCCCCCATGGCCGGAACAGCGGCCAGACCAGCCGCGGCGGACCGCTTGATCAGTTCACGACGGTTGACATCGGTGGATCCCATGCTCAAGTCCTCGCCTTCTCCAGGACTCAGGCGGTGTTCCGGTCTCCGTCAACTCGCCACTGGCGAAGGTCCCGACACCGCAGGTCAGTTGAAGCTTGGGTCGTGCTGTCGAGACCGGGTCGGCGTATGAACACTACGGCCCGGGTGCCGACAGGTATAGTCCACTCGCTGCCAACTGGGCAAGATCGAAAACAGCTTTCCTCGCCGTCTTTCCCGAGTTGAGACCATGCGGCAGGGCCGCACTCCCCTCGGGAGTGCGGCCCTGCCGTCTGACTCGCGTTACTTTTTGCTGTGCCTACTTGTTGTGCCTACTTGCGGATGAGCGAGCGCAGCACGTACTGCAGGATGCCGCCGTTGCGGTAGTAGTCGGCCTCGCCGGGGGTGTCGATGCGGACCTTCGCGTCGAACTCCACACCGGTGTCGGTGGACACCTTCACGGTCTCCGGGATACCGCCGTCGTTCAGGGCGGTGACGCCGGAGATGGCGAAGGTCTCCTCACCGGTCAGCCCCAGCGTCTGGGCGGTGGCGCCCTCCGGGAACTGCAGCGGCAGGACACCCATGCCGATGAGGTTCGAGCGGTGGATACGCTCGTAGGACTCGGCGATGACGGCCTTCACACCGAGCAGCCGGGTGCCCTTGGCCGCCCAGTCGCGGGAGGAGCCGGAGCCGTACTCCTTGCCTGCCAGGATGACCAGCGGGATGCCCGCCGCCTGGTAGTTCTGCGAGGCGTCGTAGATGAAGGAGACCGGTGCGTCCGGCCGGGTGAAGTCGCGGGTGTAGCCGCCTTCTGGCAGAGAAGACCGCCCAGCACCGGGGGCGATCTGGTTGCGCAGCCGGATGTTGGCGAAGGTGCCGCGGATCATGACCTCGTGGTTGCCGCGGCGTGAGCCGTAGCTGTTGAAGTCACGGCGCTGGACACCGTGCTCGGTCAGGTACTGGCCCGCGGGGGTGTCGGCCTTGATCGCACCGGCCGGGGAGATGTGGTCGGTGGTGACCGAGTCGCCCAGCTTCGCCAGCACGCGGGCGCCCGAGATGTCCTCGACCGGGGCCGGGTCCATCGTCATGCCCTCGAAGTACGGGGGCTTACGGACGTAGGTGGACTCGGCGTCCCACTCGAAGGTGTTGCCGGTCGGGATGGGCAGCGCCTGCCACTGGGCATCACCGGCGAAGACGTCCTGATAGCTGTTGTTGAACATCTCCTGGCCGATCGCGGAGGCGACGACCTCCTCGACCTCGGCCTCGGACGGCCAGATGTCCTTGAGGTAGACCGGGTTGCCCTCCTGGTCGGTGCCCAGCGCGTCCTTGGTGATGTCCACCTTCATGGAACCGGCGATGGCGTAGGCCACCACCAGCGGCGGGGAGGCCAGGTAGTTCATCTTGACGTCGGGGTTGATCCGGCCCTCGAAGTTACGGTTGCCGGAGAGCACCGAGGTGACGGCCAGGTCGTGCTCGTTGACGGCCTGGGAGACCTCGTCGGGCAGCGGGCCGGAGTTGCCGATGCAGGTGGTGCAGCCGTAACCGACAAGGTTGAAGCCCATCTTGTCGAGGTACGGGGTGAGCCCGGCACGGTCGTAGTAGTCCATGACGACCTTGGAGCCCGGGGCCAGGGTGGTCTTGACCCAGGGCTTGCGGGTCAGGCCCTTCTCCACCGCCTTCTTGGCCAGCAGCGCGGCGCCGACCATGACCGACGGGTTGGAGGTGTTGGTGCAGGAAGTGATCGCGGCGACGGTGACGGCGCCGTGGTCGATCTCGTACTCCGTGCCGTCGGGGGTGGTGACCTTGACCTTCTTGGTGGGCACGGTCTCGACCTGGGCCGGGGCGTCGGAGGCCGGGAAGGACTCCTTGCTCGCCTCGTACTCGTCCGGACCGTCGTTGACGTAGTTGCGGACGTCAACCGTGAACTGGTGCTTGGCGTCGGCGAGGACGATACGGTCCTGCGGGCGCTTCGGCCCGGCGATCGACGGGACGACGGTGGACAGGTCCAGCTCAAGGTACTCGGAGAACTCCGGCTCGGCGGACGGGTCCAGCCACAGGCCCTGCTCCTTGGCGTACGCCTCGACCAGAGCGAGCTGCTGCTCGCTGCGGCCGGTGAGCTTGAGGTAGGTGATGGTCTCGCCGTCGACCGGGAAGATCGCGGCGGTGGAGCCGAACTCCGGCGACATATTGCCGATGGTGGCGCGGTTGGCGAGCGGGATGGAGCCGACGCCCTCGCCGTAGAACTCCACGAACTTGCCGACGACACCGTGCTTGCGCAGCATCTCCGTGATGGTCAGCACCAGGTCGGTGGCGGTGGTGCCGGTGGGCAGCGAGCCGGTGAGCTTGAAGCCGACGACGCGCGGGATGAGCATCGAGACCGGCTGGCCGAGCATCGCGGCCTCGGCCTCGATACCGCCGACGCCCCAGCCGAGGACGCCGAGGCCGTTGACCATGGTGGTGTGCGAGTCGGTGCCGACGAGGGTGTCGGGGTAGGCCTGGCCGTTACGGACCATGACGGTGCGGGCCAGGTGCTCGATGTTCACCTGGTGCACGATGCCGGTGCCGGGCGGGACGACCTTGAACTCATCGAAGGCGGTCTGGCCCCAGCGCAGGAACTGGTAGCGCTCCTTGTTACGGCCGTACTCCAGCTCGACATTCTGGGCGAAGGAATCCGGGGTGCCGAACTTGTCGGCGATGACGGAGTGGTCGATGACCAGCTCGGCCGGGGCGAGCGGGTTGATCCGGGCCGGGTCACCGCCGAGCTCCTTGACGGCCTCGCGCATGGTGGCGAGGTCGACGACACAGGGCACACCGGTGAAGTCCTGCATGATCACGCGGGCCGGCGTGAACTGGATCTCCTGGCTGGGCTGCGCCTTGGAGTCCCAGCCGCCCAGCGCCCGGATGTGGTCGGCGGTGATGTTCGCGCCGTCCTCCGTGCGGAGCAGATTCTCCAGCAGCACCTTCAGGCTGTACGGAAGACGGGCGGAGCCCTCGACCTTGTCCAGCTTGAAGATCTCGTACGACTCGTCGCCCACCTGCAGCGTGCTGCGGGCGTCGAAGCTGTTCGCCGACACGACAGTCTCCTTCAATGCATGAATTCGCGCGTACCACCGCGATCCTGCCGTCACAGGACCTTGCCCATCCGCTAAGGTGAGCCTAAGTTAGGCTTACCTAAGCAATTGCGGCGGCGATACACCTCTCGGCAGATATCTCGATGTCGAGATAACTCTAGTACATCGCCGCTGCCCGGTCATGCCCTGGTCCGCCTCCATGCCGTGATGGATGCAGCCGCCGGCCCGTGGCCCGTATACACGAATCCCACCCGGCACGGTCCCGGCTCGGGGAACTCTGATCAGATGCGCACACCATCCCCACCCTGCGGCTCTCTTGCTTACGCTGGAAGAGCCTCGCGCGATGACGGGTCGGAGGCGATGGGATGGCGAAACGTCCGGCGAATGCGGCGCCCGGGTGGGAGCCCCGAGATCGCGGGCGGGACCGGCGGTCGGGACAGTCGATATCGGCCGCCGAAGCGCTGCAGGCCGTGGCGAAGCAGGTCCTGGTGTTCGCCGGAGCGGCGCTGGCCGCCGTCTATGTGCGGGACGAAGAGGCCGGTGAGCTGCTTCTGACCCAGGCGGTCGGGGAACCGGGCCCCTTGTACGAGCTGCCGTCTCGATGTGCCCTCTCCGGCCGCTCCCCCGCCGCCGAGGCCATCCGTACCGGCCGGCCCCTGTGGTTGAACTCCGCCGAGCTCGCCGACTACCGCGAGAGCGGCATGGGCACGCTGCCGGCCGGCGTTTCGCTGGGCGCGCTGCCACTGGGAGTGGACAGCAGACAGCTGGGCTGCCTGGTCGTCGTGGACAACGCCGGCGACGGCTTCGACGCCGAGCGGCGCAACTTCCTGGAGCTCTACGCCGACCAGGTCGCCGTACGGATCGAAGTGGATGAGAAAGTGATCGGTGTCCAGGCCACCGGCCAGCCACCGCTTCGGTCCGTACTGGGCCCCGACCTGAGCCGCGTCCGCGTCGGATCGTTCACCCTGGTGCTGAGCACCGGGCGGATCGACGCGGACACGGGGGCGCTCGAGCTGCTCGACATCGCCGAGGACGACTTTGACGGACGCGTGGAAACCCTGCTCGCGCACACCGTGCCGGACGACACTCCCGCGCTCATGTCCATCGTCGAGCCGGGCCATTCGAGCTCCAGTGGCCGGGAACTGGAGTTCCGCATCCGCCGGCCCAGCGGCGAGCTGCGCTGGCTGCGGCTGCGCTTCCGGGTGCTGACCGACGCCCTCGACAGGCCGGAGCGGGTCCTGGCCATGATCACCGATGCCTCGCATCTGCGGCCCAGCGAGGACGAGGTGTCGAGGGTACAGCGGCTGTCCGCCACCCTGGCCACCGCGATGACCATCCGGGACGTCAGCCGGGTGGCGGTCACAGCCCTGCGCCACCCGCTGGGAGCCGATCGGGTGGCGCTCGCCGAGCTCGAGGCCGACCGGCTGGTGGTCACCGCCCTCGACCCACCCGAACCGGGTGCCTGGCCGGAGACCTGGCGGGCCGAATGGCGGACCGAATGGCCCGATGTGCCGACCCGCGCCCTGCCCACCCTGAAGGCCGCGCTGCGCGAGGAGCATGCCAGCCTGTGGCCCGCGGGCACCGCCTTCGAACCCGCTCTCGCCGGTATCGGCCCCGGCGGTCTCGCCATCCTGCCTCTCCCGTCCGACGGGCGGGTGGTCGGCGCGTGCGTGGTCGGCTGGGATGAGCCGCACAAGTTCGACCCCGAGGAACGGTCCCTGCTGGCCGCGACCGCGGGTCTGGTGGGGCAGGCCCTGGTCCGCACCCGTGCGTCCGACGCCGAGCACGAGCTCGCCACCATGCTCCAGCGCACCCTGCTGCCCCGCACCCTTCCGGTGCTGCCCGGAGCTGTGGCCGTCGCCCGCTATCTGCCTGCGACGGTGGGACTCGAAGTGGGCGGCGACTGGTACGACGTGGTACCGCTCTCCGACGGCCATGTGGCCCTGGTCATCGGGGACGTACAGGGGCACAGCGCCGCTGCTGCGACGATCATGGGTCAGATGCGCACGGCGATCAGGGCCTATGCCGTGGAGGGCCACCCGCCCGACGTCGTCGTCTCCCATGCCAATCGCCTGCTCATCGGCATGGAAACCGACCTGTTCGCCACCTGCTGCTATGTCGCGCTGGACATGGAGGAGGGCAACGCCTGGTTCGTCCGGGCGGGACATATGCCGCCGCTGCTGCGCCACCCGGACGGCAGCACCGAGGAGGTGGTGATCGAGGGCGGCCCCCCGCTGGGGGTGCTCGCGGACGCGGAGTTTCCCATGACCGCGGTGGGCCTGGCCCCCGGCACGGTTCTCACCCTGCTGACGGACGGCCTGGTCGAGTCCGCGAGCCTCCATCTGGAGGACGGCATGCGCCGCGCGTGCGACGTACTCTCCGCCGCCGATCCGTCCAACGCCGAGCGGGTGGCCGATGAGCTGCTCGGCGGCGCCATCCGGCGCGACGACGATGTAGCACTGCTGCTCCTGCGCTACGACGGGATGAAGGTCAAGCCGATCCGGGCCAGCTGGACGGTGTGGCGACTGCCCGACGCCGTCATGCACGCACGCCGCTTCACCGCACGCACCCTGCGCTCCTGGGGAGTGACGGAGGAGGTCGACGCGATCCTGCTGGTGGTCTCCGAACTGGTAACCAACGCCCTGGTGCACACCCAGGGCCAGGTTCACCTCGGACTCACGCTCGCCGGGGACCGGCTACGGGTCGCGGTGAGCGACACATCGCCGCGCGCACCTGCCAAGCCGGCGGCTCCTGACTGGGAGGCCACCGGCGGCCGGGGCATCCTGCTCGTCGAGGCGATGTCGGCGTCCTGGGGTTCGGTGCCGCTCAGCGGCGGCAAGCAGGTGTGGGGTGAGGTCGCCCTGCCCTCGCGTGAGCCCGTCCGAGCGGACACCGGGCCCAGCCCGTCCTGAGCCGCACCGCCAGCGGACTACCCCCGCCCCGCCGCATCACGGTGCGGCGTCATGCGGCGCCCCCTGACGGCGGCTGTGAGCTGCCGCACTTCATCCGATCTATCCTGGCATCGAGTGACCGCCACAATACTCGTAAAACGGGTCAGAGAGGACCCTCGGATGACTGCCTGCCGGATGCGCACCACCCTCGTTGTGGCCGCGGTATCCATGGCCGTCACCCTTGCCGCCTGCGGGAAGGCCGGCGAGTCCGGCCCTCCGGGCGGGACCACCCCTGACCCGGACGGTTTCAGCGTCGGCCTGCTGCTCCCTGAAAATCAGACCTTCCGCTACGAGGAATTCGACAGGCCCCTGATCGAGAAGAAGATCAAGGAGTTGTGTGACGGCTGCACGGTTGAGTACGCCAACGCCAGGCAGAGCGCGGATACTCAGCAGCGGCAGGTAGCCTCCATGATCACCAAGGGGGTCAAGGTCCTCATCCTCGACCCCGTCGACTCCAGGTCGATCAGCTCCTCGGTCAAGAGGGCGAACGAAGCGAACATCCCGGTCCTCTCCTACGACCGCCTCGCCGAGGGCCCGATCTCGGCCTACACCTCGTTCGACAACGAGCGGGTCGGCAGAATCCAGGGCAAGGCACTCCTCGAGGCCCTGGGTGACAACGCGGACGACGGACAGATCGTCATGATGAACGGCGCCCCGACCGACCCGAACGCGGCCGAATACAAGAAGGGCGCACTCTCCGTCCTCCAGGGCAGGGTGAAGATCGGCAAGTCATATGACACCGCCGAGTGGAAGCCGTCGAACGCCCACACCAACATGACCGGCGCCATCTCCGCCCTGGGCGCCAACGGCATCGACGGCGTCTACGCCGCCAACGACGGTGTCGCCTCCGGCGTCATCTCCGCCCTCAAGGCCAGCAATGTCCGGCCACTGCCCCCCGTCACCGGCCAGGATGCCGAACTCGCGGGCGTGCAGCGCATCGTCGCGGGCGAGCAGTACATGAGCGTCTACAAGCCCTACAGACCAGAGGCCCACGCCGCCGCCGAAATGGCCATCGCGCTGGGCCGTGGCGACAAGCTCGACGACATCGCCGAAGACGAGGTCAGCAATGCCACCGCCACGGACGTTCCGGCTGTCCTGATCACCCCGATCCCGCTGACCGTCGACAACATCAACGAGACCGTCGTCAGGGACGGCCTCTACACGATCGATCAGATCTGCCCCCCGAAGCTCAAGTCCGCCTGCGAGAAGGCCGGACTCACCGGGTAGTACCGGGCGGCCCGGCGGCGAAGGAGTAAGGAGATGAGGTCAACGACTCCCCTGGTGGCGTTGCGCGGAGTCTCCAAGCGGTTCGGTGTGGTCCAGGCGCTCTCGGACGTCGAGCTGGAGCTCCATCCGGGTGAGGTCGTCGCGCTCGTGGGCGACAACGGCGCCGGCAAGTCCACCCTCGCCAAGGTGCTGGCGGGTGTCG
This sequence comes from Streptomyces gobiensis, assembly GCF_021216675.1. Classification (NCBI taxonomy): domain Bacteria; kingdom Bacillati; phylum Actinomycetota; class Actinomycetes; order Kitasatosporales; family Streptomycetaceae; genus Streptomyces; species Streptomyces gobiensis. The sequence goes on along the minus strand of NZ_CP086120.1, from coordinate 4,707,442 downwards.
GCCCCGCGGACGAGGGCGTCATCGAGTGGGAGGGCCGCACCGTCCAGATCAACCGGCCCCGCGATGCCCAGAGCCTTGGCATCGCGACCGTCTACCAGGATCTGGCGCTGTGCGAAAACCTGGATGTCGTCGGCAACCTCTTCCTCGGCTGTGAGATCCGCAGGTTCGGGATCCTCGACGAGGTGGAGATGGAGCGCCGCACCCGGGAGTTGCTGGACACCCTGTCGATCCGCATCCCCAACGTGCGCAGCCCCGTCGCCGCTCTGTCCGGAGGCCAGCGGCAGACAGTCGCGATCTCCCGCTCACTCCTCGGCGAACCCAAGGTCGTCATCCTGGACGAGCCAACCGCCGCCCTGGGGATCCAGCAGACCACCCATGTTCTCGATCTCATCGAGCAGCTGCGTGAACGCGGACTCGGGGTGATGCTCATCAGCCACAACATGGCCAACATCAAGGCCGTCGCGGACCGGGCCGCGGTGCTGTACCTCGGCCGGAACAACGGATTCTTCGATGTGCGGACCACCTCCCAGGAAGCGATCATTTCCTCCATCACCGGCGCCGCGGACAACACCGCGACGCGACGCGCGGAGCGCCCGGGGGAAGGGCGATCAGGACAGGGGCATCCAAGAACGTGAATCCCACCAGGACAGACGGCGGCGCCGGCGCCGTGCCCAGACCCGTCGACCCCCGTCTGCTCGTGCGCGAGCAGGGCTTCAGGGGCTACCTCAGGGAGTTTCTGCGCAGGCTGCGCGGCGGCGAACTGGGCTCCGTCCCGGTCGTCCTCGGCCTCATCGTGATCTGGGTCATCTTCCAGCTGCTCAACGACAGATTCCTCACGCCGCGCAATCTGTCCAACCTCAGTGTGGACATCGTCGGCACGGGCCTGATCGCGGTCGGCGTCGTCTTCGTCCTGCTGATCGGTGAGATCGACCTGTCGGTGGGCTCGGTCAGCGGCCTCGCGGCGGCTGCGTTCGCCGTGCTGAACGTGCATCAGGGCATGGCGGAATGGCTGGCGGTCATGGTCGCGGTGCTCTCCGGAACGGCGGTCGGAGCGGTCCACGGGTTCTTCTTCGCCAGGATCGGCGTACCCGCGTTCGTCGTCACCCTCGCGGGGCTGCTGGGCTGGAACGGTCTGATGCTCTACGTGCTGGGCACCCGGGGCACCATCAACCTGGACGACGAGGGTCTGGTCGCTCGCCTGACCAGCCTCTACTTCGACGATATCGCCGCCGCTTACGGCCTGGCCGCGGTCAGCGTGGCCATTTTCTTCCTCTCTTCCTGCCTGGGCGGACTGCGCCGCAAGACCCTCGGTGTGCCCTGTCGGCCGCTCAGCGAGATCGCTGTGCGCACGGGTGTGCTCGCGGTGATCGCGTTTGCCGCCGCCTACACGCTCAACCGGTTCCAGGGTCTGCCACTCGCCCTGCTGATCTTTCTCCTGGTCGTTGTCAGCCTGGACTTGCTTCTGCACCGCACCCCCTACGGGCGGAAGATCTTCGCCCTCGGCGGCGGTGTCGAGGCGGCTCGCCGCGCCGGCATCAATGTGGTGTGGGTGCGGATCTCGGTATTCATGGTGTCCGGCACGATGGCCGCGATCGGTGGACTGTTCCTGGCCTCGCGGATCACCTCGGCGAGCCAGACCTCGGGCTCCGGCATGCTGCTGATGATGGCCATCGCGGCGGCCGTCATCGGCGGCACCAGCCTTTTCGGCGGGCGCGGCTCCACCTGGTCCGCGCTGCTCGGCATGCTGGTCATCCAGTCGATCGCCTCGGGTATGGCCCTCCTGGGCATCCAGACCGCCGTACAGTTCATGATCACCGGTAGTGTCCTGCTCGCCGCCGTGGTCATCGACTCGCTGTCACGGCGGTCGCAGAGGGCCCACGGCCTGGTCTGATCCGTGGTCCGGGTGAGCTTCGCCGGTCGCGTCCTCCTCAGGACAGTCTCAGGACAGAATGACCCGGGGAAGCTCGGGCCGGGTCGCGCGGGCTCTCCACTCGCGCGGGTAGCCGAGCGAGACCTCCTCGAACGGCACCCCGTCGTAGACCGTGGACCGGGGTATGTGCAGATGGCCGTAGACCACGGCGGCGGCGTTGAAGCGCCGGTGCCAGTCGGCGGTGAGCTCGGTGCCGCACCACTGGGCGAACTCGGGAAAGCGCAGTACCCGGGTCGGCTCGCGCACCAGCGGCCAGTGGTTGATCAGCACCGGCGGCGCGTCCGGGGCACACGCGGCGAGCCGCTTCTCGGTCTCCGCGACCCTGGCCCGGCACCAGTCGTCCCGGCTTGCGTAGGGGTCGGGGTGCAGCAGATGCTCGTCGGTGCACACGACCCCCGCCTCGTACGCGCGCCGCAGCGACTCTTGCTTGGTCAGCACCCCGTCGACCCGGAAGGTGTAGTCGTACAGCAGGAACAGCGGCGCGATCGTGACCGGCCCGCCCCGTCCCCGCCACACCGGATAGGGGTCCTCCGGCGTCAGCACGCCCAGGCGGCGGCACAGTTCCACCAGATGGAGGTAGCGCTCCACCCCGCGCAGCCGCACCACATCGGTGCGGGGTGTCCAGAGTTCGTGATTGCCCGGCACCCAGACCACCGTCCGGAAGCGGTCCTTCAACACCCTGAGCGCCCACTCGATATCAGCCACCGTGTCGGCGACGTCACCCGCGACCAGGAGCCAGTCGTCATCGGACCGCGGTCGCAGCGCTTCGACGATGGGCCGGTTCTCGCTGTACGACACATGCAGGTCACTGACTGCGCACAGCCGCCCGCGGCCAGCTGACATCGCGCCCCCTTCCCCAACGGACTGCGTCGTTGACCTTACCGGCCCGCTTGCGCCACAGGGGTCGCCGGGAGGAGCGCAGGCCGAACTTGACGCCGGGCGGGCGTAAGCGACCATGAAAGGGGCGCTGGACAGAGGCATGGCAATGGGTTGTGCGCCCCGCATACGCGGCGGTCGACTTGCCCTGCACGCCCCGAAATTGGCCACGTACCACCCGAATAGCCCATTAGACGCCCTCCTCACATGCGGATACATCTCATATCTGAGATAGAGTCATACTCATGACTGACGACTACCTCGTACGTATCGGACAGCTCATCAGGGACGCTCGCCAGCACCGCGGCTGGACTCAATCACAGCTCGCGGAGGCACTCGGCACCAGCCAGAGCGCCGTCAACCGGATTGAGCGCGGCAATCAAAACATCAGTCTTGAGATGATCGCCCGTATTGGTGAAGCTCTGGACAGTGAGATCGTCTCGCTGGGGTACTCCGGTCCGATGCATCTGCGGGTGGTGGGCGGACGCCAGCTGTCGGGCAGCATCGACGTCAAGACGAGCAAGAACGCCTGTGTCGCACTGCTGTGTGCGTCACTGCTCAACTCGGGCCGTACGGTCCTGCGCCGAGTCGCCCGTATCGAGGAGGTCTTCCGGATCCTGGAAGTGCTCGGGTCCATCGGTGTCCGGGCGCGCTGGATCAACGAGGGCACCGATCTGGAGATCACACCATCGGCCGAGCTCGATTTGGCCAGCATCGACGCGGACGCGGCCCGCCGCACCCGGTCCATCATCATGTTCCTGGGCCCGCTGCTGCACCGGATGGACAACTTCCGGATTCCCTACGCGGGCGGCTGCGACCTCGGCACCCGTACCGTCGAGCCGCATATGCAGGCACTGCGCCGCTTCGGCCTCGAGGTCACGGCAACCGAGGGGACGTACCACGCTGCTGTGGACCGCGCGATCTCACCCACACGGCCGATCGTGCTGACCGAGCGCGGGGACACGGTCACCGAGAACGCGCTGCTGGCCGCCGCCCGCCACAGCGGAGTAACGGTCATCCGCAACGCCTCGTCCAACTACATGGTCCAGGACCTTTGCTTCTTCCTGGAGCAGCTGGGCGTCCAGGTCGAGGGAATCGGCACCACCACGCTGACCGTGCACGGGGTCGCGAACATCGACGTCGATGTCGACTACTCACCCTCCGAGGACCCGGTCGAGGCGATGAGCCTGCTCGCCGCGGCGGTCGTCACCCAATCGGAGCTGACGATCCGCCGGGTGCCGGTGGAGTTTATGGAGATCGAGCTGGCCGTGCTGGAGGAAATGGGCCTCGACCACGACCGGACCGCGGAGTACCCGGCTGACAACGGCCGGACCCGGCTGGTTGATCTGACGGTCCGCCCCTCCAAGCTCGAAGCGCCGATCGACAAGATCCACCCGATGCCGTTCCCCGGCCTCAACATCGACAATGTGCCGTTCTTCGCGGCCATCGCCGCGACCGCGTACGGCTCGACGCTGATCCACGACTGGGTCTACGACAACCGCGCCATCTACCTGACCGACCTGGGCAGGCTCGGCGGCCGGCTGCAACTCCTCGATCCGCACCGGGTACTGGTGGAGGGGCCGACCCGGTGGCGGGCGGCAGAGATGATGTGCCCGCCCGCGCTACGCCCGGCGGTGGTGGTGCTGCTGGCGATGATGGCCGCCGAGGGCACCTCGGTGCTGCGCAATGTGTATGTCATCAACCGCGGCTATGAGGACCTCGCCGAGCGGCTGAACTCGGTGGGCGCGCAGATCGAGACCTTCCGCGACATCTGAACGGGATCCGTGTGCCGCCCTGTCGCGCCGCGATGCGGCAGGCGCGACAGGGGGCCGCTGGCTGGCCCGCCAGGTCAGGGCCGGGCACCGGACGCGGTGCGTTGCGGTGCTCCCTCCCACTGGGAGGCCGACGCGAGCCGGTCGGCCGGCGGCCGCTGCGGCGGGACGACGGTTCCGTCGGGCAGCAGCTCACCGGTGTCCTCAAAAATCACCACACCATTGCAGAGCAGGCTCCAGCCTTGCTCCGGGTGAGAAAAGACCACCCGGGCTGCCTCTCGGTCATGTGCGAGAGCCGAGGGGCACTGAGTTCGGTGCTGGCACACCGCGCCACCTTCGTTCGAACTGATACCAACCTGTCACAAGTCGGGTTGTTGTCTCTATGACAGGACAAATGTACTCCTGCCGATATAGCGAAACAAAACCCCGCCCGACCCCCGGAGGGATTCGCCCAGACCCCCACCCCGTTGTGGGCACTCGCAGCCCCGCGAGGGGCGTAGGCCCGCCCTGCTACGCAACCACCCACCCACACCAGCCACAGCGCTCCGGCCAGCCTCGGGGCGGAGCTCGCGACGCTTGGTGGGCACAACACCGGCCACCGGCCCGCACCCGACCACCCCCGGGACCCCGGGGCGAAGCCCCGGTTTCCGGGAAGGTGGGGGCACCTCCTGGGGGCACCTCCCAGACGAAGTCTGGGGGAGGTAGCTGGGGGAGGGTATAGGGGAAACCACCCAAGCCACGCGGCGCAGCCGCACACCGGCACAGCCGGGAAGTGGCGGGCCTCGGGGAAAGCTCGCCCGGCCACCGCCTAAGGCAGCACCGCCATCCCGTCCAGTTCGACCAGGGCGGTCTCGTCCCAGAGGCGGACCACGCCGATGAGCGCCATGGCCGGGTAATCACGGCCCATGTGGTCACGCCAGACGCGGCCCAGCTCGCGGGTGTGGGCGCGGTAGGCCGCGACATCGGTCGTATAGACGGTGACCCGGGCCAGGTGCTCGGGGGCGCCGCCACTGGCGTGGAGGGCGGTGCGGAGGTTGGTGAGGGCCTGTGCGAACTGCGCGGGCAGATCGTCGCCGATGATCTTCCCGTCCCTGTTCAGCGCCGTCTGACCGGCGAGGAAGACCAGGCGGGAGCCTTCGGCCGTGACCGCGTGGGAGAAGCCGGTGGGTGGGGAGAGCTCGGCGGGGTTGACGCGGTCGAGGGTCATCTGAAGAGCTCCTTGGCGATGATCGTGCGCTGGACCTCGGTCGCCCCTTCGTAGATACGGGGAGCACGGACCTCGCGGTAGAGGTGTTCGAGGAGATGGCCGCGCTGCAGGGCGGCGGCGCCATGGATCTGGACGGCGGTGTCGACGGCGTACTGGGCGGTCTCGGTGGCCAGCAGCTTGGCCATCGCGGAGCGCATGGCGATATCCGGGTCATCCCGGTCGTAGCCCGCTGCGGCGGCGTAGACCAGCAGCCGGGCGGACTCGATACGGGTGGCCATCTCGGCCAGCTGGTGAGAGACCGACTGAAGGTCGCGCAGGGTGCCGCCGAAGGCGGGGCGCCGCGCGGCGTGGGCGAGAGCGGCGTCCAGGGCTGCCTGGGCCATCCCGACCGCGAAGGCTCCGACGCTGGGCCGGAAGAGGTTCAGCGTGCGCATGGCGACCGCGAAACCTCGGTCGGCCTCGCCCAGCAGATCGGCCTCGGTGACCGGTACGGAGTCAAAGGTGAGGGTGCCGATGGGGTGCGGGGAAAGCATCTCCAGCCCAGTGCCGGTCAGCCCCGGCCGGTCGGCGGGCACGAGGAAGGCGGTGATGCCACGGGCCCCCGCGCCCTGGGTCGTACGGGCGAAGACACAGGCGAAGTCGGCCTCCGGGGCGTTGGAGATCCAGGTCTTGGTACCGGTCAGGCGCCAGCCGTCCCCGGCGGGCCGCGCCTCCAGGGCCAGGGCCGCCGCGTCGGAGCCCGCGCCGGGCTCGCTCAGCGCGAAGGCGGCCACGGCGCGGCCCGCTGTCACCGCTGGGAGCCAGCGCGACCGCTGCTCCGCGGTGCCGGACTGGACGATGGGATACGTGCCCAGCCCCTGGAGGGCGAGGGCGGTCTCCGCCTCGGTGCAGCCATAGGCGAGGGATTCACGCAGCAGGCACAGTTCCAGGGCGCGGCCCGTGAACATCCGTGCCAGCAAGCCGAGTTCGCCAAGTGCGGCGATCAGGGGACGGTTGACGGCACCAGGAGTGCCGTTCTCCGCCAGGGGGCGCAGCCGCTCGGCGGCCAGTGTGCGCAGCTCCGTGCACCACTTACGCTCCTCCGGCGCCAGGGCGAACGCGGGCATCGGCAACGCCTCCTTTATCGCGGGCCGTTGACTGCCGTCACCATCACGTTACGCTCAACGGCACATCGGCACGCCGCAAGGGGGCGAACCCACCATGCAGCTCAGCCCGTCCGCGCACGTTGACACCTTCGCCCGCGACCATCTGCCGCCCTCCGAGCAGTGGCCGCAGCTGGTGTTCAACCAGTCCAACGGGCCGCAACTGCGTTACCCCGAGCGGCTCAACTGTGGTGTGGAACTGCTCGACCGCACGGTGGAGCGGCTGGGTGCCGCACGCCCCGCCGTCCATACCGGTGCCGGCGAGATCTGGTCGTACGGCCGGCTCCAACGGCAGGTCGACCGCATCGCGCATGTCCTCACCGAGGATCTCGGGGTGCTGCCGGGCAACCGGGTGCTGCTGCGCGGGCCCACCTCGCCACAGCTCGCCGCCTGCTGGCTGGCGGTGACGAAGACGGGTGCGGTGGCCGTGACCGTACTGGCCGGGCACCGGCGCGGTGAGCTGCGTACCATCTGCGAGATCGCCCGGGTGGGGCACGCGCTGTGTGACGTACGGTCGCTGGACGAGTTGACCGCGGCAGGGGCCCCGGGCCTGCGGGTGACCGTCTTCGGCGGTGACACGGCCGACGATCTGCTGTGGCTGGCCAAGGGCAAGCCCGAGTGGTACGCCCCGGTCGAGACCGCCGCGGACGATGTCGCGCTGATCGCGTTCACCTCCGGCACCACCGGGCGGCCCAAGGGCTGTATGCACTTCCACCGGGATGTCCTGGCGGTCGCGGACACCTTCGCCGCCCATGTGCTGCGTCCCACCCCGGACGATGTCTTCGCGGGCAGTCCACCGCTCGGCTTCACCTTCGGGCTCGGCGGCCTGGTCATCTTCCCGCTGCGGGTGGGTGCTTCGGCACTGCTGGAGCAGTGGAGCGGCCCGGAGCAGATGCTGGCCGCGATCGCGCGGCACCGGGTCTCGGTACTGTTCACCGCGCCGACCGCCTACCGGGGAATGCTGGGCAGGCTCGGCGGGTACGACATCTCCTCCCTGCGCCGCTGTGTCTCCGCCGGGGAGAATCTGCCCGCCGCCACCTGGGAGGCATGGCACCGGGAGACCGGTATACGGCTGATCAACGGCATCGGCGCCACCGAGATGCTGCATATCTTCATCTCCGCCGCCGATGAGGCCATCCGTCCGGGCACGACCGGGGTGCCGGTGCCCGGCTTCGAGGCGCGGGTGCTCGGACCGGACGGCACGCCGGTGCCGGACGGGCAGCCGGGGCTGCTGGCCGTGCGCGGACCGGTCGGCTGCCGCTACCTCGCGGATGAGCGCCAGCACGACTATGTGCGCGATGGCTGGAACATCACCGGAGATACATATGTCCGGGAGCCGGACGGCTACTTCCGCTATGTCGCCCGCGCGGACGACATGATCATTTCTGCTGGCTACAACATCGCGGGCCCGGAGGTCGAGGAGGCGCTGCTGCGTCACCCCGATGTGCTGGAGGCGGCTGTGGTCGGACGCCCCGACGAGCAGCGAGGCCAGATCGTCGTCGCCCATGTGGTGCTGCGGGATGGTGCGACCCCTGGGAGTGAAATGGCTGAAACCCTTAGCTCATTCACTCTCTCGGAGCTTTCCTCTTATAAACGCCCGCGTGAGATCTTCTTTGCTGAATCGCTTCCGCGCACGCCAACCGGCAAGCTGCAGCGGTTTCGGCTGCGGGAAGTGGATCTAGAGTGACGGGGTGGCAGAGCAGCACGCACCTCCCGTGCCCCCCAAGCCCTCCCCCGGGTCTTTGATCGTCACCTTCTACGGTGCGTACGGACGCGACCTGGCCCCGGACGGCCGGGTGCCGATCGCCGCGCTGATCCGGCTGCTGGCCGCGGTCGGCGTGGACGCGCCCTCGGTACGGTCGGCGGTGTCCCGGCTGAAACGGCGCGGCCTGCTGACCGCACACGGGTCCGGCAGCAAGGCGGCCGGGTACGCCCCCTCCCCCGGCGCCCGGCAGCTCCTGGAAGACGGGGACCGGCGTATCTATCACCGCCCGGTACCGGACAGGCAGTGGCTGCTCGCGGTCTTCTCCGTACCCGAGAGTGAACGCCAGCGCCGCCATATCCTGCGCTCCCGGCTGTCCCGGCTCGGCTTCGGTAACGCCGCTCCGGGCATCTGGATCGCGCCATCCCATCTGGAGCCGGAGGCCCGTCACTCACTGGAGCGACTGGGCCTGTCCTCCTATGTCGATCTCTTCCGCGGCACCCACGCCGGTTTTGAGCCCACGGCGGACGCCGTCGCCCGCTGGTGGGATCTGTCGGCGATCGCGGCGCTGCACCGCGCGTTCCTGACGGCGCACGAGCCGGTGCTGAGCTCATGGGTCCGCCGCCGCAAGATCCCGCCGGAGGCGGCGTACCGCGACTATCTCCTCGCCCTGGACTCCTGGCGACGGCTGCCCTACGCCGACCCCGGGCTGCCGCCCGCCCTGCTGCCGGACGACTGGCCCGGCGAGCGCTCGGCCCGGGTCTTCGCGGAGCTGCACAGCAGGCTGCACGCACCCGGCGCGCGGTACGCGGCAGCCCAGCTGAGCCCGGATTAGCGCCGTAAGCTGGAGGTATGTACACGCGGCGGCGTCGGCGCTACTTCGCGCTGATGACGGTCTGTCTGACGCTCTTCATCAGCGCCTGGGCGTTTGTGCGCCTCTTCTCCGTACCCCTGGCCGTCGCCATGTGTGTGATCGCCGCGGCGATCCCGCCGATCGCGGTGATCGTGGCGAACAAGCGGGAGGCTGACGATCGCTGGTGGGACGAGGAGGCCGCCAAGCCGGTCGAGATCGACGAGTTCGATGAGCTCCTGTGGGAGGAAGAGCTCAGAAACGACCGCCCAGGAGACGAGGGGCTGTAGGGCCTCCGCGGCTACTCCGCGGAGATCTCACCGTCCATATAGACCCAGGCACCCTCGTACCGGACGAACCGGCTGCGTTCTCGCAGGGTGCCCGCACGGCCGCGGTGGGTGTAGTGGGCGCGGAAGGTGACCGTCCCCGTCGGGTGGAACGGGCTCCCGGCATCGGTGTCCAGGATGTCCAGGCCCGTCCAGCGCGTCCCGCGGTCGAAGTCGATACGTGCCGGGCGGGTGCCGGGATGCCAGGTCCGCAGCAGATAGGCCTCGTCCTGGACGGCGAAGGCACTGAACCGTGAGCGCATCAGCGTCTTCGCGTCGGCGGCCGCGCTCTGCCCGGAGTGCAGCGGCCCGCAGCACGCCCCGTACGACGAGGATGACCCGCAGGGGCACGGTGAGGCGTCGGCCGTGCGCCGACGCGGGCGCGAGCTGCTCGAGGACATGCCCCCCATTGTCACCCGGACCGCTCGCCCGAGTGGCCAAGCTCACGAGCGCGGCCTTCCGGCACCCGGCGGCGGGAGACGGCGGGCCTCGATGATGGCACCGTCGCGATGACGGAGCGGCCGGACACGGCAGGGAGCTCGCCCAACTCATGACCCGCCTGACACGGCGGCTGCCCTCCCTGCTCCGGCGCCGGGAGAACATCCGCGCCGACGAGGGGTCCCCTGCGGCCTGTCACAGGGTGAGCCGGGGTTTGGGAGCGTCCGTGCGGCCGGTCGGGGGTCGGCGGCTGCCCGCCTGGTAGGGCCGGGGCCACGGCGCGGCCGGGCCCGTATAGCCCTGGTCGGCGGCGGCGTGCAGGGTCCAGTGCGGATCGTAGAGGTGCGGGCGGGCCAGCGCGCACAGGTCGGCGCGGCCCGCGACGATCAGGGAGTTGACGTCATCCCAGGAGGAGATGGCGCCCACCGCGATGACGGGGACGCCGAGGGTGTTACGGATGCGGTCGGCATACGGGGTCTGGTAGGAGCGGCCGTAGTCGGGGCGCTCGTCGGGAGTGACCTGGCCGGTAGAGACATCGATGGCGTCAGCGCCGTGCTGGGCGAAGGCGGCGGCGATGGTGAGGGCGTCCTCGGGTGTGGTGCCGCCTTCGGCCCAGTCGGTAGCGGAGACGCGGACGGTGAGGGCGCGGTCATCCGGCCAGATTTCACGGATGGCGTCGAGGACTTCGAGGGGGAAGCGGAGCCGGGCGGTGATATCGCCCCCGTAGGCGTCGGTGCGGTGGTTGGTGAGCGGGGAGAGGAAGCTGGACAGCAGATAGCCGTGCGCGCAGTGGAGTTCGAGCAGATCGAAGCCCGCCCGGGCGGCGCGGTGCGCAGAAGCGGCGAACTGGGCGCGTACCACGGCGAGTTCTCTGGCGGTCAGGGCGTGTGGTATCTGGTTGACACCCGCCCGGTAAGGAATGGGGGAAGGGGCCACCACGGGCCAGTTGCCCGTGGTGAGCGGCTGATCGATACCCTCCCACATCAGCCGGGTGGAGCCCTTGCGGCCGGAGTGACCGAGCTGGACGCCGATGGCGGCGGTCGGCGACTGGGCGTGGACGAACTCGGTGATACGGCGCCAGGCGGCTTCCTGTCCGTCCGTCCACAGCCCCGTGCAGCCGGGGGTGATACGGCCCTGCGGGCTGACGCAGACCATCTCCGTCATGGTCAGCCCGGCGCCGCCGAGCGCGCGGGCGCCGAGATGGACAAGGTGAAAGTCGCCGGGGACGCCGTCCCGGGCGGAGTACATATCCATCGGGGAGACCACGACGCGGTTACGCAAGGTCAGGCCGCCGAGCCGGAAAGGCGTGAACATGGGGGGCGTGCCGGGCGGCACCGCCGCCTCGCGCTCCACGGCGGAGACAAACGCGGCATCGCGCAGCCGGAGGTTGTCATGGGTGACCCGGCGGCTGCGGGTGAGGAGGTTGAAGGCGAACTGGTGCGGCGGCTGGTCGGTATAGGTGGCCAGGTCCTCGAACCACTCCAGGCTGGCCCGGGCCGCGCGCTGGGTGGACTGGACGACGGGACGGCGCTCAGCCTCGTACGCGGTGAGCGCGGCGCGGATATCGGGCTGTTCCTGCAGGCAGGCGGCGAGCGCCAGGGCGTCCTCGACGGCGAGCTTGGTGCCGGAGCCGATGGAGAAGTGTGCGGTGTGTGCGGCGTCGCCGAGCAGCACGGTATGGCCATGGGACCAGCGCTCATTGACGACCGTACGGAAGGCGATCCACGGTGAGTTGTTGCCGCGCAGCGGCCGTCCGCCGAGTGCGTCGGCGAAGAGCTTGGCGCAGCGCTCGGCGGACTCCCTCTCATCGCAGCTGTCCAGGCCCGCCGCTCGCCACACCTCCTCGCGCGTCTCCACGATGACGGTGGAGGCGTCGGTTGCGTAGGGGTAGCCATGGAGCTGCAGGACACCATGCTCGGTCTCGGCGATCTCAAAACGGAAGGCGTCGAAGGCGAAGTCGGCGGCGAGCCAGATATAGCGGCAGCGGTGCGTGGTGAGGTGCGGGCGGAAGGCGTCGCGGTGCGCCTCCCGGGTGGTGCTGTGCACGCCGTCGGCGGCGATGACCAGGTCGTGCGTATCGGCGAGTGCGGCGGCGGGCGGGGCCTCGGTCCGGAAGCGGAGCTCCACGCCCAGCTGTCGGCAGCGGTCGTGCAGTACGGCGAGGAGGCGTCGGCGGCTCAGCGCCGCGAAGCCATGACCGCTGGAGGTCAGCGTCCGGCCACGGTGGACGATGTCGATGTCGTCCCAGCGGACGAACTCCTCCTGGAGCGCCGCGTAGACGGCTGGGTCGGCGTGCTCGATGCCGCCCAGCGTCTCATCGGAGAGGACGACGCCGAAGCCGAAGGTGTCCTGTGGGGCGTTGCGTTCCCAGACGGTGATGTCGCGGCGGGGGTCGAGCCGTTTGAGGAGGGCGGCGGCGTAGAGCCCGCCGGGGCCGCCGCCGATGACGGCGACGCGCATCGCTATCTGCCCTGCCACTTGGGCGGCCTCTTCTCGGTGAAGGCGGCGTGGAATTCTGCGTAGTCGGCGCTGTTCATCAGGAGCGCCTGGGTCGCGGCGTCCAGTTCGACGGCGGCGGAGAGCGGGAGGTCGAGCTCGGCGGTGAGCAGCGCCTTGGTCTGGGCATGGGCGAGCGCGGGCCCCTCCGCGAGACGGCGGGCGAGGGCCTCCGCCGACCGGTGGGCCTGGCCCTCGTCGGCCAACTGACTGATCAGGCCGATACGTTCCGCCTCGACGGCACGGACGGGTTCGCCGAGCATCAGGATCCGGGTGGCATGGCCCAGCCCCACCACCCGGGGCAACAGATACGCGGCTCCCATATCGCCGCCGGACAGTCCGACCCTGGTGAACAGGAAGGAGAAGCGGGCGGTGGGGTCGGCGACCCGGAAGTCAGCGGCGAGGGCGAGCACGGCGCCCGCGCCCGCGGCGGCGCCATGGACGGCGGCGACCACGGGGAAGGGCGCCTCCCGGATCGCGCGAACGACCTGTCCGGTCATCCGGTTGAAGTCGAGAAGCTGGCCGGTGTCCATCTCCAGCGTGGCGCCGATGATCTCGTCGACATCGCCGCCTGAGCAGAAGCCCCGGCCCTCGCCGCCGAGTACCAGGGCGCGGGCGGATCTCTCCCGGGACAGCTCGGCGAGCAGGTCGCGAAGGTCCGCGTAGGCCTGGAAGGTCAGGGCGTTGAGCTTGTCGGGCCGGTCAAGGGTGACGGTGACGACGCCATCGTCACGGCCGACCTTGAGGTGTTGCCATTCTTCGGTACGGCGAGCGGAACCGGTGAACGGGCTCATACGGGGAACGTATCACCGCTTCCTTACCGTCGTCACGAGTGCGCAATACGATGACCTCTTCCGGGCGTTGCCGCTCCGCCGCGCGGGGCTTCGCCCCCGGGTTCAGGCTCCCAGCACGGTTCAGGGGCTGGGCGCGCACGCACTCGGTCCCCGGTGGGGGTTCCCAATCCGCCCCTTCCCGGGGGCCCGGGGGACCGGACGAAGCCTGGGGATATTGCCCAACAACAGGCGGGGGCCTGGGGGCGCAAGCCCCCAGTTACGGGAAGGGGCGGGGCTGGGGAAGCTACGACGTGGGCAGGCCCGCGAGCGCGGCGACCACTCCCGCCGCGCCCGCACCAAGCAGCGCCGGAACCACTCCGCGCCGCGCCGCCAGCAGCCAGACCGCGGCGGCGGCCAGCACCCCGAACTGCCATGCGTGCTGGAGGGCCAGCGCAAGCGGCACCGCCGAGCCCGCGATGGCGCCGACGACAGCGGGGCCCGCGCCAAGAAAGAAAGACTGCGCGGCGCGATGCCGGCGCAGCCGGTCAAAGCGCCGAGCACCGAGAAGAACAAACAGAAAGGACGGCCCGAAGGCGACGGCCGCCGCCAGGAGTCCACCGCCGAGACCGGCGGCGGCATAGCCCACAACGGCGACGGTCTGGACGATCGGCCCCGGAGTGATCTGGCCCAGCGCGACGGCGTTCAGAAACTGACCCTCGGTCATCCAGCCGTAGAGGTTCACGGCGTCGGACTGCATCAGCGGGATGATCACAAAGCCGCCGCCATAGGACAGCGCACCGATCTTGAAGGCCACCCAGCTGAGCGCGCCCAGCCCGCCGGTGGCCATCGCCGCCGGCGCGGCGGCGAGCAGCGGCCAGGCTCCCAGACGCCCCTCCCCCTCATCCCCCGCCGTGGCGCGAGCACGGACGCCCACCTCGAAGAACCCCACCGCGAGCAGGATCAGGACCAGCCAGGGCCCGGTCAGAATCGTGGCCAACGCACCGACGGCTACGTACACATACCAACGACGCCGCGCGGCACGACCCTCGGCGCGTCGCCGACTGGCCGGGCCCAGCCTGAGTGCGGCCTGCGCCGCGACCCCGGCGACCGCCGCGCCCGCGCCCGCCGCCGCGCCGCTGACCCACCGGGGCGGATCCCCGGCCAGGAAGAGCGCGGCCAGGGCCAGAATGAGCACAAGACCCGGCAGGATGAAGCAGACCCCACCGACCATCGCCCCGGGCGCCCCGCGTAGCCGCCAGGCGGTGAGGATGGCCAGCTGGGTGGAGGCCGGTCCCGGGAGGAGGTTCGTCGCGGCGATACCGTCCTCAAAGTCCCCCGCTTTGATCCACTTCCGGCGTTCCACACAGAGATCGCGGAGCAGCGAGATATGTGCGGGCGGCCCGCCGAAACCGACGCAGCCGATCCTTCCCCACTCCCGGGCGATGGTGCCGAGCCCGACCCGAGGTGCGGTATCGCTCACCGCGGTGCCCCTTCTCTCGTACGCGTACGACCTCGGCGGCCCGCTGACCCGTATGACGCTGACCCGTATGACTATGGGCACACGGTGGCGACCAGCACCGCCTTGATGGTGTGCATCCGGTTCTCGGCCTCGTCGAAGACGATGGAGTGCGCGGACTCGAAGACCTCATCGGTGACTTCGAGGGATTCCAGCCCATGCCGCTCATAAATCTCCCGGCCGACGGCCGTACCCAGATCGTGGAAGGCCGGGAGGCAGTGCAGGAACTTCACCTCCGGATTACCGGTGGCCCGCAGGACATCCATGGTCACGGCGTAGGGGGCGAGCAGTGCGATGCGCTCGTCCCAGACCTCCTTGGGCTCCCCCATGGAGACCCAGACATCGGTGGCGACAAAGTCAGCGCCGCGCACCCCGTCGGCGACCTCCTCGGTGAGGGTGACACGGGCCCCGGTGCGCTCGGCCAGGGCACGCGCCTCGGCGATCACGGATTCCTGCGGCCACAGCTCCCTGGGTGCGACGATCCGGACGTCCATCCCGAGCAGAGCCCCGGTGATGAGGTAGGAGTTGCCCATGTTGTACCGGGCATCCCCCAGGTAGGCGTAAGCGACCTGTTCCAAGAGCTTGTCGCTGTGCTCGGTCATGGTGAGGACATCGGCGAGCATCTGGGTGGGATGCCACTCATCGGTGAGACCGTTGAAGACCGGCACCCCGGCGTGCGCGGCAAGCTCCTCAACGACCTCCTGGCCAGCACCCCGGTACTCGATGCCGTCATACATCCGGCCCAGCACCCGGGCGGTGTCCCTGACCGACTCCTTGTGGCCGATCTGTGAGCCGGACGGGTCGAGATACGTGGTCCTGGCGCCCTGATCGGCGGCGGCCACCTCAAAGGCACAGCGGGTGCGGGTGGAGGTCTTCTCAAAGATCAGCGCGATGTTCTTACCGCTGAGCCGCTGCCGCTCGGTGCCCATCTTCTTGGCGGCCTTCAGCTCGGCGGCCAGGGTCAGCAGCTGGCGGAACTCCTCGGGGGTGAAGTCCAGCTCCTTGAGGAAGTGGCGGCCCTTGAGGTCAATCGCCATAGGGGGCTCCTAGCTCGCGTACATACAGAGAGAGGCTGGAAGTATATACGATGCACCGCATCTCTATACAGCCACCCTCTCCACCGGACAGCTCATACAGCGCGGCCCGCCCCGCCCCCGGCCCAGCTCACTACCGGGGATCTCCAGTACCTCAATGCCTTGCCTACGCAGATGCGTATTGGTGGTGACATTACGGTCATAGGCGACCACGACCCCCGGTTCCACGGCCAGGACATTGCAGCCGTCATCCCACTGCTCACGCTCGGCCGAGTGCACATCCTGGGTGGCGGTCAGCACCCGGATGCCATCGAGCCCCAGGGCGGCGGCGATCGCGTGGTGCATATGCTCCGGCGGATGGTCGGTGACCTTCAGCTCATGCTCGCCCCCGCCGGGCTCAATGGTGTACGAGCGGAGCATGCCCAGGCCCGCGTACTGGGTGAACGTATCTCCGTCGATCATCGTCATCACGGTGTCGAGGTGCATAAAGGACCGCCGCTTGGGCATGTCCAGCGCCACGATCGTATGGGCGGAACCGACCGCGAACAGCTCACGAGCCAGCGTCTCCACGGCCTGCGGAGTGGTCCGCTCGCTCATACCGATCAGCACCGCGCCAGCGCCGATGACCAGCACATCACCGCCCTCAATGGTGGAGGGATGGGTGCTCTCTCCCGTGGACCAGAACCTGAAGTCATTGCCGGAGAAGAGCGGGTGGTGACGGTAGATCGCCTCAAAGTGAACGGTCTCGCGCTGCCGGGCGGGCCAGCGCATCGCGTTGACGGCGACGCCGTCGTAGATCCACGCCGAGGTGTCACGGGTGAAGATGTGATTGGGGAGCGGATTCAGCAGGAAGTCGTCGCGGTCCATCACATGGAAGCGGACCGAGGTCGGCTCGGGATGCCGCTCCAGGAACTCCCGCTTGGTCATGCCCCCGATCAGCGCCTCGGCCAGCTCAGCCGTGGGCAGCTGATCGAAAGCGGCACGCAGATGGTCGGTGGCGAGCGGGCCGTACTCCTTCTCATCGAAGACCCGGTCCAGGACGAGCGCCCGGGCGACCGGAATATCCAGGGTCTCGGTCAGCAGATCGCCGAAGAGATGCACCTCGATACCCCGGTCACGCAGCGCGTCCGCGAAGGCGTCATGTTCCTGCCGGGCACGCCGCACCCACAGGACGTCGTCAAAGAGCAGGTCGCCCTTATTCGTGGGGGTGAGCCGCTTCAGCTCCAGATCCGGGCGGTGCACGATGACGCGGCGCAGCCGCCCGGCCTCGGAGTCGACATGGAATCCCATGCCCCTATCTTGGCCCCCTTTCACCGCTCAGGGGTGGTTAGGCAGCCCGGGGACAGTCAAGTGAGTTTTCTCAGGTCCCAGCGGTGGTCGGCGGGGATGTGCCACGCGTGGTGGGTGCCGTCGGGCTCGCGTGCGTAGCCGAACTGGTCGTGTGTGGGGTAGACGAGACTCGCCTCGGGGAGGTAAATGGCGAGCGGCAGCCCGCGGCCAGCACGAGTGCCCACAACATCGTGGAGGTTTCTGGAAGGCGGTCTACAGACGGGGGTCGACCGGCTCTGACTCCAGGGCGAGGACGGCGAAGACTGCCTCGTGGACCCGCCACAGTGGCTCGTCGGCGGCCAGCCGGTCCAGTGCCTCCAGACTCAGCGCGTACTCGCGCAGGGCCAGTGAGCGTTTGTGGCCAAGGTGGCGGAAGCGTAGCTGCTTCAGCTGGTCCGGGCGGGTGTACTCCGGACCGTAGATGATCCGCAGATACTCCCGGCCACGGCACTTGATGCCCGGCTGGATCAGCCGTCCGTCCGTGCCGCGCGCCATCGCCTGGAGGGGCTTGACCACCATGCCCTCGCCGCCCTCGGCGGTGAGGTTCAGCCACCAGTCGGTGCCTTCGGCGACCGATGCCGCGTTCGCGGTGTCGACGATCAGGCGGCCGGTTCGCTGGAGGAGGCCGCTGCTGTCGGCTTCTACCATGCGGTCCAGCCAGGCGAGTTGGCGGTCGTGCGGTACGTCCGCGAGGCTGCGGCCCTGGGCGGCCAGCAGCTGGAACGGCGCGAACCGGATGCCGTCCAGACCGTCCACCGGCCAGCAGTAGCGGCGGTAGGACTCGGTGAACGCCGCCGCGTCCGCCGCGCGGTCCCGCTGCCGGTCCAGCAGCTCGCCGACCGGCACACCACGCGCCGCCGCCTGCTCCAGCGCGGCCAGCGCGCCCGGGAAGACCGCCCGGGATGCGGCGCCCACCGCGGCGTACTGCTGGCGCAGCAGTCCGGTGGCCTTCAGCGACCAGGGCAGCAGCTCCGCGTCAAGCAGCAGCCAGTCGGTGGCCAGCTCCTCCCAGAGCCCGGCGCCGGTGATGGAGGCGCGGATACCGGCCAGCACTTGCTCGCTGCGCTCGTGGTCGTCGAAGAACGGGCGCCCCGTGCGGGTGTGCAGGGCGCCCGAGACGCCACCGGTGGCGCTGAAGCGCTCGCGTGCGGCCTCCGCATCGCGGCAGATCAGGGCCACCGCCCGGGAGCCCATGTGCTTCTCCTCGCACACCACCCGGCGTATGCCGTCGGACCGGTAGGCGGCGAACGCCTCGGCCGGGTGCTCAAGGTAGCCGTCCAACTGTGAGGTGGCGCACGGTGCCATGGTCGGCGGGAGGTAGGCGAGCAGTCGCGGGTCTATCGCGAAGCGGCTCATCACCTCCAGCGCGGCCGCGGAGTTCTCCTCCTTCACCGAGATACGGCCCGCGTACCGAGTTTCGACGATCTTGCGGCCGTGCACATCGGCGAGGTCCAGCGGCCGCCCGTCGGCGCCACCGGGGGCGGCGTTGGTGAGCGGCTTCACCGGCTCGTACCAGACCTGTTCGGCCGGTACGTCGATGAGCTCACGCTCCGGCCAGCGCAGCGCGGTCATGGTGCCGCCGAAGACACAGCCGGTGTCCAGACAGATGGTGTTGTTGAGCCAGGACGCGCGCGGGGTCGGGGTGTGGCCGTAGACGACCGCCGCCCGGCCCCGGTACTCCTCGGCCCATGGGTAGCGCACCGGCAGGCCAAACTCATCCGTCTCGCCGGTGGTGTCCCCGTACAGTGCGTGCGAACGCACCCGGCCCGAGGTCCGGCCGTGGTACTTCTCCGGCAGCCCGGCGTGGCAGACGACCAGCTGGCCGCCGTCCAGTACGTAGTGGCTGACCAGCGAGTCAATGAACTCCCGTACCGCCGCGACGAAGGCCTCGTCCTCCTTGGCCAGCTGCTCGATGGTCTCGGCCAGCCCATGGGTCTGCTTGACGTTACGGCCCTTGAGGTACCGGCCGAGCTTCTGCTCATGGTTGCCGGGCACACACAGCGCGGCACCGGACGCCACCATGCCCATCACCAGCCGCAGCACACCGGGGCTGTCCGGGCCACGGTCGACGAGGTCGCCGACGAAGACAGCCGTACGGCCCTCGGGATGCCGGGCGTCGATGGGGCGGCCTTCCACGTCCCGGTCGATGACATAGCCGAGCTTGTCGCCGAGCAGGGTCTCCAGCTCGGAGCGGCAGCCGTGGATATCGCCGATGATGTCGAACGGGCCGGTGAGGTGCCGCAGATCGTTGAAGCGCCGCTCCAGGGTGATTTCGGCGGCCTCGATCTCCTCCGTACCGCGCAGGACATGAACCTTGCGAAAGCCCTCGCCCTCCAGACCGCGCAGCGAACGGCGCAGCTCGCGCCGCTGGCGCGGGACGACGTGCGGGGGCATACCGGCCCGATCGGGGCGTTGCGCGTTGCGCTCGAGACAGACGCGCTCGGGGACGTCGAGGACGATCGCGACTGGCAGCACATCGTGCTCGCGGGCCAGTCGCACCAGCTTACGGCGTGATTCGGGCTGGACGTTCGTCGCATCGATCACGGTGAGCCGGCCTGCGGCTAGCCGCTTGCCGGTGATGTAGTCCAGGACGTCAAAGGCGTCGGGGGTGGCGCTCTGGTCGTTCTCATCGTCGGCGACCAGCCCACGGCAGACATCCGAGGAGATGACCTCGGTCGGCTTGAAGTAACGCCGGGCGAACGTGGATTTTCCGGATCCGGTGGTGCCGATCAGCACGACAAGAGACAGATCGGGCACGGCGAGCGCCGTCATGCGACTGCCTCCTTCGTGGTGTTGGCGATTCGGAAAAGTGCCAGCTGGGTGGGTGGGCCGACCTCTGGGTCATCGGGGCCGACGGGGCGCAGCTCAGCGGTGTAGCCGTGCTGTGCGGCGACCGACTCGGCCCAGGTGCGGAACTCCTCCCGGTTCCACTCGAAGCGGTGGTCGGCGTGGCGTACCTGCCCGGCGGGCAAGGACTCCCAACGCACGTTGTACTCGACGTTGGGCGTGGTCACGATGACGGTCGCGGGCCGGGCCGCGCCGAACACGGCGTACTCCAGGGCGGTGAGCCGGGGCGGATCGACATGCTCGATGACCTCGCTGAGCACTGCCGCGTCATATCCCCGCAGCCGGGAGTCGGTGTAGGTGAGTGCGCCTTGCAGCAGCTTGATACGGGAGGCCTGGCGCTCGCCCATCCGTTCCAGCCGGAGCCGCCGACTGGCCATCTGGAGGGCGCGCATCGACACATCGACGCCGACGACCTCCGTGAACTGCGGGTTCTTGAGCAGTACCGATATCAAGTGCCCCGGGCCGCAGCCCAGATCCAGCACCCGGCCCGCGCCGGACTCACGCAGCGCGCTGAGAATGGCGTCCCGTCGCTGTACGGCGAGCGGCACCGGCTTGTCCTCGGCGTCGGTGTCCTCGGCGGACTCGTCGGCCTGGTCGGACTCGTCGAACTCGTCGAACTCGTCGAACTCGTCGACGGCGTTGTCGAGCTCCTCGGCCTCGCTGTCGTCGGCCTCGGCAAGCCGGGCCAGCTCAAGGCGCTCCAGCGCCTGGCGGGTCAGCGCGCCGCGACGGGCCAGATACCGACCCACGATGATCTTCTGTTCCGGGTGGTTCTCCAGCCAGCCCTCGCCCGCGCGCAACAGCTTGTCGACCTCATCGGCGGCGACCCAGTAGTGCTTGGCCCCATCCAGCACCGGCAGCAGTACGTAGAGCTGCCGCAGTGCGTCGGCCAGCCGGGCCTCCCCGTCCAGCGCCAGCCGTACATAGCGGGAGTCGCCCCACGCGGGGAACTGCTCATCCAGCGGGACGGGTTCGGCCTCGACCATCCAGCCCAGCGGCTCAAAGAGCCGCCGTACCATCTCCGCACCGCCGCGCGCGGGCAGCGCGGGCACCTCGATCCGCAGCGGCAGCGGCTGGACCGCCAGCTCGGGGCGGGCGGCGCACTGGCCCTGCAACGCGGTGCGGAAGACAGCGCTCAGCGCCACGGCCAGCAGCGAGGAAGCGGCATACGGCCTGTCGTTGACGTACTGCGCCAACGCCGAGTCGGCGGCGCCGCCACGCCCCCTGCCCCGGCCCCGCTTGACCAGCGCGACCGGGTCGACCTCCAGCAGCAGCGCCGCAGTGCACCGCCGTGCGCTCGCCTCCGGATAAAGGACGTGCGCGGTGCCGTATGAGGTCGAGAACGTCTGCGCCTTCTCCGGATGCTTGTGCAGCAGGAATCCGAGATCGGTCGCCGGCCGCCCGGCACTGCCTGCGGTGGTGATGGTGAGAAACACCCGGCCGAGTATGGCCCGGGCCAGGCCGTACGCCTACTGCTTTTCCAGCTCGGCGGCCAACTCCGCGATACGGTCCGGGCCCACCCGGCAGCAGCCGCCGATCAACCGCGCCCCGGCCACCCGCCAGCCGCTGAGCAGAGCCGGGTCAAAGGTCGGCGTGCCCCGCCAGGACCCCCGCTCCGGATCCCAGCGCTCGCCACTGTTGGGGTAGACGACCACCGGCCTCGCCGCCCTGGCCGACACCCGCCCCCACCGCGACCACCGGCCGCGCCGCCCACGACGAGGCCCGTCACGTCCTACTGAGCACACTCAACTGTGCGCGGTTGAGGGCTTTAGCGTCTACGCCGACAGGCGTTCTCACGCTTCTTGCTGCTCGATGTCTGGCGCGTCCAGGCCACACAGTCTCAATGTCAGTGGTCACTGCCATGATGCGCGGCAACGTTGACAGCACGGGAGCAGAGCATGGTGGATCAGGCGGTACGACCGATAGTTGAGGCGATCGCCGCGAAGGCCCCGAGCGGGTGGACGCACGCAGTAATGCACGGCCTGGCAGGGCGGGGCGGTACCTCGGTGACCGGGGGCTACACCTCGCGGAGGGAACACTGGCACGCCGGCGTGCCCAACCCCTACGAGGAACTCATGTCACTGGCGGAGAAACTGTGCAAAGACCGCGGCTGGGAACCCGTCAGCCTCGAGATCCAGTGCCGGCCGTCCGGCGAGTACCGGCTCGTCGCCTTCAACGACGCCATCACCCGGGTGACAGGGATCGGCAGTGGTTTCCAAGTGGTCCTGGAACCCGACTACCACTTGCTCCAGCCCGGCCTGCACCAAGAGCCCGGCACCGCCGCACCGACGGGCGACTCCGAGCTGGCCGTGGACCGCTTCCACGCCTACCTCGAGCGGCGCGCCGCGATCCTGGGACACTCCGACGAACTGCCCCCGCCCGCCACCGCCGCCGCAATCGACGAAGCCGAACGCCGCCTCGGCCGCCGCCTGCCAACCGACCTGCGGGCGCTCTACACGATCGCCGACGGCGACGGCGTTGGCTACGAGAACCGCTACCTGTTCCAGGGCAACGCCTGGCTGTCGCTGGAGAACCTCGTCGCTGAGCACACCGTGTGGAGCGCGGGCGAACGGCCTTGGTACGGCTGGGACCTGGAATGGGACGCCGTCGTCTTCGACGCTACCCCCACCAATACCGTCCGCCGCTGCGGAGGCCACCCCGGCTGGTTGCGCTTCGCCACCAGCGAGGACGGCAACTTCCTAGCCGTCGACACGGCCCCGGCCCGCAACGGCCGCCCCGGCCAGATCATCTGCACCGGCCGCGACTACGACGACGGGCCCGCCTACGTCGGTGACTCGATCACCTCACTCCTCGGCCACTACCTGGAACTGCTTGACCAAGGCGCGTACGAGAAGCACGGCGGCTACATCTCCCTGCTCGAACCCGCCTGTGATCCCGCCCCCCAGCAGATCATCGGCGACAGCCCCGATGAGGTCCCGCCCACCCTCCAGGCAATCCACATCAACGACGCCACCGGCCTTGTCGACCTAGCCCCGCTCACCGCCGCCCCCAGCCTCCGCCGACTGCACCTCAACCGCTCCACCACCGCCGACCTGACGCCGGTGCGCGAACTGCCCGTCGAATCTCTGCGCATCACCCTCGACGACGGCAATCTGACCCCGCTCGCAGGCCACCCCCACCTCGCCTCCCTCGACCTGACCACCACCGTCCCGGCCGACCTCACCCCGCTGCGGACCGTCCCTCACCTGCGCGGCCTCGACCTCTCCGGAGCCGATGTCCCCGACCCGACCGTCCTGGCCGACCTGACGGACCTCCGCTACCTCTCCCTCACCGGACGCCAGTGGACCACCCTGCTGAACGACGGCAAAGTGCCACCCACCCTCGCCGCCGCCCGCCTGGCCGACCCAGACGCCACCCTCGACGACGCCCTCGCCTGGGCGGCCCGCCTCGGCCTCAACACCGAGAACGCCCTCCGCGTCACCGGCATCCTTAAGTCCATTGGCGGGTGAAATGCCCCGCCCCGGAGACGACACCGGTCGTCGTCACACAACCGGGCCGACTCCTGCACGGGAGCGGCTGGCGGCGGCTCCGCAACGGCCGGAAAGCCCCCAAACCCCGGCGGGTGCTGGCGAGCTGACCTCTTCCGCTGGCACGGCCACGCGCTTCGACGCAAGCCGCAGGTGGAGGGTTCGGGGTGGTGCCCGTCGTGCGCAGCCCCCACCAACGGACGGCGGGGCGGGGTCAGGTGTCGTCTTCAGGGGTGTCGTGTGGCGTGACGACGGAGATTGCGACGGTCGGCGGCGGGGGGTCGGGAGTGTAGACGTAGGTCACGGTCAGGGGCGGCATGTCCGGCCGGGGTTCGATGTGCGTCAGGTAGACCTCTACGCCTTCCGGGGTCGCGCCGCGCATCCGGCCTAGCCGGGGGTTGTCTTCGAGTTCCGCCCGCAGGTTCTTGAGGGCGTCGACAGCGGCCGGGCCAATGCGGCGGGCTTGCTGCTCGGCGAGGTCGGTGGTTACCGCGATGACGTCAGTCACGCGCGGGTCTCCTTGGCGGCGAGGGCGGCGGTGATGCCCTCGGCGATGCCGGTTTCGAAGTGGGGGTCATGGCGGGCGTAGATGTGTCCGCGGTAGGCGGCGACGACGCGGGCGGCGGCGGCGAGGTCGGGTTCGGAGAGTTCGACGGCGCGGGCGAATTCGGCCTCGAATTCGGCGGCGTCTCCGGGGAACCCGTAGCCCTGGTGGAGGGCGGTGCGGAGGTCTCCGACGGTCCGCAGGGGTGGGAGGGGGCGGGGGTCGCCGTGGAGGGGTTCGGGTGTGGACATGGCGCTCGCGGGGTTCCTTTCGGTGAGGCGTGCCGGGATTGGTCAGGCGGCCGTGGCGATGAGGGACGGGGTGATGGCCCCGCCTGCTTCCTCGTGGGGCTCGGCTGCTCGCTGATCGCGGCGGGTGCGGCGCTTGCGGGGGGCGGCGTCGAGACCAGCGGTCACGCGACCGTCTACGAGTTCGCGTAGCAGCAGCTCGCACAGGACGCTCATGGACTGGATGCCCTCACGGTCGCGGCGCTGGTCGGCTCGGTGCCATGCGGCATCGCCGATGGCGGCGAGGTGTCCGCTGCGCCCGCCGGCGCGGATGTCTTCCTTGGGGATGGGGACGTCGATGGCGCCGGAGGCGTACTTGTTCAGCAGCACCGTGAGCAGGTGGCCAACGGTGATGGCGTCGGCGGCCGCGATATCGTCGGCTTTGCCCCATGTGGCGTCGTCTACGTGGGGGCGGCGGTTTGTGCGGGCAAGTGTGGCGCGCTTCTTCCTGGGCGGCATGACTGGGTTCCCTCCGGCCGCGTCTTGGGCTGCGTGAGGGCCACTGTAGCGCGAGTGCGGCTGTTTTTCGCCCCCTGTCTAGAGTTGAGACTACAGCTAGAACTAAGACGCATCCGGAGGCGTCGCGAGACGCGACGCGAGCGCACCGAGTCCCCTGAGAAGAAGCGGCGCACCCTCACGTGCGCGTCGATTCTGTCGCGCCATCACTGCTCACGTCCGCCGGTCCACCCAGCCCCGGATGCTTGTGCAGCAGGAATCCGAGATCGGTCGCCGGCCGCCCGGCACTGCCTGTGGTGGTGATGGTGAGAAACACCCCGTCGAGTATGGCCCGGGCCAGGCCGTACGCCTACTGCTTTTCCAGCTCGGCGGCCAACTCCGCGATACAGTCCGGGCCCACCCGGCAACAGCCGCCGATCAACCGCGCCCCGGCCCCCCGCCAGCCGCTGAGCAGGGCCGGGTCAAAGGTCGGCGTGCCCCGCCAGGCCGCCCGGTCCGGATCCCAGCGCTCGCCGCTGTTGGGGTAGACGACCACCGGCTTACGGGTCTGGCTCGCCGCCACCGTAATGGCGTGCTCTACCTCCGCCGCCGCGCAGCAGTTCACCCCGACCGCGATCACCTGGTCGTTGCCCGCCGCCAGCGCGAAGGCGTCGGCGAGCGGCTGCCCGGCCCGGGTCCGGCCTTCCGCGATGGTGTAGCTCAGCCAGACCGGGACCCCGCAGCCGTCCACCGCGCGCAGCAGCGCCTGCGCCTCCACGATGTCCGGCACCGTCTCCAGCGCGAGCACATCCGGCTCCGCCTCGGCCAGCGCCTCGATACGGGCCCGGTGGAACCGCTCCAGCTCGGCCACGCTCAGCCCATAACGCCCCCGGTACTCACTGCCGTCCGCGAGCACCGCGCCATACGGCCCGACCGAGGCCGCCACCCAGGTCTCCCGCTCCCCCGCCGCCCTGGCCAGCTCCACGCTTCTGCGGAACAGTCCGCTCGCCTCCGCCTGCCCGATCCCCCGGCGGGCGAAGCCCTCGAAGGAGGCCTGGTAGCTGCTGGTGATGAGTACTCGGGCGCCCGCCCGCACATACGCTGCGTGGGCCGCCTCAAGCTGGCCGGGGGCGTCGGCGAGCAGCCTGGCCGACCACAGCTCATCGGCCAGATCGCAGCCCTGCGCCTCCAGTTGGTTGGACAGTCCGCCGTCGAGGACCAGCGTGCCCTCTCTGAGCGCGTCGGCGAGCGGGATCGGGGGGCGGCTCATGACAGCTGCGGCTGGACCTGGGAGGAGATCAGCTCCAGGTGATCGAGGTCGCTGAGATCCAGCATCTGCAAGTAGATCCGGGAAGAGCCGGTCTCCGCATAGCGGCCGATCTTGTCGACCACCTCCGCCGGGGATCCGGCGAGCCCGTTCTCCTTCAGCTCATCGACTTCCCGGCCGATGGCGGCCGCCCGCCGGGCCACCTCAGCGTCGTCCTTGCCGACGCAGAACACCAGCGCGTTGGAGTACACCAGATCGTCTGGCTTGCGGCCCTCTTCCACAGCGGCGGCCCGGACCCGGCCGAACTGCCGGTCGCTGACCTCGATGGAGGCGAATGGGATATTGAATTCATCGGCATACCGCGCGGCGATCCGCGGGGTGCGGGTCGCGCCGTGTCCGCCGATCAGCACGGGGATTTTCCGCTGTGCTGGCTTGGGCAGTGCGGGACAGTCCGTGAGCTGGTAATAGGTGCCGTCATAGCTGAATGTTGCACCGAGCTCGGTTTCCCATAGTCCGGTGATAATCGCCAGTTGCTCTTCCAGCCGGGCGAACTTGTCCTTGGGGAAGGGAATTCCATAGGCGGTGTGCTCGGCCTCGAACCAGCCCGAGCCCAGCCCGAACTCGACGCGTCCGCCGGACATGGCGTCCACCTGGGCGACCTGGACGGCCAGCACACCGGGCAGCCGGAAGGTTCCCGCGGTCATCAGGGTGCCCAGCCGGATCCGGCTGGTCTCCCGGGCGAGCCCGGCCAGGGTGATCCAGGCGTCGGTCGGCCCGGGAAGTCCGTCGGAGTCGCCCATCGCCAGATAGTGGTCGGAACGGAAGAAGGCGTCGAAGCCCAGATCCTCGGTGGCCTTGGCCACGGTGAGCAGCGTCTCGTAGCTGGCCCCCTGCTGGGGCTCGGTGAAGATTCGTAGATCCATAACTCCCATCCTGCCAATGCCTGGCTGATTCCTGTGTTTCATCTCGCATAGGGCGTTCTCTTGACATCTCCTCTAACTGGAACGAAGCATTCCCCTAGCGTTCGACAATGCCGACCCTGGTTCGGGTATTGGATCTTGATCCTTCGCCAAAGGCATCCACGGCCAGGGTGACCCAAAGGAAGTGCCATGCGCCGAAGATCCTTCTCCCTGTTCCTCGCCTCGGCCGTAGCCACGCTGACCGCCGTCATCGCGCTACCCCCGGCCGCCGGCGCCTCCGAGGTCTCACCGCCAGGCGCGAACGACTGGTCCTGCAAGCCGACGAAGGACCGTCCCGAACCGGTCATCCTCGTCCACGGGACGTTCGAGAACATGGTCAAGAACTGGACCGTGCTGTCCCCGCAGCTGGCCGACGCGGGCTACTGCGTCTTCGCACTCGACTACGGGGACAACGCGACCGCCCCGGTCGCGGACTCGGCGGCCGAGCTCCAGCCCTTCGTCGACCGGGTACTGAAGGCCACCGGTGCCCGCAAGGCCGACATCGTCGGCCACAGCCAGGGCGGCATGATGCCCCGCTACTACGTCAAGTTCCTCGGCGGCGACAAGAGAGTCGATGATCTGATCGGCATCGTCCCCTCCAACCACGGCACGACCAATCCGCTGGCCTTCCCCACCGGGGCCACCGTCTGTCCGGCCTGCGCTGACCAGATGGCGGACTCCGCGTTCATGGCCGAGCTCAACTCCGGTGGCGACACGGTGCCCGGTCCGCACTACACCGTGATCACGACCAAGTACGACGAGGTCGTCACCCCGTACACCAGCGCGTTCCTCGACGGGCCGCGGAACAGGGTCACCAATGCCACCCTGCAGGACACCTGCCCGCTGAACACGATCGAGCACGATCAGGCCCCCAACCACCCCGAGGTCGCCCAGTGGGTACTGGAGGCGCTGGAGCGCCGTGGCCCAGCCGACCCCGGCTTCCAGCCCGACTGCGTGGTGTGAGCCGTGACCGATGGGGCCCTTGATCGTTGGCGAGGTCGGAGCCGGACCGACCGGCCACCGAGGAGGACGTCATGCCCCAGGAAGCCGGACCGGATCCGAGCCTGCCGCAGCACAGCGGTGCCCCCAGGGGCCTGCTTGAGCAGATGGAAGAGTTGATGGCCGCGCTCAACGCCGATCTGTCGCAGTTCGACGCCGACCTCCAGTCCACCGGGGAGCGGCGCCCGGTGGGGACCCCAGTGGGAACCCCGGTGGAGACTCCGGTGGAGATGGACAGCGGCGCGGAGAGGGAAGCTACGACCTGAGAGCGAGCCGCCGCAGAATCGCCGCCACCCGGTCACCGGACTCATCGGCGGCGTCGATGGCCTCCAGACACTGCCAGTACAGTGCTTCTTCCTCTGCCACGACGGCCACTTGGACCAAAGCCGCCCCGGACTCCCCCAGCAGCCCGCCGAGATCGCGCAGTGCCCGGCACGGGTCCCGGATCTCCGTCAGCCGCGCAGCCCGTATCTCAACGGCTAACCCCGCCGGGTGACGCAGTGTGCCACGGGCACGGCCACCGGCTTCACAGAGCCCGCTGGCCTCCGTGCGTACCTCTGGCGGCCCGGCCAGCGCGAGACGGCAGCCGACCGCCTCCGCGAGGGCCTGGGCCTGCCAGGACTCGGCCACGATGTCGGACAGCTCCTCGCACCGCGCGAGGGCGTGCCTGGTAGCCCTGATGAGCCGTACCGCATCCATTCATCTCCCCCTCACCCGACTGGTCGCTACCTACAGTGACCTCCCCATGGCCCGTTTAGCTAGGTGATTTCCGTAATCTGTGGATAAGCAGCCCGGAGTGGATAACTCCCTCACTCCATAGGGTGACCGCCCCCCTTTGCGGGGAAACGCTTCTCATTGCGGTCGATCTTGGCGTCCAGCGCTGCGAGCGCATCGATGCCGAGCACCTCGCAGAACTGGAGCAGATACGCCAGGACATCGGCGACCTCGTCCTCAACACGCCGTGCCTGATCCGGATCCGCCATGATCCGCGCCGACTGCTCGGGCGTCAGCCACTGGAAGATCTCCACCAGCTCCCCGGCCTCCACGCTCAGCGCGGCGGCGAGGTTCTTCGGTGTGTGGTACTGCCCCCAGTCGCGGGCGGCCGCGAACTCGGCCAGCCGCCGCTGAAGGGCCGGTACATCAAGGTCACTCATGTCTCAGGTTTATCACCGTCCGGCGCGCCGCCGAGCCTCAGCACCGTCGCCCCCGGCGTCCCGGCGGCCCGCTCGGCGTCGGTGACCGTGCCCAGCAGCCGGATGTGCCCGCGCTCGCACATCCGCGCCGCCAGGGCCAGCAGCTCCTGGGCCTGGCGGCCGTCCAGCCCGCGGTCGAAGCCGTCCGCCAGCACCGTGAGGGCCTGCCGTGCGGCCAGCACCTCGCGTACCGGATCCATCTCCAGCACCCCGGGCCCGGTCAGCAGCACCAGGGCGAGCGCGGTGTACCGCAGCTCACCGTCGCCCAGCCACTCCAGTGGGGTCCGCCCGGCCGCCCCCCGGTCCGCTACCGCCCGTACCAGCCCGCCCTCGGCGCCCGAGCACCCCTCAGCCCGCAGATCTTCCACCGCCGCCCCCGCGCACCCGGCACGCACCGCCGCCACCAGCGCCGCATGCCGGGTGGCACACTCGGTCCGTGTGCGCCGCAGTACCGCGGCGAGGTTGTCGCAGCCGCCGCGCAGCAGCCCGTCGCCGGCCGCCACCGCCACCCGCATGGATTCAGGGCGCGGATCACAGGCGAAGGCCGAACGCAGCGCCAGCACGGTCTGCTCGGCCGCGGCCAGCACCTGCCGCTGTCCCTCCGTGGTGCCCGCGACCCGCAGCGGCAGCAGTGCCGTGCAGAGCTGGTCGTCGGGCAGCGGCGCCCGGGTGACCGGGGTCGTACCCGCCGTATGCCAGACGGCCTGTACGACGGGGCGCCCCGGATCGCGCAGGGCGGTGGCGAAAAGAACCCGGTCGCCGCCGGTCAACCGCTCGCCGACAACGCGCAGTTCGGGCTCGGCCTGTACGGCGACATCGAGCCGTACGGCGCCCGCCGGGCCGTCCACGGTGCAGCCGATACGGAAGCCCCGCCGCCCCATGGAGTCAGGCCGTGCCCCCTGCGGAACGTACGCGCTCGGGCCACCCGGCGCGGTGCCGAAGACCGCGCCCAGGCTCTCCCCCGCGGCGAGCCGGGCTAATGCCTCGTACGCCTCCAGCACGGTCGACTTACCGCTTCCGCTCGCCCCGGCGAGCAGGGTCAGGGGGGTCAGCGGGAAACGCGCGCCACGGTGGGACCGGAAGGCGGAAAGCCGCAGTTCAGTCACGACCGGGCGGTGCCCGGAAGCGGTTTCGCTCATACCCCGGGAACGTATCGGCGCACCAAACAGCCGAACCGTTCCAGCGGACCGATCTTCCTACGTATGAGTGATCGCGAGCTGTTCGACCTCGGTACCTGCTGGCGCCAGCAGAAAGACCTGCGTATCCACCCGGTGCATGCCGCTGCCCAGGCCGAAGACCACACCGCTGCTGAAGTCGAGGATGCGCTTGGCGACATCGGTATCAGCGACGCTGAGGTCGAGAAGCACCGGGATGCGTGCGACCAGATACTCAGCCACCTCGCGGGCGTCCGCGAAGCACTGCACCCGCAGAACAATAAACCGCCGCAGATTCTCGACGGTGTCGTGCTCACTGCTCCGGCCGTCGGTATCGGCCGGAGGCGGCCGGTGGTTGGGCCAGGACGGCCATTCATTGGCACCGCGCAGTGGGACGACCTCGGCCAGGCCCTCCCACTGCTCATCGGTGGGATCGTCGGTGGGACCGGTGGAAGCATCGCTGGATATGCGCATCCCGCAAGTGTAGGTAAAAACAGATGAATACGGCGCAGATCGCCACCGTATCGCTACTGAGCAGACGGGAGCGCCCACATGTCGCGCATCGCCGCCCGCAGACCGACCCGCGGGCGCCAGTCCAGCAGCTCCCCCGCCAGCCGGACCTGGCGGCGAATGCCATAAACGACCCCGGCGGGTGTCGGCTGGGGTGGAAAAGACGACGCCGCGCAGCAGCCGGACGCCCGAGGCGGGGTGCGCGGCGAGCGGCAGGCGCCCGGCGATGGACCATCAGTTTCCAGTGAGCCAACGATGGTTGGGAAGGTAGCGCACGTCGAAGTTCTCCTCGGCGGCGCGGAACTCGTCCGGGCCGGGGATGCGGGGCCGGTGGGGGAGGCCGATTTCGTCAGTGAGGCTGCCGAGGTTCTCGAAGAACCGCTCGAACGTGCCGCCGGGGCCGGCGGCCACGCCGACGATGCGGCTGTGGTGGCGCTCGATGCGGTAGGCGTGCGGGCACTTCTTGGGTACGAAGCCGAAGTCGCCGCTGGTCAGCAGCTTTTCGTACTGCTCACCCCGAAGGTCCTCGACGAACAGCCGTACCGCGCCGTCGGTGACGTAGAAGACCTCGTAGGTCTCCGCGTGGGTGTGGGCCGGGATGAGGTCGCCCTTGACGCCGTCGCAGGTGAAGAAGTTGAAGGTGTTCTCGGTCTGCTCGCCGCCACAGTAGACGGTGATCAGGTCGGCGATCAGGTGGGCACGGTCCCCCATGCCCCTTTCGATGAAGTAGGGCGTGCCGGGCTCGGCGGGGATGTGCGAGCGCGAGCGGTAGGGGGTGGCGAACTCCATGGTCATGGAAAACCTCCGGGAGCAGGGAACCGGAACAATAATGTCAGGTTGCCTGACATTCAAGTCGCCTGCGGTGACGTGCCGCCGTCGGGCAACGGCAGGCGTGGAAGGCGGATTCAGGCGTCCAGCAGGCCCCGTACGGGAAGACCGGGACAGCGGTGTCCTCCGGGACGTTCGGGCGGAAGGCTTCGACGGCGGCCAAGGACGGGGGCGGGTCGAAGGGCAGCCCGTCCCTCAGTCCCGGCACGGCCGAAGTCCACGTCCAGCAGTGCCGCTTCGCTAGCGCCGCCGTAGTCGGCGATCAGCGCGGCTACCCGCCGAGCAGTACCGCCTGAGGGTTCACACCCGCCGGTGAAGCGCTTCGCACCGCGGGACTTTCCTGACTGACTCGCCAAGCCCGTACGGCCGGCGAGGCCGCACCACGCGAGGGCGGCGCGTCAGGGCGCCTCCACCAGGGGCGGCTCGCCCCAGGGTGCTGCCAGCGCCTGGCGCAGCGCCGTGGCGGTGGCAGCGCCGATACGCTCGGCAAGGACACCTTCGATGACGGCGATCGTGGCCAGGGCACGCTGATGGGCGCGGGCGCCTTCGGCGGTGGCGCGGACCAGGCTGCTGCGGCCGGAGGCAGGGTCGGGCACCTGCTCCAGCAGTCCCATCCCGATCAGGCTGCGCACTGCCTGGTGGGCGGTCTGCCGGGTGACACCGACCCTGCGGGCGAGTTCGGAGATCGAGGTGCCCTCCTCGTCAAGGGTGGCGAAGACGGCGGCCTGAGGGACGGTCACCGGTCGCTCACCCGCAGCCTGCATGCTGGCGAGCAAGGCGTCTTCGAACCAGCGCTTGGCCTGGACGAGCAGCTGGGGCAGGTTCCGTGCGGGCTCGCTCATGGCTCCTCTGAAGGTGGGGAATCTCGAGGATAGCCACCGATCAGCGTTGTTCACGATCGGCATCAACTCCATACGCGTGGCCGCAGACCCCGGCGGCACGTCCCACCCAGGGCACTGGAAGGCCTCACCACCGCCTCCCGGGCCCAGATCCGGCATAACGAAGGTCTCAGCCTGACCGGCTCGCCCCTGCGCGTGGGCGACCACGCCTTGTACCCGCGGGAGCATGCTGGTTGTCGGTTCCGGATCGGCCGGACGTCAGCCTTGTTGGGCGATGACCCGCAACGCGACCGAAGATCTCGACCCCACGAAAAGCGGCTCAGCCAGCGCTTCGACGAGGCTGGCACCTGGTCGTCCATCGCACACAAAGGCCGCCTGCGGACCGGGCATACAGCCCGGTCCGCAGGCGCTTGCGCTACTGACAGCACATCAGAATATGCTTCGGACATGCGTCGCGTGCGTCAAACCACCGTCAGGATATCGCCCGTAACGCACGTGGCGCACTCCGTCGAGAATTCCCTCACGGGCGTCGGTTGTCTCCAGCCTCAGCAGAGCTGTCCCGGGTTTCACAGCCTGGTGGATCTCGTCCGGCAGCAGCTTCGGCAGACGCGGGGTGTCGGAGTCGGTCATGGTGGGTTCACCCCTTTGCGGTGGACCTGCCGAAGCGAAGCGCTCTCGATAGCTTCCCCGTGCTCCGCGTGCCGGCTGGCACGCTCGTCCGCAATGCTTTGCCGGGCACGGCCCGGCAGAGTACCAGAAGCGCCTGGTCACGCACCGGGGCCGGTGGACCACGAACCGGAGTAGAGTGAAGAAGCCAGGAGTATTTCGCACACCGGCTCCCACGTCGGTGTCGTTTTCGGCGAACAACAACACCGGGCAGCCGCAGAAGAGCCCGGGGGCAGGTTCGCGCCATGACCGTGACCATCGACCGTACGACAACCAGCGAGCACGGCCCCTCACCACCGGCCCGCTTGTCCCTGACACCGGTGAGCGCGGTACCAGGTCAGCTGGACGGCGCGTGGTGGCGCTGCTCCCGCGACCTCTCCCGCGAACTCCCCGCTCTGGCAGACGCACTGGACGGCCGCTGGGGGCGTATCACCCGCGTCACGGTAAACCCGGCCCACTGGCCCGTCATCCCCCGCAAAGTGCCTGTCACCGGGCACACGGTGCACGTGGGATGGTTCACGGACGAGCAGGACCCGCACAAACTGATTCTGCTCTCCTACACCATCGGCCGCTGTAACCTTCTGATCCCACCGAAAACCGATCCGGCCGCCGCCGCCCGACTGATGTCCGCTGCGGCCCTTCCGGGGAGCCTTTTCACCGCCAGCGGGCTGATGGCCGACGAGGACGCGACCCACAGCGCCACGGACGTCCGAAGCCGGGAAGAGGAATGGGAGACGGACGGCGGGGCCGCGCCCTCATCTCTCCGGAGCCCGATCGGTCACCAGCGCTCCGCCCAAAGGATGTGAGGACCGTGGAGACCGTCATCACCGTGGCCGTGATCCTCGCCGTGATCACCTTGGGAGCCCTCCTGATCCACCGGCTCAATGCCCAGCGCGACGAACGGATCGCTGTCTTCCGCTACAGCCGTGTCCTGCCGGGGCTCGGCGGTCGGCGTCCGAAGCGCCGACGGCAACCAGGGCCCGCCGGACCGCCTGGTGTCAACACTCACCGCGAGCACCACGGCAGGGGCCGCAGATGATGCCTACCTCGTATGCGGATGACGAGGCCTGAAGCATCGGCCCCAACGGTGCGCGGGCAGGCAGCGGCACGGCGTCGGCCGCACCGGCTCAGGGGCTTTCGCGCCGACGCCAAGTACGAGAAGGCGGCAGTCATGGCAACACTGCGTGAGCGGAAGATCTACCGAGACAAGATCCTGCACGCTCTGTACGAAGCCACCGAAGGCAATCGCCTTCTGGGCGTCACCGGGGCGAAGCTCCGCGATGACCTCGTGATCCCCGAACGGGACCTGGCTGCCGCCTGCACGTATCTGGTGGGCGAGGGCCTGATCGTCGTCGACTGGGCGACAGGCAATACGCCGGCGATGGTCTCGCTGACACACCAGGGAATCCGGCTCATGGAGGCCGAGGAGGAGCGTGGCTGAGCCGACGCTAGGCCGCTTGCGGGCTACCGGAGGGGATATTGCTAGGAAGAGTCACCTATGCCGCACCTCCGGCGTAGCATTGTGTTTGGGGTCGGTGCACTCTCACGTGCAACGCCCCGGAAGGGCGACCCCGGTGTGTATACGCCGGGGTCGTTGCCGGATCCCCATGGAGATCCGGCTGAGTTGAGTGGTCGGGTGGTATCCGGCGGCGAACGGAGGCAGGCTGGAGAGCCGAATCTACTGGCCACCGTCAATCCCGCAAGAGCGGGCCACCTCACTCGACGAGCTCGTCCTCACCAGCGCCGACGGAGAGCACCTCTTCCTGCGCATCCGCAGCCAGAACAACCGCCGCCGCATCTCCTACCTGTGGGCCCTGGCAAGCGACGTACAGCGCTGGCACGAGATCACGGGCGAGACCGACAGCACGCCAGAGACCGGTCCGACAGACGAGGATACGGTCACCTTCACCGAAGAAGAGCTCGACAGCTCCTGCCGCTATGGGGAAGAAGGCTCTTACTCCAGCGATCCCCGCCCGCAGCGAGATGTGACGTCCGCAACCGGTCTCCACACCTTCGACCACCTCCTCGGCGCACCCGAGCGTATGGCAAGCCGCCCCGTCCAGATTCGCCTGACGGAGAACGAGCGCCGCGTTATCGCGGCCAAGCTGAGATGCCATCCCTGGGAGATTGGCCCCTGCGTGCTCTGCGCCACCCCCATCCGCCGCTATGGCCCTCGGAGCCCCTTGGTCTGCCCCGCCTGCCGCAGCGCCTAACGGCGCCGGCACCGGTAGCGGCCGCAGACCCCAACATCGACGGCCGCGGCCCTTGCCCCCAACAGGTCAGTCCCCCACGGCAGCGGACCGAGGCCATGCACGTAACAAACCATCGCCTCACCGGGCGAAAGAGCGGTCTTCGCCGCACACACTCCCCAGCGCCTCGCCTGCAGCACTCACTCATCATGACCGCTGCCACAGCCCGGGATGCCGAGGTCATCCCAGCCGCGCCGACAGAGGCATCCAGCCTGTCATCAATGGCGGGCTCGACTACGTCAGGGCCCAGGAGGCCGCCGACCACAAACACCAAGCCACGCCGAAAGGATCTTCCTGCCCCTAAACCGCCCAGCTGCCGCCCCCGTACTCGATGAGCCACTGCCCCAGCAACGGCAACATTCCCGTAAACCATCCGCCGCACCGGGCCCTCTACGGACTCCTGACCTGCACCCCCAAGCTAGCTGACGCCCCATCAGAACGAGCGTCAAATGAGCGTCACGAGCGTCATTTCAGCGTCAAGATTTCGCCCGTAACGCACACAACGCCCATCATGCACACCCGAGAAACCGCAGGTCAGACGCCCTTTGCGGCAGGCTCCAGGATGGCCACGCACTCCATGTGATGCGTCATCGGAAAGAGGTCGAAGGCCCGCAGGAAGCGCGGGACATAGCCCGCCTCCTGGAAGTACTTCAGGTCGCGGGCGAGCGCCGCCGGGTCGCAGGCGACATAGGCGATACGGCGCGGGGCGAGCCCGGCCAGGTGACGCACCGTCTGCTTACCCGCCCCGGCGCGGGGCGGGTCCAGCACGATGATGTCGGCCTCCGTGATGCCGGTGCGGGGCAGCACCTGGTCGACCTTGCCGTGCTCGATACGGACCCGGTCGAGGTCGGCGAGGTTGTGCTGGGCGTCCTCGACCGCGCGCTTGCTGGACTCGATGCCCAGCACCGCCCCCTGGTCGCCGACCCGCTGGGCGAGCGCCCCGGCGAACAGGCCGACACCGCAGTAGAGGTCGAGCGCCATCTCCCCCTTACGTGGGGTCAGCCCCCGCATCACCGCGTCAACCAGCAGCTCGGCGGCGCGCGAGTGGACCTGCCAGAAGCCGCCCGCGCCGACCCGCCAGGTGCGGCCGTCGGCCCGCTCCCGGACGAAGGAACGGCCGTGCACCCGGTGGATGGCCTTGTCCTTTTCGCCGACCCGCAGCACCGAGACCGGCTTGTCCAGCTCGACGATCGGCAGTCGGCCGCCGGGGCGGGGGGTGAGGATGACCTGGCGGTCGTTGGAGCCGGTGGCGGCGATGGCCTCGACGGTGGCGATCTGCGGCCACTCGCGCTTCTCGATGCCCAGCTCGGTCACGCCCGGGGCGGCGATCAGGCAGTGGTCGATGGGCTCGACCTCATGTGAGCGGTGCCGGCGCAGCCCGGCGTGGCCCTCGTCGTCAATGGCGTACTGCACCCGGGTCCGCCAGCCGGGCACCTCTCCCTGCGGCAGCTTGTCGCCGGGGGCGGGCTCGACGGTGCCGTCCCAGTGCACGTCCTCCGGGGTCATTCCGGCCAGCCGGGCCAGCTGCTCGGTGAGTACGTCGGCCTTGAGGCGGCGCTGGGCGCCGGGCTTGGCGTGCTGCCAGTCGCAGCCGCCGCACTTGCCGGGACCGGCGAATGGGCAGGGTGCCTCGATCCGGTCCTTGGAGGCATGGAGGATCCGGGTGGCGTCGGCCCGCAGAAAACGGGAGTCCTCGTGCCCCTCGGTGACCGTGGCGATGACACGCTCGCCGGGAAGCGTGTGCCGGACGAAGAGCACTCGGCCCGCGTCCGTACGGGCGATGCAGTGGCCGCCATGGGCGACCGGGCCCACCTCGACCTCGTACTCCTGGCCGACCAGTGATGCGGCGGTGCTCTCAGGCATGGTGGGGTAACTCCAGGAGTTTGTGGTGCGCGGGGACGGCAGCCGTCCAGTCTACTGCCCGCGCTCAGTCGTGCGATCCTGTTACAGCCCGCTGTACGAAGGAAGGGACGGGCGTGCACGTAGTCATCATGGGGTGTGGACGTGTCGGTGCCGCGCTCTCGCGAACCCTGGAGGCCCAGGGCCATACGGTCGCGATCATCGACCAGGACTCCTCGGCGTTCCGCCGGCTCGGTTCGGGCTTCGGCGGCCGCCGGGTCACTGGCGTGGGCTACGACCAGGACACCCTGCGGGAGGCCGGGATCGAGGAGGCGGGAGCCTTCGCCGCGGTGAGCAGCGGTGACAACTCCAACATCATCGCGGCCCGGGTCGCCCGTGAGATGTTCGGCGTCGAGAACGTCGCGGCCCGTATCTACGACCCACGGCGTGCCGAGGTCTACCAGCGTCTGGGTATCCCGACCGTGGCCACCGTGCGGTGGACGGCCGACCAGATGCTGCGGCGGCTGCTGCCGTCGGGGGCTGAGCCGCTGTGGCTGGACCCGACCGGCGGGGTCCAGCTCGCCGAGGTGCATATCTCCCCAACCTGGGTCGGCCACCGGGTCAGCAGGCTGCAAGAGGAATCCGAGTCACGGATCGCCTTCATCACCCGGCTGGGCGAAGCGATGCTGCCGGACGCGCGAACCGTGCTCCAGGAAGGCGATCTTGTGCATGTGATGATGCGCTCCGACCGGGTCGGTGAGGTTGAGGCGGTCTTCGACCGCGGGCCCGAGGAGGCGGAGCAGCGGTGAGGGTCGCGATCGCTGGAGCGGGCGCGGTCGGACGGTCGATCGCGGGCGAGCTGCTGGAGAACGGGCACGAGGTGCTGCTCATCGACAAGGCGCCGAGCGCCATCTCGGTGGAGCGGGTGCCGCAGGCCGAGTGGCTGCTGGCGGACGCCTGCGAGATCACTTCGCTGGATGAGGCGGCGCTGCAACGCTGCAATGTGGTGATCGCGGCGACCGGTGACGACAAGGTCAATCTGGTGGTGTCACTGCTCGCCAAGACCGAGTACGGGGTGCCGCGGGTGGTCGCGCGCGTCAACAATCCCAAGAACGAGTGGCTCTTCAACGAGGCCTGGGGCGTTGATGTCGCCGTCTCCACCCCCCGGCTGATGTCGGCGCTGGTCGAGGAGGCGGTGAGCGTTGGCGACCTGGTCCGGCTGCTGCGCTTCAGCCAGGGCGACGCCAACCTGGTGGAGCTCACGCTGCCGCCGGAGGCGGCGCTGGCCGGGACCCAGGTGGGCTCGGTCGACTGGCCCGAGGACACCACGCTGGTCACCATCATCCGGGGCAGCCGGGTGCTTACGCCGAAGCCGGACGATGTGCTGGGGGCCGGCGACGAGCTTCTCTTCGTGGCCGCTCCGGCGCGGGAGGAGCAGCTGGAGGATTTGCTGTCGGTCCGCCGCGAGGAGGACTGACCGGAGGGGCTTCTCCCTCTTCCCACCCCTTTCCGGCTGCACCGGTGTGCGGCTTCGCCGCGTGGCGGGGCTGCGCCCCGGAGCGGGGGTGGGGGTTCCCCTAAGCCCGCCCCTTCCCGGAAACCGGGGCTCGCCCCGGGGCCCCGGGGGTGGCCCGGTGCGGGACGGTGGCCGGTGTTGTGCCCACCCACAGCCCCTCGCGGGGCTGGGGGCCCCTCCCAGCGTTAGCTGGGGGAGAGTGCCCACAACGGGGTGGGGGGTATGGGTTAGGCGGGGTGTGGGGGGTCTGCGGGTTCTTCCTCTGCCGCCTTCTCCTCTGCCTCCAGTTCGGCGATCACATCGATCGGCGGGGGCGCCTTCGCCAGGAAGATCCAGGTCAGATAGACGCAGAGCAAGAAGGGCGGAATGCCAAGGGCCACCCGGAGCCAGCCGAGCTGGGTGACATCGCCCCAGAAGTAGATGGGGAAGGTGATCGCCGACTTGGCGAGCAGGATGAAGCCCCAGGAGTAGCTGGCCTTCGTATAAGCCTTCTTACGGCCGGGGTTGCGGGTGCGCCAGGAGAGGTTCTCCTTGAACACCGGGCCAAGGATCAACCCGAGCAGCGGGAAACCCGCCGCCGAGCTGACGATGTACGCGACCGCCAGACCGAGGGTGTAGAGCATGCCGGGCAGGTAGAAGTTCTTGGCGTCACCGGACACCATCGCGAAGATCGCGCCGATGGCGACACCGAAGACCCCGCTGAAGGCGTGCTTGAGGGTGTCCCGGCGGGCCAGCCGTACCAGGGCCATCAGGGCGGAGAGGCTGAGCGCGGCGATGGCCGAGACATGGATGTCCCGGTTGATCGTGTAGGTCAGGATGAAGACGAGTCCGGGCACGGTGGTCTCCACCATGCCGCGCGTACCGCCGAACGCCTCCAGGAAGGCGGCCTTGGTCACCTCGGTGTCCGCGGTCGGCGTCTCAGACGTCTCCGCTGTGGGCTTGTCGAGTGAGGTCACCCGCTACTCCTGTCCCAGGGGTCGCAGTTCGTACTTGGGGTTGAACAGCACCGGACGGCCACGGTTCAGCGCGACCCGGCCCGAGGCGATCAGTGTGCGCCCCGGTTCGATGCCCGCGATGGCGCGGCGGCCCAGCCAGACCACGTCCAGCACGTCGGAACCGTCGAACAGCTCGGCCTCCAGCGCGGGCACTCCGGCCCGGGGACGGAGTGTAACGGTGCGCAGCGTCCCGGTCACCTTGACGATCTGCCGGTCGGCGCAGTCGGAGATCCGGGTGTACTCGTCCGCCGCGGTGTCTGCCTCCGGCTCAGCGGAGCGCGGCTCCTCCTCGGGGGTCGAGAGCCTGCCGAGGAAGCGCCGTAGTTTCCCGGCTCTTTTCTCGGGTTCTATCGCACCGGTCATGTCCGCCAGCGTACCGGTGCCGCTCGCGCTCCCAACCGTCAGCGCTCGAACCGGTATCCCATGCCCGGCTCGGTGACGAAGTGCCTGGGCTGCGAGGGGTCGGTCTCCAGCTTGCGGCGCAGCTGGGCCATATAGACCCGCAGATAGTTGGTCTCGGTGCCGTACGAGGGGCCCCAGACCTCCTGGAGAAGCTGCTTCTGGCTGACCAGCCGCCCGGTGTTGCGGACCAGGACCTCCAGCAGATGCCACTCGGTGGGAGTCAGCCGGACATCCTGGCCATCGCGCTGCACCTTCTTGGCGGCCAGGTCGACGCTGAACCCCTCGGCCTCGACGAGCGCCGCGTCATCCGCCGCGGCGGCGGGCTCGGCCCGGCGGACGGCGGCCCGCAGCCGGGCGAGCAGCTCGTCCATGCCGAACGGCTTGGTGACGTAGTCATCGGCGCCCGCGTCCAGCGCCTCGACCTTCTCATCGGAGGTCTGCCGGGCGGAGAGCACCAGGATCGGCACCCGGGTCCAGCCGCGGATGCCCTTGATGACCTCCACCCCGTCCATGTCGGGCAGCCCAAGGTCGAGGATGATCACATCCGGGTGGCGGGCCGCGGCGAGCTGCAGCGCGGTGGCGCCGTCCGGGGCGGCGTCGACCTCGTACTTCCGCGCCTTGAGGTTGATCACAAGCGCGCGGACGATCTGCGGCTCGTCATCGACCACGAGCACACGGTGCATGGAGCTTCCCTTCGGTGACGGTCGGGTGATCAGGTGATGGCCTGTGCGGGCAGGTCGGCCGGTGTCCGCTGGTGACCCGCACCGGCGCGCAGGGTGAGCACCATGGTCATCCCGCCACCCGGGGTGTCCTCCGCCTCGAGGGTGCCGCCCATCGCCTCGGCGAAGCCGCGGGCGACGGCCAGGCCCAGGCCCACACCGGCACCGCGTGGGGCGTCGCCGTAGCGCTGGAAGGGCTCGAAGATCCGGTCCTTGTCGCTGTCGGGGACACCCGGGCCACGGTCGGCGACCCGCACCTCGACGCGGTCCCGCAGCGCGCTGGCGGCGACCTTGACCCGTTCGCCGGGCGGGCTGTATTTCACGGCGTTCTCGACAACGTTGGCAACGGTGCGCTCCAGCAGCCCCGGATCGACGGCGACCATGGGCAGGCTCTCCGGGACGTCGAGGGTGACGCTGCCCTCGGGCACCCCGCCGAGTGCCCTGGGTACCACCTCGTCCAGGTCGATCTGCCGGATCAGCGGAGTGACGGTGCCGGTCTGCAGCCGGGACATGTCCAGCAGGTTCCCGACGAGATGATCGAGCCGGTCGGCACCGTGCTCGATGCCCTCCAGGAGATCGGCCTCGTCCTCCTCGGACCAGGCCACATCGTCCGACCGCAGCGAGGTCACGGCCGCCTTGATCGCGGCCAGTGGCGTACGGAGGTCGTGGCTGACGGCGGCGAGCAACGCGGTACGGATGCGGTTGCCCTCGGCCAGCTCGCGGGCCTGTTCGGCCTCGCCGAGCAGCCGCTGCCGGTCGAGTACCCCGGCGGCCTGTGCGGCGAAGGCGGCGAGCACCCGGCGGTCCTCGGCGGGGAGCATCCGGCCGCCCAGGACCAGCATCATATGGTCGCCGACGGGCATATCGACCTCGCCATCCTCAGGGCGCAGCAGCGGCCTGCCGCCCTCGGGGCCGCTCACGCTGGCCGCGCAGCTCCAGCCGCTGTGGTCCTCCTCCCGCTCCAGCAGCGCGGCCGTCTCCATGGCGAAGGTCTCCCGGACCCGTTCCAGAAGCGCTTCAAGCGAGTCATCACCGCGCAGCACGCTGCCCGCGAGCACGGAAAGTATCTCGGACTCCGCACGCAGCCGGGCGGCCTGATGGGTGCGGCGCACGGCGATGTGCACGACCGAGGCGACCGCCACCGCGACCATGAAGAAGATGACGATGGAGACCGCGTTGCGCGGATCGGTGACGGTCCAGGTGTGTGCCGGGTCGGTGAAGTAGAAGTTCAGCAGCGCCGAGCAGACCGTTGCCGAGGCGAGCGCCGGAAGCAGACCGCCGAGCAGCCCGGCGGCGACATTCAGCACCAGGAAGAACAGCACGATATTGGTGAAGCCCAGGTGCGGATCGAGACCGACGAGCAGCAGGGTCAGCAGCCAGGGGGCCGCCACGGCGGTGAGCCAGCCCGCCATGATCCGGGACCGGCCAAGCCGGGAGCCACGGACGACGGGCAGCCCACGGCCCTTGGCGACCTCACCATGGGTGACGATATGCACATCCAGATCCGGCCCGGACTCCCGGGCGACGGTGGTCCCGACACCGGGCCCGAAGATGTACTGCCAGGCCCTGCGGCGGCTGGAGCCGAGCACGATCTGGGTGGCGTTCACACCACGTGCGAAATCGAGGAGCGCACCGGGTATGTCATCGCCGATGACGTGGTGGTACGTGCCGCCCAGGTCCTCGACGAGGGTCCGCTGGACGGCCAGCTCCTTCGGTGAGACGGCG
Source organism: Streptomyces gobiensis (assembly GCF_021216675.1). Lineage (NCBI taxonomy): Bacteria > Bacillati > Actinomycetota > Actinomycetes > Kitasatosporales > Streptomycetaceae > Streptomyces > Streptomyces gobiensis. The sequence continues at coordinate 4,664,590 of NZ_CP086120.1, read as the reverse complement.
GTCAGCCCGTCGGCACGGCCGATATAGACGGCAAGGATCTCGCTGCCGGAGCCCTTGGCCGCCATCCGGGCGGCCCGGCGGATGAGGGTGCGGCCCTCCGGCCCGCCGGTGAGTCCGACGACGATGCGCTCACGGGCCTGCCAGGTGGACCGTATGGAGTGCTCGGAGCGGTACTGCTGCAGGTACTCATCGACCCGGTCAGCGGTCCACAGCAGGGCCAGCTCACGCAGCGCGGTGAGATTGCCGGGCCGGAAGTAGTTGGACAAGGCGGCGTCGACCTTGTCGGGGCTGTAGATATTGCCGTGCGCCATCCGGCGGCGCAGGGCCTGCGGGGACATATCGACCAGCTCGATCTGGTTGGCGCGCCGTACCACCTCATCGGGGACGGTCTCCGGCTGCCGCACCCCGGTGATGGACTCCACGACATCGCCCAGCGACTCCAGATGCTGGATATTGACCGTGGAGATCACATCGATCCCGGCCTCCAGCAGCTCCTCGATGTCCTGCCAGCGCTTCTCATGCCGAGAGCCCGGGGCATTGGTGTGCGCCAGCTCATCGACGACGGCGACCCGGGGGGCACGCGCCAGTACGGCGTGGACGTCCATCTCCTCGAAGGCGGCGCCCCGGTGGGTGTACGCACAGCGCGGAATCCGCTCCAGACCGTGCAGCATCACTTCGGTGCGGGGCCGCCCGTGGTGCTCCACGAATCCGATCACCACATCGGTACCGCGCTCCGCGCGGCGGTGTGCCTCCGCGAGCATGGCGTACGTCTTGCCCACGCCGGGCGCCGCGCCGAGGTAGATCCGCAGCTTTCCACGTCGTGACATGACTCCATTTTGACCACTCAAACGAGTGATCAGCGCCGTACGGGCGTCACTGGACGTCAGGGTTCCGTATGGATGACGAGTCAGAGGCGGGCGATTCGGAAGGCGAGAAACGCCACCAGGGCGAACACCAGAATCGCGACCGCGACGAGGGCCACATCGGCCATCGTGTGCTCCTTGGGGAGACGGGTGTGTGGGGATCCGCTTGATGGGATACCCCACGCGGACCCCTGTTCCCAAGCCGTTGGCGCACCCTTGACGCGTCTCTAACGCGCCAAGGGTGCGCCTTTACGCCATCCATACGCCCCGGTTGGGCGGTTCTCCCCTACCCACCCCTTCCCGAAACCGGGGGCTGGCGCCCCCAGACCCCCACCATGTTGTGGGCACTCGCAGCCCCGCGAGGGGCTGTGGGTGGGCACAACCCCGGGCCACCGGCCCGCACCGGGCAAACCCCGGGGCCCGGGGCGAAGCCCCGCCACGCGGCGGAGCCGCACATCGGCGCAGCCGGGAAGGGGCGGGATTGGGGAAACCCACCCCAGCGCAGCGGGAACCGCTCCGCTGGGGTGACCGCGCTAGCCGGCGGCGTAGCCGCGGTTGCCCAGCTCCTCCGACATCTGGATCATCGCGAACAACGCGCCCTCCGGGTCAACGACATGAGTCAGCCGCCCATACGGCGATTCACGCGGCTCCCGCACCACATGGCCGCCCAGTTCGGTCACCTGGTGAGACGCGGCATCCACATCCGACACGGCGAAGTACGTGACCCAGTGCGGGCCACGGTCCCTCGGCACCGAGTTGCCGACCCCGTGAATCCCGGCGACCGGTCTGCCGTGCAGATGCAGCATGAGGTAGTCGATATCGGTAGAGACTATGGGCTCCAGCTCATAGCCGAAGACCGCGGAGTAGAACTTTCCGACGGCCGAGGACTCGTACGTGACCAGCTCATTCCAGACCGGGGCCCCTGGCACACCACTGATCTTCGCGCCGATGTGTTTGGCGGCCTGCCAAATCCCGAAGGACGCTCCTGCGGGATCCGCCGCGATCGCCAGCCGCCCGGCGTCCTCGGCGTCCAGCGGGCCGACCCCGACCGTGCCGCAGCAGTCGTGAATCAGCGCGCAGGTCTCGTCCGCGCCATCCGTTGCCACATAGGGCAGCCAGGCGATCGGCAGCTGCCGCCCCGCGTGGTGGATCTCGCCGAGACCGGCGACCTCCCGCCCGTTCAGCAAGGCACGACAGTACGGTCCCAGCTGCTGTGGACCCGCATGGAACTCCCAGCCGAACAGCTCGCGGTAGAAATCCTGGCTCGTAGCCAGGTTGTGCACCATCAGGCTCACCCAGCAGGGCGTGCCCGGTGCGTGCCGAGTCAGTGCCTCGGTCATCTGTGTCGTCTCCTCGGGACCATCATCGATGCGGTCGTGCGGTGCGTTTCCGTGAGCTCTCTGTGTAGATGCTCGCACTCTCCGCATAGGTCTGTCCCCGACCTCGCCGGATTGCCGCCCGGCGATCGGAGAATGCGCGTGGGTGCTACGCGAGAATGCACCCATGACTCCCATCATCTCCGCATCTGAACTCGCGAGCGAGCTGGCCCGTGCGAAGAGTGTTCCCGTGCTGCTCGATGTCCGGTGGGAGCTGGGCGGGCCGCCCGGCCGCCCGGCGTATGAGGCCGGGCATCTGCCCGGAGCGGTCTATGTCGATCTGGACTCCGAGCTGGCCGGGCCGGTGACTGACGGCGCCCGCCATCCGCTGCCTGATCTCGGGGTTTTCGGTGCCGCGATGCGACGGGCCGGGGTGTCGGGCGGGCGCCCTGTCGTGGTCTACGACGGTGGCCAGGGCTGGGCGGCCGCCCGCGCCTGGTGGCTGCTGCGCTGGGCCGGGCACCCGGACGTGCGGGTCCTGGACGGCGGTCTGGCGGCCTGGAACGGACCGGTGAGCACCGAGACGCCCGCTCCGGCCGAGGGTGACTTCGTCCCGAAGCCTGGTGCGCTGCGCTTGCTGGACGCCGATGACGCCGCCGCGCTGGCCCGCCGTGGCGTGCTGCTGGACGCGCGGGCCGGGGAGCGGTACCGGGGCGAGGTGGAGCCGATCGACCGGATCGGCGGCCATATCCCCGGCGCGGTCTCCGCCCCGACGAGCGAGAACGTCACCGGCTCCGGTGCCTTCCGCCCGGCGGCCGAGCTCGCTGCCCGCTTCATGGCACTCGGCGCGGAACCGGGCGCCGAAGTCGGTGTCTACTGCGGCTCGGGGGTCTCCGCCGCGCACGAGGTCCTCGCCCTGGCGGTGGCGGACATCGACGCAGCGCTCTACGTCGGCTCCTGGTCGCACTGGTCCGCGGATCCGGCCCGCCCGGTCGCGACGGGCCCGGAACCGGGCTGAGTCCTCCTCCTCAGCCCTGCTTCCTCAGACCTGCCTCTTCAGTCCTGCTTCTTCCGGCGCGTACCGAAGACAATCTCGTCCCAGCTCGGCACCGCCGCCCGCCGACCGGGGCGGACGCCGTCCGCCTCGGCCTGGCGGTCGGTGTTGCCCGTCAGCCGGTCCCGGTGACCGGCGACCGACCGCGGCATCAGGACATCCGCGTACGCCGAGCCCGCGCTCGCCGCCGGGGCGGGCGGTTCCTCCGATTCCGGCTCCTCGGCGACGGCCGGTTCCGACGGCTCCTCGGCCACCGCGGGCGGCGGCTGGTCCGGCACGATCATGTCGCCCCGGAAGTTCGGCACCGCCTCCAGCAGGCTGGTCAGCGAGTCCCGGTCGTCACGGCCCTCAGTGTCCGTCGCGGGTCTGCGTTGGTCCTCCGCGGCAGGCGGCTCCTCCGGCGCCCGCTCCGAGCGGTCCCGGGGCAGCCGCGCGATCCGCGGTACGAACGGGAAGCTCGGCTCCGGCGTGTCGTCGGTATCGCCGATCAGCGCCCGCGCCTCGTCATCAACGGCCTGCACAAGCCGTCGCGGCGGGTCGTAGGTCCAGCTCGCCGAGTGCGGCTCACCGGCCACCAGATAGACGAGCAGCACCTCCCAGGTGCCGTCGTCGCGGCGCCAGGAGTCCCACTGCACGGTGTCCTTGTCGGCGCCGCGCATCAGCAGCCGCTCCGCGACCGCCTCGCCGAGCTGCGGCCCGGTGTTCTCGCCGGGGCGGCGCACGGGGGTCTTACGGGCCCGCTCGGCCATGAAGGCCCGCTCGGCCAGCACCGGCCCCTCGAAGCGCCGCACCCGGTCGACCGGGATACCCGCCAGCTGGGCGACCTCCTCGGCGGAGGCGCCAGCCCGTATACGCGCCTGGATGTCCCGGGGCCGCAGATGGCTCTCGACCTCGATCTCGATCTGGCCGAGCCGGGCGCGGTCATTGCGCACGGCGGCACGCAGCCGCTCATCGATGGGAAGCGTGTACTCCGTGCTGTCGGCAGCCTTGAGCACCAGCCGTGTGCCGTCGTTGCTGACGGCCACGACACGCAGTTCGGGCATGGGGACCTCCCGGGTGGTGCCTGCCGACGTCACGTGCGTCGCTGCTCCCGCTAGACGAGTGTGGCCTGCCCGGGTGCAGCCTGCCACAACCTTGCCGAATTGCCCGGCGTGTCGGACCTGCGCCCTCATCCGCCGTTATGGCACGGTTACCTGTTAGCCACGCTGAGTGACGGAATTCTTGGCTTTCCATCACTCTGTGCCACGCAGGCTGGGCAGGGCCGAGGCCAGGGCTCGTCACACTACTCCATTAGGACCACGTGGGTAGACCGGCGCGCCGCCCAAGTTCTCCTGAGGCAAGGGAGTTGAACATCCGCACGAACATAAGACGCGCGCAGCATTGGTGGCGATCTTCACAGAAGCGGCGGAAGCGCAACTGAACACTTCTCCCGGGTGTCCCTCAATCGTGCACAGAACGAATGAGTGTGCGATCTGAGCGACCTGAGGCGGGAGATGGACAGCGAACAGAAGACCAGGCAGAAGACCAAGCAGAAGGTGATCGATGTCAGCGTTCCGCAGGTGGCGGGCAGCGCGCTGGCAGCGGTGATCGCCGCCGTGATCGCGGGCAAGCTCGGCCTGTACGGGACCTTCATCGGTGCCGGGGTGGTGAGTGTGGTGGCCACCACGGCTGGGCCTCTCTTCCAGCATCTGTTCCACCGCACCGGTGAGCAGGTCAAAGACGTGACAGTGCAGGCGAAGCCGACCGCCCACGGCGCCAAGTGGCGGGACTGGAAGCGCGCCCTGCTTCCGGCCGTCCTCGTCTTCCTCGTCGCCGTCGGAGGCCTCACCTTGTACGAGACGCTGTCCGACAGAAACGTGTCCGGCGGCAAGGGGGGAACGACATCCTTCGGCAATCTCTTCCACCACAACTCCGCTGGCGGAGCTCCCGCCCCGGCCCCGGCCCCGGAACAAGCCACGGGCGGTGACGGCGGCACGGGTGGCGGCACCGGCGACCAGTACCGGCCGGGCTCAGCCACCGAGCAGTCCCCCGACACGGACGGGGCGAGCGGCTCCAGTGGGTCCAGCGGCACTGGTGACACCGGCGCCACCAGTGACACCGAAACGAGTGACAGCACTAGCGGCTCCACGCCTACTCCCACCCCGCCACCCACGCCGACACCCTCGGCACCGGACCCGGACAATTCCGGCGGATCCGACGGCGGCAGCGGTACGGACAGCGGCGGTGACACCAGCGGCGGCGCTGACACCAGTGGCTCCGGCGCGAACGGCACACAGGACGGCGCCCCGGACGCCGCTGAGTGAGGCCGTAGCGGGTGGGCGCCGGTCGGCGCCCTCAGTCGCCCAGCACCCGCCGCAGATACCCGTTGCTGAAGAGCCGGCCCGGGTCCAGCCGGTCCCGCAGCGCCGCGAACTCGCCGAACCGCGGATACACCCCCGCCAGATACTCCGCGTCGCGGCTGTGCAGCTTGCCCCAGTGCGGACGGCCGCCATGGGCGGTCATGATCCGCTCGGCTGCGGTGAAGTACGCCCGGTAGGGGGTGCCGCGGTAGACATGCATCGCGATGTACGCGGTCTCCCGGCCGCTGGCGGTGGAGAGCGCGATGTCATCAGCCGGGGCGGTGCGGACCTCGACCGGGAACCCGATCCGCAGGTCCGAGCGCTCGGTCATGGTCTTCAGCTCACCCAGCGCGGCCATCGCCGCCTCACGCGGCACCGCGTACTCCATCTCAAGGAACCGCACCCGGCGTGGGCTGGTGAAGACCTTGTACGGGATGTCGGTGTACGTACGGGCCGACAGCGCCCGGCTGGAAACCCTGGCGATGGCCGGGACCGTCGCCGGGACGGCCTTCCCCAGCGAGCAGGCCGCCTGGAAGACGCCGTTGGACAGCAGCTCATCGTCGACCCAGCCGCGCACCCTGGGCAGCGGCACGGCGGGGCCGAGGGAGCGGTTGTTGCGCTTGGTATTGCAGTTGTCGGTGTGCGGGAACCAGTAGAACTCGAAGTGCTCGTTCTCCGCGACAAGCTGTTCGAACTCCGCTGTGACCCGGTCGTACGGCATGGGCTCCTCGCGGGCGCTGAGCAGGAAGACCGGCTCTATGGCGAAGGTGATCTCGCTGATCACGCCCAGCGCCCCCAGCCCGACCCGGGCCGCGGCGAACACATCGGCGTTCTCCTTACGGGAGCAGCGCAGCACCGAGCCATCGGCGAGCACCAGCTCAAGCCCCTCGATCTGCGCCGCGATGGAGGCCGAGTCGCGCCCGGTGCCATGGGTGCCGGTGCTGGCGGCGCCGGAGACGGTCTGCTCCATGATGTCGCCCATGTTCGTGAGCGAAAGACCCGCGCCCGCCAGCACCTGATTGAGCTGCAGCAGCGGGGTACCGGCGGCCACGGTCACCGTCCCGGCCACCCGGTCGATCTCCCGCACGCCGCTGAGCCGTTCCGGACGTATGAGCACACCGTCCGTGGTGGCCACGCTGGTGAAGGAGTGACCCGTACCGACCGCCTTGACGGGCAGCCCGTCCTCGGCAGCCCGCCGTACCACCTCCGCCAGCGCGTCCGTGGTCGAGGGCGCCACCGTCCGCAGCGGCCGCGCGGTCGCGCTGCCCGCCCAGTTACGCCAGGTCGGCCGGGTGCTGTCGGACCCGCGTGAAGTATTCATACGTCCCTCCCCTTGCCCATCCCCGCCACTTGGAGCGGGATCATACTCACGGCGGGCCGTGATTCGTCTCCCGGAGTTGAATGGCAGGATCGGAGACATGCCCGATGAGCGACCGCACCCCTATGACGCCCTGCTGCTCCTCTCCTTCGGCGGTCCGGAAGGGCCGGAGGATGTGGTGCCGTTCCTGGAGAACGTGACCCGCGGTCGCGGCATCCCACGGGAGCGGCTGGAAGAAGTCGGCCAGCACTACTTTCTCTTTGACGGCATCTCCCCCATCAACGCCCAGAACCGCGAGCTGCTGGACGCGCTGCGCAAGGACTTCGACCAGCATGGCCTGGATCTGCCGGTGTACTGGGGCAACCGCAACTGGAGCCCGTATCTGACCGACACCCTCCGGGAGATGGTGCGCGATGGACGCCGCCGCATTCTGGTGCTGACCACGAGCGCGTACGCCTCGTACTCCGGCTGCCGCCAGTACCGGGAGAACCTCGCCGAATCGCTGGCCACCGTGGAGGCCGAACTCCCCCCGGGCCAGGAGCTGCCCCGCGTCGACAAGCTCCGGCACTACTTCAATCACCCCGGTTTTCTGCGCCCCATGATCGACGGGGTGCTGACCGCGCTCGGCCGACTGCCGCAGGAGGTGCGCAACAGCGCGCACCTCGCCTTCACCACCCACTCCATCCCGACCGCCGCGGCCGACACCTCCGGGCCGGTGGAGCAGCACGGCGATGGTGGCGCGTATGTCGCCCAGCATCTGGATGTGGCGCGGCTGATCAGCGACGCGGTACGTGAGGAGACCGGCGGCCAGCACCCATGGCGGCTCGTCTACCAGTCCCGCAGCGGCGCCCCGCACATTCCCTGGCTGGAGCCGGACATCTGTGACCATCTGGAGGCCCTGCACAGCGCGGGGGCGCCCGCGGCCGTGATGGTCCCGATCGGCTTTGTCTCGGACCATATGGAGGTCCTTTACGACCTCGACACCGAGGCCATGGCCAAGGCCGCTGAGCTGGGCCTGCCGGTCGTACGGTCCGCGACTGTCGGCGCGGACCCGCGCTTTGTGGCCGGTATCCGGGAGCTGGTGCTGGAGCGCGCCGCCGTCGAGCGGGCCGCCGAGCCCGAACGGTGCGCGATGGGGAACCTCGGCCCCTCCCACGATCTGTGCCCCATCGGCTGCTGCCCCGCCCGTACGCCCAAGCCCGCGGCCGCGGGCGCCGACAGCCCGTACCTCTGAGGCCCTGAGGAGAGACATGACCGACCAGCTCCGAGGTGAACTCCTCGATATAGCGCTGGAGGCCGCCCAGCGCGCCGGTGAGCTGCTGCGTGATGGCCGCCCGGCGGATCTCGGGGTCGCCGCGACCAAGTCCAGCCCCGTCGATGTCGTCACCGAGATGGACATCGCCGCGGAGAAGCTGATCACCGGCTTTCTCGCCGAGCGCCGCCCCCATGACGGGATCCTTGGCGAGGAGGGCGCGGACAGCGCGGGCACCAGTGGGGTGCGGTGGGTCGTCGACCCGATCGACGGCACGGTGAATTACCTGTACGGGCTGCCGAACTGGGCGGTCTCCATCGCCGCCGAGGTGGACGGCGAGACGGTTGTCGGCGTCGTCCACTGCCCGCCCCGGGCCGAGGTGTACTGGGCCGTCCTGGGCGAGGGCTCCTGGCGTAACGGGGAACGGGTGCGCTGCCGGCCGGCGCCGGCTCTCGACCAGGCCCTGATCGGTACCGGCTTCAACTACACACTGCGGCTCCGCACCGCGCAGGCTGAGCTGGTCCGTCAGCTGCTGCCGCGGGTCCGTGACATCCGCCGCTCCGGGTCTGCGGCGCTGGACCTGTGCGATGTGGGTGGCGGTCGGCTGGACGGCTACTACGAGCGCGGCACGAATCCCTGGGACTACGCCGCGGGTGATCTCATCGCGCGGGAGGCGGGTGCCGTGACCGGGGGGCGGCCTGGGGAGCCCGCCGGTCCTGGGCTGGTCATCGCCGCTTCTCCGGGGGTCTTCGAGGAGCTCCAGCCGCTTCTGGACGAGCTGGGGGCCTGGCGCGGCTAGGCCGTTTCTTTTGGATCATCTCGCTGACCAGATGAAGATGGCGGCGAGGTGGAGTCCGGCGAGGTAGATGGTGGCGGTCTTGTCGTAGCGGGTGGCCAGGCCGCGCCATTGCTTGAGTCTGTTGATGCAGCGCTCGACCGTGTTGCGCCGCTTGTAGGCGTCGCGGTCGAAGGCTGGTGGTCTGCCGCCGCGGCTGCCGCGGCGTTTGCGGTTGGCGGCCTGGTCGGCGGGCTGCGGGATCACGGCCCGGATCCCGCGCCGACGGAGATGGGTCCGGATCGCGCGGGATGAGTAGGCCTTGTCGGCCAGGATCACGTCCGGCGTGATCCTGGGCCGGCCGATTGGCCGGGGCACCCGTAAGCGGGCCATGACCTCGGGGAATGCGGGTGCGTCACCTGCCTGGCCAGGCGTGATGACGAAGGCCAGGGGCCGGCAGTGGCTGTCCGCGGCGAGGTGGATCTTGGTGGTCAGTCCGCCGCGGGAGCGTCCGAGGGCATGGTCGTCCGGCTCGCCGGCCGGGGCCCCTTTTGACGGGCCCCGGCGGCGTGCTGGTGGGCTCGGACGATGGTGGAGTCGACCGCGACGACCCAGTCGAGGTCGCCTTCGGCGTCGGCCTGGGCGAGCAGGGCGGTGAAGACCTTCTCCCAGGTGCCGTCGGCGGCCCACTTCCGCAGGCGGTTGTGGGCGCCCTTCCACGACCCGAAGTGCTCGGGCAGGTCCATCCACGGTGTCCCGGTGCGGTACTTGAACGCGATCGCGTCGATCACCTGGCGGTGATCACGCCACCGTCCGCCCCGCTTCGGAGTCCGGTCCGGCAACAACGGCTCGATCCGTGCCCACTGGGCATCAGTCAACGACACACATCAACCAACGATCAGATGATCCGAAGGAAACGGCCTAGGTGTATTGATCATGAGCGTTGTTGACACTCGTGGGTCTTGATCATGGCGAAGACCTCCGGTGTGGTGGAGCTGTCTAGGACTGCACCGCACGGAGGTCTTCGTGTCCCACCGTAATGCCCGACTGACTGTTCATGGCAGGCGGCTGCTGGTCGAACGTGTGTGTTCGGGCCGTCCGGTCGCGCATGTCGCGGCGGAGATGGGCGTCTCCCGCATGACAGCCCACAAGTGGGTGCGCCGCTGGCGGAACGAGGGGGAGCCAGGCCTGCATGACCGTTCCAGCCGCCCGCACACCACCCCGCACCGCACAGCACCAGCCATGGAAGCGCGGGTGCGTGAGCTGCGCACGACCCGCAAGCTCGGCCCGGCCCGCATCGGCCCGATCCTTGGCCTGCCCGCCTCCACCGTGCATCGCGTCCTCGCCCGCCACGGCCTGCACCGGCTGTCCTTCCTGGACCGGCCCACCGGGCAGGTCATCCGCCGCTACGAACGCGACCGGCCCGGCGAACTGATCCACGTGGACGTCAAGAAACTCGGCCGGATCCCCGACGGCGGCGGCTGGCGGATCCACGGCCGTAAAGACAGCCGACTGACCAAGACCGGCGCCGGCTACGACTACATCCACTCCGCCGTCGACGACCACACCCGCCTGGCCTACAGCGAGGTCCACACCGACGAGAAAGCCGCTACCTGCGCAGAGTTCCTCCGGCGAGCCGCCGCCCATTTCGCCGGGATGGGCATCCGCCGCATCGAACGGGTCCTTACCGACAACGCCTGGTCCTACCGCAAGAGCAGCCTGTGGAAGCAGGCCCTGACCGACCTCGGCGCAGTCGGCAAGCTCACCCGCGCCTACCGGCCACAGACCAACGGCAAGGTCGAACGCTTCAACCGCACCCTGCTCGACGAGTGGGCCTACCTACGGCCCTACACCAGCAACGCCGATCGAACAGCGAGCCTCGAAGGCTTCCTGCACACCTACAACTACCATCGCTGCCACACCGCACTGGCAGGCCAGCCACCCATCAGCCGCGTCAACAACCCTGCGGGTCAATACACCTAGGCCGCCGCAGGGGCGTTGCCCCTGTCCGGCCCTTCCCGGCTTGTACCGGCATGCGGCTCCGCCGCGCGGCCGGGGCTTCGCCCCGGGGCGGGGCGGGGTGCTGTGGGTGGGGTTTCCCCTGTCCCGCCCCTTCCCGGAAACCGGGGCTCTGCCCCGGGGCCCGGGGGTTGGCCGGTGCGGCTGCGTGGGCCGGTGTTGTGCCCACCCGTGCCGCCCCTCGGGCGGCCCGAGTGCCCACAACGCGGGAGGGCGCCCCCTGGGTCCGGGGGCGCCCTCGTTGGTGGGTCGGGAATCAGCGCGTGGCGCCGACCTCCACACCGTGCTCAGCTGCCAGACGGCGCAGATCCTCCAGCTCGGCCTGCTCGACCTCGGCGAGGAAGTCGTCGCCCGATTCACGAGCGCGGTGCAGGTCGGTCTCGGTGCTCTTTATACGCTGCAGAATGCCTGCGGTGAACGCGTCCATGGTGCGCCCCCTCGTGGTAGGTCGGTGGCACGGGGGTGTGCCGGGGGTGGACCGATCACGGCGTGGTCCCCGATGTGGTCAGCAGCTAGTCGTGGCATGCCGCCTACAGGGCGTGATCGAGGGTGTGCAGGGGTCCTCCCCCCGCCATTCCTCAAAGAAACCTCAAGCACTACGAAAAATGTGTGAATCCTCGGGGCCGCAGAACCCTTACAGCCGGTTTATGAGACTTCGGGGCACGATGGAGAGCGAATCGACCAGCATTCGAGGGAAGGACAGCGCTGTGCGCGTACTCGTCGTCGAGGACGAGCAACTGCTCGCTGATGCCGTGGCCACCGGGCTGCGCCGGGAGGCCATGGCGGTCGATGTCGTCTACGACGGAGCCGCGGCCCTGGAGCGCGTCGATCTCAATGACTACGACGTGGTCGTCCTCGACCGCGATCTGCCCCTGGTTCACGGCGATGATGTCTGCCGCAAGATCATCGAGCTGGAGCTGCCCACCCGGGTACTGATGCTCACCGCCTCGGGCGATGTGAGCGACCGTGTCGAAGGGCTGGAGCTCGGCGCGGACGACTATCTGCCCAAGCCCTTCGCCTTCAGCGAGCTGACCGCCCGCGTACGTGCCCTGGGGCGCCGTACCACGGTCGCGCTGCCGCCTGTGCTGGAGCGCGCCGGGATCAAGCTCGACCCCAACCGCCGCGAGGTTTTCCGGAACGGTCAGCAGATCCAGCTCGCGCCCAAGGAGTTCGCCGTCCTCGAGGTGCTGCTGCGCAGTGAAGGCACCGTCGTCTCCGCCGAACAGCTGCTGGAGAAGGCCTGGGACGAGAACACCGACCCCTTCACCAACGTCGTACGGGTGACGGTGATGACGCTGCGCCGCAAGCTGGGCGAGCCTCCAGTGATCGTCACCGTGCCCGGCTCCGGCTACCGGATCTGAGTCCGCCATGACTGCCCCCACATCCCCGCCCCCGTCCGGCACCGGCACCGGCACCGGACCACCACCACCGCCCAGTGCCCCGCCCAAGCCCACCTGGGGCCCACCGGAGCCCCCACGCTCGTATCTCTGGCTGCGGCCCACCATCCGGATCAGGCTCACCGTGCTCTACGGCGGGATGTTCCTGGTCGCCGGGATGCTGCTGTTGACGATCATCTATCTGCTCGCCGCGCAGGCGCTGCAGGAGGGCAGCAAGCTGCCAATCCGGATCACCGGTCTGGATCTGCAGGTCAGCAGCGAGACCTGCCAGCTTCCCACCATCGGCACGAGCGATGATCTCAACCGGGCACTGGACGCCTGTCTGCAGCATCAGCGCAGGGTGGCCCTGGAGTCCCTGCTGAAGCACTCCCTGCTGGCGCTGCTGGGTCTGGCGGTCGCCGCCTTCGCCATCGGCTATGTGATGTCGGGCCGGGTGCTCTCTCCGCTGGGCCGTATCACCCGTACGGCCCGTCAGGTCGCGGGCTCCGATCTGCACCGCCGGATCGAGCTGGACGGGCCGGACGACGAGCTCAAGGAGCTGTCCGACACCTTCGACGAGATGCTGGACCGGCTGGACAGGGCATTCACCGCCCAGCAGCGCTTTGTCGCCAATGCCTCACACGAGCTCCGCACCCCACTCGCGATCAACCGCACCCTGCTGGAGGTCCAGCTCTCCGATCCGGCCGCCTCGCCCGACGTCCAGCAGCTCGGCAAGACGCTGCTGGCCACGAACGAGCGCAGCGAGCAGCTGGTGGAGGGCCTGCTGCTGCTCGCCCGCAGTGAGAACGAGATCATCGACCGCAAGCCCGTGGATCTCGCCGAGGTGGCCGGCCGGGCGGTGGAGCAGAGCCGCACGGAGGCCGAGGAGAAGGGCGTCGAGCTGCGCGGAGTGCGGCAGCCCGCCTATGTGCAGGGCAATGGTGTGCTGCTCGAGCGGGTCGCCCTCAATCTCGTACAGAACGCCGTGCGCTACAACCTCCGCGAGGGAGGCTGGGTCTCGGTGAGTACCGTCGCGCGGCCCGGGGAGGCGGTGCTGACCGTCGAGAACACCGGGCCGCAGGTGCCCGCGTATGAGATCGACAATCTTTTCGAGCCCTTCCGCCGACTGCGCACCGAGCGCACCGGCAGCGACAAGGGTGTCGGTCTCGGGCTGTCGATCGCGCGGTCGGTGGCGCGCGCACACGGTGGGACCATCACCGCGGAGCCCCGCGAGGAGGGCGGTCTGGTGATGCGCGTCGCGCTGCCGGTCTGAGCCCGTGATGCGACTCCCGTCGGCGTCTGAGATAGTGCATCCTCGAAAGCCAGGAGGTTCGCTATGGGTGGAATTGTTGCGGTTCGACGCCCGCCGTAGCCAATTGTGATCGATCGCACACACGAATTCTTTGGCCATTTACTGTCCGTGATCGCAGACTCGGTGGAAATCACCCAAAAATCCAGGTTTCCGCAGGTCATGATCGCGGGAAGTACCTGAGGTGGCGTGCGCGAAGCGCGACCTTCGGGCCATATCTGGCCCGTTCAGCAGCCCGGCCGATCACCTCTTCAGGGGTGCGGTTGGGTGTCGATTGAGTAACAGACCTTGATGTGAGGCAAAATCTCCGCCTCGGGTCGGGCACAAGTCCGGCCTCTCATGCGTTACGTGCGCTGAGACACCACAGATACCCGGAGGGGGAGAGCGACATGGCAACGGATTACGACACTCCACGCAAGACCGATGATGACGCCAACGAGGACAGCATCGAAGAGCTCAAGGCACGGCGGAACGACAAGGCCGCCTCGAGCGTCGACGTAGATGAGTTCGAGCAGGCCGAGGGACTTGAGCTGCCCGGGGCGGATCTCTCCAATGAGGAGCTGTCCGTCCGGGTGCTGCCGCGTCAGGCCGACGAGTTCACCTGCATGAGCTGCTTCCTGGTGCATCACCGCTCCCAGCTGGCCGCGGAGAAGAACGGACAGCTGATCTGCCGCGACTGCGCGGCTTGACCGGCAAGCCTCCGTGGCGGTCGAGGACGCACGTGATGACGAGCGGGGCCGAGTAGCCTCGCTCGCCCCCGCGGCGTGCCCGGCTGCGGTGTGCGCAGGACGAAGGCGAAGGCCGGGAAGCCCGACGACGATCAGAACAGACTGCGGGCGTTCCCCGGTGCCGTCGCCGACAGCCTGACCGGCACTCTCCACGGCAGGCCGTGCCGCAGACCGTGCCTCAGGCCGTCCTGGCCGACTCCAGCGCTGCGACCAGCCGGTCCGGGCAGCGCGTCGAGAGATAGACATACGGCGTCGGATCCTCCGGGTCCGTGATCTCGACCCGCACCGCCGTCGGGATGTATCCGCGCAGCACCATGAACGCCCGTGGATTCGCCTTGTGCGTACGCCAGGCGCGGGCCTCTTCGGGGTCCAGTGCCCTCGCCTCACCCAGCGCCGTCAGCGGGATCCGGGCACTGGCCGCGACCAGCGAGCCGGCGATGACCCGGATCCGCACCGAGCCATAGGCGCTCACCGCGGCCGCCGCCAGCGCGGCCCCGGCGACCAGCCCGCCCAGCGCCGGCAGCGGTCCCACGGGCAGCAGCACCAGGCTCAGCGCGACTCCGGCCAGTACGGCGATCAGCCACCAGGAGCGGGGTGCGGTCAGTCGTTCGTCGTACGCCATGCCTCCCAGCTTGGCACGGGCGGACACCACCCCGGCCACCGGAACCCCGGCCACCGGACCGCACCCGCGATCCCCGGGCCCCGGGCGCCGGTGCGGCAGGGAAGGGCGGGCGCTGTGACCGAAGCGTGCGGCGGTAGGGTCTGGTTGCGTGACTGCTCCCAAGACCTCGCTGACACCGCCTGAAGACGCCCTGCCCCCGGCACGTCACCCCGACGCGCCCGCACCGGGCGAACCCCTCGGTGCTCACTACGACCAGTGCTTCGGCTGCGGCGACTGGCAGCCGCACGGACTGCACCTGGCCGCACGGGCAGGCGAGGGTGTCAACGTCACCGCTGAGTTCACCGTCACGCCCGACCACCAGGGCGCCCCCGGCCTGGCACACGGCGGCGTCCTGGCCACCGCGCTGGACGAGACGCTGGGCTCCCTCAACTGGCTGATGCACACCATCGCCGTGACGGGACGGCTGGAGACGGACTTCCTGCTGCCCGTCCCCGTGGGTACCGTGCTGCATCTGGACGCCCGGGTGACCGCGGTGCACGGGCGGAAGATCTACTGCACCGCCACCGGCCGGATCGGCGGCTATGACGGCCCGGTCGCGGTGCGTGCCGATGCCCTCTTCATCGAGGTCAAGGTGGAGCACTTCATCGAGAACGGCCGCGAAGAGGAAATCCAGGCCGCCATGAAGGACCCGGACCAGGTCAGGCGCGCCCGCGCCTTTGAGGTGAACCCGTGACCCCTTCCCCGCCCCCCGCGGCTCGTCATCCCGTGGACGTGCTCATCCGCCGTGTGGACCCCGATGTGCCGCTGCCCGGCTATGGGCACCCGGGCGACGCGGGTGCCGATCTCGTCACCACCGAGGCCGCCGAACTCGCTCCCGGCGAGCGGACAGTGCTGCCGACCGGAGTGTCCATCGCGCTGCCCGATGGATACGCGGCCTTTGTTCATCCGCGCTCCGGGCTGGCCGCCCGCTGTGGCGTCGCGCTGGTGAATGCCCCGGGAACGGTGGATGCCGGGTACCGTGGAGAGATCAAGGTGATCGTGGTCAACCTGGACCCGCACGAGAGCGTGCGGTTCGCCCGGTTCGATCGCATCGCCCAACTCGTCGTCCAGCAGGTCGAGAAGGTGCGTTTCCACGAAGTGGAAGAGTTGCCGGGATCGGCGCGGGCCGCCGGGGGCTTCGGCTCCACGGGTGGCCACGCTGGCGGGGGTGCTGGGGCTTCACAGCACAATCAATACGCTGCGGTCGGTGCCGACGAGGGCGCCGACCTGAAGGGACAGTGACGTGTTCGGACGTCGTCGCAAGCGGGACGAGAAGCCGGAAGGCGTCTCGGACGATAACGAGACAGCTGCCGACGAGGTGGCGGACGAGGCCGCGGAGTCCGAGGCCGCGGTGGACGAGGCAGCGCGGGTGAAGCTGCCGCCGGCCCCGCGCCCCGACGGCCCCTGGGACATTTCCGAGGTCAGCGAGCCGGACAAGGGCCGGGTCGACCTCGGCGGACTGTTTGTGCCCGGTGTCGAGGGCATGGAGCTGCGGGTCGAGGTCGCCGGCGACGCGATCGTCGCCGCGACCGTGGTCCTCCAGGACAGCGCCATCCAGCTCCAGGGCTTCGCCGCGCCCAAGCGCGAGGGCATCTGGGATGAGGTACGCGAGGAGATCGCCTCCGGCATCACCCAGCAGGGCGGAGTCATCGACGAGGTCGAGGGCCCGCTGGGCTGGGAGCTGCGGGCTCAGGTGCCGGTGCAGCTCCCGGACGGCAAGCACGGGGTGCAGGTCGTGCGCTTCATCGGGGTGGACGGGCCGCGCTGGTTCCTGCGCGGTGTCATCTCCGGTCAGGGCGCGGTGCAGCCGCAGGCCGCCGGGCTGCTGGAGCAGATCTTCCGGGACACGGTCATCGTGCGTGGCGATTCCCCGATGGCCCCCCGGGACCCGATCGTGCTCAAGCTGCCCAATGACGCCCAGATGGTGCCCGACGGCGTCCAGCAGGACTCCGCCGAGGAGGGCTCCCGGTTCGCCGGTGGCATCGACAAGCTGCAGCGTGGCCCGGAGATCACCGAGGTGCGCTGACACCACGCTGAACTGCACACAGCCGAAGGCCGGTGGCCGTTCCCCATACGAGAACAGCCACCGGCCTTCGTTACGGGAGGGGCGGAGCCCCGTCCGGGTCAGCCGACGGGGAGGACGTCGGGGGACAGCGCGCCCGCGCGTGCCGTGGCGGCGGTCAGCCGACGACGGTGGTGGCGGCGGCACAGCACCTCATAGCCGAGCTCACCGGCCGGCTGGCCGACATCCCCGACGACCACCTGGGCACCCTCGACGACCATCCGCCCACCGACCGTACGGGCGTTGTGTGTGGCCCGCGCTCCGCACCAGCACAGCGCTTCGACCTGAAGCACCTCCACCCGGTCGGCCAGCTCGATCAGCCGCTGGGAGCCGGGGAAGAGCCGGGTGCGGAAGTCCGTGGTGATGCCGAAGGCGAAGACATCGATGCCGAGGTCGTCGACGACCCGGGCGAGCTGGTCGATCTGCTGCGGGGTGAGGAACTGTGCCTCGTCCGCGATGACATAGTCCGTGCGGCCGCCCGCGGTGAGGTGGCGGACGAGGTGGGCGTGGAAGTCGAAGCCGTCGCCGGCCTCCACGGCCTCGGTGACCAGCCCGAGCCGGGAGGAGAGCTTCCCCTCGCCCGCCCGGTCGTTGCGGGTGAAGATCATGCCCTGTAGCCCGCGCGCTGATCTGTTGTGCTCGATCTGGAGAGCGAGTGTGCTCTTTCCGCAGTCCATGGACTGCTGGGACGTATAGCAACCAACTCTGACCAGGAGAAAGCCCCCGCCCTGCGCCACGGGGGAAGCACACAACGGGGGCTCAGTCACCCCACTACCGGGATGCTGAGGGCATCAACCGGCAGGGTCTCAGGGCAGCCACCTTTCTAACGTGCCTCCCACGCACTGCGGACAGGGGACCTTGCACGTATGTCGGCAAGTGGAGCACCCAGCGAATCCGGCACAGTCAGGACACCAGACAGAGTGCCATCCAGCGCAGTAGCCGCAGTAGGTGTGTGGTCTGTCGCTGGCCTTCGCTGCCCTCTTGCGGGTCTTCGTGGCCCGCTCAATGGCGACCGTCACGACACCTCAGCCCCCGCCGTGCCTCTTCCATCCGACGCGCCATCTCGCACGACTTGTCAGGCGTGCACTCTGCGCATTCCTGCCTGTGCATGAGGTACGCGGATTGAAGTTGATCAATGTCCGCTGTGCGTGGGTGCGCGGAGACTTCGGTAACGCGTTGCATCGCGCCACTCCCGGACCCGGTATCGACCCACTTCCACAGTGTCTCTGTCACGGCTGCCTGCCTCTCCTCGCTGCCGTTGACGCTAGGGACCAACCCGGCAACGCCCCAAGGAGTTTGCGCATGTTTGCGGGCCATCTTGACGTGCTCGAACGGCAGTTGGACGCTGGTCAGGGTCCGCAAACACGAGCAACCCTCCCGACAGGAGAGCGATCATGCGGCTAACGTTCCTGGGCAAGGAGTCCAACCCCACGGAGTCACCCACGCTGTACGCCTCAGACGCAGACTCATACGTCGTCCAAGGATGGAAGGTCACCAACCCGGAGATCACGAGCAAACTCGAAGTCCCCAGCGGAGAAACGATCGTTGAGGTACCAGCCCGACTCTTCAAGCACCTCATCAACGATGGAGTTACCGGCACGGTGAGCACGTGGGCGCACCCCATCGTGTACGTCACGGAGAGCGGTAACTACATCGTTCAGGGAAAGAAGGTCAGCGACACTGAGACGCTGGGACAGATGCGCATTCCGGATTACGAAGACTGCGTAGAGGTCAGCAAGGCAGCAATCAAAGCACTGTTGGAGGAAAGCGCCGATGGATCTGGTCACGGCTGAACGGCGTGACGAGCTGTTCTCAACATTCAAGCGGGAAGCGTTCCATCTGGAACTCAAGGACGAATACCGCGTCTCCATCGAGGATGGCCCGTACGCGAAGTGGCTAAAGGGTGAGCCAGACGACTTCGAATGGTTCCGCCCGTGGCTCGAACAGACACGTTCGCTGACGGCAGCGGGGAGGACCATTCGGCGCGTTCGCGTCGTGACGGAACCAGTAACCGAGTACATCAGGTGGGAAATCGAACTCACCCCGATGAACCACGAAGCGGGGGAAGAGATTCGATGGCTGCCACGACACCACATCCCGGAAGGGTTTGAGTTTCCGGCCAACGGTAACGACTGGTGGCTATTCGACAGTGAAACGCTGGCTGTCACCCATTTCCGCCCTGACGGACGGTTCGAGGGTGCAGAGCTGATCACTGATCCGGCCGTTGTCGGGGAAGCCGTACGGGTCAGGGATCAGCTCTGGTCACTCGCCACCCCGTACGACGACTACAAGCACTGATTCCCCGCTGTGTCACACCAAGCCCAACAAGCGCGTGAAGCGTTCGGCGCCCGGCTAAGGGAACTCCGCAAAGACGGGGGTCTCACTGGCCGGGCGCTGGCCAATTCGGCAGGCTGGCACCTCTCTAAGGTCTCCCGTATCGAGCACGGGAAGCAGAACATCAGCGAGGATGACCTACGCACCTGGTGCCGGATCGTAGGGGCCGAAGAACAAGTTCCTGACCTAATCGCCACCATCCGCAATATTGAGGCCATGTGGATGGAATGGCGACGCATGTTCACCGCTGGTGCGAAGAGCCCCCAGAAGCGTTCGCTATCTCTCTACGAGAAGACCTCAGCTTTCCGTATCTACCATCCGACCGTTGTATGGGGGACGCTACAGACTGCCGATTACGCCGCTGCCACCTTCCGTCAGGTAATCGAGTTCCTACAGATTCCCGATGACACAGATGAAGCCGTTTCCTTGCGTATGCAGCGTCAGCAGTACCTATATCAGGGTGACCGCCGATTCAGTGTCATCCTCGGGGAACAAGCGCTCTACACCAATTACGGGGGACCCGATGTAATGCGCGGGCAGCTAGATAGGCTATTGGCTGTTATGAGCCTGCCCCGGCTTAGTCTCGGGATTATCCCTCGCAGGGCAGAACAGAAGATTTGGCCAGGGAACCCCTTTAGCCTCTTTGATGATCGCTTGGTTGTGGTGGAAACCTACTCCGCTGAACTCACGGTCACACAGCCCCGAGAACTCGCCCTCTACAAGCGGGCTTTCTCCATGCTTCAAGAGTCAGCAGTGTACGGGCAAGAGGTACGGGCGCTGATCGCTATGGCCCTTGACGAGTGGGGACGGGAAGACTGAGCAAAAACCCCCGTACCGACAGTCAGCGGGTACAGGGGTTCATTCATGTAGCGAGTGCAGCACGGATGCGCTGAGCGCGTGCCTGTCCAATGCGGAAATGCGACTGCATCTGTCGCAGCGATACCGGCTTACCGGTCCGAGTGCGTATCTCTTCGTCCAGCTTCCGCGCATCCGACAACAGCGGGTCTGCATCCGGCGCCTTGCTCGCTGCACTCGGAATCTCTGTGCGCCTCTCTGCGGGCTTCTCAGACTCTCGGGACTCCCGAACTACCTTCGGGGCTTCCTGTGGCTTCTCGGAGACGTTTACGGCCTTGCTGAGAGCATGGACGCGCCATAGCACCAGCGGGGCAATAGCGGAGACAGCGACAATCAGCGGCACGGACACGGGAAGCTGTCCAGATGCAACCAGGTGCGCCGCTGCATTCACCGCAATCAGCGCAACGACTACGGCGGCAACGTCACGACCGGTGCGGAATGCGCGGAGTGCGTAAATGTCGAGTGCAGCCGGAACGCATCCGGCAAGCACAGTGCCGAAGCCTACGGCGCGAGCAAGGCTGTACTCAGCGGATGCAGTGCCAATTAGTGCGGCAACGAGTGCAGCCCACCCGAGATAGTCACGCTTCATCAGGCAGGCTCCTTGATAGGTGTTTTCCCGGCTGCCTTGCGTACGTCGTTGCGGCAGTCGCGTAGAAGGCGCTTGATAGCGGCTGCAAGTTCGGTGTCAGTCATTCGGCGGGTCCCCTCAGCAGCGAAGCTAGCCATTCGTCGTCGGCCCAATCCCAGGGCTCGTAAGCGTTGTCGTAATTCAGCCTGCGCAGTGCTGCCGCTTCGTCCGCTGTAAGCCGTCCAGCGTCTTCGTGCCGCGCTATCGCGCTGTGAAACGCGTCAGCCGTTGGCCTGTCGATATGTTCCAGCGGAGCCATGGCGCCACGAATCTTGTCGTAGATAGGGCTACTCATCGAGACCAGCCACAAGCTTCAACGCTGCCACGGTTGCCGGGGAAGTGTCGTGCTCAACTCCACTGTTTTTCACCATGGCAGCGTTGCGAGCCGCACTGTACGAGTTCAGCCCCAATGCATTCTGAAGGGCGCGAATTCCAGCGGAATAGATGTTGATTATGGTGATTGCCGGGTGTTTCACCGGTACGCCGTTGGCGCCGGTCAACACCATGCCATCCCGGCTAATCTGTCGTTCAGCGTCCATTACGCGGGCACTATTCAGCGCGTAAGTGGCGAATGCTTCTCGCTCGTGAGGCTTGACGATTCGGTCAGCCGTAGCGCGCTGCCACACGGCGGAAGCGTCAGCGGTGGTCTGTGGGTCGGTGCCGAATTCGGCTGCCCATTCTGGCTCTTCGATCACGGTTGGTCATCCTTTCGCCTGCCACGAAAACGGTCTTACCCCCCTGAGCCACGCGTTTCCCTCCCTGCCGACCGGTCGGAAGGCCTGTGGGGGTCCCCCCGCCACCCCGGGCGGTCACACAGCGTGAAATGGGGCTGTTTCAGTGCCCACATGAGCCCCGAATTCGGCCTAAAATGGAGGAATTTCCGGCCCTTTTGGCTTCGCTGAGCGCTCATGTGCCCATCCACCAGGCTGATTTCGCGCTGTTTCGCGGTTGTGGCAAGGCACGCACAAGGGCCTGAGATGCCCGAATGCGTCCGGATCGGACTCGCCACGCGCCACGAGCTGCTTACGCGACAGCGGGAAATGGTCCGCAACCTTGGCGGCTGCACCACATAGACAGCACCACGGACGCGAGTAGATGAACGCCGCTCGTCTACGCCTCCACTTACTCTGTCCGTACACATCATTGCCAGCTTGCGCGCCCATGCGCCTATCAGCACGCCTGTGCGCCTCACAGCGGCCCCCTGAGGTTAGCTCCGGGATCCGGGCACGGGACACGGCACGCGAGGCTTACTCGGCATATGAGAGCCCTTCTGTAGGCCCTATGAGGGCATGGGATGGGGGAGGTGAAAACGGGGGCTTATCTGCCCCAAGGGGCTTCACAGGGACCCGTAGAGGGTTTTCTGAGCGGCCCTGGGGGAGCCAGTGAGACACGGGCGGGGTATCTCGCTGGCTCCATGTCAGGTGGCGCTATACCAGCGTGCGGAGTTCCGGAATTGGGATCGTGGGAGGCTGTATCTCTACGCCGTTTGCATCCCGTAGCGTCAGGTCTAGCGTGATGGCCCCACGATACTTAGCTGGATGACGCTTCTGCACAGTCCCGCGAGTAGCAGGAGCACCACCGACGACCGGCCAGACGACGTCAGCGGAGGAATGTGTGTCGGTGTAGCACGGTTCACCCGCTGCATTGCGAGGAAACCAGGCGTACGACGGCTGGCCTTCCCAAATCGGGCCCGGTTGGAGAATATCCGGCGTCACTCGACCTCCCCGTTAATGAACCGCTCTCGCTCCTGTGCGCGCTCGTCCATGTAGTCAGCGGCACGGCTCTTAGCGATTCGCTCACCCTCACGCATAATGAGGTCAAGGAAAGGCGAGTCAGTAGGTCCCGGGTTCGGCATGTTGCCGTTCGTCCGCTGCCCCGTGGCACGGTACTTGGCGCTGTTGGCATACCCCACAAAGTGCACGTGAGCCCAGCGAGCGGTACGGGCAGCTAGGAGAGCCTCAAACCAGGGCTCCTCCTGTAGCAACTCCATAAAGCGCCGCATGCCGTCCTGGTGCTCATCCGCTAGGCGCTTCGCCTCTTCCTGCCACGTGTCCGCCGTGCGCTGATCAAATGCCTTTGCGCGTTCCGCACGCTCAGCGGCAACCTGAGCCGCCTTCTCGTCCGCGACGGCCTGTAGCTCAGCAAGCTTCTCGGCGGCAGCTTGAGCGGCCTTATTCGCCTTCTCAAGGGCAATGTCAGTCATTGGGGTCCCCCTCAGCCTTAGCGGCAGCCTTCTTCCTTAGCTCGTACTCAGCGATGACCTTGCGCATGTCTGGAGTGAGTTCAAGCTCACCTTTGGCGCTAGCCTCAATGATCTTGTCAAGGGTGGGCTCATGGGCGCTGATCGGCTTCCAGCCCCTACGCTCGTTTTCCTCAGCGATAAGAGCCGCTAGTTCCTGCTGTTTCTTCCAGATGGCTTCGTTGTTCACGATGATTTCCTTTCAGTCGTTCTGAGGGGCGCTAACGTCGCGCCCTAGTTCCTTTGCAGCCGCACGGACGGTCTTGTAGTTGGCAAGCTCCACCTTGACCGTGGGGTTCAGCGTGTCGAACTGATCGGGCCGCTCTCGCTGTAGGCGCTCTACCGCTTCCAGTTCCGGGTTATAGCGGAAGGTATCCGCGAGACTGCGCGTACGGAATTCGCGCCGAGTGGGGCGCATTTCGTTGTTGTACATTCCTGGTTCTCCTATCAGCGGTGAGTTAGACTATGCACACGCTTCGGGTTTAGCGTGACCTTGTACCCTGTCGCCTTGACCAGGCGCAGGAACGAACTAATGGGTATGGTCTGACGGTCGTTAGCCTTGAGCCAGTCCATTGCATGCTCATATAGACTGATGAGCACCACGTAACGGCGCTCGTCTTCCACGACAGCGGCAAGCATGGCGTCAGAGAAGTTCTGAATATGGAGCCTGTCTTCATGGCGGAGTTCAGCGGACATCGGCGCTTTCCTCCGTGGCTTGCTTCCAGAGTCGGGCGATTTGGTCAAGCACTGCGAAGGCATTCAGCACGGCTACGCGCTGAGCCTCATCTCTCGGCGTAATTGTCTGGGCTTCGAGCACGCGCACGGAGTGAAGCCCTGAGTACGGGTCAGCGTGCATAAGAGAACTCCTGAGAAGTCGAAAGGGCCGGACCGGTCGGGACATGGCTCTAACCCGACCGGTCTGGCAGGGACAGCGCTCTACGGGTCGCGCGCACATTCGGCCCGTGTCGCTGCGGGGAGAAAGGTCTAAACGAAGAAAGCCCCTGCCCGTGCTGACCTCTCACTGAGCGGACGCCAATCCTCAGCGAAGAAATCAGACACAGGCAGGGGCCTAGGGAAGGGCATGCAATTACCCGGCATGCTCGGGTGTTCGTGTTGCCCGGGAATCGGTGGCGTCCCACCGGGCACCTACTCAATTGGCAAGTGGTGAGGGTGTCGCGTGAGAGCGCGTGAACTGTCTCTCACCCTTTATCTAGTGAGTGGACTGCCCGCAAAGCCGGTAATTCGGGCATTTAGGCGTCGGAAATCCAAATCTATTACCTACCCGTTACGCTTCGCGCTTCGGTAGAAGGCTGTTTTACAGCGAGCGGTGCAGAAACGGCGCGGACGGCCACGACCCGGACGATAGACGGGGACCTCGCAGCCTTCCCGCTCGCAGACAGCGCGCATGCGTTCGTCTTGCTCCTCTTCCCACTGAATCATTAGCTCGTCTTGTAGGTCCTTGCAGTCCTCAGACGCAACGCTGTTGTAGTCGCAGACCTTTTGGTACCTGTAGCGCACCGCGAACGGGTCCCCGCACAGCTCACAGTTTCGGTACTCCCGTTCCGTGGTTCGCTTGCTGTCTCGCCACTCAGCGGCACGGCAAGCGGCAGAGCAGAAGCGCACTTGTTCGCCAGTCAGATTCCTCCGGCAGTAGTCACAGCGGGCAATCAGGTTGTAGCTCATGAGGAGTGTTCCCTATTTCGTGTATGTGTACGGTGGTCGGGTTTTCCATTGGAGTTCTCAAGGGAATAGGTGTTAACGTTCAGATGGAGCCAATAAGGAACAAACAACAGAGAGTAAGGTTTTCAGCCCAACCTCCTTCGCTGTCCTAGTGCTGACGGTTCGCCCGGTGAGCTGCCTTACGGCAACGGTCCGAACAGAACCGCCGATGCCGCCCTATCCCGCTGTACTCAATGGCGTTGTCACAGCTAGAGGCTTCGCAGCGGGGGGCAGCGGCCAACTTCTCAGCAAGGCGGAGCGCATCCGCAATGGCCTTGTGCGTCTTCTCTGCGCTGTCATCCGTGGGCTTGCCCATGGCTTTCCATGCAATGTCTTCGGCGTTACGGAGCGCAACAATCAGCTCTGAATTCATGTGTACTTCCTCCTGGCGAAACGGGACGGAATAACTAGTTGAGGGGATGGAATGAGACGGAATAGGGGTCCGTCAGAGACGAAAAGGACGGAGCTTCTAGACCATGAAGACGAAAGGAGACGTTTCTAGGCCAAGGAAAAGCCGCCTGGTCACGAAACCAGACGGCTTACGTCCCCGAGCTTAGCGCTAGATCAGCGCGAGACCTTTACCGCTCTTCGCTTCGCGCTGCACGTAGATGGACAGCAGACCCACACGGCGCGCCTGAAGCTCTGCGCTTTCTCCCATATTGGTCTGAAGTGCGCGAGCCAAACGCCCACGGTGCGAGTCCTCAGATGCCCAAGACAGCATGTACTTAAGAACGTCCTCAGCGCTCATGCCCTCTCTCCTTCCGCGCGCTGTTTTGCCTCTCACCGTAGGTCTAGTGAGTGGATTGCCCGCGTTCAGGACCGGGGGTCTTTCGGCATGGCGGCATACAGCGCCTCAAGCTGCGCCGCGTAGCCGTCAATGGCGGCTTGTGACCATGGAATTTTCCTGGCTGTGACGAGTTCCTGATAGGTCCCTTCCTCGGTCATGAGTTCTCTCACTTTGCCGCACCAAGATTCACGATCTAGAAGGAACTTACGTCCTTCGGGCGTGAACATAAGTTCTTCATCAGGGTGCATGGTCGTCTCTCCGTCCCCTAGGCGGTCTCACCCAGGGTCTAGAGTGCCGATTGCCCGGAGACAGCGAAGAGCCCCGCCCGGAGTTTCCCGAACGGGGCTCGTGTCGCTCGCTGGCTTACCGGCTGAGCGCCGCTGCATCTCCCGTTAGCGCAGACAGAAGAGCGCCAAGCGTCGGCGGGCGGGTGCCATTGGTGGTTACTGCGTTACTCGCTGGCCCATACGAATGTCAGACGCTCAAGCGGGGCGAACGGCTTTCCCTTTCCCGGGGCCTTGCACATGACCACACGGTCAATGGCCAGTCTGAGCAAGTCGCGTTGGTCGCTGAGGCTTGCTGCCTCCCATGCTTCCCACACAAGTTCACTGTCTAGTAGATAGCTGATATCGGCCATGGGTTCGGGGAGTTCGGCTAGGCGATGCTGAGCCGATTCCACCGCCGATTCAGCATCAGCGAGAAGGCTAGGGAAGTAGGCGGCTGCGGGACCTTCGAACTCCTTACGCTTCCAACGCGCGTCTAGAAGGTCTTGCAAGCCTGCCTGAGCGTCTTTCACGGCACGTACGGCGCTGTCCCGCTCCGCCATGACTTCCGGCTTGTGGGAAGACAGCCAACGCTTTGCCACAGCCTTAATCAGGGGGCGGTCTGGTTCGCTTGCTGCCAAGCGATTAGCCCATGCACGCGCTACGGCGTCGTTTACCGCTTCCCTCAGTGCCATTGCCGGAGCGGGGCATTCCCTACCGCCGAGACTCGCTGAGGTACAGCGGTACGATTTTCCTGACGCTACAAGGGTCCTGTCGCAGCCAGCGCACCGAAGTAGGCCCGTGAGCAAGTGCGTAGGCGTAGCGCGGTTTCCTCGCTTCGCTCCGTTCTTATAGACCGTGCGGGAGTTCAGGGCTTGCTCTGCCTGTGCCTGTGTCGCCTCGCTGACAATGGCGGGACCGATGGGAACACGGTTCCCTTTACTGTCCCGGTAGGCGACGCGCTTATGTCCCTCAAGTCGGCTTGCGTACCCAATATACGCAGGGTGGCGCAGAATGCCGTACAGCGTGCTTGTGGACCAGCGACCACCCGAAGGGGCGGGAATACCTTCCTCGTTCAGCGCGCGAGCAAGCTTCGGGGTGCTTACTCCCTCAATGGTGTTCGCGAAGATGCGGCGGACGATTGGCGCTGTATCGTTGTCTACGGCAAGTTTTCGCCCGACAGTCCTGATGAATCCGTACGGCACCTTTGCCGGTACCCATAGGCCAGCGTCTTTTGCTGCGCCGAATGTGTCTTTGAGTCGCCCTCCGATGCGGTCTGCTTCTTCCTTGGCGTCTTCCGCACGCCACATGATCATGCGTCGATGTGTCGGGTCGGCGGAGTCCAGTCCGTCTGAATCGAAGATGACTCGTGAGCCGCTGAGTTCATCCAGGATGGTCAACACAGCGATAGCACCCATTCGGGAGAACCGGTCAAGCTTGTATGCCCAAAGGGTTCGAACTTCCCCGTTGCGGAGTGCCGCTAGGGCGTTGTCGTAGTCGGGACGCTTTACGTCAGCGCGACTACCGCTCTTCATGTCGGTCCACACCGTGCGGACCGTAAGGTTGTTTCGCGCTGCCCAGTCTCGCCCCCGTGCCTCTTGCGCGGCGGTACTCAGCTCAAGGCTTCCCGTCTTTGACCTGCGGATATACAGGTCTACAAGCTGTGCTGGTTCCATGCCCGCCCCTCTCAGCGCAAGTGTTTATCTGTCGCGACAGTCTATGGTTCCGGAGAAGAACACCAGCTCAGGCATGGGGAGTTGCGGACCTTTCTCGGTGGCTAGTGATGGTGGGGCGGTCAGGTGCGGACTTCGAGGAGCGGGACGAACTGCTCGGCCGAGGTGACCGAGCCATGCATACCGATCAGTTCGGACTCCTTCGGCTCCGTCTCGGTCGCGATTATGGCGGAGTCCCCGCTCATCGCCACCACTACATCCCCGATCCGGCCGTACACGCGCTCGTCAACTCCCGCTCCGGGTGGCCCGAACCAGCCCAGCTCGATCGCCTCGTCCCGGGTCGCCACCCAGGCCTGCTCGGCGAGGACCTCCCGCCATACGGCGTACACATCGGACGCCGCGCCGGGCACCGCGTAGACATGGCGGGCCCGGCCCTCGCCGCCGAGCACTGCGACGCCCGCGCGCAGCTCCCAGTCCTCATCGAAGTCGAAACGGGCATCAGGACCGGCCGGGACGTCCACCATGCCGTGGTCGGCCGTGACGTAGAGCGCGGAGCGCGGCGGCAGCTGTTCGGCGAGCCGCTGGGCGAGCCGGTCGACGTACATCAGCTGTCCGCGCCAGGCGTCGGAGTCGACGCCATGGCGGTGGCCGTTGCCGTCCAGGTCGGCGTAGTACGTATAGACCAGGGACCGGTCCGCGGCGGCGAGGCGCTGTGCGGCGAGGTCCATCCGGTCCTCGCCGGAGAGCTGCCCGAGGAAGGTGCCGCCCGACAGGGCGATCTTCGTCAGCGGGGTGTGCTCAAAGTGCGGGGCCGATACCTGGCAGGTCTCCACGCCCGCCGCGTGGGCGAGTTGGAAGACGGTCGGGTAGGGCTGCCAGACGTAGGGGTCGGTCCATGGCTGCCAGCGGAGCTGGTTCATCAGGGCGCCGGTGTCCGGGTCCAGCGCCGAGTAGCCGGGCAGCCCGTGTGCGCCGGGCACCAGACCGGTGCCCACCGAGGCCAGCGAGGTCGCGGTGGTGGAGGGGAAACCGGAAGTGATCGGCGCCCCGGTGCGGTTCGCGGAGCTGGGCAGCAGTGAGGTGAGGAACGGTGCCTCGTCCGGGTGTGCCCGCAGGATCTCCCAGCCCATGCCGTCGACAAGAAAGACACAGACCCGGTCGGCCGGGTCCAGCGGAAGCCTGGACGTGAATCCGGGCACGCCCTGGCCCGCAACGATGGCGGGCAGCAGATCGGCCAGCGACGCGTCGCCGTACTTCGGCACGGGGGCGGTGCGGGGATCGAGCGGGGCGGGTTCCGGCCATGCCGGGTCGGTGGTGGTGGGCTGGACCATCAGTGCGAGGTCACCGTCGCCGCCGTGGCCTCAGCGAGTGCCTGTGCGAAGCCGAGCGCCTGGCGCACGGTGTCGGGGCCGTCCCCGGCCTCGCTGACCCGCAGCGAGAGGTCGTCGGCGGTGGTTGAACCCGTATACCCGTGGTCCGCCTCGCAGTTGGGGTCGCCGCAGCTGGCGGGCTCCAGATCGATACGGCTGACCGCGCCCCAGCCGATGGTCAGTACGGCCTCGCGGGGCAGGGAGCCGGGGGTGTACGACTCGGGGTTGGCGACGACGCGGCTGAGCACGACGGAGGAGATCCGTTCCAGCTTCACCGATTCGGTGGACGTCGTCGCGTAGGGCGCCGGGGAGGTGGTGTCGGCGGCCTGCTCATCGGTGTGGCTGACGATAAAGCGGGTGCCGGTGAGGACGAGCACCGTGACATGGCGGCGTACCTCGTTGGAGTCAAACGTCGTCTCCTGGTGGACGAGATACGAGGCGACCGGCTCGCCGCCGACCGCGGCCTCCACCGCCTCCGCCACGAGAGCCGGGTAGTAGCCGCTGCGCTCGATCGCCGCACGCAGCCCCTGCGTCGTCGTTCCGGTCTTCGCCATGCAGCCCATCCTACGGGGATCGAGATGGCTCAGTACGCGGGCAGTCGGCGGGGACCCAGGTCGGTGGTGGCCGGGGGCGGTGCCAGCCGTACGGCGGCGCCCAGCACGGTCAGGCCGTGCGGAGCGACGATCACCGGCTCCAGGGTGAGCGAAACGATCTCCGGATGGTCATCGACCAGCAGGGAGACACGCAACAGCAGTTCCTCCAGGGCGGCGGTGTCCACCGGCTGAGCGCCGCGCCAGCCGAAGAGCATGGGCGCGGTCCGCAGGGAGCGGATCATCCCGGCGGCGTCCCGGTCGGTCACCGGCACCAGCCGGTAGGCGATGTCGCCGAGCAGTTCGGAGGGGGGACCGGCGAGCCCGCAGGAGAGCACGGTGCCGATGGACGGGTCGACGGCGGCCCGGACGACCGTGTCCACCCCACGTGGGACCATGGCCTGGACGACGGGCCGCAGCTCGGCGGGCCGACCGAGGGTTTCGGTGAACTCGGCGTAGGTGCGTCGGAGTCCGTCCTCGCCGGCGATATCGAGCCGGACCCCACCGAGGTCGGCGCGGTGCCGCAGATGCGGCGCGGTGGTCTTGAGCGCGACCGGATAGCCGATCCGCCGGGCGGCCGTGACCGCCGCCTCGGCGTCCGGCGCGGCATGCGTGGGCTGCACGGCGATGCCGTAGTGCGCGAGCAGCGCTGCCGTCTGCGCGGGGGTGAGCTGTGTGCTGGCCGCCTCGCCGGGAGGCTGTCCGGTGGCCCCGTCGGCGAGCAGCGCCGCGGCGGCGGACGCGTCGATGTCGTCGTAGTCGGGCACTCGCCCCGGGGACTGTGCGTCACGGCGCCACTGTGCGTAGCGGACCGCTTCGGACAGCGCCCGCACGGCCCGTTCCGGGGAGGGGTAGGAGGGGATGCGCCGACTGCTGAGAGCGGTGTCCAGCCCTTCTATCGCCAGGTGGGCGACGGCTACCGGTTTGCCCGAGCCCTCGGCGGCGGCCTGCAGGGCGTCAGCGAGCTCCGCCGTCTCGCGGTCGTCAACCCAGGGGATGGCGGCCACCACCACGGCGTCCGTATCGGGGTCGGCGAGCGCGTCGGCGAGCGCTCGCCGGAAGTCGTCCGGGGAGGCCGCAGCGGTCAGGTCGATGGGAGGCCGGGGACGCAGCCCATGGGCGAGGCAGGCGTCGTAGGTGAGCAGGCAGAGCGATTCCGCGTTGCCCAGGGTGGCCACCCTGGGCCCGGTCGGCAGCGGCTGGAAGGCGAGCAGCACTCCGGCGTCGACCAGCTCGGTGACGGTGTCGACCAGCAGCACACCCGCCTGCCGCAGCAGCGCCGCGACCGTGGCGTCCGGGGTGCGGCTGACCGGAACCGCGTGGCCGGGCGGCGGTGCGCTGGCACTGTGCCGGGCACCCTTGACGACGACGATCGGCTTACGGACGGCCGTACGCCCGACCAGCCGGGTGAACTTGCGGGGGTTGCCGAGGGACTCCAGATACATCAGGGCGACATCGGTATCGGAGTCGTCGTCCCAGTACTGCAGGACGTCGTTGCCGGAGACATCGGCGCGGTTGCCCGCGGAGACGAAGGAGGAGAGCCCGGCGCCGCGCTGGTGCAGCCCGGCGAGCAGGGCGATGCCGATCGCGCCGGACTGGGTGAAGAGGCCGATACGGCCACGGGCGGGGGTTTCCGGGGCGAGGGTCGCGTTGAGCCGGACGGCGGGAGAGGTGTTGATCAGGCCGAAGGCGTTCGGGCCGATGATCCGCATCCCGTAGGAACGGGCCTTGCGGACCAGCTCGCGCTGCTCGGCACGGTCGAAGTCGGCGGAGAGTACGACCAGGCCCTGGACGCCGTGCTCACCGCACTCGGTGACGATGGCGTCCACCTGGCCGACGGGGACGGCGACGACCGCGAGATCGACGGGCTCGGGGATGGCGCTCACCTGGCGGTGCGCGGGAATGCCGGGGACGCCCCCGAGCTCGCTCTGCCCGTGGGGCAACCGGTTGTTGACGGCGTATATACGGCCCGTAAAGCCGGTGGCCCGCAGCGAGTCGAGCACGGTGCGACCGGCCCCACCGGAGCGTCGGCCGGCGCCGATGACGGCGATGGAGCCGGGGGCCAGCAGCCGCTGCACCGAGCGGGCCTCGGCGCGCTGCTCCCGGGCGCGCATCACGGCAAGGGACTCGGCGGTCGGCTCAAGGTCGAAGGTGAGGTGGACGGAGCCGTCCTCGAAGCTGCGCTTCTGGGAGTAACCGGCGTCCGTGAACACCTTGATCATCTTGTTGTTGGCGGGCAGCACTTCGGCGGTGAAGCGTCGCACCCCGCGCTCGCGGGCGCAGGCGGCGATGTGTTCCAGGAGAGCGGAGGCGACGCCGCGGCCCTGGTGAGCGTCCTGGACCAGGAAGGCCACCTCGGCCCCGTCGGCGGGGGCGGAGGCGGGACGCCCGGTCTCGTCGACGCGGTCGTAGCGGACGGTTCCGATGAACTCACCGCCGACGGTCGCGGCGAGCCCGACCCGGTCGACGTAGTCGTGCTGGGTGAAGTGCCGGACGTCGCGGTCGGAGAGCCGGGGGTAGGGGGCGAAGAAGCGGTAGTACTTGGACTCGTCCGAGACCTGCTCATAGAAGCTGACCAGGCGACCCGCGTCCTCGGGGGTGATCGGCCGGATCAGGGCCGTACCACCGTCGCGCAGCACCACATCGGCTTCCCAGTGAGTGGGGTAGGCGCGCTCCGTGGGCGTCTGCATGGGGCCAGCGTAAGGCCAGTTGCACCGGCTCGCGGACATCCGTGCGAAGGGGCAGTCTGAGGGGGCACCGTGCCGGGACGGGAGCACTCTCCCTGCCATGCGAAACTGGTCTAGACAACCGTTCCGACTTGAAGGGCAACACCATGGCTGAGCGCCGCGTCAACGTCGGCTGGGCCGAGGGCCTGCACGCCCGTCCCGCCTCGATCTTCGTCCGCGCCGCGACCGCCGCGGGCGTCCCCGTCACCATCGCCAAGGCTGACGGCACCCCGGTCAACGCCGCGTCGATGCTCGCCGTTCTGGGCCTGGGCGCCGAGGGTGGCGAGGAGATCGTGCTCACCTCCGACGCAGACGACGCCGAGGTGGCGCTGGACCGACTGGCCAAGCTGGTCGAGGAGGGCCTTGAGGAGCTTCCCGAGACCGTCTGAGAAGCCGGGCCCAAAAAGGCGGTGGAGCACCCCGCTCCACCGCTTTTACATGTTCTACGGGAATTTCCGGGCAGCAGTAATTACCCCCGGGAATTCCAGCTCCATTTGTATACAGACTTTGTTAAACGCGGCCGCGCGCGGTGTTTACAGTAGGTTTCAAACTCCTCACCACGACCGGCCGCTGCTGCCGACGGGCCGCGATGGAACGCTCCACATGCGCGGCCGCAAGCGAGCGGGCCCGCTCGGCATCCCCGCGGGCGACCGCGTCAACAATCGCGCCATACTCCCGCCAGACCGTGGTGGCCTGTACCGGCGGCTCGACCGCGTACATCCACGCGATCTTCCGGCGCAGCTGGGTGAGCAGCGCGGCCAGGCTGGCACTGCCGGAGGCCTGGGCCAGCGTCTCGTGGAACCAGTCCCCCAGCGACCGCAGGTCCGACAACTGCCCCCGCTCGGCCCGCTGCTGCCCCAGCCGTACCAGCCCCCGCAGCACCTTCAGATGCGCCTCGGTGCGACGCTGGGCGGCCCGTGCGGTGCCCAGCGGCTCCAGCAGGGCGCGGATGTCCAGCAGGTCGGCGGCCTCCTGCTCGGTCGGCTCGGCGACACAGGCGCCGGCATGCCGCCTGGTGGTCACAAAGCCCTCGGACTCCAGGGTGCGCAGGGCCTCGCGCACCGGCACCCGGGAGACGCCGTAGCGCTGGGCCAGCAGCTCCTCGGTGAGCCGGGCGCCGGGCGGAAAGGCGCCAGAGACGATGTCATCGCGAACCGCTGTGCATACCGTGTGCGCGGAAATGCGCATGGTCGGACCTCCGGCGTAATCCCCACGTTTTCGAGATGTCGCAGACCCGAACTGTATTCCAACCGCCAGTTATTTCCGACGCCCGGCCCGAATCAGGCGGAAAAAGAGCGGCGGGATGGGCGTGAAACGACGAAGACCCCGGCTGAAAGCAGGGGTCTTCGTCGCTCTGTGCGATGCGTCACAGCGGCGCACGGTGGCCGTCAGACGCTGACGCCCTTGGACCGCAGGTAGGAGACCGGGTTGACGTCCGAGCCGTAGTTCGGGGTCATCCGGGCCTCGAAGTGCAGGTGGGGGCCGGTGGAGTTGCCGGTCGAGCCGACGCGGCCTATCTGCTGGCCGGACTTCACCTGCTGTCCGACCCTGACACCCATGGAGGACAGGTGGCCGTACTGGGTGTGGGTGCCGTCGCTGTGACGGATGACGATGTTGTTACCGTACGCGCCGCCCCAGCCCGCTACGGCCACGGTGCCGCCGCCGACGGAGCGGACGGGGGTGCCCGCAGCGGCGGCGAAGTCGATGCCGCTGTGCTTGCCGGAGGACCACAGGGCACCGCCCGCCCGGTACGGGGTGGTGACCTTGGAGCCCTTGACGGGTGAAACGAAGGCGTTGGGGTTGGCACGCTTGGCGGCCCGGGAGGCCTTGGCCTGCTGCGCCGCCCGCTCCTTCTTGGCCTGCTCAGCGGCCTTCTTCTTGGCCGCCGCCTTCTTCTTGGCCTCGGCGGCTTCCTTCTTGGCCTTCTTGGCCTTCTTGGCCGCCGCAGCCTTGGCGTCGGCGGCGCTCTGCTGAGCCTTGGCCTGGGCGCTGATCTGTTCGGCGATCGAGTCGCCGATCATCAGGGCCTGGCTGAATCCGCTCACCTGCTTGGCCTTGGTGCCGCCCGCGGCGGAGGCGGGAGCTGCGAGAGAACCGATCAGACCGGCGGTCAGGGCGGCAACGCTGAAGATCTTGGCGCCGGTGCGGACGGCGCGTCCCGGTCGGTGATCCGCCCCGGTGGCATGGGTGAACGCCATGGCAGGCGTGCTCCTTTCCTTCCTTCACGCCTACCGGGTTAGCTGACGGGTTCGGAGCAGGAAGGTCTCCTACGAGCACACGGCTCGATTCACCCCAAGGACTACTGGTGGGTCCCCGGCTCCCTCACGGGGACTCGGCGTTCACTGGACGTCGGCCGCGGATGCGGTCACTTCTAACGAACAGCGACACCGAAGCTAAACCGGACATCTGCGAAGTACCAAGAGGATCTAGCCTCTTTGTCAGACATCCCACACCGTCACCCCTCATATCACCTGCCAAATCGGACATAAGGCCGGACATAAGAGAAGCCCTCGGATATCAGTCCTGACATCCGAGGGCTTTTGGGTCCGCGCCGGGCGGCACTGGCCGCCCGGTCGGCGATTACTGGCCTGTGACGACGGTCACTTGACCGATCCCCAGCTCACCCACCGGCCCGGCGATCTGCTCGGCGTCGCCGACCAGAACGGTGACCAGCCGGTCCACCGGGAAGGCGTTGACGGCCGCCGCGGTGGCCTCGACCGTGCCGGTCTCCGCGAGCCGGGCGTACAGCTGCGCCTGGAAGTCATCCGGAAGGAACTGTTCCACCTGGTCCGCGAGCGTCCCGGCGACGGCCGCTGCCGTCTCGTACCTCAGCGGGGCGACCCCCACCAGGTTCTGCACGGCGACATCGCGCTCCTCATCGGTCAGGCCCTCAGCGGCGAGGGTGCGCAGCACCTGCCAGAGGTCGGCCAGCGCGGGGCCGGTGACATCGGTGGCCACCGAGCCGCTGATGGCGAGCATCGCCGCGCCGACAGCCCCGCCCGGGGCAGAAGAGGGCGCGGAGCGCAGCACCTGCCCGAAGGCGCGCACCCCGTAGGTGTACCCCTTCTCCTCGCGCAGCACCCGGTCGAGGCGGGAGGTGAGGGTGCCGCCCAGACAGTACGTGCCGAGCACCTGGGCGGGCCACACCCGGTCATGCCGGTCAGCGCCGATCCGGCCGATGAGCAGCTGGGTCTGCACCGCTCCCGGCCGGTCCACGATGACCACCCGGCCGGTGTCATCGGCGGTGATCGGCGGCATGGGGCGCGGCTCGGCGGCGGCGCCGGTCCAGGCACCGAGGGTGTCGGCGAGCGCCGTGTCCAGGTCGACGCCGGTGAAGTCACCCACGATGACCACGGTGGCCGTGGCGGGCCGTACATGCGCCTCGTAGAAGGCCCGTACGGCACCGGCGTCAATGCGCTCGACGGTCTTCTCGGTGCCCTGCCGGGGGCGGGACATCCGGGATTCGGCCGGGAACAGCTCCTTGGACAGCGCCATGGAGGCGCGGCGGGCCGGGTTGGCCAGCTCATGCGGGATCTCATCCAGCCGGTTGCGCACCAGCCGGTCGACCTCGCTGTCCGGGAAGGCCGGGGCGCGCAGCGCGTCGGCGAGCAGCCCGAGCGCCTTGGCCAGCCGGGAGGCCGGGACCTCCAGGGACACCCGGACCCCGGGGTGGTCGGCGTGTGCGTCCAGGGTGGCGCCGCAGCGCTCCAGCTCCGCGGCGAACTCCTCGGCGCTGTGCTTGTCGGTGCCCTCGGACAGCGCCCGCGCCATGATGGTGGCGACGCCGTCGAGACCCTCGGGCTCGGCGTCCAGGGGGGCGATCAGGTTGACCTCGACCGCGACGACCTGCTGGCCTGGACGGTGACAGCGCAGCACCGTCAGACCGTTGGGCAGGGTGCCGCGGTCGGGCGCGGGGAATTTCCAGGGCTTGGGCTGTCCGCCGACCGGCTGCGGATGGAGCTCCATCGTGGGGGTGGTGGGGGTGGGGTTACTCACTGCTCGGCCCCTTCGAGGTTGTCGGCTGTGTGGTCGGCGGCGTAAACGACGTCGGGCTCGGTCGGTTCGTAGACCAGCACCGCACGGTTGTCGGGGCGGAGCCGGGCGGCGGCCACGGCCCGTACCTCCTCCGGGGTGACCTCCAGCACCCGCTGCACCGCGCTCAACGCGAGCTGCGGATCACCGAACAGCACGGCGAACCGGCACAGTTCATCGGCGCGGCCGCTGACCGTCGCCAGCCGGTCCAGCCACTCACGCTCCAGCTGGGCCTGGGCACGCTCCATCTCCTCGGGGCTGGGGCCCTCAGTGGCGAAGCGGGCCAGCTCCTCGTCGACGGCGGCCTCGATGTCCGCGATCTCCGCGTCGCCGGAGGTCTTCACATCCAGCCACCCCAGCGAGGGCGCGCCCGCCAGCCGCAGCAGACCGAAGCCCGCGGTGACGGCGAGCTGGTCCCGGCGGACCAGCCGGTTGTAGAGCCGGGAGGACTCACCCCCGCCCAGCGCGGTCAACGCGAGATCAGCGGCATCGGCCTCCCGGGTGCCGTCATGCGGCAGCCGGTACGCCGCCATCAGCGCCCGGGCCGGTACATCCTCCTCGACGACCTCACGCAGCTGCTCCCCCATGATGTCGGGGAGCGTGCCGTCGCGCGGCGGCTGCTTGCCGTCGTGGCCGGGAATGGAGCCGAAGTACTTCTCGATCCAGGCGAGCGTCCGCTCCGGGTCGATATCGCCAACGACCGACAGCACGGCGTTGTTCGGCGCGTAGTAGGTACGGAAGAATTCCCGCGCGTCCTCCAGCGAGGCGGCGTCCAGGTCGGCCATCGAGCCGATCGGGGTGTGGTGGTAGGGGTGGCCCGCCGGGTAGGCCATGGCGGTCAGCTTCTCGAACGCGGTGCCATAGGGCACATTGTCGTACCGCTGCCGCCGCTCGTTCTTGACCACATCGCGCTGGTTCTCCATGGACTCGTCGTCCAGAGCGGCCAGCAGCGAGCCCATCCGGTCCGCCTCCAGCCACAGCGCGAGCTCAAGCTGGTGGGCGGGCATAGTCTCGAAGTAGTTGGTGCGCTCAAAGCTGGTGGTGCCGTTCAGCGAGCCACCCGCGCCCTGCACCAGCTCAAAGTGTCCATTGCCCTTGACCTGCGCCGAACCCTGGAACATAAGGTGCTCAAAAAGGTGAGCGAGACCGGTACGGTCCTTGACTTCATGGCGGGAGCCGACGTCGTACCAGAGGCAGACCGCGGCTACCGGTGTCTGATGATCCTCGGAAAGCACTACGCGCAGGCCGTTGGCCAGCCAATGCTCGGTCGCTGTCAGCCCTCCTGTGGGGGGCGGGGGCGTGGCCGTGTGACCCATGGGCGAGGAGTCCCTTCCGTCGTTGAGCAGAGCAGTCCTGCCACTGTATGCAAGCGCGGAGACCTGGCGCGAAGTTCCCGTACGGTTCCCCCTGACCCCGGGTCGGACGCCCGGCTGTCAGCGGCTGGGTCCACAATGGTCGGCATCAGACGCAGCAGCCCCACGTCCGCAGAACGCAGTAACCGCAGTAGTCGCAGTAATCAACGCAGTAAGCCCGGTAATCGCAGTAACGCCGTAGGCACACGTACCTAAAGGAGCCGCAGCCCCGATGGCCCGCCGCAGTACGAAGACCCCGCCGCCGGATGACTTCGAGGAGCGCATCCTCGACATCGACGTCGTCGACGAGATGCAGGGATCCTTCCTGGAGTACGCATACTCGGTCATCTACTCCCGTGCGCTCCCCGACGCCCGTGACGGGATGAAGCCGGTGCACCGCCGGATTCTGTACCAAATGCATGAGATGGGGCTGCGACCCGAGCGCTCGTATGTGAAGTGTGCGCGGGTTGTCGGTGAGGTGATGGGAAAGCTGCACCCGCACGGTGACAGCGCCATCTATGACGCCCTGGTGCGGATGGCACAGTCCTTCTCCATGCGGCTGCCGCTGGTCGACGGGCATGGCAACTTCGGCTCGCTGGGCAATGACGACCCGCCCGCGGCGATGCGGTACACCGAGTGCCGGACGGCACCCGCCGCCGGGCTGATGGTCGAGTCGATCGACGAGGACACCGTCGACTTCGCACCGAACTACGACGGCAGTGAGCAGGAGCCGGTGGCGCTGCCCTCGGCCTATCCAAACCTGCTGGTCAACGGCGCCTCCGGGATCGCGGTCGGCATGGCGACCAATATGCCGCCGCACAATCTGGGCGAAGTGATCGCCGCCGCCAAGCATTTGATCAAGCACCCGGGCGCGGACCTCGACACCCTGATGCGCTTTGTGCCAGGACCGGACCTGCCGACCGGCGGCCGGATCGTCGGACTGGACGGGATCAAGGACGCGTACGCCAAGGGGCGTGGCAGCTTCAAGATCCGTGCCACGGTGTCGGTGGAGAGCGTCACGGCCCGGCGCAAGGGCCTGGTCGTCACCGAACTGCCCTTCATGGTCGGCCCCGAGAAGGTCATCTCCAAGATCAAGGACCTGGTCAACGCCAAGAAGCTCCAGGGCATCGCGGACGTCAAGGACCTCACCGACCGCAAGCACGGGCTGCGGCTGGTCATCGAGATCAAGAACGGCTTCAACCCGGAGGCCGTGCTGGAGCAGCTCTACAAGCTGACGCCGATGGAGGAGTCCTTCGGCATCAACAATGTGGCGCTGGTCGACGGGCAGCCGCTCACCCTCGGGCTCAAGGAGCTGCTGGAGGTCTATGTCGACCACCGCTTCGAGGTGGTGCGGCGGCGCAGCGAGTTCCGGCGCGCCAAGCGCAGCGACCGGCTGCATCTGGTCGAGGGCCTGCTCGTCGCACTGCTCGACATCGATGAGGTCATCAGAATCATCCGGTCGAGTGAGAACGCGGCGGAGGCGAA
This sequence comes from Streptomyces gobiensis, assembly GCF_021216675.1. Lineage (NCBI taxonomy): Bacteria > Bacillati > Actinomycetota > Actinomycetes > Kitasatosporales > Streptomycetaceae > Streptomyces > Streptomyces gobiensis. The sequence goes on along the minus strand of NZ_CP086120.1, from coordinate 4,625,465 downwards.
GGAGGGGCTGATCGCTCACTTCGGTCTCTCCGAGACGCAGACGCAGTACATCCTGGACACTCCGCTGCGCCGCCTCACCAAGTTTGACCGGCTGGAGCTGGAGGCCGAGCGCGACAGGCTCACGGCGGAGATCGAGGAGCTGACCCGGATCCTGGAATCGGACGCGGAGCTGCGCAAGCTGGTCTCCTCCGAACTCACGGCGGTGGCCAGGAAGTACGGCACCGAGCGGCGCACCGAGCTGCTGGAGTCGGCGGGCGCCACGGTCGCGGCCGTACCGCTGGAGGTCGCCGACGACCCCTGCCGGGTGCTGCTCTCCTCCACCGGGCTGCTGGCCCGTACGGCCGATGGTGAGCCCGCTTTCACCAAGTCCGGCAAGCGCGCCAAGCACGATGTGATCGTCTCGGCCGTCCCGGCGACAACACGCGGCGAGATCGGGGCCGTGACCTCGACCGGGCGGCTGCTGCGGATCTCGGTCGTCGACCTCCCCCAGCTCCCGGCGTCCTCGTCGAATCTGGCGGGCGGGGCGGAGATCTCCGAGTTCCTCTCGCTCGAAGATGATGAATCGCTGATCTGTCTGACCACGCTGGACGAGTCCTCGCCGGGCCTGGCGCTCGGCACCGAGCAGGGCGTGGTCAAGAGAGTGGTGCCCGACTATCCCGCCAACAAGGAGGAGTTGGAGGTCATCTCCCTCAAGGAGGGCGACCGGATCGTCGGCGCGGTCGAGCTGAGCACCGGTGAGGAGGATCTGGTCTTCATCACCAATGAGGCCCAGCTGCTGCGCTTCCCGGCCGGTCAGGTCCGGCCGCAGGGCCGCCCGGCGGGTGGTATGGCAGGCGTCAAGCTGGGGCCGGAGGCCAAGGTGATCTCGTTCACCGCCGTGGACCCGGCCGCCGACGCGGTGGTCTTCACGGTGGCGGGCTCCCACGGCACGCTGGATGACTCGGTCCGTACGGCCAAGCTCACGCCCTTCGACCAGTATCCGCGCAAGGGGCGGGCGACGGGTGGGGTGCGCTGCCAGCGCTTCCTGAAGGGCGAGGACTGTCTGACCTTCGCCTGGGCGGGTGCGGCTCCGGCTCGGGCCGCCACGAGGACGGGGGCGCCCGTCGAGCTGCCGGAGATGGATCCGCGGCGTGATGGCTCCGGGCTCCCGCTGGGCAAGGCGATCGCGGTGGTCGCCGGGCCGGTGTAGGCCGGGCCCCGGTACGCCGGGGCCGGGCTCGCGGGCCCGGCCCGCCCCGTCACGGGGCTCCGCCCGCGGCTGTGCGGTACGCGGCTCCGCCGCGCGGCGGGGCTTCGCCTGGTTGCGGGGTGCCGTGAGGGTGGGCTTCCCCGTATCCCGCCCCTTCCCGGCTGTGCCGATTTGCGGCTCCGCCGCGGTCGGGGCTTCGCCCGGTTGCGGGGGCCGTGGGTGGTTCCCCGTATCCCGCCCCTTCCCGTAACCGGGGCTTCGCCCCGGGGCCCCGGGGTTTGCCGGGTGCGGGCCGGTGGCCGGTGTTGTGCCCACCCGTTCCGCCCCTCGGGCGGACCGAGTGCCCACAACGATCCGTTACGGGGTGGGGGGAGTCGGCTCTTCGGGGGCGTCTACGTAGCGCAGGACGTTCCACATGCTGGTGGGGCCGGACTCCTCGGGTCCGGTTCCGACGCAGGCGTCCAGTTCCTTGCGCAGGGCGTCGGCATCGACCCCGGCGCCGATCAGGACCAGCTGCGTCTGCCGCTGCTCATCCCGCGACCAGGGCGAGGGGTAGAAGCGCAGAAAACCGCCGACGGCGTGCATCGTCCACTTCTGCGGCTGGCCATCAGCCCCGAAGTGGACAAAGCCCTTCATCCGGTAGAGGCCGGGAGGCCTGGTGTCGAGGAAGTTCATAAACCGGCGCGGGCTGAGCGGGGCGTCCGCAGTGAACTCGACGCTCTCATAGGCGGTGTGGACATGCTGACCGTGGTCGTCGTCCGTGTACAGATCCTCGAAGGAGAGCTGTCGCACGGCCTGCTCCCCCTCCCGGCCCACCTCCCGGTCGAAGAACAGCTCCGGGTCGATGCGCCCGTATGAGGCGGAGACGACGGGTGTGCCGCCGCTGAGCTGCCCCAGCGTGTCCAGCAGCGCCTGCCGTCGGTCTTCCGTCACCCGGTCGGCCTTGTTCAGCACGACGAGATCGGCAACACCGATATGCCGGTCGATCCCGGGATGCCGGGCCCGGACACCGTCGAACTCCGCGGCATCGATGACCTCGACCAGCCCGCCGTAGACGATGCGCTGGTCCGTGCTGGCCAGGACCATCCTGATCAGGGTCTCCGGCTCGGCGAGACCGCTCGCCTCGATGATGATCAGGTCGATCCGGGCCGTGGGACGGGCGAGCTTGTCCAGCACCTCATCCAGGTCTTCGGTGTCGACGGCGCAGCACAGACAGCCATTGCCGAGCGAGACCATCGAGTCGACCTGTCCGGCAACGGTCATGGCGTCGATCTCGATGCTGCCGAAGTCGTTGACCACCGCACCGACCCGGACGCCCTGCCGGTTTCTCAGCAGGTGGTTGAGCAGAGTGGTCTTCCCGGACCCCAGAAAGCCAGCGACGACGATGACCGGGATCGGTTTCCTCAGCAAGGGTGCGCGCCTCCATTCGTGCCGGACGGCTGTCGATCGTAACGGAGGTTAGGCTCACCTATGTGAGTACGTGTGCGACCGCATCACGGGAACTGGCTGAGCCGCTGGCGGCGACCGCCGCGCCCGCCCGTACCTGGCTGCTGATCGAACAGCCCGGGCCGTGGGGGAGCAACGCCCTGGTCCAGAGCCATCTGGATCCGGCGCTCGGCCGCGCCCTGGAGGAGGCTGCCGAGGGCACCGGAGTACGTATCGCACTGATCCGCCGCCCCGGGCGGCACGCGGACTGCCATGGCCCCGTCCGCCGTCGGGTCTTCGCCGCCCATACGGTTCCGGGCCGCTCCTGGATCCGTACCGCGGCGGACGTCGGCGACCCGGAGCGGTTGCGGGAACTGGACTTCACCGCGCTCGGCGCGGGCGACCACAACGGGCTGTGGGACCCCTACGACGGCCATCCGCTCGCCCTGGTGTGCACCAACGGCAAACGGGACCGCTGCTGCGCCCTGCTCGGCCGCCCGCTCGCCGCAGAGCTGGCCGCCTCCGGCGGGGCCGACGTCTGGGAGATCACCCATATTGGCGGCCACCGGTTCGCCCCCACGCTGCTGGTGCTGCCGCAGGGCTATGCCTACGGACGCGTCGAGGCACCCGCTGTCAAGGCGCTGCTGGCCGCCGTCCGTGACGGCCGGGTGGTCGTTGAGCGCTGCCGCGGCCGCTCCGCCTGGGAGCGCCCCGGCCAGGCCGCTGAGCTCGCGGTACGGGAGCTTACCGGCGAGAACGGTGCGGACGCGCTGACGGTCGCCGACACCGAGGAGCATGACGGCGGCTGGGTCGTGACCGTGACCCACCGCGATGGCCGCTCCTGGCTGGTCAGCGTGACCGCCTCCACCGACGCTCCCCCAGCCGCCGCGAGCTGCGGTGCCGCGCTCGCCGTACAGCCCAGGATGGAGATCGCGGCCATCACCACGCTCGCTTAGCCAACGCGGCCGGGCTCGGGAGGGATCTCGCAGCTGACCCGGGTCGCCATGCCTACGCCGCCCCCGCCCCCGTCAGCCCCCGTACCTCCGTCTCAGCATGCTTGGCCTCATCCGGGGTGTCCGTATCGGTGACCGCGCCCAGCCAGCCCATGAGGAATCCGATCGGGATGGAAACCACCCCGGGGTTCTGCAGCGGGAAGAGGGCGAAGTCCAGGTGCGGGAAGAGGGACTCAGGGCTGCCGGAGACCACCGGCGAGAGTGCGACCAGGGCGATGGCCGGAACGAGGCCGCCGTAGATGGACCAGAGCGCGCCGCGCGTGGTGAAGCGGCGCCAGAAGAGGGTGTAGAGCAGCACGGGGAGATTCGCCGAGGCGGCGACGGCGAAGGCCAGGCCCACCAGGAAGGCGACGTTGAGGTTCTGGGCGAGCAGCCCGAGCCCGATGGCGGCAGCGCCGATCCCAACGGCGGCGATCCTGGCGACGGCCACTTCGCTGCGCGGCCCACGGCCACCGCGGCGGCTCAGTGAGGCGTACAGATCGTGGGCGATGGCCGCCGAAGAGGCCAGAGTGATCCCGGCGACCACGGCGAGAATCGTGGCGAAGGCGATCGCGGCCACCACCGCGAAGAGCAGCGTTCCCCCCGCCGTCCCGGCGCCGCCGCCCAGGAACTGGGCGAGCAGCGGCACCGCTGTGTTACCGGCCGGGTTGGACTCCCGCACCGTGTCCGGCCCCAGCAGCGCCGCGGCGCCGAAACCGAGCACGATCGTCATCAGATAGAAGCCCCCGATCAGCCCGATCGCCCAGATCACCGAGCGGCGGGCGGCCCGTGCCGTGGGCACCGTGTAGAAGCGGGCCAGGATATGCGGAAGTCCGGCGGTGCCCAGGACAAGCGCGATCCCGAGGCTGATGAAGTCCAGCCGGGAGGTCCAGCCTGCGCCGAAGAGCAGGCCCGGGGTGAGGAAGCCGTTGCCGTGCCCGCTGCGTTCGGCGGCGCCGGACAGGAGCGAGCCCAGATCTCCGCCGAAGCGCAGCAGAACCAGGACGGCCAGTGTGATGGCACCACCCAGCAGAAGCACTGCCTTGACGATCTGGATCCAGGTGGTCGCCCGCATCCCGCCGCACGAAACGTAGATCACCATGAGCGCCCCGACTCCGATCACCGTCCAGGTGCGCGTGGCGGAGCCGGTGCCGCCCAGCAGCAGCGCGACCAGGGTGCCCGCACCAACCATCTGCGCCACCAGATAGAGCACCGAGACGGTGACCGACGCGCTGCCCGCGGCGATCCGGACCGGTCGCTCCCGCAGCCGCGCCACCAGGACATCGGCGAGCGTGAACCGACCGCAGTTGCGCAGGAGCTCAGCGACAAGAAGCAGTACGACCAGCCAGGCGACCAGGAAACCAACGGCGTAGACCGTGCCGTCGAAACCGTAGAGGGCGATCAGGCCGGAGATACCGAGGAAGGATGCGGCGGACAAATAGTCGCCGGAGATGGCGAAACCGTTCTCCATGGGCGAGAACAGCCGTCCGCCCGCATAGAACTCCTCCGGCGATCCCTGCCGTCTGCGGCTGGCCCACGTGGTGATCGCCAGGGTGACGGCCACAAAGACGCTGAAGAGGACCAGCGCCAGGGTCTGATGGCTCCAGCTCACCGGGCTCACCGGGCTGCCTCCCGGGATCGCTGCTGGGTCTCCCAGCGCAGCTCAAGTGCCGCCCTGTCCCGGCGCAGCCGGGCGTTCCAGGCGTACGCCCAGGTCAGCAGGGCAGTCGTGGCGAACTGCCCGAGCCCGGCCAGCATGCCCACATTGAACGGGCCGTCCCCCACCGGCCGCCCCATCACCCCGGGCGCGGCGGTGACGGTGATGATGTAGGCGAGATACCAGCCGAGGAAGCCGACGGTAGCGGGGAAGACAAAGCGCCGGTGGCGACGGCGCACCTCCTGGAAGGCCTCGCTCCGGTGCACCGCGAGGTAGACCGCGGCCGGACCGCCGGGGGCTGCCGGGTCCGCCGGAACTGCCGGGTCCGCCCGGGCTGCCGGGTCTGGGGGCACATCCGGCGCAGGAGCGTTACTGCGCGGCTCCTGCTGGGCGCTGTCCCCCTCACCCCAGCCGGAGGCCAGCGCGTCGTACCAGGGGTCCTGGAGCCGGATCCCGCTGGGGTCGTCGCGCTCGTCGTGCTGTGTCACCCGAACTCTCCTTGCTTGCCGGAGAGTCCAAGCATGGACAGGGGTGAAGATCCCGGACTCCGCTATCCGGGACCTTCACCCCTTCAGGTGACGAGTGGATCGTTGCCGGTCAGACGTCGATACGTGAGCGGTCGAGCGTCGCCGCTGAGGTGGTGATGAACTCCTTACGCGGCGCGACCTCGTTGCCCATGAGCAGATCAAACGCCTTCTCGGCGGCCTCCAGATCACTGATGTTGATCCGCCGCAGGGTGCGCTTGCGCGGATCCATCGTGGTCTCCGCGAGCTGGTCGGCGTCCATCTCACCGAGACCCTTGTAGCGCTGGATGGCGTCCTTGAAGCGGATGTTCCTGGCCTGCAGGTCCAGCAGGGTCTGCCGGAGCTCGCTGTCGGAGTAGGTGTAGATGTACTTGTCCTGCCCCTTCTTGGGGTTGCTCAGCTCGATCCGGTGCAGCGGCGGCACCGCGGAGAAGACCCGGCCCTGCTCGACCATGGGCCGCATATAGCGCTGGAAGAGGGTCAGCAGCAGACAGCGGATGTGCGCGCCGTCGACATCGGCGTCAGCGAGGAAGATCACCTTGCCATAGCGCGCCTGGTCGATGTCGAAGGTCCGGCCGGACCCGGCTCCTATGACCTGGATGATCGCGCCGCACTCAACGTTCTTCAGCATGTCTGAAATAGAAGACTTCTGAACGTTGAGGATCTTGCCACGGATGGGCAGCAGCGCCTGGAACTCGGAGTTACGGGCAAGCTTGGCGGTGCCGAGCGCCGAGTCACCCTCGACGATGAAGAGCTCGCCGCGCTCCACATCGTCGCTGCGGCAGTCGGCCAGCTTCGCCGGGAGCGAGGAGGACTCCAGCGCGGTCTTACGGCGCTGCGCCTCCTTGTGCTGCCGGGCGGCGATCCGGGTGCGGGCGGCGGCGACGGTCTTCTCCAGGACGGCCCGGGCGTGTTGCTTGGCGTCCCGCTTGGTGGACGTCAGGAACGCCTTCAGCTCCTTGCTCACCACCTGCGCCACGATCCGGGAGGCCGCCGAGGTGCCCAGCACCTCCTTGGTCTGCCCCTCGAACTGCGGCTCGGCCAGCCGTACCGTCACGACCGCCGTAAGTCCCTCCAGCGCATCGTCCTTGACGATGTCATCCTCGGCGACACGCAGCAGCTTGGCGGAGCGCAGTACCTCATTGACTGTCCTGGTGACCGCGCGCTCAAAGCCGGCGACATGGGTGCCGCCCTTGGGGGTGGCGATGATGTTGACGAAGGATTTGACGGTGGTGTCGTAGCCGGTGCCCCAGCGCAGGGCGATGTCGACGCCCAGCTCTCGGGTGACCTCGGTGGGGATCATATGGCCACGGCCGTCGAGGACCGGCACGGTCTCCTTGAAGGACCCCTGGCCCTGGAGCCGCAGCACATCGCAGACGCCCTTGTCCTGGGCCAGGTACTCACAGAACTCGCTGATGCCGCCGTCGTAGTGGAAGACCTCCTCGGCGGCCGGGGCCTCTATACCGCGCTCATCACGCACGGTGATCGTCAGTCCGGGCACCAGGAAGGCGGTCTGCCGGGCGCGGGCGTGCAGGTCCGCCAGGGAGAGCCTGGCGTCCTTGAGGAAGATCTGCCGGTCCGCCCAGTACCGCACCCGGGTGCCCGTGCGGGTCTTGGGGATCTTCTTGCCCTTGAGCAGGCCGCTCGACGGATCGAAGGGGGCATCCGGACCGGATTCGGTGAAGATGCCGGGGACACCGCGCCGGAAGCTGATGGAGTGGGTGCGGCCGGCCCGGTCGACCTCGACATCGAGCCGGGCGGAGAGGGCGTTGACCACTGAGGCGCCGACACCGTGCAGACCGCCGGAGGCGGCGTAGGAGCCACCGCCGAACTTTCCGCCGGCGTGCAGCTTGGTCATCACGACCTCGATGCCCGAGAGCCCGGTCTTGGGCTCGACATCCACCGGGATGCCCCGCCCGTTGTCCCGCACCTCGACCGAGCCGTCCTCATGGAGGATCACCTCGATACGGTCGCAGTGACCGCCCAGGGCCTCATCGACAGAGTTGTCGATGATCTCCCAGAGGCAGTGCATCAGGCCACGGCTGTCGGTCGAGCCGATATACATGCCGGGCCGTTTCCGCACCGCCTCCAGACCCTCAAGGACCAGTAGGTGCCGAGCGGTGTAGTTGGAGCCTCCATCCCGGTCTGCTCCGGTCAGCAGCGCGGTGGACGGCACAGACGTCTCGGCGGTCACGCGGTTCGCTCCTCGCTGAATTTCGCTCAGGGATTAACTCGGGTGGCTTGCTTGCCGGTCAGAGGGTACCGAGGCCCCGTAGAGCTGGTGTGCAGCCACCCAGGAGTAAACCTATGCTAACCCAGTGTCGCGCAGATGTTCGATAACTCATCCGGGTGACGTGTACATCACGTTCCCATCGAGGCATGAACCATTTAGGCTCCGGGCACGTCCTCATGAACGAACTGGGCAACCAGCTCAGAGACGACAACCGGACAAATGGCATGAAAACCGCAATCAACTAGCAATACGGCTCCTTCGCCGCCAACCGGCAGCATTCGGCCACCTCAGAGGGAATTTTTGAGGAAAAGCCCCGAGCGGGAACGTTTTCGGCCTGGTTGGATGTTGACCCTGGTACGACAGCTCGTCGAGCTAGAGAAGAGGCGACGTGACTACTGTTCTGACACCCGCGAGCCCGCTGACGGCCGCTGACCGCTGCGACCGCTGCGGCGCCCAGGCATACCTGCGCGTCGTACTGCTCAGTGGCGGAGAGCTGCTGTTCTGCGCTCACCACGGCCGCAAGTTCGAGCCAGAACTCAAGAAGATCGCCGCGGAAATACAGGACGAGACGGAGCGGCTGACCGCCACTCCGGCAGCTGCTGGCGACCAGAGCTGACTGACCTGACGCACAGCGTTCCTTTCCGACGAGCTCGGACCGGCCCAGGACCGGAAGCGATGGGCGGCCACCCCCAGCCGGGAGTGGCCGCCCATCGTCATGTCCGCAGAGGGAAGGGCCATGTCCGTAGCGGGGAAGGCTCAGCCCCGTGCTCCCGCACCAGGTCCCGGATGGCTCCGACCCGGGTGTACACCCCCGGCCGTCCCCGCTGACCACAGCCCGAGCCCCAGGACACCAGGCCCACCAGCCGCCCCTGGGCGACCAGCGGACCACCGCTGTCACCCTGGCAGGCATCCCGCCCGCCCTTGGGCTCTCCGGCACAGACCATCGTGTCGGCCTGGTACGTGCCACCAGCACCGCCGGGATACGCGGTGGCGCAGATCTTGTCGTCAAGCATCCGCACCCGCGCCGAGCGCAGCCGGTCGGCGTAGCTGCCGTCACCGCGGGTGTCCCCCCAGCCGTAGACCGCCGCTTGCGTCTCCGGTGCGTACGCCGGGTCGTCCTCGCCTGCCATGGGGATGACGTAGCCGGCGGGCAGCGGTTCAGCAAGCTGGAGCACGGCGAGATCCCCGGCGTTGGTCTCGGTGTCAAAGTCCGGATTCACCCAGGTGGCACGGAGCGCCAGCTCCTTGCCCGTATTGCCGCGCAGGTCTTCCCGGCCTGCGATGACCCGCAGATCACGGATCTGGGTGTGGTCACGGCCGAGCACCTCCGAGCTGAAGCAGTGTGCCGCCGTGACCACGGTGCGCGGGCCCACCACCGCACCGCCGCAGAACTGTCCGGACCTGGCGTCGCCGAATACGGCGCGGCTGGCCAGGGCCACGGCCCATGGATGCTCTGCGACGGGGACCGGGCTGCCACCGATGATGACCTGGCCAGCTGAGGCAGGAGGCGGCAGGGCAAGGGTGGCTGGCGCCATGATGCCGATGGCGATGGCGATGCCGAGCAGCGGGGAAGAGAGCAGCGAGGAAGAGAAAGGACGCATAGAGCTTCTTTAACGGTAAGAAGCTCCCTGGCTACGCACCGTGGGCCGAACGGGGGCGTTTTCGCATCCGGAAGCGCATACGGCCCGGGCCGGTGCCCCTGGTGGGGCACCGGCCCGGGCCGTATGCGGGTTCTCCGCCGTACGAGCGCTGCCCGGATCAGTCCAGGTAGTCCCGCAGGACCTGAGAGCGGGACGGGTGGCGCAGCTTTGACATGGTCTTGGACTCGATCTGCCGGATCCGCTCACGGGTCACGCCGTAGACCTTGCCGATCTCATCGAGAGTCTTCGGCTGGCCGTCGGTGAGACCGAAGCGCATGGAGACCACGCCCGCCTCACGCTCGCTGAGCGTGTCGAGGACGGAGTGCAGCTGCTCCTGGAGAAGGGTGAAGCTGACCGCGTCGGCCGGGACGACGGCCTCGGAGTCCTCAATGAGGTCACCGAACTCGCTGTCGCCGTCCTCCCCCAGCGGGGTGTGCAGGGAGATCGGCTCACGGCCGTACTTCTGGACCTCGACGACCTTCTCGGGCGTCATGTCCAGCTCCTTGGCCAGCTCCTCCGGGGTGGGCTCGCGGCCCAGATCCTGGAGCATCTGGCGCTGGACACGGGCCAGCTTGTTGATGACCTCCACCATGTGCACCGGGATACGGATGGTGCGGGCCTGGTCAGCCATGGCGCGTGTGATGGCCTGCCGGATCCACCACGTGGCATACGTGGAGAACTTGTAGCCCTTGGTGTAGTCGAACTTCTCAACGGCGCGGATGAGACCGAGGTTGCCCTCCTGGATCAGGTCCAGGAAGAGCATGCCGCGACCGGTGTACCGCTTGGCCAGCGAGACCACGAGGCGGAGGTTGGCCTCCAGGAGGTGATTCTTGGCCCGGCGGCCGTCCTCGGCGATGATCTCCAGCTCACGCTTGAGCTTGGGCGCGAGCTTGTCCGAACCCGCCAGCTTGTCCTCGGCGAACAGCCCCGCCTCGATGCGCTTGGCGAGTTCGACCTCCTGCTCGGCGTTGAGCAGCGGGACCTTGCCGATCTGCTTGAGATAGTCCTTGACCGGGTCGGCGGTGGCGCCGGCCGCGGCGACCTGCTGGGCGGGAGCGTCGTCCTCGTCGTCGTCGGAGAGGACGAAACCCTCGTTCTCGGTCTTGCCATCGGAGGCGGCGGCGTCTTCCGCCCCGGCCTTGCCGCCCTTGGCGGGGGGCTCCTCGATGCCCTCGTCATCACCTTCAAGCAGCTCGTCGACGACGGACTTCTTAGCGGCCGTCTTCTTGGTGGCCGTCTTCTTCGCCGCCGTCTTCTTCACGGCGGTCTTCTTGGCGGCGGTCTTCTTCGCAGCGGCCTTCTTGGCGGGCTTCGACTCCGACAGCTCGTCAGTGCCCTCGGTGACCTCGGCGTCCTCAGCCGACGCCGTCTTCGCGGCGGCGGTGGCCTTCTTGGCGGCGGTGGTCTTGGCGGCGACCGCCTTGGTGGCGGTGCGTTTGGCCGGGGTCTTCGCTGCGACGCTCTTACGGGTGCGCTTGGGCGCCTCGGCGGCACTCACCATCAGCGTCACACCCTCCTCGTCGAGGATTTGGTTGAGGCTGCGCAGAACGTTCTTCCACTGGGTTGGCGGAATCTGGTCAGCCTCGAAGGCCCGACGCACGTCATCGCCGGCGATCTGCCCCTCAGCCTTTCCCCGCTCGATGAGCGCCATCACAGACTCGGACTCGGCGATCTCCGCGGGGAGCGTACGGGATGTGCTGGCCGACACGAACAACCTCTCGGAACGATGGAAACGACTACGGCCCCGTCCATGGAGGACCGGAGCCTGCGAGCACCGGCGGAGATGAACCGGTGACTCGGGCGGAGCGGTGCGGTGAAGGAATACAGCGCCGCGAACGACGATCGTATTCCCTTCTGCGGCTACCACCTCTTGAGTCATCGCACTTCTCCCAGAAGCGTTACGCCCAATTCGCGTGTCCCGAGTCACACGGCGTATCCATTGCTATCGGTCCGTATTCAGACGTATGGGATGGTCCGGCACGCCAGGGGAGAAGTGGCAGGGAGAGGAGCCCGTCGCCGGAGCCCGCCCGTAGGCGGGTCCGGCGACGGCCTGCGATTGGTGCCGTGTGCGACCGGTCGGAGTCAGTGCTCGCGGGGAGCGGGCACCACATGATCGGCCGGGGCGGCACCGGGGGCGCCGGCCTCGGGGTGGACAGCGAGCAGTTGACGCATGGAGGTCTCGGCGACGGCGGCCTCGCCGGAACCCAGGGCGTCCACGATCCGCTGGTGATGGCCGATCGCTGCCTCGGTGGGCCGCTCGCAGCCGGTGGCCGGGCCACCGGAGACCTGCAGCGCCGCCGCGACAATGCCGGAGAGGTGCTCCAGCATCCGGTTTCCGGCGGCCTGCAGCAGCAGGGCATGGAACTCGGCGTCGGCGCGGGAGAAGGTGAGGGTGTCCCCCTGGGCGAGCGCGTGGCCCATGATCTCCACCATGTCGGTGAGACGCTGCTGGACCTCGTCGCGGCCGTGGCCGGCGGCGAGCCGGGCGGCGAGCGGCTCGATGGTCCAGCGCAGCTCGCACAGTTCGCGGCGCTGGTCCTCGCGCTGCGGTCCGAAGGCGCGCCATTCGATGATGTCGGGGTCCAGCAGGTTCCAGTCACTGACCGGGCGTACCCGGGTGCCGACGTTGGGACGTGCGCTGACGAGGCCCTTGGCCTCAAGGACGCGGAGGGATTCACGGACGACGGTGCGGGAGACCTCGAAGCGCTGACCGATCTCCTCGGGAACCAGGGGACGGTCAGCGCCGAGATCGCCAGAGACGATCATCTGGCCGAGCTGCTGGACGAGTTGGCCGTGCAGGCCACGGCCCCGGCTGCCCGCGGCGCGGCGGCCCACTCGGGCCATATCGTTGTCACCACCTTCCCAGGCAGGGGCGTTGGTGGCGCGTGCGGCGCCGGAGGACTCGGCGTAGGAGTAGCGGTCCAGCTCACCCGGGCCGGCAAGGCCGGAGTCGGCGGGGCGAGCCGCGGTCATCATGGAGTGCGCAAGGGTAGTCACGCATCCTTTGTCGGCGGAGCCCGGGACGGCCTTGAGGGCTTTGGTGAAAAGCACACGAAAGGGTGATCGTCGACTCCTGCGCCATTGACGCCCCATTCGGAAGGAAACGGCCCCTCTCCGTCATCACCGTCACATAAACGGTAGTTGACGCCACTACTGTGGTCACGCGGTGGCGTCAGTGGGTTCTGCCGCGCAGCGTGCTGAACGTATATGCACAGAACAACGCGGTGAGCGACAACATGAGGGCGCTGCCCATGGGTTGAGCCAGCAGTCGCATGGCCGCGGCAACCCACCGATCGGCGCCGGCCGGCCATGGGACCAGGGTCAGCGACTCCAGCCGTCCTGGCAGCCCCTCGATGGACGCCCCGGCCGGACCGGCGAGAAACTTCCGTACCACCGGGGCGATCAGAAGCGGTACGGCGAGGACTGCCCCCACTCCGGCGATGGTTGACCGGAAGACCGCGGCGGCGAGCAGCCCGGCCCAGGCACAGCCGACGGCGAGGGCCACGGTCGCCGCCAGGGAGAGCGGCCAGCCGCCGGGGAGGGCCAGAAAGCCGGGGCCGTACAGCAGAGCGAGACCGGTGGCGTTGACGGCGGTGGAAGCGCCGCAGAGCAGCACCGCGGTGGTGGCGGTCATGGAGAGCTTGGCGGCCAGCAGCCCGAGGCGGCGCGGTACGGGGACCTGGGCGGGGGCGAGAGCGGGGTAGCGGAACTCCTGGCCGAAGGCGAACGCCCCCAGCAGTCCGGCCGTGGCCGCCATGGGGGGCAGGGGGACCCCGTCGGGCCAGCCGGTGAGCAGCCGCAGCGCGGGGGTGCCGTCCCGGTAGCCGAGCACGGCGGCCACCAGGAAGGCGGTGAGCAGTGTGGCGGCCGCGATAAGCCAGCTGGAGCGCACACCGGTCAGCCGTCGCAGCTCATAGCGGAGCGGCCAGCTGGGGCCGGGGGCGGGCACGGCGGTGAGGCGCGGCGGGAGCTCGGCCTCCTCGCTCCGTTCCCGGCGGGCCGCGGGGACGGAGGACTGGGCGGCGGCCGGCTCGGGGTCCGCGGCCGGCTCGTAGTCCGGGGCTGTCTCGTAGTCCGGGGCCGGCCCGCGTCCGTCGGCGCGGGCCAGCGGGGGGAGCAGGGCGCTGTCGCCGTTGTCGCCGATCTCGTCGGCGAGTTGGTGCATCAGGATGCCATGCCGGTAAGCGGTCTCGCCGACCATGGCCCGGTCGCTGCCGTAGATAGCGATGCGGCCGCCGCTCTCCCGCACGACCTCGATGGGCTCCATGGAGTCGGTCGCCCGGGCGGGGGCGAAGGACTCCAGCTGAGTGGCGCTGCGGGACTCCTGAACGAGCAGGGCGGCCAGCCGCTCGGCGTGCGGCGAGGAGACAACGACCCGGGGGCGCAGCCGGGTGCGGGCGAAGTCCGCCGCCTCCTGATCCGCGATGAGCCGGCCCCTTTCCAGGGTGATGACCCGGTCCGCGGTGCGGGCCGCCTCCTTGGGCTCGCTGGTGGTGGTGAGCACGAGACCGCCCTGGTCGGCGAAGCCGCGCAGCAGCCCGTGCAGCCATGCGACCTCGCGGGGTGACAGCCCGTGCGCGGGTTCGTCGAGCACAAGGGTGTGCGGATCGCCCAGCAGGGCCGCGGCCAGGCCCAGGCGGCGGTCCATGCCGAGGGAGAACGCGCCGAGCCGCTGGTCCGCGAGCCCGCTGAGGCCTACCACATCCAGCATCTCGTCGGCCCGTGCGGCGGGGACTCCGGCGACGGCGGTGAGCATCCGCAGATGTCCGCGCGCGGTACGGCCCGGATGGCCGGGCACATCGCCGAGCAACGCCCCGATCTCCCGGGCGGGGTGCGGGACACGGTGCAACGGCCGTCCCCGGAAGAGGGCGACACCGCGCCCGGACTGCAGCTGCAGCATCAGCCGCAGTGCGGTGGTCTTGCCGGCGCCTTGGGGGCCGAGCAGCGCGGTGATCCGGCCGGGGCGCGCCTCGAAGGTGAGGTCGTCCACGGCGGGCGGCTGGCTACGGCGGGGGGCGCTGGTGAGTCCGATGGCCTGAATCATCGCTTCTCCCGCAGAGCGCATGAGGAACGCATGCAAGATAACGCGACATGTGCGATTTTCCCGGCAAACCCGCGAGGTCGACGTGGTGTCCGGGCCGGTCAGATCTCCGGACGCAGCATCGGCGGGTTCAGCAGCGTCGCACCGCCCGCCCGGAACAGCTGGGCGGGTCGGCCGCCCTGACGTGTCGTCGTGCCGCCGGTGGGCACCAGGAAGCCCGGGGTACCGGTCACCTTGCGATGGAAGTTACGCGGGTCGAGGGCCACCCCCCAGACCGCCTCATAGACCCGGCGCAGCTCCCCCACCGTGAACTCCGGCGGGCAGAACGCGGTGGCGAGCGAGGAGTACTCGATCTTCGAGCGAGCGCGCTCAACTCCGTCAGAGAGGATCCGTTCATGGTCGAAGGCGAGCGAGGAGCTGTGCTCTCTGCCCCTGGCGGGGCCTTCGGCCGGGGACAGCAGGGTGTCGACCGGGGCCCAGCGGGCGGTCTGCGCGTCCCCTCCGGAGGTGGGCGCGGGAAGATCAGGCGCGAGCACCAGATACGCGACACTGACCACCCGGGCCCGTGGGTCCCGCTCCGGGGCGCCATAGGTGGCAAGCTGCTCAAGGTGTGCGCCAGAGCACTGGCCGCTGGTCTCGTGGGCGCGCAGCCCCGTCTCCTCCGCGAGCTCACGGGCAGCCGCCGCCTCCAGGTCCTCGTCCGGCCGTACGAACCCACCGGGCAGCGCCCACCGGCCTTGATAGGGCGGCTCCCCGCGGCGTACGGCCAGTGCGCACAGCGCGTGCCTGCGCACGGTGAGCACGACCAGGTCGACGGTGACGGCGAAGGAGGGACAGGTCGACGGGTCGTAGGGCATGCCATGATCATAGTCGTCTGCCTGACGATAAACAGGGTCCTCAGTCAGATGCCCAGTTGCAATCCCTCCGGCGCCTCCTCGACCATCCCCATGCCGAGCCTGCTGATCCGCACCGAGAAAGGCTCCTCGGCCACCCGCAATCCGGTGAACTGCACCGCGCCCAGCGGCGCGGTGCTCATCGGCCGGACAGCGACGGTGCCCGCGGGCACATCGGGGCGGATCCCGGCGAGGGCGAGAAGGAGCTGCACCGCCGCCGCGGCGGCGACGGCCGCCGGGCGGCAGGCGGCCGGATGCGGCAGCGGAGCGCTGCCCGCCGTGCGCTGCTCGGCGGCGTACATCTCCGGCAGCCGGTAGCCAAAGACCTCCGCGGCGTCCAGTGCACCCCGGAGCAGCGACGCCGCCTCCTTCTCGTACCCTGCCGCGGCCAGAGCCGCCACCGCGGTGGCGGTCTCCTGGCTGCGCACGGCACCGCTGCGATGGCCGAAGGGGTTATGGCCCGGCTCTTTGGTACTGAGACTGCGCAGCCCCCAGCCGGAGTCGAGCGAGGGACCGCCCAGCAGCCTGGCAAGCTGTTCGGTCTGCACCTTGTCGAGCAGACCGACCGCATACTCACCGGCGTCGGTCAGCCCGGTGTCGAGCAGTTCTACGGCGGTGCTGCTCAGATGTGCCATGGCGCTGCCATCAGCGGTACGCAGCGCGGCAGGTCTGCCGCCCGAGCGGTCGTCCAGCCAGAAGTCCTCCCGGAAGCGCTGCCGCAGCGCCTGCGCCCACTCCCGCAACTCCTCGCCACCGGGCCGGCCGAAGGCGTCGAGGAGATCGGACCCCAGCAGGGCCGCCCGGTGTGCCTGTGCCTGCGTCTCGCAGCGCAGCGGCCCGTCGGGGACCGGGTCGGGCACATAGCCGCCCTCCTTGGCAGCGCCGCGCAGCCACTCCAGACAGCGCTCGGCCGCGGGCAGCAGCGGCTCGATGTCGGAGTCGGCCAAGCCCCAGCGGCGGGCCTCGGCCAGCACGGCGGGAAAGAGCAGCGTGGCTTCGATACCGGTGCAGCTGGGCGGGACATGCGGCCCCGCGTTCCGCAGCGTGCCAGGAATCCGGCCATGGTCCGGACCCGGGCCGGTCAGCTGACTGCGGGCGAGGGTACGCAGGGTGCCTGCGGCGAGGCGGGTGCCGAGCGGCAGCAGCGTACGGGCCGCACGCAGGGACTCGGCAGGGGCGAGGGCACAGCGCCAGGGGACCCCGGCGGCCAGATGGACATCGGCCGGACGCACCGGGTCACGGAGCAGCAGCGCGTGGAGGTCGTCAAGGCTGGTGCGCAGCAGCGTGTCCACCCGGGCGTCGTCGCACCGGGCCTGTGACCGGGGCCAGGGAGCCGCGGCGGCGTCCAGGGGCGGCCCGGGAAGGGCGGCAGGGGTACGGGCCTGTGGCGCGGCCACGGCACCGGCCGTCTTCCGCAGTCCGATGGAGAGCGTGATCGTGCGGCTGCCGCCGGGGGGCAGTTCCAGCTCCCAGCGCAGCAGTCCGGCCGAGGCCCACGTGGTGTCCGGGGCGGGCTGAGCGGTGACGACGGCCTGCCCGGTCGGCGCCGACCAGCGCAGTCCGGCGCCATGGACGGCGGCGGGCAGCTCGGCCCCGGACCGGCCGACCGCGATGGCGCCCAGCTCCGCCAGATCGGTGCCGAGCCGCAGCTCGGCGGGCAGCCGCACGGGGTGCTCGGCCGCGCTGAGCACCGTGATCCGCTCGGTGCCGTCGGCACAGCGCACCCGCTCAACGGTGACGGCAGGGTCGGGTCCAGTGTCGGCGGTGGTCCGCGCTGCGGCGATGAACCGGGCACGGCCCGCACCGAGCATCCGTCCCTGCAACGGCACCGGCTCCTCCCCCGCCAGACGCAGTTGGCAGCGGGAGAGGACTCTGCGCCCACCGTGGTAGAAGCCCTCCAGCCCCTGGCCGGTGAGCTGACCCTGCTCGGTAGAGATCGCGAGTGCCGGGGCGGCGACGCAGATCAGCACCGCGTGTGCGGGCTGGTATACGACGCCTGGCCGGGGCGGTGCCGGGGTCCGCGCGGGCGGGCGTCGGCTCGGTGGGGTGTTTGTCTGCGCGGTCGGGGACATGCCTGGCTCCGTACTTCCTTGCATGGGGCAGGGGCTGAGCGGCTCGCGATATCCGCCACTGGAGTGAACGGCCCGATGGGCGCCTGGTCACGCTGGCCGCGGCCGCGTTGAGCCGCGCGCGGCCCGCTGTTTGCGCAGACAGTCCCGCAGCGGCTCCGGATCGAGTCCGCCGTTACAGGCCGAGTGCAGCAGCCGGGCGAAGACATAGTGGGGGTCCACCTCCAGGGCCCGGCCAAGGGCGATTCGGGCGCCGGGCTCGTCCCCGCTGGACCACGCGACCCAGCCCGCGAGGGTGAGCGGAGCCGCCGCGTGCTCGGTATAGGCCCCGACACAGCGACGGCTCAGCGCCCGCCACAGCCGAAGAGCGGGCCCGGTGTCCGTGCCCTCCATCCACTCCGCCGCCTGATCACGGGTGATCCGGTCCTGGAGGCCCAGAATCAGCGCGGCGGCCTCCGTGTCGGCCAGGAGCGCGTCGTCCCGGGCGTCGATGGCCGGTTCATCAAGGGGCTCTCCCGCCACGGGTGCGGACCGGTACCGCGCGAGCAGCCGGGCGCCGAGGTCCAGGGTTTCCGTCCGCACCCTGTCCCGGTCCGCCGCGCCGAGCATTCTGGGCAGCAGAGCCGCCCCGGCCTCGTCCAGCGCCCGCTCCTGTCCCGCGGCGAGCGGCGGGCCCAGCGGGGCCAGCCGGGCCCTCAGCTCCTTCAGCGAGCCCCGCACCTGGATGCCCGCGTAACTGGCCGCGGCGGCCATGGTCGAGGTGCCGGGTGGACCCAGCGGGGTGCCGTCGGGCGGACAGCAGTGCGGATCGGGGCAGCAGTACGACCAGTACCGGCCGCCGGAGAGACAGAGTGCTTCGTACACCGGCATATCCAGCGCCCCGCAGGCGGTACGCAGCTGCTGGGCGAGCGGGCGCAGCCGTTCCATGACCCCGTGTCCGCTCTCTCCTGCGGCCGGGTCCTGGCAGAGATAGACGATGGCCCCGTCGGGCCGTGCGCCATGGGCCTCGCTGTTGTCCAGCAGGCAGTCGGCTACCTGTCGGGCGGTGTCCGCCCACTCCTGCGGGACGGAGGGAATGCCGAGCCGGATCCGGCCGCCGAAGCGTCCGCTGCCACCGTGGATTCCGATGACGACGATCGAGTCATCGGGATGGTAGCCAAGCAAATACGGTAGGGCGTCGGCCAGTTCGGCCGGGCCGCGCAGAGTGATCCGGTGCTCGGTGAATGACTGGTCCTTGGTCGGTCCGCTGCTGTGTGCCATGGGCCGACGATCGCGCGACTGCGGGCGGGCCCGCTCGCCGCTGTCCACAGGGCGCCGAATTGATCATACGAACGCCATGTTGTCCACAGGATCGGGTTCGCGCTTTGTCGGTGCTATCAGGTTGCATGTGGGCATGACTGCCAATGAGCTGCGCGCCGCCGCCGACACTGTCCTGGCCCGTCTCGTGGGTGACGGCACCGGTGCGGCCCGGCTGCGGACGGACCAGTGGCGGGCCATCGAGGCGCTGGTCGCCGACCGGCGGCGGGCACTGGTGGTGCAGCGCACCGGCTGGGGCAAGTCCGCGGTGTACTTCGTCGCGACCGCGCTGCTCCGGGAGCGCGGCAGTGGCCCGACTGTCATCGTCTCTCCGCTGCTGGCGCTCATGCGCAACCAGATCGAGGCGGCCGGGCGTGCGGGCATCCGGGCCCGCACGATCAACTCCGCCAATACCGAGGAGTGGGAGACGGTTCGGGCGGAGGTGGCGGCGGGCGAGGTCGACCTCCTCCTGGTGAGCCCGGAGCGGTTGAACAATCCGGACTTCCGCGATCAGGTGCTGCCCGAACTTGCGGCGGCGACCGGGCTGCTCGTGGTCGACGAGGCGCACTGCATTTCAGACTGGGGCCATGACTTCCGGCCGGACTACCGGCGGCTGCGGACGATGCTGGCTGAGCTGAAACCCGGGGTGCCGGTGCTGGCCACGACCGCGACCGCCAATGCCCGGGTCACCGCCGATGTCGCCGAGCAGCTCGGCACGGGCACGGGTGCGCAGTCCACGGAGGCGTTGGTGCTGCGCGGTCCACTGGACCGGGAAAGCCTCAGCCTGTCGGTGCTGCGGCTGCCGGACGCGGCACACCGGCTCGCCTGGCTCGACGGTCATCTGGAAGGGCTGCCTGGCTCGGGGATCATCTACACCCTCACGGTCGCGATGGCGGAGGAGGTCACGGCCTATCTGCGGCAGCGCGGGCACGTGGTCACCTCCTACTCGGGGCGGACGGAGAACGCCGACCGGGAGGCCGCCGAGGCGGATCTCCTGGCGAACCGGGTGAAGGCGCTGGTGGCGACCTCGGCTCTGGGCATGGGCTTCGACAAGCCGGATCTCGGTTTTGTGGTGCATCTCGGCTCGCCGTCCTCCCCCATCTCCTACTACCAGCAGGTCGGCCGTGCAGGGCGCGGTGTGGACCATGCGGAGGTGCTGCTGCTCCCGGGCCCGGAGGACGAATCGATCTGGCGGTACTTCGCCTCGCTGGCGTTCCCGCCCGAGGAGCAGGTGCGCCGCACCCTCGAGGTGCTCTCGGCCGCCGGCCGCCCGGTATCGCTGCCTGCGCTGGAGCCCCAGGTTGAGCTGCGCAGATCCCGGCTGGAGATGATGCTCAAGGTGCTCGATGTGGACGGCGCCGTGCGGCGGGTGCGCGGCGGCTGGACCGCCACCGGCCAGCCGTGGTCCTACGACACCGAGCGGTACGCCTGGGTGGCCAGCCAACGGGAGGCGGAGCGGCAGGCGATGCGGGACTACACCACCGCGAGCGGCTGCCGGATGGAGTTCCTGCGCCAGCAGCTGGACGACCCTCAGGCGGCACCCTGCGGCCGGTGCGACAACTGCGCGGGAGCCCGCTTCACCACTGAGGTCACCCCGGATTCGCTGGCGGCGGCCACCGGAGAGCTGTCGCGCCCGGGAGTTGAGGTGGAGCCGCGACGGATGTGGCCGACCGGGCTGCCCGCAATAGGGGTGGACCTCAAGGGCCGTATTCCACCCGGCCAGCAGTCGGCGCCCGGCCGGGCACTGGGGCGCCTCTCGGACATCGGCTGGGGCAACCGGCTGCGCCCGCTGCTCGCTCCGCAGGCGGACGATGGGCCGGTGCCGGACGATGTGGTACAGGCGGTGGTGACGGTTCTCGCCGACTGGGCGAAGGGCCCCGGCGGTTGGGCATCCGGCCAGCAGGGCGCACCGGACCGCCCCGTGGGAGTGGTGACCGTCAGCTCCGGCGCCCGGCCGAAGCTGGTCCAGTCGCTCGGCGAGCGGATCGCGGCCATCGGGCGGATGCCCCTGCTGGGGACCGTGGTGCGTACGGAGGATGGCCCGGGGGGAGCGCTGCCGCGCAGCAACAGCGCACAGCGGGTGCGGGCGCTGCATCAGACGCTCGCGGTGCCGCCACCCCTCGCCGAGGCGCTGGTGAACGCCGGTGGTCCGGTACTGCTGGTGGACGACTTCACCGATACGGGCTGGACCCTGGCCATGGTGGCGCGGCTGCTGCGTCAGTCGGGAGCCAAGGACGTACTGCCGCTGGTCCTCGCCGTGCAGGGGTGAGCGGATCCGTCAGGCCGGGACCGGCTGATTCCGGCCTCGTGTACGAAATTACTCGTTGCCGCCAGTCGGGGCGATGGCGAGAATTGGAGCGGCTCCTGATCCGGATCGCCCCGGTCCGGTATGAGGGTGTCGTGGCGTGTGCCCATGCCCGGCGCCCCGCCGGTGCGTCAACGCCGGTGCATCAACGCCGGTGCATCAACGCAGACGAAGGGAGAAGAGTGGCCTTCGGCTCCACCCCCTCCGCCGCCCCCGGGCGTGCCCGGGCCCCATGGGCCGCTGTCGCCGACCCCGCTTCCCGGCTCGGCCGCACCCTTGAGCCCGCGGAGTGGGCCGCAGCCGGGATTCCCCTGCTGCGTAGCCCTCGCGAGGTCGTCACCGGCTTGTACACCAGGCATCTGCCGGTGCCCTCAACGGCGGTAGTGGCCGTGCTCGGACCGGATGAACGGCTTGTCGCCAGCGCGTCATTCGGCCGCCCCGCCACCGCCCCCGACGGCTGGGAGTACCGCAACGCGTTGCTGGTCCAGCTGCGCCAGGTCATCCCGCACGATCTGCGCCGCCGCAGACCGGCGCGTACCGCCGTGCTGCTGTACTGCCGCAGTGGCGCGGACCGCTGGACCGAGGAGGACGGAGCCTGGATGTGGGGACTGCGCGACGCCTGCACACTGCACGGCCTGCGCTGCGGCGCCTACATCACGCTGACACCCACCGGCTGGCGGGTGCTCGGCGAAGACCGTGGCGGCCGCCGTCCGTTCGCGGCCCCGCCCGCCGACCGAATAGCCGGTTAGGGGGTGTCCGGTGGGTCTCCGCGGCATCGCGACGCCTGGCACGCACTCCCCCAGACTTCGTCTGGGAGGTGCCCCCAGCCGCGTTGTCGTCGGTCGCCAACCAACCAGGTTGGCTTCCTCCTCCGCCTTGCGATCGCACGCACCAGACTCCCCCAGAGCTTCGCCTGGGGGTGCCCCCAGCTCCTCCCTCCACGGAGACCCACCGGACACCCCCTGGGCGGAACGCACGTCGTTCAGAGCAGGGCGCGCAGCCGCTGCGGATCGCCGCACACGATCAGCTGGGCCTTGGCCCGACCGAGCGCCACCGGCAGCGCCTCGGCGACCTCCGTGTCCGTGCCGCCGTTGACGGCGAGCACCACGACCGGACGAGCCATGAGGCGGGCGGCGGCGGAGGTGTGGGCGTAGAAGATGTCCCCGCCCTCGGCCTGCTGCCGCCAGTACGCGTCCTCACCGAAGGACAGCTCATGCTGTGCCCAGGGATGCTGTTCCCCGGTGGTGAGGATCAGGATGTCCGTCGGCGCGCCACCTTCGTCGAGCAGCCGGTCGACCGTCTCGTCGGCGGCCTCCACCGCGGTGGCCGCGGTGGCGGTGACCAGCTGAATCCCCGCGGCCGTAGCAGTACTTGAGGCCGTCGGCGCGGCGGCCGGGGCCGGGGACGGGGCGGTGCGCGACGGACCCGGGCGGCCCGGTCCTGGACGGCTGCTGTCCGCGCGCGGCGGTGCGGGGCGCGGGCCGGGCCGGGGGCCAGGAACGGCGGGGCGGGGGGCTTGTGGAGTACGGGCGGCGGCCGCGGCATTGCGGGGGCCCGGAACACTTGGGTGAATCTGTGGCTCCTCGGAGCTGTGAGGCATGGGTGATGTCTATCAAACGCCGGTACGGGATGCGCCAGCGGGTTCAGAAGAGACCGATCTGCTCAGTCTCCAATCCCCCCTCGGCAGCCATGGGATCGTTCACGATCCGGGTCTTCTTCATATGCCGCCAGCGCGGCAGTGCGTCCATATACGCCCAGGACAGCCGGTGGTGCGGGGTGGGCCCCAGCTCCTCCAGCGCGGCCCGGTGCACGGGCGCCGGGTAGCCCGCGTTGTCATCCCAGCCGAAATCGACGTGCTCCAGGCCCAGTTCGGCCATGAGCGCGTCCCGGCGAACCTTGGCGATAACGGAGGCAGCCGCCACCGAAACACAGGACTGATCGCCCTTGATCACCGTACGGACCTGCCAGGGCGTACCCAGATAGTCGTACTTGCCGTCCAGGATCACCGCATCCGGCCGTATCGGGAGGACTTCCAGGGCACGGCCCGCCGCGAGCCGCAGCGCCGCCGTCATACCCACCTCGTCGATCTCCTCGGGCCAGGCATGGCCCAGGCCATGGGCGGTGACCCAGCCGGAAAGCACCTCGGCCAGCTCGGTGCGTCGCTTCACGGTCAGCAGCTTGGAGTCGGTCAGCCCCTCTGGGGGCCTGCGCAAGCCGGTAACCGCCGCACAGACCGTGACAGGGCCGGCCCAGGCGCCCCGTCCGACCTCATCGACTCCGGCGACAACTTTGGCCCCGGTGGTCGCCCTCAGCGACCGCTCGACGCGATGGGTGGGTGGCTCGTACGGCATGACACCGTCACCCTACCGCTGGCCCCGCGCCCGATGACACACCGGTCACCCGTTCCTCAGCGGCCCGCCAGATCCGCGCCCGGCACCCACTCCGGCAACGGCTCGGTCCGCTGCGTCCAAGCGCTCGGCGGCGCGCAGTCGGGCCCCGCCGCGAGGACACCGCCCACGATCGCGCAGGTGGTATCCATGTCACCGCCCGCCTGAACGGTCGTCCAGAGCGCCCGCTCGAAGTCACCGCCATGCCGGGCGGCGGCCCACAGCGCGAACGGCACCGTGTCCTGCGCGCTGGTGCGCCGCCCACAGCCCAGCACCGCCGCCACCGTCCCCGGGTCCCCGTAGTCGAGCATGTCGCGGGCCCGGCGCAGCCCCGCCTGTACGGCGCTGCGCGGCACCAGTTCGACCACACCGTCCAACAGCGCGCCCCCGCTGTCCGGCCCCCACGCCGGGGTGCTGGCCCGCAGCGCCGCCGCTACCGCGACCGCCATGGTTCCGCACACCGCCTCCCGGTGCTGGTGGGTGACGTACGACGACTGCTGAGCCTCGGCCGCCGCCCGGGCCGGGTCATCCGCGAACCAGGCGCCCAGCGGTGCCACCCGCATCGCCGCGCCGTTGCCCCAGGAGCCCCGCCCGTCGAAGAGGGCGGCGGCCAGCTCACGCCAGTCGGCGCCCTCCTGGGCGATCTGCCGCAGCATGCGATCGACCATGGGCCCATAACCCCGGTCGACGTCATAGTGCTCCGCGAAGGCGGCGGCCAGCGCGTCCTGATCAGCGGCGCCCCGGGTGTCCAGCACGGCCACCACCGAGCAGGCCATCTCGGTGTCATCCGTCCACTGCCAGGGGGCGGGCGGCAGCTCCCCGCGCCGCAGCAGCGGGTAGTGGGCCGGTACGAAGAACTGCGAGCCCAGGGCGTCCCCCACGGACAGCCCGCGCAGGCTCGCCAGGGCGCGGTCGCGGCGAGCGGGATCAACGGTCATGGTGGCGAAACTCTATCCGGCCACCCCATATGAGCCAGATAAGACAGACCAGCCGGGCCAGCCGGATCGTTACAGCACCTCATAGGGGTCCGGCACACACCACCGCTCGAACGGCCGGTCCAAGTGGTAGCGCCCCTTCCGTCCCAGGATCAGCATCCGGGTCTCACCGTTGTCCGGGTTGGACAGCGATTCGAATTCGGCCACGCTCCAGTGCATCCAGCGCATGCAGAACAACCGCATGGTCAGCCCATGCGTCACCAGCAGCACATTCGGCGGATGGTCCGGCGCATCGAAGCTGCGCCACAGACTCTCCAGAAAGGCCCCGACCCGGTCGTAGACATCCGCGCCGGACTCTCCCTGCTCGAAGCGGTAGAAGAAGTGCCCGTACGCGTCACGGGCCGCCTTCTGCTGGCGTACGTTCTTGGGGTCCTGCCAGTTGCCCCAGTCCTGCTCGCGCAGTCGGGGCTCCTCGCGCGCCCGTACCCGGGACGGATCAAGCCGCAGTGCCCGGAACGTCTCATGAGTGCGCCGATAGGGCGAGACGTATGCGGACACCCGCTCCTCCCCGAAGAGCTCCCGCAGCCGGTCCCCCGCCGCCCGCGCCTGCTGCCAGCCCTCGGCGGTCAGCCGCAGCGCGTGGTCGGGCACCCGCTCATACACCGTGTCATCGACGTTCCCCTCGGATTCGCCATGCCGGATGAGGACGATGCGCCGCGGTCGTGCCATATGGCCCACCCTAGGTCCGCTGCCCGGCCCCGGCCCGCCGGGGAGCCGCCGACCGGGCACCCGGTCATGCGACGGTCCAGGAGGGCTCCAGATCAATGACGTCCCCGTCGATCGCGGCGATATCGGCCCCGGTCTGAGCACGCAGGGCCAGCCGCTCGACGCGTTCGGTGCGGTACTTGCCGTGCTCGGCCGCCGAGTCCCACATCGAAAGGACCAGGAACTCCTCCTCGGCCCGCGCCTGGGCGAAGATCCCGCGCAGCATCCCGGGCGATCCGGCCATGGCCGGATTCCAGACCTTCTCCTGCATCAGGATGTAGTGCTCGATACGGTCCTCCCGCACCTGGCAGTGCGCCACTCGCAGCAGATCGGCGCCGGTGAATTCCGGCAGGAAGCCCGTCTTCACATCGAAGCGGTACTCAAAAAGCAGCGTCCGCATCCCCAGGTAGGTGCCGACCTGCGCCGCATGCAACCGATCATGGGAGCGGGCCATAAAGGAGTCGTAGAAGGCCCGGCTCTCCCAGAAGCCGAAGAGGTGTGCCACCTCCGGTCGGGACCGGCTCCAGCCACCGCCCTGGCCCCGGAAGCCGGGCTCGCCGAGCAGCCCCGCCCACTTCCGCTGCCCGCGCTCGAAGCCGCGTCGATCGATCACGGTGCACCGCATCCACTTGACCAGCACCGCGCCATCGTACGGCCATCTCAGCCGCTTATCGTCCGATACCGTTGCCGCAGCTCAGCCAACTCCCCTTCGCTCAGCTCGATTCCAAAGGCCTGCTCAAGCAGCATCCCCAACTCCTCAGCCGGAACCTCCCGTTCCTGCTCGCTGCCGTCGGGACGCACCACCGAGAGCCGGGTGCCGATAAGGGTCGTACGCACCAGTGGCTCCGGCTTCTGCAGCACGGGTCTGGTGGTGAAGGGCGAGCGTGGGTGGGTGGAGATGTAGTAGTTGACAACCGCGTAGTCCGGCGGGAAGTGCGGCTCCTCGGTGAAGGCGTACATGCTGAACCAGCCGTCGGGGTGCAGCGAGCGCAGCACCCACACCCCGCCGTCCTCGCGCGCCAGCGAGAAGGTCCAGCCGCCCTGCCGCACTTCGGCCCCGTCCTTCAACGGGATCGGCGCCTGCAGTCCTTCACCGCCGAAGCCCACATCGGCGAGCCAGCGCTCGCCATCGAGATCGACACTCAGCAGCATATGCGTGGCAGCCCGCAGCTGATCACTGCCCATCCGCACCCGGGCGGTGAGGCCGGTGAACTCAAAGCCGATACGTTCCAATACGGCGGCGAACAGCAGGTTCTGCTCAAAGCAGTAGCCGCCACGGCGCCGCGCCACCATCTTCGCCTGCAGCGCATCGAGCTCCAGCAGGACCGGACGGCCGAGCATGATCTCCAGGTTCTCAAAGGGGATACGGTCCACATGCGCGCGCTGCAGCTCCCGCAGTGTCGCCAGATCCGGCTGCGGATCCGCGCCGCCGTACCCAGTCCGCGCCAGGTAGGCGCCCAGATCCAACGCGTCGCCGCCCCACATACCGTCACTCACCGAGAACCCCTCTCCGCCGGGCGCACGCCCGACGGAAAGGCCAACCTCCCCTGGCCCCGGCTCATTCCCGGCTCACCCTCGCCTCACCCTCAGCGGGCCAGAAAGTCGTCGAAGGTACCCTGGCCCACCGCGTGATCCGGCGCCAGCAGGCCCCCTTCCCGCAGCGCCCGGAAGGACGCGCCGGGCCAGCGCAGCGGCAGCACCGGCCGACGGCGGCCATACGCACGCAGAGTCGTCCGGGTCAGCTCTACGGCCGTACGCACCTGCGGACCGCCCATGTCCTCGACCCGTCCCGCGGGCTCCGCGACGGCGAGCTCGGCGAGCCGGGCTGCCACCTCGCGTACCTCGATGGGCTGGAGGCGGACCCCGCCACCCAGCGTCAGTGTCACCGGCAGCCACCGCTGAACGGCCGTGAACATCGCGATCAAGTCATGGAACTGAGTGGTGCGCAGCGTCGTCCAGGGCAGCCCGGACTCCTCGATGATCCGCTCGGCCGCCAGCTTGGCCCGGTAGTAGAACATCGGCACCCGGTCGATCCCGACGATCGAGATATAGACCAGATGCGGGTTCCCGGCCCGCCGCGCGGCCTGAACCAGCCGCCGCGTCGCTTCGGCATCACCCTTGCCCCTGGTCGTCGCACAGTGCACGATCGCACCGGCCCCGGCCACCGCGGCGTCGGTCCCCTCCCCCGTGACGAGATCCGCCCTCGCCCACTCATAGGGCCCTGTGTCGCCCTCCGGCCGCGCGCGCCGGCTCATCACCCGCACCTCACGCTTGTCCTCCAGCAGCAGCCGCACCACCTCACGGCCCAGCGTGCCGGTACCACCGGTAACCAGAATCGGACTGTCCATAGGTGCGAACCTCCAGATGTGATGTGTGTTCCACCGGGTAGACCGAACGAGCCCACGGCAATGTGACATCCGCGCGCCCGCGGGCTTCATCTGGCGCGCCACCATCGCCGGGCACCATGGTCCGCGGCTTGCCCGCGCCCCGACAGCGGAAAGCGGGGACCGGTGCTTCACCGGTCCCCGCTGACTATCCGCGCTGAGCGGCGCCCGGAATCAGCTGCAGCCGCTGGTGGAGCCGCAGCCCTCACAGAGGTAGCAGCTTCCTGCCCGGCGCATCTTGGTGCCGCAGGAGAAGCACAGCGGGGCGTCGGCATTCAGGCCGAGCTGCATCTCAACCAGTTCGGTTGAGCTGTGCGCCTGCGGCGGCGCTGGGGCCTCGCCCGGGGCTGGGTTCTCCGGGGCCTTCGCAGACTCCGGCTGACGCGGGGCGGACTGGGCCAGGCCCTCGACGTCGACCTCGTCATCGGTGGACTCGTATGAACCCGTCTCCAGGTGGCGCTGGCGCTCATCGGCGGAGTGGATGCCGAGCGCCGAACGGGTCTCGAAGGGCAGGAAGTCCAGCGCCAGACGGCGGAAGATGTAGTCGACGATCGACTGCGCCATCCGCACATCCGGGTCGTCCGTCATACCGGCCGGCTCGAATCGCATATTGGTGAACTTGGAGACATAGGTCTCCAGCGGCACGCCGTACTGGAGGCCGACCGAAACAGCGATGGAGAAGGCGTCCATCATGCCCGCGAGGGTCGAGCCCTGCTTGGACATCTTCAGGAAGACCTCTCCGAGGCCGTCGTCCGGGTAGGAGTTGGCGGTCATATAGCCCTCGGCGCCACCGACGGTGAAGGAGGTGGTGATGCCGGGGCGCCCCTTGGGGAGCCGCTTACGGACCGGGCGGTACTCGACGACCGTCTCGGTCTCGGGCTTGCGCACCTCTTCCTTCTTCTTGGCCGACAGCGGCTGGCCGACCTTGCTGTTCTCGACGTAGACAGCCAGTGCCTTGGTGCCGAGCTTCCAGCCCTGGAGGTAGATGTCCTCGACATCCTCGACGGTGCTGGTCGTGGGCATATTCACGGTCTTGGAGATCGCGCCCGACAGGAAGGGCTGGGCCGCGGCCATCATCCGGACGTGCCCCATCGGGGAGATGGAGCGCTCGCCCATGGCGCAGTCGAAGACCTCGTAGTGCTCATGCTTGAGGCCCGGCGCGTCGATGACATTGCCGTGCTCGGCGATGTGCTCGACGATCGCCTCGATCTGCTCCGGCTGGTAGCCGAGGCGCTTGAGCGCCTTGGGGACCGTGTTGTTCACGATCTGCATGGAGCCGCCGCCGACCAGCTTCTTGAACTTGACCAGAGCCAGGTCGGGCTCGACGCCGGTGGTGTCGCAGTCCATCATCAGGCCGATGGTGCCGGTCGGAGCGAGCACCGAGGCCTGGGCGTTGCGATAGCCGTTCTTCTTGCCGAGCCGGACAACGTCCTGCCAGGCCTCGGTCGCGGCGGCCCAGACCGGGGTGTCCAGGTCGTCCATGCGCGTGGCCGCGTCGTTGGCGTCGGCGTGCTGCTTCATGACGCGCTTGTGGGCGTCCGCGTTGCGGGCGTAGCCGTCATACGGGCCGACGGCCGCGGCCAGCTCGGCGGAGCGCCGGTAGGAGGTGCCGGTCATCAGCGAGGTGATGGCACCGGCGAGCGCCCGGCCGCCGTCCGAGTCATAGGCGTGGCCGGTCGCCATCAGCAGGGCGCCGAGGTTGGCGTAGCCAATGCCCAGCTGGCGGAAGGCGCGGGTGGTGTCGCCGATCTTCTGGGTGGGGAAGTCCGCGAAGCAGATGGAGATGTCCATCGCCGTGATGACCAGCTCAACGACCTTGGCGAAGCGCTCGGCGTCGAAGGACTGGTTGCCCTTGTCGTCGTCGCGCAGGAACTTCATCAGGTTCAGCGAGGCCAGGTTGCACGAGGAGTTGTCCAGGTGCATGTACTCGCTGCACGGGTTGGACGCGGTGATCCGGCCCGACTCCGGCGAAGTGTGCCAGTGGTTGATGGTGTCGTCGTACTGGATACCGGGGTCCGCGCAGACGTGGGCGGCCTCGGCCATCTTACGGAAGAGGTTCCTGGCATCGACCTCTTCGACGACCTCACCGGTCATCCGGGCGCGCAGGCCGAACTTCGAGCCGGACTCCACGGCCTTCATGAACTCATCGGTCACCCGGACCGAGTTGTTGGCGTTCTGGTACTGGACGGAGGTGATGTCGTCACCGCCCAGGTCCATGTCGAAGCCCGCGTCGCGCAGCGCGCGAATCTTCTCCTCCTCCTTCACCTTGGTCTCGATGAAGGCCTCGACGTCCGGGTGGTCGACGTCGAGCACGACCATCTTGGCCGCGCGGCGGGTGGCACCGCCCGACTTGATCGTTCCTGCGGAGGCATCGGCGCCGCGCATAAAGGAGACCGGACCCGAGGCGTTGCCACCGGAGGAGAGCAGTTCCTTGGAGGAGCGGATACGGGAGAGGTTCAGGCCCGCGCCCGAGCCGCCCTTGAAGATCATCCCCTCTTCCTTGTACCAGTCGAGGATCGACTCCATGGAGTCATCGACGGAGAGGATGAAGCAGGCGGAGACCTGCTGAGGCTGCTTGGTGCCGACGTTGAACCACACCGGGGAGTTGAAGGCGAAGATCTGGTGCAGCACGGCGTAGGCCAGCTCATGCTCAAAGATCTCGGCGTCCGCCGGGGAAGCGAAGTAACCGTTCTCCTCACCGGCCTGGCGGTACGTCTTCACCACCCGGTCGATGAGCTGCTTGAGGCTGGTCTCACGCTGCGGCGTGCCAACCGCCCCGCGGAAGTACTTGCTCGTGACGATATTGACCGCGTTCACCGACCAGAAGTCGGGGAACTCGACGCCACGCTGCTCGAAGTTGACCGAGCCGTCGCGCCAGTTGGTCATGACGACGTCACGACGCTCCCAGACCACCTCGTCGTACGGGTGCACGCCGGGGGTCGTGTGGATGCGCTCGATACGCAGGCCCTTGCTCACCTTGCTGCCCTTGGCGTGGGAGCCTCGTGCCGGGCCGCTCGCCGTCTCTGTCATTCCGCCTCCCTATTGGGCATAACGCCCTGATGTGCCCCGATTCTTCCCGGGTCACGGTGTCTGCCTGATGGCCGGGGCCGCTCTCCAGCGGTCCGGTCAAGAATCGTTTGCGCCGCTCAGTCGGTGGCGGCCGCCGGGACGGGGACCGCGGCGCCGTTGTCGCCACCCCCGTCATCGCCCGCACTCTCCCGGGCGGATGGCATCACTTCCCGCAGCTCCTCGATGGCGGCCTCAAAGTCCTCCAGCGAGTCGAACGCCCGGTAGACGGACGCGAATCGCAGATACGCCACGAGGTCCAGCTCCTGGAGCGGGCCGAGTATGGCAAGGCCGACATCATGGGTCGACAGCTCGGCGCTCCCGGTGGCGCGCACCGCCTCCTCGACCCGCTGGCCGAGCTGGGCGAGGGCGTCCTCGGTGACCGGGCGTCCCTGGCATGCCTTGCGCACTCCGGCGATCACCTTGTCCCGGCTGAAGGGCTCGGTGACCCCGCTTCGCTTGATCACTGTCAGTGACGCGTTCTCCAGTGTCGTAAAACGACGGGAGCAGTCGGGGCACTGGCGGCGTCGGCGGATCGCGGTGCCGTCGTCGGTGGTCCTGCTGTCCACGACGCGGCTGTCGGGGTGCCTGCAGAAGGGGCAGTGCATGGCTTCTCACCCTCCTTCACCCTCGATGGCGCAGCATGATTCAACAGCTCCGCGGGCCCGGTTCAGGCCCCTCGGAACTCACCACCAGCATAGGCGATGCCCTACGCCTCGAAGGACACGGGACCACAACTTCTGGTGGCTGGCGCCCATCAAACCACTAGATCTGGTAGCTGGGAGGCAATGACGCGGCTTCGCGTGTCGCACGGCCCCGAAGCGTGGAGCGTACGAGAGAGTACCGCAATAGGCCGGATGGGATTCGGGCTCATACACCCCTCACAGTGATCACGTCAGCTGATCTGCGATATTTCACTCGAACGTGTGTTTGGCGCAACCTTTCGAAACCAACTACCGTTGTCCAACTAGGGAGAACCGCTCGAGAGGGGCCGACGTGACCACCACCGCAGACAGCGCCACCATCACCGCCCAGGACCGCTCCCAGGACCGAATCGACCAGATGCATCAGATCAACGACAGCACAGGGGCACCCGGCATTCCCGGTGCCGGAGATGGCCCCAAGCCCGGCCGCGCACTGCCCGGGCGACCTCCAGGGATCCGCGCCGACAGCACGGGCCTCACCGACCGGCAGCGCCGGGTCATCGAGGTGATCCGTGACTCAGTGCAGCGGCGAGGATACCCACCGTCCATGCGGGAGATCGGCCAGGCCGTGGGCCTGTCCAGCACCTCATCGGTGGCCCACCAGCTCATGGCCCTGGAGCGCAAGGGCTTCCTGCGGCGTGATCCGCACCGGCCACGCGCCTATGAGGTACGCGGCTCGGACACCCCCAGCCCGCAGGCCACCGATACCACCGGCAAGCCCGCTGCATCCTATGTCCCGCTGGTCGGCCGGATCGCGGCGGGCGGACCCATCCTCGCCGAGGAGTCGGTCGAGGATGTCTTCCCGCTGCCGCGCCAGCTGGTCGGTGACGGGGAGCTGTTCGTCCTGAAGGTCGTGGGCGACTCCATGATCGAGGCCGCGATCTGTGATGGCGACTGGGTAACCGTGCGCCGCCAGCCGGTTGCCGAGAACGGTGACATCGTCGCCGCCCTGCTCGACGGCGAGGCGACGGTGAAGCGCTTCAAGCGCGAGGACGGTCACGTATGGCTGCTCCCGCACAACTCCTCATACCAGCCGATCCCCGGTGACGAGGCCACCATCCTCGGCAAGGTGGTCGCGGTCATGCGCCGGGTCTGAGCCGGACGTTCCACGGCAGACCAGATCCCGGGACCCCTGCGCCGGTCCCGGGGTCTGTTTTTGCGTTGTGCCCACCCTCCGCCCATGGCGGAGACTGCCCACAACGTGGTCTCAGGACCGCGCTGCCTTGTCGATCGCGGCTAGGGAGCGGCGCACCTGATTACGGTCCGTGGTGTACCAGAAGTCCGGCATGGAGGCCCGCAGGAAGCCTCCGTACCGCGCCTTGGCCAGCCGGGGATCCAGCACCGCGACGACGCCCCGGTCCCCCATGGCCCGTACGAGACGGCCCGCGCCCTGGGCCATCAGCAGCGCGGCATGCGTCGCGGCGACCGCCATGAACCCATTGCCACCCGCCTCCTCGACCGCCTTCTGCCGGGCGCTCATCAGCGGGTCATCGGGCCGTGGGAACGGAATCCGGTCCATCACGACCAACTGGCAGTTCACGCCCGGCACATCGACGCCCTGCCAGAGCGAGAGGGTGCCGAACAGACACGTCTCGGCGTCGTCGGCGAAGCGCCGGATCAGCTCGCCCAGGGTCTCCTCACCCTGCAGGAGGATGGGGACATCCAGCCGTCCGCGCAGCTCCTCGGCCGCCGCCTGGGCGGCCCGCATCGAGGAAAAGAGGCCCAGCGTCCGCCCGCCCCCGGCTTCCACCAGCTCGGCGAGCTCATCGAGCATGTCGCTGCGGCTGCCCTCCCGCCCGGGCGGCGACAGATGCTGGGCGACATAGAGGATGCCCTGCTTGCGATAGTCGAAGGGCGAACCGACATCCAGGCCTTTCCACTTGGGAACGTCATCCCCCTCCTCTCCCTCGGGCGCGAGCCCCAGGGAGGCGCCCACGCCGTTGAAGTCGCCGCCCAGTTTGAGGGTGGCGGAGGTGAGCACCACGGAGCGGTCCTCGAACAGCTTCTCCCGCAGCAGGCCGGACACGGACAGCGGCGCGACCCGCAATGAGGCGCCATAGCGGTCGTGCCGCTCGCACCACAGCACGTCGTACTCTGCAGCCTGCACCATCCGCTCGGCGACGTCGTGCACGTTCTCAATGGAAGCGGCGGCCTGCTTACGTACCGCGTCCTCATCCTGCACCGACTTGTCCCGGAGGTTGCCGAGCGCGGTCATGCAGCTACGGGCAGCGTCCCGCAGCGCCATCAGGGCGTAGCCCAGGTCGTCCGGAATCGCCTCCAGCCGTCCGGGCGTAGCCAGCTCCATCAGCCGTTCGAAGGTCTCGGACGCCGTCTGAAGCTGGTCTGCGGACTTCTCATCCACCAGCTTGGCGACCCGGCGCACAGCACGGTTGACACCGCCCGGCGTCAGCTCGCCGGTGGCCACACCGGTCACCCGGGAGACCAGCTCATGAGCCTCGTCGACAATCAGCACGTCATGGCTGGGCAGCACCGGGGCGCCCTCGATGGCGTCGATGGCGAGCAGCGCGTGATTGGTGACGATGACTTCGGCGAGCTTGGCCCGCTCCCGGGCGGCCTCGGCAAAACACTCGACGCCATAGGCGCACTTGCTGGCGCCCAGACACTCCCGGGAGGAGACGGAGATCTGGGACCAGGCACGGTCGGAGACACCGGGGGTGAGGTCATCCCGGTCACCGGTTTCGGTCTCATCGGCCCAGTCGCGGAGGCGGAGCAGATCCTTCCCCAGCTTGCTGGTCGCTCCGCCCATGGCGGATGCCGCCTCGAACTGATCGAAGAGACCGTCCTCCTCGTCCTGCGGGACGCCCTCGTGCAGCCGGTGCAGACAGAGGTAGTTCGAGCGGCC
This sequence comes from Streptomyces gobiensis, assembly GCF_021216675.1. NCBI lineage: Bacteria > Bacillati > Actinomycetota > Actinomycetes > Kitasatosporales > Streptomycetaceae > Streptomyces > Streptomyces gobiensis. The sequence goes on along the minus strand of NZ_CP086120.1, from coordinate 4,591,097 downwards.
CTTGAGCATCGCGTACTCGGGGCGGCGGCGCAGCAGTGGGTGGAGGGCCTCGACGGTGCGCGGCAGATCCCGCTCCACCAGCTGCCGCTGGAGGGCGAGCGTCGCCGTGGCCACGACGACCCGGTCCCCCTGTGCCAGGGCGGGGACCAGATAGCCCAGCGACTTTCCGGTGCCGGTCCCGGCCTGGATCAGCAGATGGCTGCCGTCGCCGATGGCCTCGTCTACGGCTTCCGCCATGGCGACCTGGCCGGGGCGCTCGGTGCCGCCGACCGCGGTGACCGCGGCGTGGAGGAGTTCGGAGAGGGCGGGGCCGTCGGATGTTGCGCTCATAGGGGAGTCACCTTACGCGGTGGCACTGACACTGCGGGCTCGGTCCGGGTGGTGCCCGCTCCGCCGTGCGGCGGGGTGGGGTTCCCCAATCCCGCCCCTTCCCGGAAACCGGGGCTCCGCCCCGGGCCCCGGGGTTGGCCCGGTGCGGGCCGGTGGCCGGGTGTTGTGCCCACCCTCCCCCATAGCCTTAAGGGCATGGGGGGACCCCCATCGCCCCTCGGGCGGCCCGAGTGCCCACAACACTGGGGCGGCAGCCCCCCCCCCACGCGAGAATGCCGTTACAGGGAGGTGGTGTGCAGTGGGTTGGGGACGGAGCCGTGGATGACCGCGTGGGGGCGGTCGGGGCGGTCGCGGTAGCCGTCGGCGTGCAGCCGGTTGCGGTTGAGACAGAGCCGTTCAATGCGCGGCGTGAGCAGGTCGAAGAGCTCAAAGCGCTGCTTGAGCTCCGGGAAGCGCCGCTGGTGGCGGAGGATCGTTTCCCGTACCAGGAACCAGAACTCCGCTTCGGTCACGCCCAGCTGCTCCTCGCAGAGCGGAGCCAGATAGCGGAAGACACCGACGAACAGCCCGGTGTGGATGAACTGGGTGAGAAAGCTTGGCGGCTCGGTGAGCAGGACGTCACGGACCTCGGCGGGCAGGCCGGCCAGCTCGGGCAGCGGCTCAGCGCTGAGGTTCACATCGTCGACGAAGTCCTTCACCGCCAGCCGCACCGGCACGTCCCGCTCGTCGAAGACGACGATGGCGTTCTCGCCGTGCGGGGAGAAGACGGTGCCGTAGCGGTAGAGGAAGTGCAGCAGGGGCGGCAGCAGGGCGGCGAAGAGGTGGCGCAGCCAGACCCGTGGGGAAAGCCCGGAGCGGCTGACAAGCTCGGCGGTGAAGGCACGGCCCTCGGAGTCGGTGTGCAGCAGTGCGGAGAGAGTGCGGGCGCGTTCACCGGGGGCGAGATACGGGCCGATGGGCTCCCGCCAGATGCAGCCCAGAAGTTCCTTGTACTGATACGGGACGCCGGGGAGCCGGTCGTAGTGGGGATGCCGGACGGTCACCGAGGCGGTCTCGCCGAGCAGGATGACGCGGGTCTCCTCGCGCAGGAAGGGATCGGTGTCCCGCAGCCCGTGTATCCAGCCGGTGACGGCGGGGGCGGCGAGGGTGCGTTCGGTGGGGAGCCCGCGCCAGACCAGGGTGTTGAGGATGGACAGCGGGAGTTTGACGGTGCGGGCGTGTGGGCGGCTGATGTTGAGGAAGGTCCGGATGGACTGCTGGGGCAGCCGCAGGTCGTTGTCGGTGGGGAGCGGGATGATGGCCGAGTCGGCGAGCTGCGGGGCGAAGAGTGGGGCAATGGTCTCGTCCCACTGCCAGGGGTGGCGGGGCAGCCAGAGGTAGGTGTCGGGGTCGCGGCCCAGCGAGGCGACCGTGTGGGTGTATTCGGCGCGGAGCTGGGCGGGGAGCTCTTCCGCGTAGAGCAGTTCCGGGGTGGCGAGCGCGGGAACGCCCCGGTAGTCGGCGAGGTCGCGATGGACGGCAAGCCAGGGCAGTCGGCACGGGGTACGGGCCTCGGGGGTCCAGCGGGCGGCGTCGGCGGCGGAGAAGCCGAGGCGGCCCTTGTTGGCGACGAGCCAGGGGTGTCCGCTCTGATGGCCTTCGAGTTCGGCGTAGCCGAGTTCGGCGAGCTCGGCAGCGCTGGGCGCGTTCTCGGCAAGCCGGGCGTCAGCGCTGAGGGTGGCGGTCAGCTCGCGCAGCAGATGTCCGGTGGTGTCGCCGGTCAGGCCGAGGAGTGCCTCATGGGCGTGGGCGAGGAACTCCAGCGGGTCGTCGGCGGGGGTGAGGGAGGCAGGATCGATACGCCAGTGGTCGTAGGCGCCGCGACGGGCCCGGAAGCGGTAGGTGGGGCCACCCGGTACGGCCAGCCGGTAGGTGCCGGGGGTGGTGCCATCGGGCTCGGGGGTGATGATCTCTTCGTAGGCGAACTCGGCGATCAGCTTGGTGAGCAGCAGCCGGGCGGCTCGGTGCCATGCGGTGGATGAAGGGAGCAAGCGCGGTTCTCCTCGGGTCGGGGATCGGGGGGGGTGGGCTCACAGGACGTGGCGCAGCAGTCGGTCCCGGGTCAGCAGGGCGGCTCGTTTGTCGGGGAGATCGACCTCTGCGGTCAAGCGGAAACCGGCGCCCAGAAAGGCCGCGACGGAGGGGGTGTTACGTACATCTGGTTCGGCGATGACGCGACAGCAGTCGGGGCGTTGGTCAAGGATCAGATCGGCCACGGCGCGCAGCAGAGCGGTGCCGACGCCTCGGCCACGGTCGGCGTTGCCACCGATCAGCAGATGGATGCCGGTGTCATGAGGCCGGGCCGGGTAGTGCCGGGACAGGGGGTCGAGGTCGGCGCGGTAGATCTCCCAGTAGCTCATGGGGGTGCCGTCGAGCACGCCGAGACAGGGCACGCTGCGGCCGTCGCCCCCGAGTTGGGCGCGCAGATGGGCGGCGGTGATGTCCTCCGGCCCGGAGAGCTCCCAGAAATCCGCCACCGCCGGATCGTTCATCCAGCACGCGATCAGAGACAGATCGCGCTCGATACGGACCGGGACGAGCTGGAAGGTCCCGGCAGCGCAGGTGGCCGCGGGCCAGTCGGCGATGGAGTCCAGCAGATCGGTGGCAGCGGCGCCGCGCCGGTCCGCCTCGATCAGAGCGATGAGCTCGGTGGGCAGTTGCAGATCGAGGGTGTCGTCGAGGCTGGAGTCGCTCGTGTCGCTGGCGTCGCGGGAGCCGCTGGCGTCGCGGGAGCCGCCTGCGTCCGTGGGTGAGTTGGTGGTCGGCAAGACAACGCCTCCTCTCGGCACAGTCGAGGGCGCTACCGGGCTGCCAGGGGGTTGGTGACGGTGACGTAGACGGACTGGGTGTCCACAGGGCCGATGAGCTCGTCGAGGCCGTGCAGCCGGGTGAGCAGATTTGCCTTGCAGCGCAGGGTGGCGTTCCCCAGCAGCAGTTCGGGCAGTGGGGAGCGGGCATCGCTCTCCGGGTCCGGCCCGTGCGCCTGCTGGGTGAGGAAGCGGCGCAGGGCGGCGAGCAGCAGCTCCTCATCGGCCAGCCGCTGGGCGCCGAAAGCACCGATGAGCCCCAGCACATTGTTGATGCCGAGGTAGTAGGCGAAGCGCTCATCGGTGACCGCGTCGGCGACGAAGCTGTCGCTTTCCTCGCCCACACCGGCCAATCGGCCCTGCAGCGCCGCCCGGTGGGACTCACGGAAGTAGAAGCCCTGGTTGTCCCGGTAGCGGCCGCCGCACGGCCATCCGTCGGTGTCCAGCAGAACGAGGGTGTTCTGCTGGTGGGCCTCCAGAGCGATGCCCGCCACCGCGTCGAGCCAGAGCACGGGGCGTACGACCGTGTCCAGATAGCGCAGGAACCACTCGGCGGATACGGCGGCGACCGTACGGCCCGTACGCTCCGCAAGCCGGTGGACCGTATCGGCGAGCCGGGAGCGCAGGGTGTAGCCGGGGGCACCGGGCCAGGGGCGGGGCGAGGTGAGGGCGGCGATACAGACTGCGTCGTCGTGCGGGCCGAAGGGGTTGTGCCGGATGACGGTGTCCAGCCCCGGCACATGCTCGCCGTCCGGACCGGTGACGGCGAGCCAGGCGGGGTCGCGGACGATATCGAAACCGGGGTGCGCTTCCCGCCACTGGGCGCCGAGTCCGGTGCGCAGCAGCCGGTGCACCTCGACGCCTCGGTGCAGCTCCTTGCGGAGGTTTTCCCGGCGGGAGTTGGTGATCCGCAGCCCCAGGGAGAGCTTGAGCATGGCGGGTGCGCCGGGCCGGTGGACGGTGCGTACGGAGGAGGTGGGGTGCCAGGGCTCCCCGTGCGGGCCAAGGTCGTACAGCAGTCCGGCGTCCAGCAGGGCGGCGACATCCGGGCGCTGCCGTACCTCCCGCGCCTGCCAGGGGTGCAGCGGCAGCAGCGCGGTGGACTCGGGCAGTTTCAGTCCCTCACCGGCGAGCTCGATGGCGAGCTGCCGTGCCGGTACGGTCTTGCCGCGCTCGGTCCAGGCAGAGTCGGTGGCCAGCACGGCGTGGTCGACGGCCAGCCAGTGCAGCCGGAAGGCGCCGTGCAGCTCGGGTGAGTAGCGCTGTGCCTCGGCATCCGAGAGCCCTTCGCGGCTCTTGGGGGTGGGATGCATGGGGTGGCCGAGGAGCAGGGACTGCTCAGCTGCCAGGAAAGGGTCGGCGTCCGGGTCAGCGCCGGGTGCGGCGCGGCGCACGGCGAGGAACACGGTGGTGCGCTGAACGGAGTCGGCGACCCGGCCGACCAGGTCGGTGGTCTCACCGCTCGGCTGATCCGCCTCCGTCGGCCCCGGCTGGCCGGGAGGGGCCTCCCTACGGTCCGCCAGGGAGGCGTGGTGAGCGGCCTCCCGGCCGATGAGGGCGGCGAGGGTGACCGCGTCGAGGGATGCCGCGTTCTGGGGTGCGCCGTCAAGGGTGGGCGGGTCGAAGCGGTGCCAGCCGGTGGCGGACCAGTAGCGAACGGGGACGCAGAGCGCGGTGCCGCTTGCGTCCAGCGGGATATGGAGCGTATCGCTGCCCCTCGGTGGTGGGTCGATGTCGTTCTCCCGGATCCAGCAGCGCAGCAGGTTCTCCACGGCGGCGGCGTCAGCGGCCCGGGCCGGGTCGCGGTGCTCCAGCGGATCGCCGGGAACGCTGAGGGGCTCAGGCGGTGGGCAGATGACACGCCGGGGGTCGGCCCCGTTACGGCGCTGCCGGGGCACCGCGGGTTCAAGGAACCGGGCGAGCCGCTTACGGACCGGGAGCCGGTCGTCGGCCGGGATCTCCTCGGGACCGGAGCGTGCGTTCACTGAAACCTCCCTGGGCGTGCGGGCACCGCAGCTGGACAGCCCGCATGGAGTAACGACGGTGCGGGCCGGGGAACACGGGCAGCGGCAAGATCCTTCGAGCCGGGAACGGGGTGGAACCACGGACCCGCTCAGGACCGTCGTAGGCGGCACCGGCATAGTGGGGGCTGGCCCGCTTCGGCGAGGTGCATGACAAATACCCACACAAGGCGATGCATTTCAGGGGGAGTTCAATCCATGTCATCCATGCGCAAGGCCGCTCGGAGGCATCCGGCGCTGGCAGCGGCAGCCGTGGTCGCCGCACTGGCGGTGACCGCCACCGCGTGCGGACCCGAGGACGGCGGGGCCGACGCGGACGCCAAGCCAAGCGCTTACCCCACGGCGGAGCTCGGCAAGGAAGACCTCGGGCTGCCGAAGGATCTCCCCATCTCCCTCGATGACCTGAAGAAATGGAAGGACGGCGGCTGGGAGAACTGGGACAGGGAACGCTGGCTCAGCGACGCCAAGGACTTCCTCAATCCGATCATCAAGGACCTATGGGATCCGGACCGGATGGAGGACGCCGAGGAGCCCGACCGGGGCATCGACGAGGACGAGATCGAAGAGGACGAGGGTGGCGGCTCCCAGGAGGACGAGGGCGTCACCGACCCCACCCCCGCCAAGGTCCAGGCGAAGCCGGTCCAGACCCCGTACACCCAGAGCGCCAAGGCACACGGCAAGATCTTCATGGACACCCCGAAGGGCCAGATGGTCTGCTCGGCTACCGTCGTGAAGGACCCGAAGAAGCCGGGCAAGTCCAACCTGGTGGCCACCGCCGGGCACTGTGTCCACGGCGGCAAGGGCAAGGGCTGGTTCCGTAACGTCGTCTTCGTCCCCGGCTACAACTACAAGGGACTGCCCTCCTCGCAACTGGAGTCCGCCCCCAAGAGCGATGTGCTCCCGCACGGCATCTGGTGGGCCAGCAAGGCACGTACGACGGACCACTGGCGCACCGACGGCCAGGAGCGCGGCGGCAAGGGCGCACAGCAGGACTTCGCCATGCTGGAGGTACGTCCGGAGGACGGCGGCGGCAAGTCCCTTGAGGAGAGCGTCGGCGACGCGGTGAAGGTCAGCTTCAGCACCCCGAAGGTGAGCTCCATGGGCGACCTGACCGCCCGTGGCTACCCGGCCGCACCGCCGTTCGACGGCAGCAAGATGTACGGCTGCACCGAGGCGCCGAGCCGGCTCACCATCAACCAGGACCAGCCGACCATGTACCGCATCGGCTGCACCATGACCGGCGGCTCCTCCGGCGGCGGCTGGGTCGCCAAGGGTTCCGGGGGCGAAGACGAGCTGTACTCGGTGACCTCGATCGGCCCGGTCACCGCCACCTGGCTCGCGGGGCCCCGGCTGGGCCAGAACGCCAAGGGTGTCTTCGACGCCATCAGCAAGTGATCCGCACGTGATTCCGCGTGGTGAGCCGGGCCCGCGGTCCGACCGGCTCACCACGCTTCCCCCTCCGCGATACGACCCTTTTCAGGGAGATTTCACCCATGCCATCCATACGTAAGTCCCGACGACGCTTGGCGCTGGCCGCGACGGCGCTGGCCGCCGCTCTCGCGGTGACCGCCACGGCCTGCGGCCCGGACGACACCGGCACGGATGCCAAGCCGGACTCCGCCGCTTCCGCGGAAGCGGGCAAGGACGGCGGTGACCGCGACCTCAGCCTGCCGAAGGATCTGCCGACTTCCCTCAAGGACCTGGAGAAGTGGAAGAACGGCGGCTGGGACAACTGGGAAGAGAAGGACTGGCTCCGGGAGGCCGCGGACTTCATCAATCCGGTCATTGAGGATCTGTGGGATCACGATCGGATGAAGAAGGCCGAGGACAACGAGAAGGCCGTCCCCGCCGATGTGAAGACCGCCGCCAGCGGCACCGATCCGGAGCCGCCGAGGGTACGTGCGCAATCGGTCCCGACGCCGTACACACGGAACGCCGCGCCGAGCGGCAAGATCTTCATGGACACCCCCAAGGGCCCCATGGTCTGCTCCGGCACCGTGGTCAAGGACCCGCGTAACCCGGGCAAGTCCAACCTCGTCGCCACCGCCGGGCACTGCGTCCACTCGGGCAAGTCAGGCGGCTGGCTGCGCAACATCATGTTCATCCCCGCGTACAACAACCAGGGCAAGTCGCCGGACCAGCTCAACCATGCCCCGGCCCGCGAGATCGCGCCCTACGGCCGGTACTGGGCGGAGTGGGCGCAGACCAGCACGCACTGGATTGAGCAGGGCGCCGACCGGGGCGGTGCGGGTGCGCAGCAGGACTTCGCCGTGCTGAAGGTGAAGCCGATGGACAACCAGGGCAAGTCCCTGGAGCAGACGGTCGGCGCCGCCGTAAAGATCAACTTCAACGCACCGCAGATCGACCGGATCTCCGGAGTACGCGCCTACGGCTACCCGGCGGCCCCGCCATACAACGGTGCGCTGATGCAGAACTGCGCCTCGCGGCCCGGCCGGCTCACCATGGACCCCTCGCAACCCGCCATGTACCGCTACGGCTGCTCCATGACCGGCGGCTCCTCCGGTGGCCCGGTGATCATGTCCGGTGCCGGCGGCAAGGCGGAGCTGATCTCGGTCAACTCCATCGGCCCGGACACCGCCGCCTGGCTCGCCGGTCCCCGGCTGGGCCCAACGGCCCAGGGTGTCTTTGACGCGATCAGCAAGAAGTACGCGGGCAAGAGCTGACCGCCCCGCCCACGCACGCGTAACAGCAATGGGCCCCGCCGCTCCTCCCGGAACGGCGGGGCCCGGCCCCTGCGCCCTGTCGTCTGTCCCTCAGACCCGCGCCATCGGGCTGCGCTCGGTCCGGGTGCCCGGGACCGGTTCGGAGAGATCGTCGCCCAGCCGCACGATGCGGTTGCCGGCGTCAACGTGCACGACCTTGGGCCGGAAATCCCGCGCTTCCGCGTCATCGATCTGCGCGTAACTGATGAGGATCACCAGATCCCCGGGATGGACCAGATGCGCGGCCGCGCCGTTGATCCCGATCACCCCGGAGCCGCGCTCGCCCTCGATGACATACGTCTCCAGACGGGCCCCATTGGTGATGTCGACGATATGGACCAGCTCCCCGGGGAGCAGATCAGCGGCCTCCATCAGCTCAGCGTCAACGGTGACCGACCCCACATAGTGCAGATCAGCCTCGGTCACCGTCGCCCGGTGAATCTTCGACTTGAACATGGTGCGCAGCACGGTGCCGGTCTCCTCGCGATCCGTAGGGTCGCGCTCCCCGGAGGGATGCGCGCCGTCGCGCCCATGCTAAGGCCGGGCGCGGAAAGACCCTAGGTGCCGGGTCACACTCCGATGTTCGCCCACGGCTGTGCCCGGCCAGCAGCCGCCCCTCGTGCCGACGACCTGGATCTTGAAGTGTGCCCGACGTTGCTGGCCCAGGACTGGGTCCAGATCGCGTTGCGGTACTTGACCGGGGGCTTCAGCTCTGCGGTCTCGGCCCGCTTGCCCCTGTAGTCACGCGTCATCCCCGAACACCCGGCGGAACGCCTCGTCCTGCGGGATACCCGCGGACTCACCTCGGGTCTGACGGTCGCGGTAGGCGGCCAACGCCCGCATCTCCTCAAGCTCACAGGCGTCAGCCGGGCTCACCAGTACGGCGATGGTGTGTCCGTGGTCGGTGATGGCGACGGGCTCGCGGGTAGCGCTGACCTCGCGAGCGATAGCGCCGAGGCGTGCGCGGGCCCGCACAATCGAGTAGCTGGTCTCCGTCATGCCCACTACCCGCACCTGGGTCAGCTACGGGCTGGTTCGTACGGACGGAGTTCGGCGGCCAGTTCCTCGTGGACGCGGGCCCCCAGCAGCGTGCCCTCCGGGGTGTGCTCCTCGGTGAGGACTTCGCCCTCGGCGTGTACCCGGGAGACCAGGCCGCCGTGGGTGTAGGGCACCAGGATCTCCAGCTCGACCGAAGGCCGTGGCAGCTCGGTATCGATGAGGGCGAGCAGCTCGTCGATGCCCTGGCCGGTGTGGGCCGAGACAGCGATGGAGTGCTTCTCGGTACGCAGCAGTTGCTGGACGACCAGGGGGTCGGCCGCGTCGGCCTTGTTGATCACCACGATCTCCGGCACATCGGTAGCGCCGACATCGCGGACCACCCCACGTACGGAGGCCAGCTGCTCCTCCGGCGCCGGGTGTGCGCCGTCCACCACATGCAGGATGAGATCGCTGTCGCCGACCTCCTCCATCGTGGAGCGGAACGCCTCGACGAGGTGGTGCGGCAGGTGCCGTACGAAACCGACCGTGTCGGCCAGGGTGTAGAGCCGCCCGCTGGGGGTCTCGGCCCTGCGCACCGTCGGGTCGAGGGTGGCGAACAGGGCGTTCTCCACCAGGACGCCCGCGCCGGTGAGCCGGTTGAGCAGCGAGGACTTGCCCGCGTTGGTGTAGCCGGCGATGGCCACGGACGGCACCTTGTGCCGCTTGCGGTCCTGTCGCTGGATATCGCGGCTGGTCTTCATCTCCGCGATGTCCCGGCGCATCTTCGCCATCTTCTCGCGGATCCGTCGCCGGTCTGTCTCGATCTTGGTCTCACCGGGGCCACGGGTGGCCATACCGCCGCCCGCTGAGCCGGAGCCACCGCCACCCATCTGACGGGAGAGCGACTGACCCCAGCCGCGCAGTCGCGGCAGCATGTACTGCATCTGTGCGAGCGCCACCTGCGCCTTGCCCTCGCGGGACTTGGCGTGCTGGGCGAAGATGTCCAGGATCAGCGCGGTGCGGTCCACCACCTTGACCTTGACCACATCCTCAAGGTGGATCAGCTGGCCGGGGCTGAGCTCACCGTCGCATACGACGGTGTCGGCACCGGTCTCCAGGACGATGTCGCGCAGCTCCTCGGCCTTGCCGGAACCGATGTATGTCGCCGGGTCCGGCTTGTCGCGACGCTGGATCACACCGTCCAGGACGAGGGCGCCCGCGGTCTCAGCGAGCGCGGCGAGCTCCGCCAGGGAGTTCTCGGCGTCCTGTGCGCTGCCGGATGTCCAGACGCCGACCAGCACCACACGCTCCAGGCGCAGCTGTCGGTACTCGACCTCGGTGACGTCTTCGAGCTCGGTGGAGAGCCCGGCTACGCGGCGTAGCGCCGCCCGCTCGGAGCGGTCGAGCTGATGGCCGTCACGCTCGCCGTCGATCTCGTAACTCCAAGCGACGTCCTCTTCCATCAGGGCGTCGGCTCGGCGGTTCGTCTCGGCGATGCGCTGGCCACTGGTTGGAAGGGAAGAAGAGGAGGTCATTGGATCCTTACGTGGTTGGAGTCAGCCTTGTGACCGGGGAACGCTTTCCGGGGGTGGATCATTCCCGGCCGCGCCGTCCGATGCCTGAGATGGTCGCACGGCGCGAACTGGCCGTCACCCGGATTTACCGGGGGGCACGGGTTTTTCGGTCTGCCAGTCCGGGTGGCCGGGCATCGGCGGTGTCTTCTTCCCGTACAGCCAGTCCGTGAGGAAGCCGGTGAGGTCCTGCCTGGATACCTCGCCGGCCAGCTTGATGAAGTCGGCCGTGGTGGCCACACCGTCCCGGTGGCGGTTGACCCACGCGCGCTGCACCTGCTCAAAGGCAGCCTCGCCGATCTGCTGGCGCAGCGCGTAGAGAACGACCGCGGAGCCGGCGTAGACGATCGGCTGGAAGATGCTGATCTTGCCGTTCTGGCGCGGCGGGTCGATGGCGGCGGGCGGGCCGTACAGCTGACGCCACTGGTCGGACGCCTCGTACGCCTCCTTCACCCGCCGCTTCATCTGCCAGCCGCCGGCTTCCTCGGCGTAGAGCCACTCATACCAGGTGGCATGGCCCTCATTCAGCCAGAGATCGCTCCACCGGTGCGGGCTGACGCTGTTGCCGAACCACTGGTGGGCCAGCTCATGCACCATGACCGATTCCTGGTACCAGTCCGGGTAGTCCGGGTTGGTGAGGAAGTCCCGGGAGAACAGCGACAGCGTCTGGGTCTCCAGGGCGAAGCCGAAGTCGGCTTCGGCGGCCAGTACGCCATAGGTCTCCAAGGGGTAGCGGCCGACCCGCCGCTCCATCCACGCCAGCTGCTCCGGGGTCTTGGCCAGCAAGGGCTCCAGCGCCTTGCGGTGCTTGGCGGGGACGACATCACGCACCGGGAGGCCATGGGGCCCGGAGCGGTGGATGACCTCGGAGCGGTCGATGGACACCTGAGCGAGCTCGGTGGCCATGGGCTCGCCGGCACGGTACGTCCAGGTGGTGTTGCCGCCGTGGTGGACCTTCGCCACCGGCAGGCCGTTGGTGACAGCCGTGAGCTCCTTCGGGGCGGTGATACGGAAGGTGAACAGGGCCTTGTCTGAGGGGTGGTCATTGCTGGGGAAGACCCGGTGTGCGGCGTCCGCCTGGTTGGCCATGGCCAGTCCGCCCTGCTTGGTCCGGATCCAGCCGCTGGGCTTCTCCGCCTTGGTAGGGCTGGTGTGCCGGATATCGATATGGAGCGGAGTGCCCCGGCCGACCGGTGTGGCGGGGGTGATGACGATGTCCTCACCGGCCTCGACGACTTTCGCCGGTTCACCGTTGACGTGCGCGGAGCGGACCTTGCCGTTGGCGAAGTCGAGGTTGAAGCGGTCCAGGCTCGCCTCGGTGACCTCCGCCTCGATCTTTGTACGGGTCTGGAGGGCCTTGGTGTTGTCGCCGCTGTACCGCAGCGCGATGTCGTACGAGAGGACGTCATAGCCGGGGTTGCCGAGCTCGGGGAAGAGCCGGTCCCCGATGCCGAGTGGCGTAGGGGCGGGGATCGACGCCGCGACCAGGGCGAGGGAGGTCACGGCCACGGCCGTGGCGGTGGCGGAGGGTTTGACCATGGTCCACGGCTATCAGCACACCCGGCGGTCACCCGGACGGCGCGGCAGCACCCCACTCGAATGGGGTGCCGCGGGGCGCGCTCAGACCACCGGACGGGTGGCGCGGATGACGTCATAGACCCCGGGAACGCGGCGCATGGCACGCATGAGTGCGGGCAGCCCGGTGGCATCGGGGAGTTGGAGCGTATACGTGTGGCGCACCCGCTGCTGACGGGGTGGTTCCACATCCGCGGAGATAACGGCGGCGCCCTGTACGGCGATGGCCTCGGTGAGGTCGGCCAGCAGATGTGGCCGGCCGAAGGCCTCAGCGAGCAGGGTGACCCGGCAGCCCGCCACCTCTGACTGCCAGCGCACCGGGACCGGCCGCCGTCCGGCCGTGGCCATCCGGGCCACCGCGGCACAGCTCTCACGGTGCACGGTGATGGCGCCACCGCGCACCGTGAAACCGGTGACGGCATCGGGCGGCACCGGGGTGCAGCAGCGTGCGAGCCGCACCGGCCGGTCAGGCAGCTCGGTGGCGATGGCCGCGCTCTCCGTCGTGGGCCCCGCCGCCGTCGCCGTGGGCGCGGCCTCCTCCGGATCGGTGCGGGCGACGTCCGGGGGGCCGGTGTCTTCGGGGTGGCTGTCGAGCCACTGCCGGATGGCGATCCGGGCGGCGGGGGTACGGGCGTGGTCGAGCCACTGCGGCGAGGGGCCGGAGACGTTCTCGGGGGCCATCAGCAGCTGCAGGGCATCGCCGTCCCGCAGGACGGTGCCGAGTGTGGTGAGCCGGCCGTCCAGCCGGGCCCCGATACAGGAATGCCCGCCGGTGCCATGGCGGGCGTAGGCGGCGTCCACACAGGTGGCACCGGCGGGGAGGTGGAGTGTGCCGGCGTCGGCGGTGCTGCCGGGCTCGGTGCAGAAGACGGTGATCTCACGGTCCTGGGAGAGATCGTCACGCAGCTCCGCCCAGAAGGTGTCCGGGTCGGGGGCGTGGCTCTGCCATTCCAGCAGCCGGGACAGCCAGCCGGGCCGGGTGGGGTCGGCGCGCTCGCCGTCGAGCGCGGGCTCCTCGGCCTCCCCGGTCTCCTCGGCCTCTTCGGCGCCGGAGGACCGGTGCGGGTCACCCAGCGCGATCACCCCGGCCTCGGCGACCCGGTGCATACGGTGGGTACGGACGAGGACTTCGGCGACCCGCCCCTCGGCGTCGGCGAAGGCGGTGTGCAGCGACTGGTAGAGGTTGAACTTCGGGACCGCGATGAAGTCCTTGAACTCGGAGATGACCGGGGTGAAGCAGGTGTGCAGCTCGCCCAGGACCGCATAGCAGTCAGCGTCCTCGGTGACCAGGATGAGGAGCCGGCCGAAGTCGCACGGCCCCAGCTCACCACGCTTGATCCGGGAACGGTGCACGGAGAGCAAGTGCCGGGGCCGGATGAGCACTTGGCAGGCGATTCCGGCGTCCCGCAGCACAGCCCTGACGGACTCGGCCACCGTCTCCAGCGGGTCGGGGACGGCGGCGTGGGCGCGTACGAGGTCATGGGCTCGGGCTTGCTCCTCGGGATGCAGAATCGCGAAGACCAAGTCCTCCAGCTCGGTCTTGAGTGCCTGCACACCGAGCCGTTCGGCGAGCGGGATCAGCACATCGCGGGTGACTTTGGCGATGCGGGCCTGTTTCTCGGGCCGCATCACGCCCAGGGTGCGCATATTGTGCAGCCGGTCGGCAAGCTTGATCGTCATCACCCGGACATCGCTGCCGGTGGCGACGAGCATCTTGCGGAATGTCTCGGGCTCGGCGGCCGCGCCGTAGTCGACCTTCTCCAGCTTGGTGACACCGTCGACGAGATACGCGACCTCCGCCCCGAACTCCTCCCGCACCTGCTCCAGCGTGACTTCGGTGTCCTCGACGGTGTCGTGCAGCAGGGAGGCGGTCAAGGTGGTGGCCTCGGCGCCGAGTTGGGCCAGGATGAGGGTGACGGCAAGCGGGTGGGTGATGTAGGGCTCGCCGCTCTTGCGCATCTGCCCACGGTGCGAGGACTCGGCCAGCATGTACGCGCGGCGCAGCGCGTCCAGATCGGCGCCCGGGTGATGGGCGCGGTGCGCCTGGGCGACATGTTCGAGGGCGTCGGGGAGCCCGCCACGCGGGGCGGAGCCCAGGAGTGCGGCCCGGCTGAGCTTCCTAAGGCTCCGTACCGCGCTCATGGGCAGCCCCCTTTGAGATGTCGCAGTTGAGGTGTCGCAGCGTCAGATGCCTGATGTTATCGACCTCATCACCCGCTGCGGCCCAGCTCCTGCCCACCGTGGTACGTATCACCTATTCGAGCTACGCATATGCCGGGACATAAAGATCAACGAAGCGACAGCCAGCCGGAATCGATGGTGCCCTCGGCCACAATCACGGCGGGACCGGTCATCTCGATCTCCCCGTCCGGCCGCTCGGTGATCAGCAGTCGTCCACCGGGAACATCCACGGTGTAGGTGACGGGGTCGCCGTCCACGGCCGGGTCGGCGCCATCGCGACGAGCGGCGGCGACCATCACGGCACAGGCGCCGGTGCCACAGGAGCGGGTCTCGCCGGAGCCACGCTCATGGACGCGCAGGGCGACATGGCGCGGGCCCCGGTCGACGACGAACTCGACATTGGTGCCGTCCGGATAGGCGGCGGCCGGTGTGACGGTGGGCATGCTGAGCAGGGTGCCCGCGTGATCGAGGTCTTCGACGAAGGCGACGGCATGCGGATTGCCCATATTGACGTTACGGGCCGGCCAACTCCGCTCCCCCACCGTGACGGTGACATCCCCCTGCGGCCCGTCGGGCAGCAGCGCCTTGCCCATGCAGACGGTGACATCCCCGCTCTTGGCGAGGTGCGTCTTCCGGACACCCGCACGGGTCGCGATCGCGAGATCCCCGGCCTCGGCCAGCCCGGCCCGCTCCAGACAGCGGGCGAAGACCCGGACGCCGTTGCCGCACATCTCAGCGACACTGCCGTCGCTGTTGCGGTAGTCCATGAACCACTCGGCCTCCGCGGCCATCGCCCGCGCCTCGGGGTGTGCCGCGGACCGTACGACCCGCAGCAGCCCATCACCGCCGATCCCGGCCCGCCGGTCGCACAGCCGGGCGACGGCGGCCCGGGACAGCTCGAGCCGCCCGTCCGGGTCGGGGACGATCACGAAGTCATTCTCGGTGCCATGCCCTTTGAGGAAGGCGATCGGCTGCGCTGCGCTGCTCACACACCGATCGTACGGGAGGGGCCGTGCCGACCCTATTTGAGCCGTGCGACCCGCCAGATGGCGAGCGCGACCAAGGCGCCGAAGATCACGGTGTAGAGCACGATCAGCCGCCAGTCCTGGCGGCGGCCACAGCCACGGGGCGGCAGTCCGGGCAGCGAGTAGCCCACCCGGCGGGCCGCCATCATGCCCCAGCCTGCGGCACAGCCGCAGAGCAGCAGCCCGAGCATGGCGATGACCGCGCCGCCGTCGCCGAGCTCGAAGGCGAGCGGGAAGGCGAACATCAGGGAACCGATCGCGGCCAGGCCGACGATCGGGGCGAGCTGCCAGATCCGCAGCCGCCGCGGTGGGCGCAGCTCGCCATAGAACTCACCACCGTCCACCCCGGAGGTCTCCGCGGGGTCGTCGGTCAGCGGATCCAGGGTGGGGTCGTCGCTGTCACGAGGGCCGGCCTCCATCGCCACGCGCCCTCCCAACTCACGGCATTGCGGCTCGATCGTTGATAATGGCACGTCCGCACGGCCCACCAGGCCGCCAGGAGCGTCCCGATGCCATCACGTGATCAGGCTGTGACCGGTCGTTCGAGCAACGCCATGGCGCGCTCGGTGAGCTCCGCCCTCCGGTCGGCGGCGCCACTGAGCCAGCGCACCCTCGGATCCCGGCGGAACCAGGAGTCCTGTCGGCGTGCGAAGCGCTTGGTCGCGCGCACGGTTTCGGCGCGCGCCTCATCCTCGGTGCACTCTCCGGCCAGGGCGGCGAGAACCTGCTGGTAGCCCAGGGCGCGGGAGGCCGTACGGCCTTCCCGGAGCCCGGCGGCCTCCAGCGCGCGTACCTCCTCGACCAGCCCGTCCGCCCACATCCGGTCGACCCGGGTGGCGATCCGCCCGTCCAGCTCGGGCCGCTCGACATCGACCCCGATCTGCAGGGTGTCGTACACCCCCCGGTCCTGGCCGGGGCCGGGCAGGTTGGCGGTGAAGGGGCGGCCGGTGATCTTGATCACCTCGAGCGCGCGGACGATCCGGCGGCCGTTGCTGGGCAGGATCGCCCGGGCCGCCTCGGGGTCGGCGGCGGCCAGCCGCTGGTGCAGCGGCCCGGAGCCGTGTTCCGCCAGCTCCTCCTCCAGCCGGTTGCGGACAGCGGGGTCCGTACCCGGGAAGTCGAGGGCGTCGATGGCGCCACGGACGTAGAGCCCGGAGCCGCCGACCAGTACGGGGATACGGCCTTCGGCGAGCAGCCGGTCGATCTCGGCGCGGGCGAGCCGCTGGTACTCGGCGACGCTGGCGGCGACCGTGACATCCCAGATGTCCAGCAGGTGGTGCGGGACACCCTGCCGTTCGGCCGGGCTCAGCTTGGCGGTGCCGATGTCCATACCGCGGTAGAGCTGCATGGAGTCGGCGTTGATGACCTCGCCGCCCAGCCGCTGGGCCAGGGTGACGCCCAGATCGGACTTTCCGGCCGCGGTGGGACCGACAACGGCGATGACCCGGGGAACGGGAGCTGCGCATTTCACACTCGTAAGTCTCGCAAACCTCCCAGGTGCTTCACGAATGAGCGACGTGACGCTCCGCAGTGGGCGTCGTTGCCTGTTGCGAGGTTCCGACAGCCGGTTCCCGGACCGGTGCCCCCGGCAGCGCAAGGAGACGCTCCGGGAGGCTCGGGATTTCGCTCACACGAGTAAGGTCTGGAGAAATTATGGGCGTTTTTGCCTGGTTCCGTCGTAAGTCGTCGGATGCGTCAACCGAGGAGGGTCCCACCGCCGCCCAGAGTGCGGAATCCGAGGGCGCGGAGACGACGACGGAGACCGAAAAGGCGACTGCCGAGAAGGCCGGGGAGACCGATACGATCAAGGGCTCCGACGAGACGGAGGAGTCGGACGAGGCCTCGACCGCCGAGGGAGTGGACATTCCGAAGCAGCAGTCCGCGGAGGAAGCCGCCGACAGCGAGGCCGGCGAAGGCGCCCGTAAGTAGTCGCAGATCAAGGGAAGGTGACCGCCATGAGCTTCATGGGCAAGGTCAAGAGCATGCTCGGACAGCACGGAGACAAGGTCGGCACGGGACTGGAGAAGGCCGCGAAAGCGGTGGACGCCAAGACCAAGGGCAAGTACAGCGACCGCATCAAGACGGGCACCGAGAAGGCCAAGGAGGCCGTAGGCCGCCTTTCCGATGAGCAGGACGACAAGAACGGTACGAAGGACAACAAGGACAACAAGAACGACAAGAACGGCAAGGACAAGGACGGGTCCTGACCCCGTCCCCGCCGCCGTCCTTCGCGCATCGGCCGCACAGCTGTGGAGCTGTGCGGCCGTGCCGTGTCAGGACGAGCTGTCAGGACCAGCTGGCCACGAAGTAGCCGACGCCGTAGGGGGCGCTGTCGTACAGCAGGCTTCCGCGCAGGCCCGCCTTCTCCCCCGCGCCCGCCAGCAGCTGCCAGCAGGACCGGCCGGATGCCTTCAGCTCAAACGCCAGCTCCGCGTCGAGTGCCGCCAGCGCGGCGGTGTCGGCTGCGCCCAGGGCGCGGGCGGCCGCCGCGTCGAAGGCGGCGGCCCGCTCATCGAAGTAGCCGGGCGCCTTCAGGGTGCGGCAGGCGCTGCCATCCCCCATCACCAGCAGCGCGACCCGCTCATCCTCACCCGCGATCTCCCGGCCGACGGTCTCGCACCGCTCCGGGTCCAGCGGCTCGCCCACCCCCAGCCCCTCTACGGGAGCGGCGCTCCACTCCGTACGCTCCAGCAGCCACGCGGCAACGGCGAGCGACGGCGGCAGCGCGCGGGGCCCGCCTTCGCCATGGCCGAGGGTGACCTCCAGATCAACTCCGAAGCCCCGGAAGGACCCCCGGCTGCCGGGCGGGAACGCACCCCGCGAGGGCCGCCCGGCGGGGCCGACGACGACCAGCCGGTCGGGGCGGGCGGCGGCGAGGACGCCCACGGCGTCGTAACAGGCGGCCCGGGCGTCGTCCATCTCGTGGGCGGCGCCCCCGGCGACGTCGGGCACCAGCAGCGGGGGGCAGGGGCAGACGGCAGCGGCTACAAGCATGCAGCGCAGCTTATGGGTGGCCGGGCCCCCGAGCGAGCGCCGCACCGGGCGTGCCCCGGAGGGACTCCCCAGCCCCGCCCCTTCCCGAACTCGTCCTCAATCTCCCCCAGCTAACGCTGGGAGGTGCCCCCAGGACGGGCTCGAAAATCGACCCCGCCCCGGAGCACCTCCCGGGGGAGATTGAGGACCGGAGGTCTGGGGGCCGAGCCCCCAGTTTCGGGAAGGGGCGGGGCTGGGGAGGACACTCAGCAGGCGCTGCAACCTCCGGTTGGGGCTGGGAGGGGGTCTGGCGCGCCCACCTTGGGGAGGCCGAGGAGGACGCCTGAGGGCTTCTCCGACGGGGCGGCGTGGCGGGCTTCCCAGGCGTCCCCCGCGCGGGTGCGGCGTACGGACTTGGCCGGGCCCTCGGCCAGCAGGTGGTGCGGGGCCGCGTAGGTGATCTCGACGGTCACCATGTCACCGGGGCGCACGGGCTCGTCCGGGCGCGTGAAGTGCACCAGCCGGCTGTCGGGCGCCCGCCCGGACAGCCGCTGGGTGGCGCCGTCCTTGCGGCCCTCGCCCTCCGCGACCATCAGCTCAAGGGTGCGGCCGACCTGCTTCTTGTTCTCCTCCCAGGAGATCTCCTCCTGAAGGGCGACCAGCCGCTCGTAGCGGGCCTGGACGACCTCCTTGGGGATCTGCCCCGCCATCTCGGCGGCGGGCGTCCCGGGCCGCTTGGAGTACTGGAAGGTGAAGGCCTGCGCGAAGCGGGCCTCGCGCACCACGTGCAGGGTCTCCTCGAAGTCCTCCTCGGTCTCGCCGGGAAAGCCCACGATGATGTCGGTGGAGATGGCGGCGTCCGGCATCGCGGCACGCACGTTCTCGATGATGCTGAGGAAGCGCTCCTGCCGGTACGAGCGGCGCATCGCCTTCAGCACCCGGGAGGAGCCGGACTGCAGCGGCATATGGAGCTGCGGCATGACGTTGGGTGTCTCGGCCATCGCGGCGATCACGTCATCGGTGAAGTCGCGCGGGTGCGGCGAGGTGAAGCGGACCCGCTCCAGACCGTCGATCCGGCCGCACGCACGCAGCAGCTTGCTGAACGCCTCACGGTCACCGATGTCGCTGCCGTACGCGTTGACGTTCTGCCCGAGCAGCGTGATCTCGGTGACGCCCTCGGCGACCAGCGCCTCCACCTCGGCGAGGATGTCGCCGGGCCGGCGGTCCTTCTCCTTGCCGCGCAGCGCCGGAACGATGCAGAAGGTGCAGGTGTTGTTGCAGCCGACGGAGATGGACACCCAGGCGGCGTACGCGCTCTCCCGCCGGGTCGGCAGCGTGGAGGGGAAGGCCTCCAGCGACTCGGCGATCTCGACCTGCGCCTCCTGCTGGATACGGGCCCGCTCCAGCAGCACCGGCAGCTTGCCGACATTGTGGGTTCCGAAGACCACATCCACCCAGGGCGCCCGCTTCACAATGGTGTCGCGGTCCTTCTGTGCGAGACAGCCACCGACAGCGATCTGCATTCCGGGCCGGGCCGCCTTCTTCGGCGCGAGCTGGCCGAGATTGCCGTAGAGCCGGTTGTCGGCGTTCTCCCGCACCGCACAGGTGTTGAAGACGACGACATCGGCGCCGTCGGCGTCCTT
The DNA here is from genome assembly GCF_021216675.1 of Streptomyces gobiensis. Classification (NCBI taxonomy): domain Bacteria; kingdom Bacillati; phylum Actinomycetota; class Actinomycetes; order Kitasatosporales; family Streptomycetaceae; genus Streptomyces; species Streptomyces gobiensis. The sequence continues at coordinate 4,571,231 of NZ_CP086120.1, read as the reverse complement.
GGGCGCCCGGACATATCCGGCGTCCTCCAGCAGCCCCGCCATCCGCTCGCTGTCATGGACGTTCATCTGACAGCCGAACGTCCGCAGCTCATAAGTCTTCGCAGTCATCTCAATCGACCAGGGTACGTGGTCCACGGGCACCCTCGCCTCTCCCTATCCGGTGGGCGGGATGGCAGGATCCAGGCCATGGAGAGCAGCAGACGCCGGATACTGCAGGCCGCCGGGGTGGTCGTGGTGGCGCTCGGGCTGCTGCTGTGGTGGCTGCTGCCGGGCGGCAGCCCGGCGCCCAGTGGTCCGGTCACCTTCGCGACGGGGGTGCCGACGGGCGTGTACGACCGGTACGGCGCGCTGCTCAAGGAGCGGCTGCGGCAGGATCTGCCGGACGTCGAGCTGGTGCTCCAGCCCAGTCAGGGTTCGGTGCAGAACATTGAGCGGGTGATCTCCGGTGAGGCGGCGTTCACCATCGCGCAGTCGGATGTGGCCGCCGAGTATCTGAAGAAGGGCGGCAAGGACGCCGGGCGGCTGCGGGCCTGTGCGCGGCTGTACGACGACTATGTGCAGCTGATCGTCCCGGCGGATTCCACGGTCCGGGAGGCCGAGGATCTGAAGGGGCTCAAGGTGGGGGTCGGCCAGCGGCGGTCCGGAGTACGGCCGATCGCGCGCCGTCTGCTCAGGGCTGCGGGGCTCGACTCCGAACGGGACATCACCCCGGTCTATCAGGGCATCGACACGATGCCCGGGCTGCTGGAGAAGGGCGAGCTGGACGCTTTCTTCTGGACCGGTGGGCTGCCGACGACGGCCATCCAGAATCTCGCCCAGCGCACCGATATCCGGTTGGTGGAGCTCGGCGGTCTCATCCCGGAACTGCATGCCCAGGAGCCGCAGGCCCGCCACTACCGCGCGGCGGTCATGCCCGCGGACGCGTACCCGGCCGTTCAGCGCGGCGAGGCGGTCAAGACGGTGGCCGTGGCGAACTTGCTGGTCACCACGGACCGTACGGACGCCGCGCTGACCGAGGGCCTGACCCGATCCCTGATCAGCAGCCGTGACCACATCGGCCGTGAGGTCCACGCCGCCCAGAAGGTCGACCTGCGTACGGCGATCTATACGGACCCGCTGCCGCTGCACGAGGGCGCCCAGCGCTACTACCGGGCGGTCAAGCCCTGACTGGGCGTGAGGCAGGGTAAGTTGACCTTCGGCAGCCGTAACGAGGGGACGCACACGGATGACCGGGGAATCGGAGCACGGACGTACGGGTGAGCGGATCGAGATCGTCCGGGCCACCGAAGATCATGTAGAGCGGATCGTGGCACTCGCCAAGTCGCGGGCGCTGGACGGCACGGAACCCCACACCGCACGTCAGGAGGGATTCCTGGTGTCCGCCTATGGCGCGGACACCTACCGTGCGCGGCTGACCACCGCCGAGCACTTCTATGTGGCGCTCAAAGGGAGCGATGTCCTCGGCTTCATCATGGCGTACAGCGATGACCAGGTGGAGCCCGATGAGTGGCTGAACCGTCATTTCAAGTCGGTGCTCGGTAAGTTCCTGGTCATCAAGCAGATCTGTGTCTCCCGGGATGCGGCCCGTACCGGCATCGCCTCGATGCTCTACTACCACGTGCTGGAGCAGTGGCACGAGAGCCCGGTCATCGCGGCCGTGGTCTGTGAGCCGCCGAACGACGCCTCCGCCCGCTTCCACCGCAAGGTCGGCTTCCAGGAGCTGACCCGGCTTACGCCGCCCGATGGACGGCCGCGCGTGGTGTGGATCTGGCGCAAGCCCCGCGAAGCCATGCTGCAGGCGCAGTACGCGATCTCCGTCGACTTATACAAGCACGAGGACAGCACCAACTGGCAGAAGCTCAACAACTTCTTCTACATCACCGCCGGTCTGGCCGCCGCGACCGCGTTCACGCTGAGCAAGGAGGGGGCCGAGTCGGAGCACACCGCCCGCGGTCTTGCCATCATTATCGCGATCATCGGCTTTGGGGCGTCGGTCGCCTTCTCGCAGATGCTGCGCTTCGGGCGACGCTATCTGCAGGCGCGCAAGCAGGCCGTGACGGAGCTTGAGGACTATATGGCCTGGCACGGTGGGCACCGCATAGTGAGCCGGAACATCGGGGACCAGGGCGGGAAATGGCTCAGCGCGTCGCCTACCGGGATCATTATGGTGCTGCTTCCGTCGCTGGTGGCGGTGTGCTGGCTGGCGGTACTGGCCGTAGTGATCACGAGTTAGGCGGCGTGATCACGAGTTGGGCAGCGCATGGGGCTTGGACCTCATGCACAGTGCCGCCGCGCACGCGTGGAGCGCACGGGGCTGGGCGCCCGGCAGGGCGGCGGCCAGGTGGCCGTCCGGGCGGATGACCAGGACGGTGTGAGCGGCCGCGCCCGGGTAGCTCTCGGCGACCAGAAGTTCGGCGGGGAGCGGCAAGGTCCGCACAGCCGAGGCAAGTTCGGGCATAAGACCGGCACGCAGCCAGTGCCGGCTGTCCCAGACCCGGGTGCCGGGAGCGACCAGCACGACCAGCAGCTCACGGCCCAGCCGCTGCCACAGCGGCTGCCGCACCCCGTCCAGCGCGGTCACCGGAACGTCGGCGGCCACCTCGCCCAGCCCCGTACCGACCGTTTCCCGGGTGACCTCGGGCGGTGCCGCCAGCGGTGAGCGGGCGTAACCGCCGGGGGCACCCAGGGAGCCCCGGCCGAGGTGACCGTCCGTGAGCAGCGTCAGAGGGCCACGCGAGCCGCCCGGCAGCAGGGTGCGCAGCCCGCCGCTTCCCCGGACCAGTGGCAGCGCCTGGTCCAGGGCGCGCAGCCGGGCGCCGACGGCGGCTCGCCGCTCGGCCTCGTAGCTGTCGAGCAGTTCCCCGGACGCTCCGTGGTGCCAGGCCAGCGCCAGCTTCCAGGCGAGGTTGTCGGCGTCCCGTAGCCCCTCGTCGACGCTCTGGGTGCCCAGTGCGCCCAGCAGATGGGCGGCGTCCCCGGCGAGAAAGGCACGCCCGGAGCGCCAGCGCCGGGCGAGCCGCTGATGTGCGGTGTGTACGCCGGTGTCGAGGAGTTCGTAGCGTGGTTCCGGCTGCCCTGTCCATCGGGTGAGGGTGGCGTTGATCCAGCGCAGCATGGCTTCGGGGGTGACCAGGTCGCCGCGCGGCGGCAGCAGCCAGTCCAGCCGCCATACGCCGTCGGGCAGCGCCCGGGCGGAGATCTCGCCGCCGGGGCCGGGCGGCTCGCGGTGCAGCAGGGCCTCATCGGGCCAGGGGAGTCCGGCCTGGAGCGCGGCCACGGCGTGCCGCTCCACGGCGGTACGCCCGGGGAAACGGATGGCGAGCAGCTTACGCACGGTCGAGCGGGCGCCGTCGCAGCCGACCAGATAGCTGCCGTGCCAGGAGGTGCCCCGTGGGCCCCGGGTGTGGGCGCTGATGCCGTCGCCGTGCTGCTCCAGTCCGGTGAGTCTGCCCTCGGTGGCGAGATGGATCAGATCCTGACGGCGGACGGCGGCGCGTAGCGCTTCGGTCAGCGCGTGCTGGTGCAGATGCAGTGGCGCGTCGGCCGGGGCGAAGTCCTCCTGTCGTATGGTCTGCCGGCGCCGCAGCGTCCGCCACACCTTCCAGTGCGCGCCGTCCAGGGCGGCGCCCGTGCCGGCCAGTCGCCGGGCGAGCGCCGCCGTATCGGGCCGCAGGACACAGCTTCGTGCGGGGCGTGGGGTAGTCTCACCGTCCCCGGCCTCGAGCACGACCGAGGGCACCTCGTGCCGCGCGAGCGCCAGCGCCAGCGCGAGTCCGACCGGGCCCGCGCCGACCACGATCACCGGGTCCACGGCAGGCAGCCCTCGCTGTCCTCGCGGACCTTACGGGCAGGGGGAGTTGACGCCAAGCGGCCCTGGTGCGTGATCACAGAACGTATGCAACCCACTGCCTGTTCCGGCGTCAAGTGACGTCCGACGGTGTGCGGTGCCGTGGTACGCGTACCGCTGCCCCGCACACCGTCTCGCCGGGTGTTGGCGGGTGGTTGTCAGTCCGGCTGGGTCACGTCACCTGCCTCCAGGACGGGTGCGGCTTTCGCCACCTCGATGCCGGTCCTGGCCCGGCGGCCGCGCCGCTCGATCCAGGTGGCGAGGGCGGACAGTGCCATACACATGGCGATGTAGATCGCACCAATGACGAGAATCACCGTGACATAGGGATTGTCACCATTGACGATGGTGTTCCTGGCGAGCAGCGTCCCGGCCTGCAGAAGCTCCTCGTACACGATGATGAACCCGAGCGAGGTGTCCTTCAGGGTGACCACGAGCTGGCTGATCACCGCGGGCAGCATGGCGCGTACGGCCTGCGGGATCTGGATGGTGACCATGACCTGGGTCTTGCTCATACCCAGCGCGTAGGCGGCCTCGACCTGGCCCTTGGGCACGGCCAGGATACCGGCGCGCAGCACCTCGGCCTGGACGGAGCCGTTGTACACGGTCAGTCCGAGCACCAGCGCCCACATGGGCTGGTCGGTCAGGAATCCCACCCAGATCACAAAGATGGTGATGAGCAGGGGGACAGCCCGGAACAGTTCGATGAAGGCCATCGCGAACCAGCGGACCGGCCAGTGGTCCGAGAGCCGGGCTACCGCCAGCACGGCAGCCAGCACGAGCGACAGTATCCCTGCCAGCACAAAGGCCTGCAGAGTGCGGACGATGCCGTCGGCGATGCCCTCGATGATCCCGCTGTACTGGAAGATGCCCCACATCTCCGGCGCCAGCTGCCCGGTGTTCGCAAGCCGCACGATGCTGAGTGTGATCAGTCCGGCGACAGCGAGCACACCGAGGACCGACATCATGCGGTTGCGCGCCTTGGCCCTGGGGCCGGGTGTGTCGTAGAGGACGGAACTCATCGCGCGACCCCCATCTGCCGCTCCAGTACGCGGAACACACCGCTGATGGAGAAGGTGATGATCAGATACGCGAGAGCGATCCAGAGGAAGACGACCATGATGTTGAAGCCCATATCGCTCAGGTCCTTCTGTACACCGAAGAGTTCGGTGTTGCTGAAAGCGCCGGCGATCGCTGAGTTCTTCGTCAGTGCGATGAGGATGCTGCTCATGGGCGGCAGCACGGTGCGCGTCGCCTGGGGCAGCACGATGAGCCGCAGGGTCTGCATAAAGGTCATGCCCAGGCTGCGGGCTGCCTCGGCCTGTCCGACCGCGACCGTGTTGATGCCCGAGCGGACTGCTTCACAGACAAAGGAGGAGGTGTAGAAACCCAGTGCCAGAATTGCCAGCACATAGGGGCTCATTCCGGGAAAGAGCACCATCGGCAGAATGAAGAAGGCGACCAGGAAGAGCAGCACCAGCGGCGTATTACGCAGCACCGTGACCCAGACCGTGCCGAAAGCCCGCAACGGCGGCACGGGTGAGACCCGGAAGCCGGCGATCACAACGCCCAGCACCAGGGCGATCAGCGCGCTGGCAGCGGTCAGCGACACGGTGCCGATGAACCCGTCGCGGAACAACGCGAAATGGTCAAGCAGTACATTCATCGAGATCTCCGCGATTTCTCCGCGCGGGCGGTCAGCGGGACGGGCAGGATGGATCGCGCCCCGTATGCCCGCCCAAGCGCGGGCATACGGGGCGGTATTTCACCGTTTCACCGTTTCACCGGATCAGTAACGGTCCAGAGCCGGCGGGTCGACGAACTCGGAGCCCGACAGGCCGAGCGTCGCGTCGTAGGCCTTCTTGTAGTCGCCGTTCTTCACATGCGCTTCGAGGGCATCGGAGACCGCGTCGCGCAGGGCCTTGTCGCCCTTCTTGACGCCGACGCCGTACGGCTCGTCACTGAAGGTCTCACCGACGACCTTCAGCTGCGTGGGCCGCTGGGCGGCGTAGCCCTTGAGGATGGCGTCATCGGTGGTGATCGCGTCCACCTGGCCATCGACCAGCTGCTTGACGCAGTCGGTGTACTTGCCCAGCTCGATCGTCTTGGCGCCGTACTTGTCCTTGTTCTCCGTGATGTTACGGAGCGGGGTGGAGCCCTTGATCGAGCAGACCGTCTTGCCCTTGATGCTGTCGGGGCCCTTGATGTCCTTCTCGTCCGCACGGACGAGAAGGTCCTGCCCCGCCATGTAGTAGGGACCGGCGAAGTCGACCTGCTTCTTGCGCTCGTCGTTGATGGTGTAGGTGCCGATCATCAGATCGACCTGGCCCTTGGAGACCGCGGTCTCACGGATGGAAGAGTCGATCGTCTTCCACTCGATGTCCTTCTCCGGGTCGAAGCCCAGGTCGGCCGCGATCATCTTGGCGATCTCGACGTCAAAGCCCTCGTACTTCTTTGTCCTCGGGTCCTTGAAGCCAAGGTAGGGCTGGTCTTCCTTGGAGCCGATGACGAGCTTGCCGCGCTTCTGTGCCGCCTTGATCACCGGTGAGTCTATGTTGACGTTCTCAGCGACGGTGTAGGTCGGCAGATCGGGCTTGCCCTCGGCGCCCGGCGACTTGTTCTCACCCGGCGTACCTTCCTTGCCGCCACAAGCGGTGGCGGCTGCGGTCAGTGCGAACACAACGGCGGTGGCGGCGGCGGTCCTGCGGAGTTTCATAAAGAGCGTCCCTTTGTGTCGTCTCATGCGTCAGCCTGCGAACTGCGACCGACGTCAGTGTCAGTGCTGCAGGATCTTCGACAGGAAGTCCTTGGCCCGGTCGCTGCGCGGGTTGCTGAAGAACTGGTCGGGGGTCGCCTCTTCGACGATCCGCCCATCCGCCATGAAGACCACGCGATTCGCGGCGGAGCGGGCGAAGCCCATCTCATGGGTGACGACGACCATCGTCATACCGTCCCGGGCCAGCTGCTGCATGACCTCAAGGACCTCGTTGATCATCTCGGGGTCAAGCGCGGAGGTTGGCTCATCGAAGAGCATCACCTTCGGCTCCATCGCCAGCGCACGGGCGATAGCCACCCGCTGCTGCTGGCCGCCGGAGAGCTGCGCCGGATACTTGTCGGCCTGGTTGGCGACGCCGACCCGCTCCAGCAGCTCACGGGCCCGCTTCTCCGCCTCGGCCGTTGAGCGGCGGCGTACCTTGATCTGCCCCAGCGTCACATTCTCCAGCACTGTCTTGTGCGCGAAGAGATTGAAGGACTGGAAGACCATGCCCACATCGGCACGCAGCCGGGCCAGCTCCCTGCCCTCCGCGGGCAGCGGTTTCCCGTCCATGGCGATCTGACCGGAGTCAATGGTCTCCAGCCGGTTGATGGTGCGGCACAGCGTTGATTTGCCGGACCCGGAGGGACCAATAACAACAACCACCTCGCCGCGCGTGATGGTCAGATCGATGTCCTGGAGCACATGCAGCGCACCGAAGTGCTTATTGACGTTGTCCAGTACGACCAGGGGTTCCGTCGCTGACGCGGTGTCCTCGGTCACCGATACTTCGCTCATCGGCGTCACTCGCTCCGTCCTCATCGATTGAGGGGACCTTATTGACGTGCGGGAACTAACGTCACCACATCTGAGCTGAACTTGAGCATAACGATCCGGCCACGGCTGGACATTCACTACAAAAGGCACGCTGGATGGCGTACCGGCTGCATAACGGAAACCCATAAAGGATCGAGGTGCCCTTGACTCACTCGAGCCAGTGGGCGTGGATGCATAGTCGGCACACGAAGAGCGGGATGAGCGCAGGATGAGAGCGAGAGGAGGCCCCATGCGGCTGCTGCTGGTCGAGGACGACGATCATGTCGCCGCGGCGCTGTCCGCTGTACTCACGCGGCACGGCTTTGAGGTCGTGCACGCGGGCAACGGTGCGGAAGCCCTCCAGGAGCTGCTGCCGGAGGACGGCGCGGCGCCCTTCTCCGTCATACTGCTCGATCTCGGACTGCCCGACCAGGACGGCTTCGAGCTGTGCGGGCGGATCCGCCGCCGCACCAGCACCCCCGTGATCATGGTGACGGCGCGGGCCGATGTCCGGTCCCGCATACATGGCCTCAATCTGGGCGCCGACGACTATGTCGTCAAGCCCTACGACACCGGTGAGCTGCTGGCCCGTATCCATGCCGTCAGCCGCCGCACCACGGTCGAGGACCACCCCGAGCCGACCGAAGAGGAGCAGCCGGCCGCCAAGGCGCTGCGCTTTGGCGCCATGGTGATCGAGCTGCCTACCCGCCAGGTGTCCGTGGACGGCGAGCCGGTCTCGCTGACCCGGAAGGAGTTCGATCTGCTCGCGCTGCTCGCACAGCGCCCCGGGGTTGTCTTCCGCCGGGAGCAGATCATCAGCGAGGTGTGGCGCACCAGCTGGGAGGGGACCGGCCGCACCCTGGAAGTGCATGTGGCCTCGCTCAGATCCAAGCTGCGGCTGCCCGCCCTGATCGAGACGGTACGGGGCGTTGGCTACCGGCTGATCACCCCGGCCGCCTGACGCCCGTACGGTCCCTTACGTGCGCTCCCGCCTCCTCCCCCTCCTCATCATCCTGATGGCCGGTGTACTGCTCGCCCTGGGCTTTCCGCTCGCCGTCAGCATGGCGGCCGCCGAGCAGCAGCGGGCCGTCGTCGACCGGATCGATGACACCGCGCGCTTCGCCTCGCTCGCCCAGTTCGTCACCTCCCGGCCGGGCGTGGGCTCCCGCGGTGCTGCCGCCGTGGCCCAGGACGCCCGGGAGAAGGAGCAGGACGAGCGGCTGAACACCCTCCGCGAGGAGCTGGTGCGCTACCACGAGCTCTACGGCATCCGGGCCGGGGTCTTCTTCCGGAACGGCGAGGAGATGGCCGCCGCCCCCGAGGGCTGGCGGGTACCCGAGGAAGGCGAAGGCGCCGAAGCCTTCGCCGAGGCGCTGGCCGGCCGCCGCAGCCATGACCCGTCCCAGGTGTGGCCCTGGCAGCGGGGCCGGATAGCGGTAGCCTCACCGGTCATCCGGGACGGCGATGTGGTCGCGGTCGTCCTCACCGACTCCCCCACGGACCAGCTCCGTTCCCGCACCCTGCACGCCTGGCTGCCGCTCGCGGCGGGCGAGGCCGCCGCGATGCTGCTCGCCGTCGGCGCCGCCTTCCGGCTGGCGGGGTGGGTGCTGCGGCCCGTACGTATCCTGGACAAGGCCGCGCATGACATCGCCACCGGACAGCACAAGTCCCGGGTCGCCGCTGCCGGGGGGCCGCCTGAGCTTCGGCGGCTGGCCCGGTCGTTCAATGAGATGGCCGACCATGTCGAGGATGTGCTGGAGCAGCAGCGTGCCTTTGTCGCCGACGCCTCGCACCAGCTGCGCAATCCGCTTTCCGCGCTGCTGCTGCGGATTGAGCTGCTTGGCCTGGAACTGCCGGAGGGGAGCGAGGAGTTCGCCTCCTTGCAGGCGGAGGGGAAGCGGCTTGCCCGGGTCCTGGACGGTCTGCTCGGCCTCGCCCTGGCCGAGCACTCCGCAGCCGATCTGCGGCTCACGGATGTCGCCGGGCTGGCCGCCGAACGGGTGGCCGCCTGGCGGCCGGTCGCCGACCGTGCGGGCATTGAGCTGCGTACGAACGGGAACACGGCGGTGACCGCCTGGGCCGATCCGGTGGCGCTCTCCAGCGCGCTGGACGCGGTTGTCGACAACGCGCTGAAGTTCACGCCCGGGGGCGAGTCGGTGACCGTCACGGTCACGCCGCATGGCGAGCAGGTCACCCTTGTGGTGGCCGACGGGGGGCCCGGGCTGGCCGAGGACGAACTGGAGCGGATCGGCGACCGCTTCTGGCGCAGCAGCCGCCACCAGAACGTCTCCGGCTCCGGGCTCGGCCTCTCCATCACCCGGGCGCTGCTGGCGGCGGGCGGGGCGACGATCTCGTACGCGCCGCATGAGCCCCATGGTCTGCGGGTGACCATCACCCTGCCACGGAACGCTCCCTGAGCGAGCGCGGCGGGGTTCCACCCCCGGGTGCGGGGTGCCGTGGGTGGGTTTCCCCGTATCCCGGCCCCTTCCCGGCTGTGCCGATGTGTGGCTCCGCCGCGTGGCACCGGTGGGTTTCCCCTAAGCCCGCCCCTTCCCGGAACCGGGGCTTGCGCCCCGGGGCCCCGGGGGTGGACGGGTGCGGGACGGTAGCCGGGTGTTGTGCCCACCCGTTCCGCCCTGCGGAACGACTGCCCACAACAGGTGGGGGTCTACTCCCGTTGGGGACGGGGGAGGTTGACCAGTAGGAGTGTGAAGCCGGCGAACATGAAGTTGCGGGTGGCCGCTTCCAGGCCGTTCCACTGCGAGGACTGCCACATGGCGAACCACTCACCGCCGATGGCGACAAAGCCCGCGCCGAAGAGCAGCATGAACATCGTCAGACCGAGCGTGCTCATCCGCCGGGCGCGGGCGAAGGACCGGCGGCGCCAGCCGCTCGCCCACAACACCGTGGCCAGGACAAGGACGAGCGCGGTCAGGGCCTCCCAGACGATAATGGCGATATAGGCGGCGTTCTGAACCCAGCGCGATTCAATCGCCCGCCACATGAGGTCCTCGTCCTTGAACGTCGTGTCCATCGCCAGGACGTGTTGCACGAAGCGCTGGTTGGTGTCGAAGTCGGTCACATTGCCGAAGACGACGAGCGTGATGTACAGAGCCACGCTGCCGGTCAGGGCGGCAGCCGCGACCTGCAGCGTTCCCAGCCGGGTCATCGTCCCTCCGCCCCCGGGAAATCCCCACGTTCGGTCATGGGACCATCATGACAGTCGGCACCGACAGCGTCCTGCGCCTACCCGGTCGTCGCGGGAATGTGCTGCGTTACGCAGTGGACGCCGCCACCGCCCCAGGCGAGTGTGCGCGTGGGTATGCCGATCACCTCGCGGTCGGGGAACAGCGCGCGGAACTGCGCCAGGGCGATGTCGTCCTCCGCGGTCTGAGCCGTCGGGACAACCACGCTGCCGCTGGTCTCGTAGTAGTTGGTGTAGCTGAACGTCTCCACGAGCAGCCCGTTGACCGTGAAGTGGGGCTGCTGATGGATCTCCACCAGCTCGAAGCTGCGGCCATTCGCGTCCGTAGTGCCGTCGAGCACCGCTTTGTTGGCCGCCATCCGGGTGTGATTGGGGTTGCTGGTGTCGGGCTGGGTGTGAAGGAGGAGCTTGGCCGGGGCGAGATAGGCGGCGCAGAGATCGATGTGGCCGTCGGTGATGTCGTCGTTGTTGAGGCCGTACGGAAGCCAGATGACCTTGCTGGCTCCGTAGGCCTCCAGCAAGGTGTCCTCGATCTGCTCCCGCGTCATGTCAGGGTTCCGGTTGGGGTTGAGCAGGCACTCCTCGGTGGTGATCAGCGTGCCCTGCCCGTCGGTGATGACAGCACCGCCCTCCAGGACCATCTCGACGGGCTCCCGTTCCACGCCCAGGTACTCGCACACGCCGACGGGCAGCAAGTCGTCCTTGTCGTACGGATACTTGTTGCCCCAGCCGTTGAAGTCGAAGTCGAGGCCGATCTTCTGCGTCCCTGCCGCGTTCAGGGCGAAGACCGGGCCGGTGTCCCGGGTCCAGCAGTCGTTGATCGGGTACTCGATGACCGTGACCGCGTCGCCGCACTGCCGACGTGCCTCATCGGCCGTGCCCGGTTCGGCCACCATGATCACGGTCTCGAACCGGGCGACGCTGCGGGCGATGGCGGCGATCTCGGCCTGGACATCGGTGAGCAGCCCGCCCCAGCCGACGGTCCGGTCCCATGGCCAGGCCATCACACAGCCAGAGTGGGCCTCCCACTCGGCCGGCGCCCGGAACATCTCTCCGGCGACCGTGGCAGCCGCTGCCGGGCGGACTCCGATCATGGTGGCGGTCGCGGCCGCCAGGGCGGTGACGCCGAAGCGCCGCCGGGTCATCCGGGGAACGTGCATGGGGTCACTCCTTAGTTGGACCACAGTTCGACAAAGAACAGATGGGTGTGGTGCCCGGCTGACCGGCTCAGGAGTCTCAGGAGGAGTCCGTCGCGAGGGTGCGGGACTCCTCCTCGTTCGCCTCAGCCGCCGGCCTGGGCTCGCGCAGCTTGTCCTGCGGCCGCTTGACGAGCAGGTACACGACACCGACCGTGAGGACCACGCTGGCGCCCAGCAGCGCGGCCCAGACCTGGTACCAGGGGGCGCCCGGCTCGGCGAGGATCTCCCGCGGCCACCAGACGTTGACCAGCTCGAAGCTGGTCCACAGCACCGCGAGCACATTGAGGAAGGTGCCGAGCCCGCCGAGCCGGATATGGCCCGACGGCACCCAGCTGCCGCGGAGGCGAGCGATCAGCGCCGCGAGGGAGACCAGGAAGAACGGCAGGAAGGTGGCCGCGGTGCCGAACGCTATGAGACTGCCGATAGCTGAGGCGTTCAGGCCGAGCATCAGGGCCGTGCAGCTGACCAGCGTGGCCGTAATCAGGCCGCCGATGGGGGCCTTGCGCTTGTTGACCTTCCGCACCTGCTTGGAGAACGGGAAGACGCCGTCGCGCGCCAGTGAGAACAGACCGCGGGCGGCGCCGCCCTGGGACGCCATCGCACAGGCCAGGAAGCCGATCAGAACGACGATGACGAACGGCTTGTCGGACCAGGAGCCGAAGCCGGCGACCACCGCGGTGGTCACGGGGTCGAGGTCCTCGCCGAGGACGACGGACTCCGGGTCCGGGTGCGAGATGCCGACCGCCACCGCGTTGAGGATGACCACCGCGCCCACGCTGAGCAGCGCCCACCACATGGCGCGCGGCACCTGCCGGCCGGCCTCCTTGGTCTCTTCGGAGGCGGAGACACAGGCGTCGAAGCCGATGAAGGCCCAGCCCGCGACGGCCAGGACGGCGAGGAAGGCCATCGCCGTGGAACCGCCTGACAGCACCTCGGCGCCCATGGTCTGGAAGAAGAGCGAGAAGCCGTGCTCGCGGAAGAAGAGCAGCAGCGCGAAGCCGACGAGGACCGAGGCGACTGCCTCAGCGGCGATGCCGAGGGAGACGAACCGGCGCAGGATGTTGATGCCATAGGCGTTCACCAGCGTGCACAGCAGCAGGACACCGACGCCCACCGCGACCAGGCCGCCCGGCGTGGGGACCACGCCGATGAGGGCGAAGACCCAGGGAGCCGCCAGATACGCCACGGTGGTGTTGCCGAACATCACGGCGAACTGCCACACCCAGCCGCTCATCCAGCCGAACGAGGGCCCCAGCAGGCGGCGGCCCCACTGGTAAGCGCCACCGGCCAGCGGCCACTGCGAGGCGAGCTCGGAGTAGACGTTGACGACCAGACACTGGCCGAGCAGGACCACCGGCAGAGCCCACACCCAGGCGGGCCCGCCGATGACCGTTCCGACCATGGCCACCGCGTAGAGCGCGACGACCGGGGAGACCACGGCGAATCCCATGGAGATGTTCCCCAGGACGCCGAGGCTGCGACGCAGCTCCTGCTTGTAGCCCAGTTCCTTCAGTCGGGCGGAATCGCTGTCCTGCCGGGCCGTGGCGGCCCCGGGGAGGGAGGGTTCGTTCATCGTGCACCTCATGGAGAGCGGAACTCGCCGAAAGCGTTGGCGCGCCCCGGAGTAAACCTAACAATGTTAGGCAGCGGATTGCGGGGACCTTAGCCCGCTCCTCGCTGCCTGTGAAGCCCTCCGGGCGAGTAACCTGGCCTGGTCGATCAACGGGGAAGGTGCCGGGAGGGGGAGGACACAGCGGATGGCCCGACCGAGTCAGGCACGGCTGAGCCCCCGGATCATCGCCCGCGCGGCTCTCGAAATCCTCGATACGGAGGGCCATCAGGCACTGACGATGCGGGCCCTCGCACAGCGTCTCGGAGTACGCGGGGCCTCGCTCTACCACCACGTCCCCTCCAAGGAGGAAGTCCTCGACGCGGCCTCACAGCTGATCAATGAGGAGATCGATCTCAGCCCGCTCGAGCGGCCGCACTGGCGCGAAGGAATCGCCGAGTACGCCCGCGGCTACCGCCAGGTGTATCTGCGCCATCCGAACGTGATCCCGCTGGTGGCACGGCGTCGCGTGGAGGCGGAGAAGGCGCTGCGCGGCTACGACGCGCTGCTGGCCACGCTGATGCGGGGCGGCTGCGGCCCCGCTACGGCGGCCGAGGCCGCGGCCGCCATCGACAATCTGGTGCTCGGCTCCGCCCTGGAGACCTTCACGGCGGGCTTCGCCCGCCCACCGGAGGCGTACCGACCCGGGTATCCGGCCCTCGCTGACTCGCTCATGGGCGCGGCTGGGCACGAGAGCGGGCTGGCCGGGCTCGACGACCGCGGTTTCGAGCGCGGCCTCGCCTCGATCCTCGACGGGCTGGCGAGTTAGCCCATACGGCCCGGCTCTAACGCCGCGACAGGCGCAGGGTGAGGATCTGGAACGGGCGCAGGGACAGGCGCACGGTGCCGTCGGCGGACACCTCGTACGCCCCGGCGTCCTGCGGACGCGGCCGCTCCAGCAGGTCCGTTGCCGTCACCGGGCCCACTGGGAATCCCGGGGTCAGCGTGGCCGTCGCCCGGCCGCCGTGGGACTCGTAGAGCCGGACGATGACATCGCCCGCACGGTCCTCGGCCAGCTTCACCGCCGCCACGACCACTTGGTCGCTGTCCACCGTCACCAGCGGCTCGACCGGGTTGCCGCCCTGAACCGTACGCTCCGGGAGGTTGATCCGGTGGCCCTCGCGTACCGCGTCGCCGATGCCCGCGCCGGGCACGAGCGCGAAGCGCAGCCGGTGGGTGCCCTGGTCGGTCTCCGGATCCGGATAGCGCGGCGCGCGCAGCAGGGAGAGCCGGACCGTGGTGGTCTGGCCCCCGTCCGTACGGATATCGCGGGTGACGTCATGACCGTATGTGGAGTCATTGACGACGGCCACACCCCAGCCGGGTTCCTCGAGCTGTACCCAGCGGTGTGCGCAGATCTCGAACTTCGCCGCCTCCCAGGAGGTGTTGGTGTGGGTCGCCCGGAAGACATGCCCGAACTGGGTTTCGGCGGCTGACCGGTCCGCCTTCACATCGAGGGGGAAGGCGGCCTTGAGCAGTTTCTCGCTCTCCCGCCAGTCCACCTCGGTATCGATGTCCAGTACCTTCGCGCCGGAGCGCAGCGTGATGAGCTGCACCACGGAGGAGTCGCCGAAGGTCCGGCTGACGCGGACCGC
The DNA here is from genome assembly GCF_021216675.1 of Streptomyces gobiensis. Taxonomy (NCBI): domain Bacteria; kingdom Bacillati; phylum Actinomycetota; class Actinomycetes; order Kitasatosporales; family Streptomycetaceae; genus Streptomyces; species Streptomyces gobiensis. Next base: position 4,556,205 of record NZ_CP086120.1, on the reverse strand, counting down.
GACCTGGTCCTCGGCCGCCTCGGCCACCACGGTGTCACAGTCGGTGAGGTCGGTGACGCGGTGCCGGTAGAAGGCGTCGACATCCCAGGCGTCCCACATATTGGGGAAGTCCTGGTGGAGCTGGAGCAGATTCGCGGCCTGGCCCGGCGCGATGGCTTCCCGCTCGGCGGCGAGGTCACAGGCCGAGATGACCAGTCCACGGGCATCGATCTCCACCCGCAGCAGCCCATTGGCGAGCACGTAACCGCCACCCGCGCGCTCCGTGCACATCACCGGCTCACCGATACGGCCTGGTTCGGGCACCGCGCCACCGGCGGGGATACCACGGCGGGTGTGCGGGGCGCCGTTGAAGACGAGCGTCCGCTCGCCCTCCCCGGCCAGCGCCTGCTGCGCGGCGAGGATGATCTGGCCCAGCTCTTCCCGTACCCGGGTGTAGGTGTCCCGCGCTTCCCGGTGCACCCACGCGATGGAGGTGCCGGGCAGGATGTCATGGAACTGGTGCAGCAGCACCGTCTTCCAGATCCGCTCCAGCTCCGCGTAGGGATAGCTGTAGCCGGGCCGCCGCACCGCCGCCGTCGCCGCCCATAGCTCGGCCTCGCGGAGCAGGGTCTCGCTGTGCCGGTTGCCCTGTTTGGTCTTCGCCTGTGAGGTGTACGTCCCCCGGTGCAGCTCCAGATAGAGCTCACCGGTCCATACGGGGGCGTGTGGGTACTCCGCGTGGGCCTGCTCAAAGAAGGTGGCGGGCTTTTCGACCGTGACCCGTGGCGAGCCCTCCACATCCCGCAGCCGCTCCGCCCGGGCCAGCATCTCCCGGGTGGCGCCGCCCCCGCCATCGCCCCAGCCGAAGGGAACCAGAGAACGTGAGCCCGCCCCCTTTTCCCGGTAGTTGCTGGCGGCGTGCGCCATCTCCCGGCCGCCCAGATCGGAGTTATAGGTGTCCACGGGCGGGAAGTGGGTGAAGACCCGGGTGCCGTCGATGCCCTCCCACCAGAAGGTGTGATGCGGAAACTTGTTGGTCTGACTCCAGGAGATCTTCTGGGTCAGGAACCACTCGGCGCCCGCGAGCTTCACGATCTGCGGCATGGCGGCCGTATAGCCGAAGGAGTCCGGCAGCCACACCTCCTTCGTGTCGATGCCGAATTCGTCCAGGAAGAACTTCTTGCCGTAGAGAAACTGCCGGGCCATGGCTTCGCCGCCGACCATATTGGTGTCGGACTCCACCCACATGCCGCCCACCGGCACAAACTGGCCGTCCGCGACCTTCTTCTTCACCTTGGCGTAGACCTCGGGCCGGTGCTCCTTGAGCCAGGCGAACTGCTGTGCCTGGGACATGGCGAAGATGAACTCCGGATGGCCGTCCATGAGGTTGACCATGTTGGATGCGGTGCGGGCCACTTTGCGCACGGTCTCGCGCAGCGGCCACAGCCAGGCCGAGTCGATATGGGCGTGCCCCACCGCGCTGATCCGGTGTGCGGAGGCATGGGCCGGGGAGGAAAGCACCCCGGCAAGCTGCTCACGGGCGCGGGCGGCGCTACCCTCGACATGGGTGAGATCGACGGTATCCAGGCAGCGTTCGATGGCGCGCAGGATCTCCCAGCGCCGGGCATCGGCGACCGGCAGCTCCAGCATCAGCCCGCCCAGCACCTCCAGATCCTGGACCAGCTCCCAGACCTCCGTCTGGAAGATCGCCAGATCCATCCGGCGCAGCCGGTAGAGCGGCTCGTCGCTCGCGGTCAGCCGGTCGCCTTCGTAGCTGGGGGCGTGCGCCGTGAGGATGGGGTTGGCGGCCGCCTCGATATAGAGCTCCACCTCTGGTTTGTCGACGCGCACCCAGGCGTTGCGCGGGTTGAGTGCCTTCACCGCCTCACCATCGGCCCGGTACACCAGCCCCTCGCACTGGAACCCCGGCATATCCCGGTCAAAGCCCAGATCGAGTACGGCCTCGACGGTGCACCCCGACCACTGCCGGGGAATCCGACCGGTGACCTTGAACCATGTGGTGCCCCAGGCCGGACCCCACCGCTCACCGACAGCCGTCGGCCGGTAGGGCGCGGCCAGCCCTTCGGCGACGGGGACCGGCTCACCCGGTGCCTCCCACCGCGCTACGGCCAGCGGCTGCGGCGAGCTGTACACGGCGGGCTTGATGCGCTCGGCCAGAACGCGGCGTAGTCGGTGTTCGACGATGCTGCGGTCGTCATGCATGCTGCGGCTCCGTTGCGGCGGTATGGACTTCCGTGCAGGACATAAGGGGACTTACCACTGATGGTCGACGGGAACCCCCGGTGACGAGGACACTGCCGGGATTCCGGTGACCGCCCGTACCTCCACCCGGGTGCGCGGCTCACCGTTCGAGCGGCGCAGGGCGGGGATGTAGTACGCGCTGCCGCTGGTGCCGCCGAGGAAGGCCCGGCTGCCGTCGGGCCGCCGTTGGTGCAGCTCGTAGTGGTGCACCGGGCCGGGCGCGGGCTCCCACTGGATACGCAGCTCGGCCTCGCCGCCACCGGCCGCCCGGGAATCGGTGATCCGTACCCGGCTGGGCGGCTTGGGCGGCTCCGGCGCACCGTCACGGACCGCGAGGGCGCCCAGCCGCCACCGGAGGGCGCCGCCGTTCCGCCCGTTCCGCCCGGTCAGCCGTACGCCCAGCACCCGTACGGCCGCACCGGGCAGCCGTCCGATCCGTACCGTCGTGGTCGTCCAGCCCGCGCCGCCCCGCACCGTCGCGGCGGGCACGTAGCAGAAGTCCGGCCGCCCACCCGGGGTGCGCGGTTCGGCTGTGGCGATGGCCAGTTCCGCCCGCACCGGCGCCGAGTCCGGCTCTGCCCGGTGCACCAGCTCGACCACGGTCTCCCGGGAGAGCGGCAGCCGGGTGTGGAACAGCTCCAGGGTTCCGCTGAAGTCCGGCTCCGCCGTGAGCAGCACGCTTGAGCCGCCGTGCCAGGCGGCCGCGAAGTCAAAGCCCACCGAGGGGCGAGGGCCGGTTCCGTGCACGACCCAGCGGCGCGCGGGCAACGGGTCCTGGAGGCTGAGCTGGTTCCACTCGCTGTCGCCGGTCCGCTCGCCGTCCTCGTACCAGGCGGTGCCATGTCCGGTGTTGAAGGTGGTGGCAAAGGGCAGCGCGGTGACCGTGGAGCGGTCGGCGATATGCCGGGCGGCCGGACGCCAGTCACCGGGCCCGGACGGGTCGGCGGGGTTCTGGTGTTCACCGGTCCAGAACTGGTTGTCGCGGGCGTGGAACTGGGCGGGGGTGCGGGTGGTGGTGTCGCCGGGCAGCGAGTGCAGCGTCCAGTCGGGGCGGTAGAGGCCGTACGAGACCACCTGGTCGCGTCCCTCGGGGACGAAGGCGTCCCAGTCGACCTTTGTCCGCCAGCCGTTCGCCTCGACATCGAGGCCGGCCCACAGCTCGTACGGGTCGCGGCCCATCGCTCTCGCGTACGCGGCGGAGGAAGGCAGCCGGTCGCGGCCGGCGCGCCAGCGGAAGTCGATGAACAGAGAGTCGCTGTGCTCGAAGAAGGGTGCGTTCTTGTCGTTGAGCGCACCCTGCCAGGCGACCTGGCCGTCAATGGTGAAGGCGTCGTACCAGGTGATCCGGAGCTCGGGAGCCCCAGCGCGCAGCGCCCGTACGAAGTCGGCGAAGTCGGCGCCGAGTCCGGCGTCACCGCCGCCGGTCTCACCATTGAGGAACCAGCCGTCGAAGCCATACACCCGGGCAACCTGAATCAGCTTCGCGGCGAGCGGGAAACGGCCATCCGTGTCGCGCTGCACCAGCTCGCGAGTCCACTTCAGATCGCCGCCGTACGCGGTCGGCGGCAGGAAGACATTGCCGAGCACCGGCACTCCGGCCCGGTGGGCGGCGTCCACCACGGGCGCACCCGGCGCGAGGATGATGCCCTCCCCGGCGGAGCCGCCCCAGAAGACCAGCTCATCGAGGTACGCCCAGTGCGTCAGCGCGTAGTAGTCGGCATTCGGCCCGCCCTGTGAGGGGTTCTGGGCGGTGGGTGCGAAGGCGGCCAGCGCGGAGATACGGGCCTGGCCGTCGCGGGCGGCCGGGTTGGCGGGCTGCGGGGTGAAGCGGTCGGCGAGCGGCACGGTGGAGACGTTGAAGGGCAGGTCGGGGTCTCCCTCCGGCGTCCACTCCTTGAGGCTGGCCCACACCGCGCCCGGGTCGGGCTCGCGGCCTTCGGGGAAGGACTCGGGGAACCAGTACGAGGCGTACGGCTGCAGGGAGCCCGGGTGTGCCGGGGCGGGGTTAGGGTCGGGGACGGTGTCGGCGTGCGCTGCCGCGCGGGCGGGATGGGCCAGCCACGGCAGGGCGGCGGTGGCGGCCGCGCCGAGGAGGACGGTACGGCGGGACGGCCGGGGGGAATCTCCGGGCGGTCTGGTCACGGTGGCGCCTCCGTAGCGGTGAGTGCGGTCAGTGGATGTCGGCGGGGCAGATGACCTCGGTGATGCCGCGCCCGGCCAGATACGCGGGGTCGCGGGCACGGTCGGGCAGGACGGCGGTGGCGCGTACGCCTTGGGCGGCGAGCTGGGCCCATGCCTCATAGAAGGTTTCGCCGGGGGCGGCGACGGAGCGGTCCGGTGCGGTTTCCGGGTCACCGGGGTCCAGGAGCAGTGCGGTGGTGCGCCGTACGGGTGCCGGTGGTGAGGCCCGTAGCGCCGTGGTGAGTTCGGCGATGGCCTTGCCCAGGGGCTTGGGCGCCCGCTCAGTGGTGAGCAGCCCCAGGTCGTACTCCAGCTCGGGAAAGTCGGCCAGCGAGCGGGAGACGTCGTGGGAGCACCACCAGGTGATGCCGTAAAGGCCCTCGCAGGTCAGTGCGTTGGCGAGGGTCAGCTCCGCGAACTCAGCGGCGTGCTCGGGCGGAATCAGCGGTGCGGGCGCCCCCACTTCCTGAAGCCATACCGGCCTGCCGGGCGCGGCCCAGGCTTTGGAGAGCTCGATCTGGTACTCGGCGTGGTGCACGGTCGCCGCTCCACTGCGCCCATGGCGTTGGGCGGTGCCGTTGAACACCCAGGAGTGCAGGGCGGTTGCGCCGCCGAGCCGGGCGGCCTGGGCGGGGGTGAAGGGATGACCGTCACGGAACCACACCGCGTCGTACTCTCCGTGCGTATGCAGTCGGCCGGGGGCGGCACGCTCGCAGACGCCGAGCAGCCCTTCCAGCCACTGGCTCGCCTGCTCATACGTGCAGGGGTCCGGGTCGGGGTGCGGCGGCCCGGAGAACTGGTTGACCTCATTGCCGAGCGTCACCCCGAGGAAGTTCGGCCGGTCCGCGAGCGACAGGGCCAGCGTCTCGATATAGCGGGCCTCGGCATCGATGACTTCCGGATCGGTGAAGAGATTGCGCCGGTGCCAGCTGTGCAGCCAGGAGGGCACAAAGTCAAAGCTGGACAGATGCCCCTGGAGGGCGTCCACGCAGACATCGAGGCCGCGTTCGGCTGCCGCGTCGAGGAGCTGGCCCAGCTGATCGACGGCGCGTGCCCGGATGAGCGTCCGGTTGGGCTGGAAGAGCGGCCAGAGCGCGAAGGCCCGTACATGGTCGAGGCCGAGCGCGGCGATCGAGTCGAAGTCGCGGCGCACCTCATCGAGGTCGAAGTCCAGCCAGTGGTGAAACCAGCCGTGACTGGGCGTGTAGTTGGCGCCCATACGGACCCGGTGAATGTCTGTCATGTCTTGATGGACCCTTCGCCGACGCCCTTGAAGAAGAACCGCTGGAGGCAGAAGAAGAGCAGCATCATCGGCGCGAGTGCGGCGATGGCTCCGGCGGCCACCAGCCGTGGGTCGTTGACCAGGGAGGAGCCGGAGAGCATCTTCAGGCCGAGCTGCAAGGTGTAGTTGTCGCTGTTGGTGAGAACGATGAGCGGCCAGAGGAAGTCATCCCAAGCGCCCATAAAGCTGGTGATGCAGACAACGGACAGGGCTCCCTTCGCTGACGGCAGGAAGACCCGGGTGAAGCGCTGCCACTCATTGGCGCCATCGAGGACCGCGGCCTCCTCGGTCTCCTTGGGTACGGCGAGGAAGGCCGCCCGCATGATGAGGAGGTTGAGGACGGAGACCGCGCCGGGCAGCCAGACACCGATGAGGGTGTCCACCAGGCCCATCGAGCGGACGGTGAGGAACATCGAGACCATCACGGACTCAAAGGGGAACATCAGCGTGGCGACGAGCACGGTAAAAACAATCCTGCGGCCGAGCCAGCCCGCCCGGGAGAGGGCGTAGCCGCCCATGGAGGCGAAGACGCAGTTGCTGCCGACCGCCAGGGCACAGACGATGAGCGTATTGCCGACGTACTGGAAGAGCGGGAAGGACTCGGCGACCCGGACATAGTTGTCCAGGGTCGGCTGGCTGGGCAGCAGCCCGGTGTAGACGCTCTCTCCGCGTCCCTTGAGCGAAGTGAGGAACTGCCAGACGATGGGGCCCAGCATCACGACGAGCATCACGCAGAGCGTGACGTAGCGCCCGGTGAGACCGAGCACGCTGCTGCGGTTCACCGCTCGTCCCCCTTCGACAGCCGGTGACCGAGCAGGCTGAAGACGAGCGTCAGCAGGAAGAGCAGGATGGAGATCGCGGCGGCGTAGCCCGTCTCGCCCGCGAAGCCGAGGCCGACCTCACGGATGAGGAAGGGCAGGGTGCGGGAATCCCCACCGGGGCCGCCGCTCTCGCCGCCCAGGATGTAGATCTCGGTGAAGACGCGCAGTGCGGAGATCGCCGAGAGGGTGCCGACGAGCAGCATCATCGGCTTCACGGAGGGGATGGTGACATGGAAGAAGCGGCGCACCGCTCCGGCCCCGTCGATGGCCGCGGCCTCATGCAGGGAACGCGGCACGTTTCCCAGGGCGGCCAGGTAGAACACCATGTAGTACCCGAGGCCCTTCCAGACGGTCACGATCATGGCGGAGAAGAGCAGCAAGGTGCTGTCGGTCAGAAACGGCAGCGGCTCGGAGATGAGCTGTAACCTGCCGAGCACGGTGTTGATGAGGCCGTCGCTGCGCAGCAGCCACTGCCACATCAGTCCGACCACCACCGCTGAGGCGATCACGGGGGTGTAGAAGGCGGAGCGGAAGAAGCCGATGCCGGGCACCTTCCGCTCCACCAGCACGGCGAGCGCCAGCGGCAGCAGTACCACGGCCGGGACGACCACGGCCGTATAGAGCACGCTGTTGAACAGCGCTGTCCAGAAGGCGGGGTCGTCCAGCGCCCGTACGTAATTGTCGAGGCCGGTAAAGGTGCCGCCGCGCAGGATCTGGGCGTCCGTCATCGACAGGATGATGGTGTTGACGAACGGCCAGAGGCTGAAGGTCAGTACCATGCCGAGGCCGGGCAGCAGAAAGAGGTACGGGGTCCACCAGCGCCGGTGTACCAGCCCGTGCTCGGCCTCCATCTCCCTGGCGCGCCGATGTCTGGCTCTGCGGGTTTCCCGCTGGTCGTCGGTGAGGGTCAGCGTCACGGCCGCTACTGCTTCTGCTGCTGTTTCTGCTGTTTCTGCTGCGTCGCGAGGATCTTGTTCGCGGCGTCCTCTGCGCGCTTGACGGCCTCGGCGGGCTCCCGGTCGCCCTTGATCGCCTTGTGCATCTCCCGGTTCACGGCATCGCCGACCTGGTTGGTCCACTGCACCGGGGTGTTGGCGTCGAGCTGGGCATCGCGCAGTTCCTCGGCGCCGATGACCCGTGCCATGGTCTCGGGGTCGGTGCCGTCGCCCTTGTCGGAGAAGTAGGGGTCGTCCAGACCCTTGGCGTTGGACGGGTAAATCGTCGCCTTCTTGGAGAACGCCACCTGATTGGGCCCGTTGGTGACCCACTTGGCGAACTCAAGGGCAGCGTCGGGGTGCTTGGTGTCCCTCCTTACACCGAGCGACTGGGTGTAGATCCCAATGTGGCCCAGCTTCCCGGTGATGGCCTCACCGACCGCGGTCTGCGCATAGATCTTCGGAGCATTGTCCTTGATGTCCTTGATGAAGCCGGGCGATCCCGGCCCGAAGACCAGCTTCCCGCTGCCGTAGAGCTGATTGATGTCCTGGGAGCCGGTCAGTGATTCCTTGGGCATGGCGCCCTGTTGGTAGAGGTCACGCATGCGCTCGGCCCACTCGACGGCCTTGGCTGTGTTGAAGGTGAACGCATCACCCTTGGCGTTGAGGATGGGCACGCCCATCTTCTGCCAGTCGCCGGGCAGCCGCCCCTGCGGATCGGCCATAAAGGCGGCGACCTGGCCGCCGGATGTCCGGGCGATCTGCTCGGCCTGATCGAAGTACTCCTCGACGGTGGCCGGTGGCTTGTCCTCGTCGAGGCCCGCTTCGGCGTAGAGCTTCTTGTTGAAGGTGAGGATCTCCGGAGTGACGTACCAGGGGTAGGCGAAGACGCCCTTCTTGCCGGGCAGCCGGTACTGGTCCCAGGCCCCGGGGATGAAGTCGCCCTTGGCCTCGGGGTCGAGCGCGGCGATGTCGGCAAGCCTGCCACGGTCGGCGAGGAGCTGGAAGGAATCGGTGTTGAGGTTGATCACGTCGGGCAGCTGTCCCGCCTGAGCATCGGCGACCAGCTTTTCGTTATAGCCCTCGCCCGGGACGTCCTCCCACTTCACCTTCACATCGCGGTGCTTCTTCTCGAAGGCGGTGATGACGCCCTGGATATAGTCGGTGAAGGTGGGCTTCAGCTGCAGCGTACGGAAAGTGATCTGGCCGGAGACCTTCCCAGTCCGCTCCGGCTGCTCATCGGACGCCTCGCCCTCGCTTCCGCTGACCCCGCAGGCGGCTGTGGCCAGCAGGGAGCCTGCTAACAGGGCAGTGGTGCAGAGCCTCGTCAGTCGTCTCAAAGGCATGGTCGCTCACCCCTTTTGCCGCCTGAGCCCGGCGCTGCTTTCGCGGACTTGGCTGGCCGCTGTGGTGTTCCGGCCCAAGACTGAACCTAAGGCATGACCTCGTCAAGCTTTTACACAGAGGTTTGACAGCACGAACTAAGGCGGTTTAGCTACGAGTTACTAATGCGGTTTAGGCGCGATCGTGATCGCGATCTTTCGAAGGACCGGGATGACAGCTCGCAGGCCCACCATCAAGGACATCGCCCGGCAGGCAGGCGTCTCCAAGAGCGCGGTCTCCTTCGCGCTCAACGGCCGCCCCGGCGTCTCCCCCGGCACCCGGGACCGCGTCCACCGCGTCGCGGAGCAGCTGGGCTGGCGGCCCAGCAGCGCGGCTCGCGCGCTGTCCGGCGAACGCACCGGCGCCCTGGGGCTGGTTCTCGCCCGCCCAGCCCGTACGCTCGGCGTCGAGTCCTTCTTCCTGCGGCTCGTCTCCGGCATCCAGGAGGCCCTGGGCGCCCGCCAGACCGCGCTGCTCTTCCAGGTCGTGGAAGACCTGGACGCCGAGTGCGAGCTCTACCGCCGCTGGTGGGCCGAGCGCCGTGTCGACGGGGTACTGGTCGTCGACCCCCGGCTGGCCGACCCCCGCCCCGAACTCCTCACCGAGCTCGGCCTGCCCGCGGTGGTGATAGGCGGTACGGACACCGAAACCGCCCCCGGCCTCTCCACCGTATGGGCCGACGACACCGAGGCAATGGCCTCGGTCATCGACCACCTGCACCGACTCGGCCACCGCCGTATCGTCCATGTCGCCGGTCTCCCCGGCCTCGCCCACACCGAGCGCCGGATCCGCTGTCTGCGCACCGAGGCCGAGCGCCGAGGCCTGGACCCTGGCGAGGTCCGCTCGGTGACCACGGACTACTCGGACGCGGAGGGCGCGGAGGCCACCCGCCGTCTCCTCGATCAGGACACTCCCCCAACAGCGATCGTCTACGACAACGATGTGATGGCGGTGGCGGGTCTGGCCACCGCCTTGGAGCGCTCCGTCCCGGTCCCCGGCGATCTCTCCATCGTCGCCTGGGACGACTCGGCGCTGTGCCGGGTCACCCACCCCGGTCTGACCGCCCTGGTCCGCGACACCGCCGCGTTCGGGCGGCTCGCCGCCCAGGAACTTCTGGCCCTGCTGGACGGCTCCCCCGCCCGCAGCGTCCAGAGCGACCTCCCCAGGCTGGCGCCTCGCGACAGCACCGGGCCGTCCACGTCCTGCGACGTCGCTGCGCCCCGTGCGGACTTGCCCAACCCGCCTTTTCCGTAGGCCACTTCACATCATGAACCGCACGCATACGATTGCGCCCCCTGAGCCCTGTCGATAACGTTCCGCGCGTCTGTCAACACAGAGCGGAGTCGGGAGAGGCATGGGGGGCGGCGGCATGGTGCGGAAGACGGCGGTCACGATCGCGACCGGGCTGGTACTCACGCTGAGCGCGACGGGGGTGAACCCAGCCGCCGCACAGCCTTCAGCGGTCGCATCCCCCGGGGCGCAGACGGCCGTAAGCGAGCTTCCGCTCGATCTGCCGCTGGCCAACGCCAACGGCGAGTTCGCCGGCGGGGTCCACCCCGACCTCCCCACCGATCTGCCGACTCTGGAGCGGCTGCTGAAGCAGGCACGCGCCCAGAACATCGAACCATCCCGTTATGCGGCGCTGCTCTGGCAGCACTGGCTGGTACGGGCCGTGAACAACGCCGGTGTCAGGCTGAACACCTGGGACCCGGCCCGCGGCGTCGACGGCAACGAACACACCGTCTACGCCGTCTATGCTTTCTACGGCGAGCTCTTCCTGCGTCATCCAGAGCTGGAGTGGGCGGGCATGGCGAACATGATCGGCGCGGCGTTCGCCGCCGGTTTCCTGGATCTGGACTCGGTCGGGGACCTCGGCACGCTGCTCTACGGCAAGGTCCGTGAACTGCCCTACGAGGTACGGGAGTCGCTGCCGCCGGAGCTGCTGGACCTGACCAGCGAGGGGACCGAGCTGTCCCCGGTTGAACTTCGCTGGTTCGAGAACAAGTTCCTCGCCATGCAGAAGAACATCTTCATGGATCTGGGGTCGATGCACATGGCGTACCTCCATGGCGGCATCGACGCCATCGAGGAGATGCGCTCCGCCGGTCTGATCGACGCCAAGGCGGTCGGCGCCTGGCGCGATATCGCGACCGGCGAGCCTGCCAGAGTCAGCAGCGGCAACACCGCGCTGCTGGACCGGGAGCAGAACCAGATCATCTCGGGGCAGTGGGACCAGATGTACCGGCGCCACGCTCCGGTCGGTTCGCTGCTGACCTACGGGATGACCGTCGGCGGCTCCGCGTCGATTCCTGGTGCCAAGACCCCAGGCCAGTACTCCCCGCTGCGCGTCACCACCCCGGTCACCGGCGTTCGGCTCACCACGCCGCTTCCGGACTTCAACCTCGCCGACAAGGAGCGGCGCTGGCAGTACATCACCGAGGACACCCTGCCCGCGTACCAGAACCTGCTGCGCCACAGGCCCGGCGAGGTCCGCCGGATCATCTCCTCACCGTTCGAGGGCCGAGTGGCCGAGGAGCGGCTGTCCGCGCGCTGGCCAGAAGTGGCCGGACGGCTGATCACCGGCTGGCATCTCGACCGGCCAGCAGTCCAGGCGGCGCACCCGACTACGCCCGTGGCCCAGCGCTGAGCACCCGTACCCACGCCCCGCCGGACCCCGCGCCCGGCAGGGGAAGGACACCAGGGATGATGGCCGGGTGCTCGATCCGGCTGACGAAGACTTCGCCCGTGACCCGTACCCCTACTACGCGCGGCTGCGCGCCCAGGGGGACGCGGTGTGTGTCACGCTCGCCAATGGATCGCGGGCCTGGCTGGTCACCGGCTATGAGCAGACCCGGGCGGTGCTCGCCGATCCCCGCTTCTCCAATGTGCCCCCACAGGGTGCCGGACGGCCGAAAGCCGACTCGCCCGCGCAGCGGGCGCGGGCGCTGCTGGCCCGCCATATGCTCAACTCCGACGCCCCCGACCACACCCGGCTGCGCAAGCTGACCACCGCCGCCTTCGCCCCGCGCCGGGTCGACGCCCTCCGGCCCCGTATCGAGGTGCTGGTGAAGGGCCTCGTGGAGGAGGTGGCCGGGCGGATCGAACGCGATGGCAGCGCCGATCTCGTGGACGCCTTCGCCTTCCCGCTGCCGGTACTGGTGATCGGCGAGGTCCTGGGCGTACCGGAGTCGGACCGCGTGGCACTACGGGACTGGACATACCGGGTCGGATCACCCGCCGACGCACTGCCGCCGGGTGCGGTGGACGAGGCGTGGACCCAGCTGTACGGCTACTTCACCGAGCTGATCGCCGCCAAGCGGCGCTCCCCGGGCGACGATCTTTTCAGCGTGCTCGTACATGACTCCGCCGAGGGCGGGCTGGACGACGGCGAACTGCTCGCTATGGCCTTTCTGCTGCTCTTCGCCGGGTACGAGACCACGATGAATCTGCTGGCCTCGGCTGCCCTGCTGCTCCTGAGCCACCCTCAGGAGCTGGCCGCCGCCCAGGCTGACCCCGCTGCCCGCTGGCCGGCCATCGTTGAGGAGACCCTGCGACACGCGAGCCCCCTGGAGGGCACGACCTGGCGGCGTACGACCGAGGACGTCGCCCTCAGCGACGGCACCCGGATTCCGGCCGGGGCGTCTGTGCTTGCGGTCCTCGCCGCCGCCAATCGGGATCCCGCCCACTTTCCCGACCCCGACGCCTTCCGGCCGGACCGCTATCTGCCCACCGCAGAGGGGGCCCGGCCCGCCCCGCATGCCGCCTTCGGCCATGGCCCGCACTTCTGTGTGGGCTCCCGCCTGGCCCGGCTGGAGGCTCAGATCGCCCTCCCCCTGCTCTTCACCACCCTGCCCGGGCTACGCCTGGCAGCCGACCCGGCCGGTCTCCCCTACCGCCCAGGCTTGCTGGTACGGGGCCCCCGCGTCCTGCCCGTCGCTTAGGTGGGTCCGGGGGCGGACCGGTCAGTACGGCCCGTCCTCCAGCAGCTCCACATCCTCGCCCTCCCCCTCCAGCGCCTCCCGGACCACCCGGAGGGCGAGCCCTTCGGAGTACCCCTTGCGGGCGAGCACCCCGGCGAGGCGGCGCAGCCGCTTGTCGCGGTCCAGGCCCCTGGTCGCCCGGAGTTTGCGCTCCACCAGGGCGCGGGCGGTCTCCTCCTCCCGCTCGGAGTCCAGCTGACCGACCGCCTCATCGATCACCGATGAGTCCACCCCTTTGGTGCGCAGCTCGCGGGCGAGGGCCCGCCGGGCCAGCCCCCGGCTGTAGTGCCGGGATTCCACCCACGCGTCGGCGAAGGCCGCGTCGTCGATCAGGCCGACCTCCTCGAACCGGGAGAGCACCTCCTCCGCCACCTCGTCGGGGATATCCCGCTTGTGCAGCGCGTCCGCGAGCTGTTGCCGGGTCCGCGGGGTCCCGGTGAGCAACCGCAGACAGATGGCCCGAGCCCGCTCCGCGGGGTCCTGGGGTCTGCGCGGTGGTCTCTCCTCGGCCCTCGACGAGTCGAGACCACCGCTGTCTTCGCGTGCTGTGCCGCCATCCGACCAGTCAGTGCGCCGTGTCACGGACTAGCTCTTGGCCGTGGCGGCCTTGGTGGCCTTCCCCTTGGCCGCCGGCGCGGGCACGGTCTTGGCCGCGGTCGCGTCGCTCGCGGCAGCCGGGGCCGCTGCGTCAGCGCCGCTCGTCGCGTCCTTGCCCGGCTCCCCCTCCGGCGTCTCAGGCTTCGGGCCGATACCCAGCTTCTCCTTGATCTTCTTCTCGATCTCATTGGCGAGATCAGGGTTATCGCGGAGGAAGGTGCGGGCATTCTCCTTGCCCTGGCCAAGCTGATCGCCCTCGTAGGTGTACCAAGCACCGGACTTGCGGATGAAGCCGTGCTCAACGCCCATATCGATCAGACCGCCCTCACGGCTGATGCCAATGCCATAGAGAATGTCGAACTCGGCCTGCTTGAAGGGCGGCGCTACTTTGTTCTTGACAACTTTGACACGAGTACGGTTACCGACCGCGTCAGTGCCATCCTTGAGTGTCTCGATCCGGCGGATGTCGAGCCGCACCGAGGAGTAGAACTTCAGCGCCCGGCCGCCGGTGGTGGTCTCAGGGCTGTTGTGGACCATCACGCCGTCGACGAAGTAGTTATGCGTGCCTTCGACCTCAATGTCGAACTTCTTCATCGAACGTGTCGGCGGCTTGATGTGAATATCGAGGATCTGCGATGGCACCAGCCGCTGGGCCTCCTCCGCGAATTCCGGCTCAACCGCGAACCGCCCCTGATAGCCAGGCAGCAGCTTGTACTCCATCGACGGGTGGATGTAGGGAGCCACCATCTTCTGGAACTGCGCGGAAGCCTCCGTGCTGAACTGAAGCACGGGGATCTGCCGCGCTCCGGCGAGGCGCAGCTTCACATCGAGGCCGTGGGTGTCCCGCAGGTAGTCCACAATTCGATCCCGTGAGCCCTCGCTCATCGCCTCGACGCAGATCTCGATCCGGCCGGTCCCGCCTTCGGTGCGTTCCTGCGCCCCCTTGGACCGGACGGTGAAGCCGCCGTCGTCCATGTACCAGACAGCGAGCGCCAGTGGCGTCATCGCCTTGAGGTACTCCCAGGTGATGTGCTTCTTACCGTCGCCGAAGTAGATGACCTGACGCAGTTCGTCGAGCTCGGGCAGCGGCGTGAAGTCAGCGAAAACCGCGCCCTTGGCGTTCTCGGTGCGGCTGCACTCGATGTTGCCGAGCAGCGACACCTTCCAGTCAAGGTAGTCGGCCTGCTTGGCTCCGTGCCCCATGCGGAACCGTACCCCGGTGCGTCCGCGCCGGTTGGGCGAGAGATTGCCGTCACCCATGACCGAGCCAAGGACGACCTGCTCCTGCTGCTCGCTGAGCACCTTCTTCTCGGCAATGAGGACACGGTCTCCCGCGATCAGCTCGCCAGCCTCCCGCCAGCCCCCCGGGGTGCGGACAAGGTGGTTCTCAGTGGCCGAGAACTGCGCTTTGCCATTCCCTCCCGATTTGGCGACGGTGAACTGCAGGAAGCGCTCGGCGTTGCCGTTATCGAACCAGTTGGTGATCCGGCGTGGCACAACGCGGTCGGTCTCGGGATCGTAGGAAAGGACCTCGACGTCCATCCTCTGATTGACGATCTTGCCAATCTTCTCCTGAGTGCCGTCGGCGAGGGTGACACGCGTCCCGTAGGACATGCACCCGAACATCACGCCGACCTTCTCGCGGAGCTGGTTGATGAAAATCGCCGTGGTCTTTGAGTGACTCAAAGCGCCGGTGATCTTCCGCAGGGCCTGGCTCATCAGCCGGGCCTGCAGACCGACGTGGGAGTCGCCCATCTCGCCCTCGATCTCCGCACGCGGCACCAGGGCGGCGACGGAGTCGATGACGATCAGGTCCAGGGCGCCGGAGCGGATCAGCATGTCGGTGATCTCGAGCGCCTGCTCACCGTTGTCCGGCTGGGACAGGATCAGCGAGTCGGTGTCCACGCCGAGCTTCTGGGCGTATTCGGGGTCGAGGGCGTGCTCGGCGTCCACGAAGGCGACCGTGCCGCCCGCTTTTTGGGCATTTGCCACGGCATGGAGCGTAAGGGTGGTCTTTCCCGAGGACTCCGGGCCGTACACCTCCACCACCCGGCCGCGTGGCAGCCCGCCCACGCCGAGGGCGACGTCGAGGGCGGTCGACCCGGTGGGGATGACCTCGATGGGGTCATTCGGCCGGTCCCCCATGCGCATCACGGCGCCCTTGCCGAATTGCCGTTCAATCTGCGCGAGCGCTGTGTCGAGCGCCTTCTCGCGGTCAGTTCCTGCCATGGGTGCCACCGGTTTCTGGTTCGATCGCTTCACGTCCAAGACGCTAGCGGCTGCCACTGACAATCGGCGCCGAGGCAGCCCCCGGGCGCCTCGCCTCACCCATGGGAATCGATGTTCGATTTTTGTGTCAAGTGACACACCTGCCCTGTGGAGACAGACAAAAGTGCAGGTCAGGATGGATAAGCGAAGGGATGTGGGCAACTCGGCGCCCCGAAAGGATGACCCGATGCCCCTCAGCGCAGCTCAGCGGGCACATCCACGGCAGCGCAGACCGCCCGCCAGACGGCCTTCGCCTCCCAGCCCGCCTCCAGCGCCTCGTACACCGTGCGTCCACCGAGCTCGGACATCACGTAGTCACGCGCGAAGGAATCCGCGTACGCCGCACCGAAGTGGGCTGCCATCCGCTCCCAGAAAATCGTCAACCGCATATATCCATCATCCACCGAACCTCGGCATGGCCCCGAAGCTGTCAACCGGCCCGAAGCTGTCAACCGGGGAGCCCGGCACCCCGCCCCCACGAGTGGCAGGCTGCCCGCAGCCGTGACCGACGGGGCCGCCCGCTCTACGGTCGGAGGATGGCCCCTACCGGATCATCACCCCTCACCCGCGCCGAGCACTTCATCTGGCTGACCGCACGGGTCCTGGAACAGCGCCTGTTCGCCTACGAATTCCTCGGCGGCGACGCCGAGGCGGTCGAGACCGCCCTGGCCGCTTACCGCAACACTGACGACGGCTATGGGCACGCGCTGGAGCCCGATCTGCGCGGCCCCGTCAGCCAGCCACTGCACACCGCCACCGCCCTGCGGGTGCTGGACCGGATCGGCCGCTGCGGCGGCCAGCGGGTGGAACGTATCTGCCGCTATCTGACCCAGGTATCCACTGACGACGGCGCACTGCCCGCACTCGACCCCTCGCTGCGCGGCTATCCCGCCGCGCCCTGGATCCCCATCCTCGACAACCCGCCCAGCGATCTGCTGGCGACCGGCCCGGTGGTCGGGCTGCTGCACCGTAACGAGGTGTGGCACGCCTGGCTGTTCCGGGCGACCGACTACTGCTGGCGGGCGGTCGAGTCGCTGGACAAGACCCACCCCTACGAGGTCCACGCCTCCGTCACCTTTCTCGACAGCGCCCCGGACCGCCCTCGCGCCGAGGCCGCGGCTCGGCGGCTCGGCGGCCTGGTACGCGATCAGCGGCTGGCCGTCACCGAGCCGGCCCGCGCCACGGACTTTCCGCTGTCGCCCGGCTATGGCCCCGGTGAGTATCACTACGTCCATGACTTCGCCCGCACACCGGACTCACTGGCCCGGCGCTGGTTCACGGACGAGGAAGTGGAACGGTCGCTGGACTTCCTCGTGAGTGAGCAGCGGGATGACGGCGGCTGGAGCATCAACTGGCGGAAATGGGCGCCCGGCACCGAGCTGGAGTCGCGGCCGATCGTCACCATCGAGGCGCTGCTGAAGCTGCGCGCCTACGGCCGCCCGCTCTGATGGCCCCAGGCCCTCAAGGCTTCAGCCGCCCAGCGCCCGCACCCCCGCCGTGACCACCACCGCCGTGGCGACCACCAGCAGGAAAGGTGCCCGGAGCAGCAGCACCACGGCGGCCGAGGCGAGCCCGGCCACGCGGGCGTCCACGGTGAGCGAGCCCGCGTGGTCGTCGAGGGTCTGGATGGCGGTGAGCCCGGCCAGCAGGGCGACCGGAAACAGCGCGGCCAGGCGCCGCACGGCCGGGCGCTCCAGCGCACCGGCGGGCACGGACAGGCCGAGCAGCTTGACCAGATAGCATCCGGCGGCGGTGATGGCGATCGCGATCCATACGGTCATCGGGCAGCCGCCTCCTTACGTCCCATGAGCAGCAGCACCACGGGCGCCGCCAGCCCGGCCACCAGCACCGGAACACCGGCGGGCAGCAGCGGCAGACATGCCAGCGCCAGCACCACCGCGAGCCCAGCGGTGGCCCGCTCCAGGGTGGTCCGCAGCATGGGCGCGAGCAGCGCCAGAAAGACGGCCGGGCCTGCGGCGTCCAGTCCCCAGGCGGCGGGGTCACCCAGTGCGGCGGCGCCCAGGGCGCCGAGCAGTGTGGTGAGGTTCCAGAGCAGAAAGAGGGTGGCGCCGGTGGCCGTGAAGCCGATGCGGGCGGCGCGGCGGTCGCGCTGGGCCAGCGCCACCGCGGCGGTCTCGTCGATCACCCAGTGCGCGGCGAACGGCCGCTGCCAGCGGGGCAGCTGAAGGAGGCTGGACAGCCGCAGCCCGTAGAAGGCGTTACGGACACCGAGGAAGAAGGCACCAGCGGCCGCGGTGAGTGGATTGCCGCCTGCGGCGAGGGCGCCGACCAGGGCGAACTGCGAGGAGCCGGTGAAGACCAGCAGGCTGAGCGCGCAGGTCTGCGTGATGCTGAGCCCGGCGCCCGCGGAGGTCACGCCGAAGGCGAAGCCGGAGAGGCCGACGGCGAGGCCGACGCCGAGCGCGTCCCGGAGCACGGCCCGGTCGGTGCCGGGGTCAGCCGCCGTTATGTCTGTCTGCGGTGTCGCTGCCTGCGGTGTCGCTGCCTGCGGTATTGCTGCCTGCGGTATTGCTGCCTGCGGTATTGCTGCCTGGGGTGTTGCTGTCTGTTCTGCCACGGCGGCAGGCTATGCGCCCGCCTCAGCCGCGGTCTTGTACGTTTCTGCGGGCTCGCTGATAAGCCCCGGGCGGTACTCCGACGATCCGGCGGAAGTGGCGGCCCAGATGCGGCTGATCGGTGAAGCCGACGGCGACCGCGGCCTCGGCCGGCGGGACCCCGGCCTCCAGCAGCAGCCGGGCACGGCGGATCCGGGCGTTGGTGAGCCAGGTGTGCGGCGGCATCCCGTAACGGTCGCGGAAGGCCCGTAGCAGCGCGAAAGGGCTGGTGCCCAGCTCGGTGGCGAGCTGTTCCAGGGTGGGTGGGGCCGTCATCCGCTGTTCCAGGACCTCCTGAGCGCGGGCGGCGTCCAGCGCCCCGGCCGGGTGGATCGTACGGGCCGGCAGGAGGCCGCCGTGGCGGCGCAGCAGCCGGGCGATGGCGACGCGCAGCAGGCTGTCGGCGGCCAGCGCGTTGCCCTCCTCGGCGGCCCGGTGCACCGCGGCGATGAGGTGGGCGGCCTGCCGGTCGTGGACCGCGGTCTCGGCGAATCCGGCGGTGCCGCGCAGGGTGGTGGTTTCGGCGGCGATGCCGGCGACGAGATGTGCCGCCGGATAGAGCGTGGCGTAGGCCCACCCCTCGGGGGCTCCGGCACGTGCGGTGTGCGGTACCTCGGGGTTGATCATGACGACGCCGCCCGCGCCGACCCGTTCGGTGCCGTCCGGCAGTCCGACTTCCTCGAGCCCCCCGGTGATCGCGCCGAGGGTGTAGCCGTCGTGTGCGTGGCGTGGGAAGGCATGCCGGATATAACGGGCACGGAGGAGATCCAGGTCCGGAAGCTGGTCGTGCTGCCAGTGCCGCGCCCACTCCTTGTCCCCCATGGGTCCATTCTGCGCTGTCGGCCGTTGTCAGTGGTGGGGTGCACGATGGGGGCATGGCTCAGTCTTCGGCTCTCGATGGCTTCGCCCCCGCGACCGCCGCCTGGTTCAGGGGGGCGTTCAGCGCGCCCACGGCTGCCCAGGAGGGCGCCTGGCGGGCCATCGCGGCGGAGTCGGACGCCCTGGTGGTGGCCCCGACCGGGTCCGGTAAGACCTTGGCCGCGTTTCTGGCGTCGCTGGACCGGCTGGCGTCCACGCCGCCGCCCGCGGAGCCCATCAGGCGCTGCCGGGTGCTGTACATATCGCCGCTGAAGGCTTTGGCGGTCGATGTGGAGCGGAATCTGCGCAGCCCCCTCACCGGGATCCGGCAGGAGTCGGTGCGGCTGGGGCTGCCGGAGCCGGATATCCGGGTGGGTATCCGTTCCGGGGACACCCCAGCGGCTGAGCGGCGCTCGATGGCCCGGCGGCCACCGGACATTCTGATCACGACGCCCGAGTCGCTTTTCCTGATGCTCACCTCGGCGGCGCGGGACGCGCTCTGCGGGGTGGAGACGGTGATCCTGGATGAGGTGCACGCGGTGGCCGGGACGAAGCGCGGGGCCCATCTCGCGCTCTCCCTGGAGCGGCTGGATCAGCTGTGCAGTGCTCAATCTGCGCGGCTCCGCCACGACCGCCCGGCGCGGCGTATCGGGCTGTCCGCGACCGTACGGCCCGTGGAGGAGGTCGCCCGCTTTCTCTCTCCGCAGCGTGCGGTGACGATCGTGCAGCCGCCCTCGGGCAAGGAGTTCGACCTGAAGGTGGTCGTGCCGGTCGAGGACATGGGTGAGCTGGGCGGCTCCCCGGTGCAGGACTCGGGCGGCGGGGAGAAGCCGTCGATCTGGCCCTCGGTCGAGGAGCGGATCGCGGATCTGGTGCAGGCACACCGCTCGACGATCGTCTTCGCCAATTCCCGGCGGCTGGCCGAGCGGCTGTGCAATCGGCTCAATGAGATCGCCTATGAGCGGGCGACCGGTGAGCCCCTGCCGGAGGCGCACTCCCCCGCCGAGCTGATGGGTGGTTCGGGGGTGGCCGAAGGGGCGCCGCCGATTCTGGCGAGGGCGCACCATGGGTCCGTATCGAAGGAGCAGCGGGCGCGGGTCGAGGAGGATCTGAAGGCAGGGCGGCTGCCGGCCGTGGTGGCCACCTCCAGTCTGGAGCTCGGTATCGATATGGGGGCGGTGGATCTGGTCGTACAGGTCGAGTCGCCGCCCTCGGTCGCCTCCGGGCTGCAGCGCGTGGGCCGCGCCGGGCACCAGGTGGGGGCGGTCTCGGCCGGGGTGGTCTTTCCCAAGTACCGGGGCGATCTGGTGCAGTCGGCCGTGGTGACCGAGCGGATGCGCGAGGGGGCGATCGAGTCGCTGCGGATTCCGGCCAATCCGCTGGATGTGCTGGCCCAGCAGCTGGTGTCCATGGCGGCCATGGACACCTGGGATGTGGATGAGCTGCTGGCCGTGGTGCGCCGGGCGGCGCCGTTCGCCTCGCTGCCGGAGTCGGCGTACACGGCGGTGCTCGACATGCTCGCCGGGCGGTATCCGTCCGATGCCTTCGCCGAGTTGCGGCCCCGTCTGGTGTGGGACCGGGTGGCCCATACGGTCACGGGGCGCCCGGGTGCGCAGCGGCTGGCGGTCACCTCGGGCGGGACCATCCCGGACCGGGGTCTCTTCGGGGTCTTCCTGGCGGGGGCCGATCCCAGGAAGGGCGGGGGCCGGGTCGGTGAGCTCGATGAGGAGATGGTCTACGAATCCCGGGTGGGCGATGTCTTCACCCTGGGCACCACCTCTTGGCGGATCGAGGACATCACCCGGGACCGGGTGCTGGTCTCCCCCGCCCCCGGGGTGCCGGGGCGGCTGCCCTTCTGGAAGGGCGACCAGCTGGGGCGGCCACTGGAACTGGGCCGTGCGCTGGGCGCGTTCCTGCGCGAGCTCAGCGGGCTGGGCGCGGATGCGGCGCGGGAGCGGCTGGGCCGGGCCGGGCTCGATGAGCTCGCCGTCGGCAATGTCCTCAGATATCTGGAGGAGCAGCGCGCCGCCTGCGGCCATGTCCCCGATGACCGCACGATCGTGGTGGAGCGGTTCCGCGATGAGCTGGGTGACTGGCGGGTGGTGGTGCACTCTCCGTTCGGCGCCCAGGTGCACGCACCGTGGGCGCTGGCGCTCGGCGCCCGGCTGTCCGAGCGGTATGGCATGGACGCCCAGGTGATGCACGCCGATGACGGGATTGTGCTGCGGCTGCCCGACGCGGATCTGCTGGGGCTCGACTGGGACGCCAATCCGCTGGGGCAGGACACCACCGCTTATGACACCGAGCAGGCTCCGGTGGGCGCGGCCGATGTGCTCTTCGACAAGGGCGAGGTCGACCAGCTCGTCACCGACCAGGTCGGCGGCTCGGCCCTGTTCGCCGCCCGCTTCCGGGAGTGCGCCGCCCGCGCTCTGCTGCTGCCCCGCCGCGATCCGGGCAGGCGCACCCCGCTGTGGCAGCAGCGCCAGCGCGCCGCCCAGCTGCTCCAGGTGGCCAGTGAGTTCGGCTCCTTCCCGATCGTGCTGGAGGCGGTGCGCGAGTGTCTGCAGGATGTCTTCGATGTGCCGGGCCTCACCGAGCTGATGGGCGATATCGAGGCCCGCCGGGTTCGTTTGGTCGAGGTCACCACGCCGGAGCCGTCGCCCTTCGCGCGGTCGCTGCTCTTCGGCTATGTCGCGCAATATCTCTACGAGGGCGACTCCCCGCTCGCCGAGCGCCGCGCGGCAGCGCTGTCGCTGGACTCGCGGCTGCTGGCCGAGCTGCTGGGCCGGGCGGAGCTGCGTGAGCTGCTGGACGCCGAGGTGCTGGCGGAGTTGGAGCGGGAGCTCCAGTGGCGCCCGGACTCTTCCGGGGTGCGCCGGATCAAGGACCCCGAGGCGGTGGCCGACGCGCTGCGGGTGCTTGGCCCGCTGACCGAGGCGGAGCTGGCCGAGCGGGGCGCCGAGCCCGGTTGGGCCGGGGAGTTGGCGGCCGCGCGGCGCGCCATCCGCGTCCGGGTGGCGGGGCGGGAGCACTGGGCCGCGATCGAGGACGCGGGGCGGCTGCGCGACGCGCTGGGTGTGGCGCTTCCGGTGGGGGTGCCCGAGGCGTTCACCGAGCCGGTGAAGGATCCCCTTGGGGATCTGCTCGGCCGTTACGCCCGTACGCACGGCCCCTTTACGACCCAGCAGGCCGCCGCCCGCTTCGGTCTCGGCACCTCGGTGGCCGACGGGGCGCTGCACCGGATGACGGCCGAAGGCCGCCTCGTACAGGGTGAGTTCCACCCGGCGGGTGCCGGGCAGGAGTGGTGCGAGCCGACCGTGCTGCGGCGGCTGCGGCGGCGCTCGCTGGCCGCGCTGCGCCAGGAGCTGGAGCCGGTGCCCGGGCCCGCACTGGCGGCGTTCCTGCCCCGGTGGCAGCATCTGGAGGCCGGTGGGCTGCGCGGTGTTGACGGGCTGATGCGCGCTGTTGAGCAGCTGCAGGGCGCGCCCGTGCCCGCCTCCGCCCTGGAGAAGCTGGTGCTGCCGGGGCGGGTGACCGGATACGGTCCGGCGCTGCTGGATGAGTTGACCGCCGCCGGTGAAGTGGTCTGGGCGGGCGCCGGAGCGCTGCCGGGCAAGGACGGCTGGGTTTCGCTGTATCCGGCCGACAGCGCGCCGCTGTTGCTGCCGCCGCCGCATCCGCTGGAGCTCACCCCGTATCACCGGGCGGTGCTGGAGGCTCTGTCGGGTGGCTACGGGCTGTTCTTCCGGCAGATCGCCGACCAGGTCCGGTCCATGGACCCCGAGGTCACCGACCCTCAGCTGGCCGATGCCATCTGGGACTTGGCCTGGGCGGGACGGCTCACCAACGACACCCTCGCCCCACTGCGCAGTCTGCTGGGCTCGGGGCGTACGGCGGGTTCGACCGCGCACCGTGCCAAGCGGGCTGTGCCCCGCGGGCGGTATGGCTCGCTCGGTGTGCGTACTGCCTCACGGAACGGCCCGCCGACCGTCGCGGGCCGCTGGTCGCTGCTGCCGGAGCGGGAGGCCGATCCCACGCTGCGGGCCCACGCTCTGGCCCGTACGCTCCTGGACCGGCACGGTGTGGTGACCCGGGGCGCGGTCGCCGCCGAGGGCGTCGAGGGCGGATTCGCGGCGGCGTACCGGGTGCTGTCGGTGTTTGAGGAGAGCGGCCAGGCACGGCGGGGCTATGTGGTGGAAGGGCTGGGGGCGGCCCAGTTCGCGGTGGAGGGCGCGGTGGACCGGCTGCGCGCGGTACATACGGCCCGGGAGCGGGACCAGCGGCACCGGGCCGTTGTGCTGGCCGCCGCGGATCCGGCCAACGCGTACGGTGCGGCCCTCCCCTGGCCCGAGCCCCCGGAGGGCGCCGCCCATAAGCCGGGCCGCAAGGCGGGTTCCCTGGTGGTGCTGGTCGACGGCGAGCTGGTGCTGTATCTGGAGCGCGGCGGCAAAACGCTGCTGGCCTGGCACACCGAGGGTGCGCTGCTGGACGCCGCCGTGGAGGCGCTGGCGCGGGCCGCCCGCGCGGGGACGCTGGGCACGATCACCGTTGAGCGTGCGAATGGTGGCGCCGTGCTGACCGACCCGCTGGGCCGGGTGCTGGAGGCGGCTGGCTTCCATCCGACGCCGCGTGGACTTCGGCTGAGACCCTGACGCCATGCCCGAAGGAGATACGGTCTGGCGCACCGCGCGGCATCTCGACGCGGCGCTGTCCGGTGCGCGCCTGACCCGTGGCGAGCTGCGGGTGCCGAGGTTCGCCACGGCTGACCTCACCGGCCGCGAGGTCCTGGAGACCGTCTCACGCGGCAAACATATGCTGACCCGGCTTGAGGGCGAGCTGACGCTCCACTCCCATCTGGGGATGGACGGCGCCTGGCGGGTACACGCCCCGGACGAGCGCTGGCGGGGCGGTCCCGCGCACCAGATCAGAGCGATCCTGGGCACCGCCGCGCACACCGCGGTCGGTTACCGGCTGCCGGTGCTGGAGCTGCTGCGCGGCCGGGACGAGTCCACCGCTCTCGGCTATCTCGGGCCGGATCTGCTCGGCCCCGACTGGGGCCCGGAGGAGGCGCTGCGCAGACTCCTCGCCGAGCCCGCACGGGCGGTCGGCGAAGCGCTGCTCGACCAGCGCAACCTTGCCGGGATCGGCAATATCTACGGCTCCGAGCTGTGTTTCCTTGCCCGGGTGCCGCCGTGGACGCCTATCGGCGAGATCCCTGGCCCCGGGCGCCTGGTCGCCCTGGCTCACCGGCTTTTGCTGGCCAACCGGGACCGGCGCCGTAGCCGGCTGTGGGTGTACGGGCGGGAGCACCGCCCGTGCCTGCGCTGCGGCTCGCGCATCCGCACCGCCGAGCTCGGCGGCCGCCCCGCCTACTGGTGCCCCACCTGCCAGCCGGGCACCCTTTCTTGACGGTGGCTGCGCATCGCTGCCAGCGGAGGGATTCCCCTAACCCGGCCCCTTCCCGAAACTGGGGGCTCGCGCCCCCAGACCCCCGCCATGTTGTGGGCACTCGCAGCCCCGCGAGGGGCTGTGGGTGGGCACAACACCCGGCCACCGGCCCGCACCGGCAAACCCCGGGGCCCCGGGGCGAAGCCCCGGTCTCCGGGAAGGGGCGGGATACGGGGACACCCACGGGCATGGCCCGGCAACGGGCCACCTGGCGAGCCCGCGCCAGGGCTCCCGCGCCCGGGGCGCAAGCCCCGCCACGCGGCGGAGCCGCAGATCGGTACAGCCGGAAACCCGGGGGTGCAAGCCCGGAACAGTCGCCTACGGCGGGGCAGCCGGGGACGTGCGGCCGGGCAGCAGACTGCTGAGCGTGACGCGGTCTTCGTACCGCACCGCGCTGACCGGCACCAGCCCCCACCCGCTGACCAGCGCCAGCGCCTCCAGCAGCCCCGGCGAATCCGGGCGGGTGAACAGCCGCCAGAGTGCCACCCACCACACCACGGCGAAGCTGGTGGCCAGCAGCGCTCCGACCAGTCGGGATATTCGCATGGCAACCATGCTCCCCGACAGCGCGCGTCCGCGCGACCACGCACAGTGCCGGGGCCGTCCGGGCCCCGGCACAGGGTCTTGCGTGAGTGCGCGTCAGGCAGCGACGACGTCCACGGCCTCCGCGGGCCGCTTGATCGTTACCCGCTCATCCGGGTGCCCTGTGACGGAAGTCACAGATACCGGGTTGAGCATGGGCCGCATAGGCGCGGGCACCGCGTCACTCGCGGCGGACTGCGCCAGCTCGGCAAGGGCCAGCTCGTCGCTGACCTCACGCATCAGCTCGGACATCCGGACGTCCAGCGCATCGCAGATCGATGACAGCAGCTCGGAGGAAGCCTCCTTCTGCCCTCGCTCGACCTCGGACAAGTAGCCGAGTGAGACGCGCGCGGACGCGGAGACTTCGCGCAGGGTGCGGCCCTGACGCTGGCGCTGCCGACGCAGCACGTCACCCAGCAGGCGACGGAGCAGAATCATCGGTGGCTCCCTCCTCGGACCGCGGACCTGGATCCTTCATGCCCCACCGTACCGCCTACAACCGTGGCAGTGCGGTGAGCGATGTCGTGTTCACTCAGGGCTGCAAACATCCATTCCCCCCACCGTGTTCCCTATCCTTTCCCCTGCATTTTCGATCAATTCCCTGTACAGCAGTGTCAAAGCCGCTTGTACGCTGCCCTCCCGGATCGCGGCGCGGTCCCCGTCAAGGGTCAGCAGCTCGGCCACCGGGCGGCCCTCGCCGGGCCCTGCGACGGCCAGATATACGGTCCCGACCGGCTGTCCGTCCTGCGGCTCGGGCCCGGCCACACCGGTGGTGGCCAGCCCCCAGTCGGCGCCCAGCAGAGCCCGTACGCCCGTAGCCATCCGCCGGGCGACCTCAGCGTCCACGGCTCCGCGTTCGGCCAGCAGAGCGCCGTCCACGCCCAGCAGCCGCTGTTTGAGTTCGGTGGCATAAGCCGTGACCGAGCCGCGGAAGGCCCGGGATGCGCCGGGGACGGCGGTGAGCTGGGCGGCGACCAGGCCACCGGTCAGCGATTCGGCGACCGCGAGGGTCTGGCCGCGGTCGGTCAGGAGCGTGAGTGCCTGGGCGGCGGTCTCACTGGCCATGGGCGCGCTCCGCGGCCAGTCCGGACCGGCGCAGCACCACCGCCTGGCGGATGTAGTCCAGGGCGGTGCCGACAGTGAGCAGGACGGCCACTGCCATCACCCACCAGCGCAGGGTTGCCAGCGGGCCGGTCAGCACCAGGATGTACATCCCGACCGCGACGCCCTGAGCGAGGGTCTTGAGTTTGCCGCCCCGGCTGGCGGGGATGACACCGTGCTTGATCACCCAGAAACGCATCAGGGTGATGCCCAGCTCCCGGGTGAGGATCACGCCGGTCACCCACCAGCTCAGATCGCCCAGCGCGGAGAGGCAGACAAGGGCGGCTCCCATGATCGCCTTGTCTGCGATCGGGTCGGCGATCTTGCCGAAGTCGGTGACCAGGTTGTAGCGCCGGGCCAGCTCACCGTCGAAGAGGTCGGTGATCATGGCAATGGTGAAGGCCGCCCAGGCGAAGGAGCGCCATGCCGGGTCGTGCCCGCCGTTGGCGAGCATCAGCGCCACAAAACCCGGGACCAGAACGAGCCTGACCATGGTGAGGATGTTGGCGATGTTCCACAGGCTCACCTGCCGGGCCGCGGTCCGCTTCGGCTTTGCCATCGACCCACCACCCGCCGCGGAGGCCGGGACGCCTGTCATCTGCCCGCCTCCTCACCCAGTGGTTCAGCGATCAGATCCACGCCCTCCGTCGCCACCACCTTGGCTTCGACCATACGTCCGGGAGCGAGGTTCATGCTGTCAGCGCTGGTGAGGAGGGTCTGGCCATCGGTTTCCGGCGCCTGGTGCGCGGCCCGGCCCAGCACGGCTCCCCCAGCGGTCCCGGCAGTCCCGGCAGCCTCCGTGTCGACGGATTCGACGGATTCGACCAGTACGGACAGCGTCTCGCTCAGCCGCTCCTCAGCGCGCTGCGCGGTCAGCTCCTCGGCGAGCCGCCCGATGTGCGCCAGACGCTCGGCGACGACCTCCGGGTCGGTCTTGTCCTGGTAGGTGGCTGCCTCGGTACCGTCCTCGTCCGAGTAGCCGAACACCCCGATGGCGTCCAGCCGCGCGCCGGTGAGGAAACGCTCCAGCTCGGCCAGATCGTCCTCGGTCTCCCCGGGGAAGCCCACGATGAAGTTCGACCGGATGCCGGCCTGCGGTGCCTTCGTACGGATGGTGTCCAGCAGCTCCAGGAAGCTGTCGGTGTCCCCGAAGCGGCGCATCGCGCGCAGCACACCGGGGGCGGAGTGCTGGAAGGACAGGTCGAAGTAGGGGGCGACCTTCTCGGTGGAGGTGAGTACGTCGATCAGGCCAGGGCGCATCTCGGCAGGCTGGAGGTAGCTGACCCGGACCCGCTCGATGCCGTCGACGGCCGCCAGTTCGGGCAGCAGGGTCTCCAGCAGCCGGATATCGCCGAGGTCCTTGCCGTAGGAGGTGTTGTTCTCGGAGACCAGCATGATCTCCTTGACCCCCTGCCCGGCCAGCCAGCGGGTCTCGCCCAGTACGTCGGAGGGGCGGCGGGAGATGAAGGAGCCGCGGAAGGACGGAATGGCACAGAAGGAGCACCGCCGGTCACAGCCGGAGGCGAGCTTGACCGAGGCGACGGGGCTGGACTCCAGGCGGCGGCGCAGCGGGGCGCGCGGGCCGGAAGCGGGGGCGACACCGTCCGGCAGGTCGGCCGGCGCGGGGGCCAGGTCCCCGTGTCCGGGCAGCGCCACTTCGGCGTGCTGGCGCTCGGCCGGGCTGATCGGGAGCAGCTTGCGCCGGTCACGTGGGGTGTGCGGGGCGTGCACACCGCCGGAGAGGATGGTCTGGAGCCGGCCGGAGATGTCGGTGTAGTCGTCGAAGCCGAGCACACCGTCGGCTTCGGGCAGTGCCTCGGCGAGCTCCTTGCCGTACCGCTCGGCCATACAGCCCACAGCCACCACGGCCTGGGTCTTGCCCTGGTCCTTGAGGTCGTTCGCCTCGAGCAGGGCGTCAACGGAGTCCTTCTTGGCGGCCTCGACGAAGCCACAGGTGTTGACGACGGCGACGTCGGCGTCCGAGGCGTCCTCGACGAGATCCCAGCCATCCGCCGCCAAACGGCCTGCCAGCTCCTCCGAGTCCACCTCGTTACGGGCGCAGCCAAGTGTGACGAGAGCGACGGTACGGCGTTCGGGCATGGGCTCAGCGTACTTTGTCCCGGCAGGTCCGCCGGTTCACCCCTGCCCGCAAGAGCTGCCCCGCAGTCCCCGGCGGGCTGCCGACGCCCACCACGGCCGCCCCGGCCGCGCTGCCGGAACGCCCCGTCAACCCAGGATTACGCGGCGATACGCCACCCGGCATCAGCCCTGTTCAGGGTCGCCCTTCGTATAGCTGACGCGCTGCACCTGGCCGACGTCGCCGATCCTGTCGACCTTCTTGCCGTTGACAAAGAGATTCACCGCTCCGGCGTTGCCCAGCACCAGGTCGATCTGTTTCTTGTCGGTGAAGGTCTTGGAATCGCCGTCCTTCAGCACGCCCTCGTGGATCAGCCGTCCGGTGTGGTCCTCGGCCGAGATCCAACTGTTACCGCCGTCGGCGGTGAGCTTCACCGTGACCTTGTCGGCCGGGGCCGCCGCGATGGCGCTGTCGGAGGGCTCCGCTTTGGCGTCGGTGGGCTTGGTGGGGCTGGGCTTCGGCTTCGGCGGCGGGCTGGACTGGGTGGCCTCGGCGACCGTGTTGCCGGTGCTGGTTTCGTCGTCGCTGAACAGCGTGAATCCGACGAAGCCGACCACCGCGACAATCGCGGCCACCATGGCCGCGGTCCAGTTGGGACGGCGCGGCTCGGGCCTGATCCGCTCCGCTTCGAAGAGCGGTGCCGCCGGGGTCGCTTCGGGACGTCCACCGTATTCAGCGTCGAACTGTTCGATGAGTCCGGTCGGGTCGATGCCGACGACTCTTGCGAGCGTACGGATATGCCCACGGGCGTAGACAGCGCCGCCGCACCGTGAGTAGTCATCCTGCTCGATGGCGTGCACGATGGGAACGCGCACGCGGGTCGTCGAACTGACCTCATCGACAGTCAGTCCTGCGTCGATACGGGCCTGCTGTAGGACTCGACCAACCGAAGGCCGGTCGTCTTCCGGGGAGTTGCCGATGGACACGGGGGCGCCTTTCGAGCGTGTAGCCACCTGCTGGGCACTCAGTCTACGGGGGGATGGAAAGGGTCGGGCAAGCGGGCGGACCGACTTTATCCGCCATCAGGGTCTGCGGCTGAAGGTATCTCTCCCCAGCTACTCAGCTAACTTGACGTATCGGCTGCGGAAACGGTTGCCCGGTTGCTCCTTATGAGTGAGTCTCCCCTCGGATCACGGCGAGCACGCCATCGAGTTCATCCGGTTTGACCAGCACGTCCCGCGCCTTTGATCCCTCACTTGGCCCTACGACGCCGCGTGACTCCATCAGGTCCATCAGCCGCCCGGCCTTCGCGAAGCCCACCCGCAGCTTGCGCTGGAGCATCGAGGTGGAGCCGAACTGGGTGGAGACCACCAGCTCCGCGGCCTGGCACAGCAGATCGAGATCGTCACCGATCTCCTCGTCGATCTCCTTCTTCTTGCCCTGACCGACCGTGACGTCTTCCCGGAAGACCGGCGTCATCTGCGCCTTGCAGTGCTCAACGACAGCGTGGATCTCCTCCTCGGTGACGAAGGCGCCCTGCATCCGGATCGGTTTGTTCGCGCCCATCGGGAGAAAGAGCCCATCGCCCTTGCCGATCAGCTTCTCGGCGCCTGGCTGGTCGAGGATGACCCGGCTGTCGGCGAGCGAGGAGGTCGCGAACGCCAGCCGGGAGGGCA
Organism: Streptomyces gobiensis; assembly: GCF_021216675.1. NCBI lineage: Bacteria > Bacillati > Actinomycetota > Actinomycetes > Kitasatosporales > Streptomycetaceae > Streptomyces > Streptomyces gobiensis. The sequence goes on along the minus strand of NZ_CP086120.1, from coordinate 4,526,160 downwards.
CATTGGCCTTGATCAGGCCGGTGACCACATCCACGGAAGGGCGCTGGGTGGCCAGCACCAGATGGATGCCGGCGGCCCGGGCGAGCTGGGTGATCCGGACGATCGCGTCCTCGACATCGCGGGGCGCGACCATCATCAGGTCCGCCAGCTCATCCACGATGACCAGCAGATAGGGGTACGGGGCCAGCTCCCGCTCGCTGCCCTCGGGCGCGGTCGCCTTGCCGCTGCGTACGGCGGCGTTGAAGTCGTCGATATGCCGGAAGCCGTAGGCGGCCAGATCGTCGTAGCGCAGATCCATCTCGCGCACGACCCACTGCAGGGCCTCGGCGGCCTTCTTGGGGTTGGTGATGATGGGCGTGATCAGATGCGGGATGCCCTCATAGGCCGTCAGCTCGACCCGCTTGGGGTCGACCAGCACCATCCGGACGTCCTCCGGGGTGGCCCGCAGCATGACCGAGGTGATCAGACAGTTGATGCACGAGGACTTGCCGGAGCCGGTGGCGCCGGCGACCAGAATGTGCGGCATCTTCGCCAGATTGGCCGCGACATAGCCGCCCTCCACGTCCTTGCCGAGGGCGACGATCATCGGATGTTCGTCGCCGACGGCGTCGGCGGTGCGCAGCACATCCCCGACGTTGACCATCTCGCGGTCGCTGTTGGGGATCTCAATGCCGACCGCGGACTTGCCCGGGATCGGAGAGATGATCCGGATATCCGGGCTGGCCACCGCGTAGGCGATGTTCTTGGTCAGTGCGGTGATCTTCTCGACCTTGACCGCCGGGCCCAGCTCCACCTCATAGCGGGTGACGGTCGGGCCGCGGGTGAATCCGGTGACCGAGGCGTCGACCTTGAACTCGGTGAAGACGGTGGTGAGTGAGGCGACGACGGCGTCATTGGCGGCGCTGCGGGTACGTCCTGGACCGCCGCGTTCGAGGAGGTCGAGGGAGGGCAGCGCGTAGGTGATGTCCCCGGCCAGCTGGAGTTGCTCGGCGCGCGGCGGAAGGGGCTCGGCGGGGGCGACGGGAGCGGACTTGGTGAGATCCGGCACCGGGGTGCGCTCCGTGCGCTCCTCGGCACCGGTGCCCGGAGTGCTCGAGGGGCGCGGAGTCCGCCCGGCGCGCTCTGCCGAGATACCGCTGCTGAGGTCGGCGAGGAGCGGCGAGGGCTGTACCCCGTGCAGCACGGCGCCGTCCAGGTCGGTGGCGGCCTCGGCGGCGACATCGACGGCGTCCAGTGAGCGCTCGGGGCCCGCGTCATTGATGGAGGGAGCCGACGTGGCAGCTGCTGGGTTTTTACGTGTGCGCCGGCTCGCCCAGCGCCGGTCCAGCGCCTCCTTCTCGGCGTGGACGGGGTCGATGTTCTTGCGGAGATTGGCCCTCCGGGGGCGGTGGCCCTCCTCCTCGTCTGTTCCGTAGCCGTAGTCGTCGCTGCCCTCGTGCTCGTCGGCTACGACTCCGAGCCGCACGCCGAGCTGCCGCAGCCGCTGGGGGATGGCGTTGACGGGGGTCGCGGTGATGACGAGCAGTCCGAAGACGGTGAGCAGGACGAGCAGCGGTACGGCGAGGACATCGCCGACGGTGAAGATCAGCGGCTTGGAGGCCACCCAGCCGATCAGCCCGCCCGCGTCCTGCATCGCCTCCGTGCCCTCGCCGCGCCCCGGTGAGCCGCAGGCCATATGCACCAGCCCGAGCACCCCGAGGACAAACGCGGACAGCCCGATCACGATCCGGCCGTTGGCCTCCTGCTTGTCCGGGTGTCTGATGAACCGTACGGCCATGGCACCGAGCAGTATCGGCACCAGCAGGTCGAGACGGCCGAAGGCGCCGGTCACCAGCATCGTGATGAGGTCGCCCACCGGGCCACGGAGATTCGACCAGGTACCGGCCGCGATGATCAGGGCGAAGCCGAGCAGGAGCAGCGCGAGACCGTCCTTGCGGTGCGCGGGGTCCAGGCCCTTCGCACCCCGTCCTATGCCACGCAGCAGCGCCGCCACCGTATGGGCGATGCCCAGCCAGATGGCGCGCACCAGACGGTAGACGCCGTTCGTGGGCGAGGGCGCGGGTGGCCTCGCCGCCGCCTTCTTCGCGGGCGCCTTCTTGGGAGAGGCCTTCTTCGCCGGGGCTTTCTTGGCGGCTGCCTTTTTCGCGGGGGCCTTCTTGGCCGCTTTGCCGGACGTACGTGAGGCCATGGTGCTGAGATTACCGTCGTCTGACGTGTGAGGCACGGATCGATGCCCGGGGATACGGGGTAACACGCCGTCAGGCGTGTGGCGCCCGCTCAGTTCTGGGAGGGCAGCGACGCGGCGGAGCCTTCCGCTCCGGGCTCCAGGGCGTCAAGTGCTCGGCGCAGCCCGGTGAGTTTACGCTCCAGATGTGCGGCGGTCGCCACGGCCGCGGCATCCGCCGCGCTCTGGGAGTCTCCGAGTTGCTTGGACAGCGCCTCGGCCTGCTCCTCCACTGCGGCGAGCCGCGCGGAGAGTTCGGCCAGGAGTCCCGCGGGCTCCTTGGTGTCGCCGGTGGCGGGCTGGCTGCCCTCGAGCTGGAGCCGCAGCAGTGCGGCCTGCTCACGGAGCTGCACATTTTTCATATACAGCTCAACGAAAACCGAGACCTTCGCGCGCAGCACCCATGGGTCAAAGGGCTTGGAGATGTAGTCCACCGCGCCCGCCGCGTAGCCACGGAAGGTGTGGTGCGGACCGTGGTTGATCGCAGTAAGGAAGATAATCGGGATATCCCGGGTGCGCTCACGCCGCTTGATGTGCGCGGCCGTCTCGAATCCATCCATGCCCGGCATCTGGACATCCAGCAGGATCACTGCGAAATCGTCCGTGAGCAGTGCCTTGAGCGCTTCCTCCCCTGACGATGCCCGCACCAGCGTCTGATCGAGCGCGGAGAGAATGGCCTCCAGCGCCAGCAGATTCTCCGGCCGGTCATCGACCAGGAGGATCTTGGCCTTCTGCACCATGGCCCGTCCTCCTCGCCCCGGCAGCGTCGAGGACGCCACCCCTGGGGACGACTCCTTTGCGCCGCCCGTCCTTGTGCCGGTCATGGTAGCCGCACCCCGCCACCCGCCACACCCTGTCACCGAGATGTCACTGTGCACGTAGCAGAAACGCTGCAAGGAACCAGAAGGTTCCCCGAACACCCCACTTCCACCTCAACCGGCCACAGTCAGTCAACATACAGCCCCTCGGTAAACCGTCGCATATCAGCCCGCACGCATCCATTGATCCATGACAGACAACAAGTGATCAGTATCCACCGGCTTAGTGACATAGTCGGAAGCCCCGGAGTCGATGCTCTTCTCCCGGTCTCCCTTCATCGCCTTGGCGGTGAGCGCGATGATCGGCAGCCCGGCGAACTGCGGCATCTTACGGATCGCCGCCGTCGTGGCGTAGCCGTCCATCTCCGGCATCATGATGTCCATCAGGACCAGCGCCACATCGTCGTGCTGTTCCAGCACTTCGATGCCCTCACGGCCGTTCTCCGCGTACAGCACCTGCAACCCGTTCTGCTCCAGCACGCTGGTGAGGGCGAACACATTGCGGATGTCGTCATCGACGATGAGCACCTTCTCCCCGCCGAACTCGTGGACGGGGCTGGCCGCCGTCACCAGATCCTGGCCGTTGTTCAGCCAGGACTCCTCCGGCGCCCGCCGCTGTCCCCGCTCCAGCGCACGCCGCTCGCCGGCGGCCGCCGCGCGCTGGCGGCTGCGCTGGGCGAGTGTGGCCGCCGCGCGCTCGGCATCGGGCTTCACGGGCGCCGTCTCCTCGCCCGCGGGCTCCGCCGCCTCCTCCGGCGCCGTCGCACGCTGCTCGCGCGCCGGGCCGATGGCGAGCGTGCCGGTGCCCAGCTGGCCGTATCCATGCGGGGGCAGTTCGGTCGGATGCAGCGGCAGATAGAGCGTGAAGGTCGAGCCACGCCCCGGCTCGCTGACGACGTAGATCTCACCGCCCAGCAGCCGGGCGATCTCCCGGCTGATGGACAGACCGAGCCCGGTGCCGCCGTACTTCCGGCTGGTCGTCCCGTCCGCCTGCTTGAACGCTTCGAAGATGACCCGCATCTTGCTCTGCGCGATACCGATGCCGGTATCGGTCACCGAGAAGGCGATCAGCTCGGCGTCGGCGTCCCGCAGGGAGCCGTGCTCCAGCATCTGCTCGCGGATCGAGGCAGGGACATCGGACTTGGCCGAGCGGATCACCAGCTCGACGGCGCCGGTGTCGGTGAACTTCACCGCGTTGGACAGCAGATTGCGCAGCACCTGCAGCAGCCGCTGCTCATCGGTGTGCAGCGTCGCGGGAAGCTCCGGTGAGACCCGTACCGAGAAGTCCAGGCTCTTCTCCGCGGTGAGCGGCCGGAAGGTGGCCTCGACATAGTCGACCAGCTGCACCAGCGCGATACGAGTCGGGCTGACGTCCATCTTGCCCGCCTCGACCTTCGACAGATCGAGGATGTCGTTGATGAGCTGCAACAGATCGGATCCCGCGCCATGAATCGTCTCGGCGAACTCCACCTGCTTCGGGGAGAGATTTCCCTCAGCGTTGTCAGCGAGCAGCTTGGCCAGGATGAGCAGCGAGTTGAGCGGGGTGCGCAGCTCATGCGACATATTCGCCAGGAACTCCGACTTGTAGCGCATGGAGACCGCGAGCTGTTCGGCGCGCTCTTCCAGCACCTGCCGGGCGTCCTCGATCTCAGAGTTCTTGATCTCGATATCGCGGTTGGTCTGAGCCAGCTGCGCGGCCTTCTCCTCCAGCTGGGCGTTGGAATCCTCCAGTGCCTTCTGCCGGCTTTCCAGCTCGACCGAGCGGTCCTGTAGCTGCTCGGCGAGCTCCTGCGACTGCTTCAGCAGGACTTCGGTCTTCGTATTGACGCTGATGGTGTTGACGCTCGTGGCGATCATCTCAGCGATCTGGCTGAGAAAGTCCTTCTGGATCTGGGTGAAGGGCTGGAAGGCCGCCAGCTCCAGCACGCCCAGAACCACACCCTCAAAGACAACCGGCAGCACGATCACATGGGTGGGCGGGGCTTGTCCGAGCCCTGAAGTGATCTTGAGGTAGCCCGCCGGAGCGTTCTCCATCAAGATGGTGCGCTTCTCCACCGCCGCGGTACCGATCAGGGAGTCACCGGGCGCGAAGGTGGTCGGCATCGAGCCGTGTGAGTAGCCGTACGAGCCCAGCAGCCGCAGCTCGTACGAGCCATCCGTGCCCCCGCCCACCCCGGCGTCCTCCACCCGGGAACCGGTGGGTACGGCCAGGAAGAACGCGCCGTGCTGTGCGGAGACCGCGGGGGTCAGCTCGCTCATGATGAGTCCGGCCACGTCCGTGAGGTCACGGCGGCCCTGCATCAGCGCGGAGATACGGGCCAGATTGCCCTTGAGCCAGTCCTGTTCCTGGTTGGCGAGGGTGGTCTCCCGCAGGTTGCGGATCATCGTGTTGATATAGCCCTGGAGCTGCAGGATCTCTCCCGCCGCATCCACATCGATCTTCACCCCGTGGTCGCCACGGGTCACCGCGGTGGCCACCTCGGCGATCGCACGCACCTGACGGGTGAGGTTCCCCGCCATCTCATTCACGGACTCGGTGAGGTCCTTCCAGGTGCCGGCCACATCGCGGACCCGCGCCTGGCCGCCCAGCTGGCCCTCGGTACCCACCTCGCGGGCCACCCGGGTCACCTGATCGGCGAACGACGACAGCTGATCCACCATCGTGTTGATGGTCGTCTTCAGCGCCAGGATCTCGCCCCGCGCCTCGATATCGATCTTCCTGGTGAGATCGCCCTTCGCGATGGCGGTGGTGACCTGGGCAATGTTCCGCACCTGGCCGGTGAGGTTGTTCGCCATCGAGTTCACCGATTCGGTGAGGTCCTTCCACGTCCCCGCGACACCCGGGACCCGCGCCTGGCCGCCGAGAATGCCGTCGGTGCCCACCTCACGGGCCACCCGGGTGACCTCAGCGGCGAAGGACGACAGCGTCGTCACCATGATGTTGACGGTGTCAGCCAGCTGAGCCACTTCACCGCTGGTTTCGACGGTGACCTTCTTGGTGAGGTCACCGTTGGCGACCGCCGTCGCGACCTGGGAGATATTACGGACCTGGCCGGTGAGGTTGTTGGCCATCAGATTGACGTTGTCGGTCAGGTCCTTCCAGATGCCGGAGACCCCACGCACCTGCGCCTGCCCGCCGAGTTTGCCCTCGGTGCCCACCTCGCGGGCCACCCGGGTCACCTGCTCGGCAAAGGACGACAGCTGGTCCACCATCGTGTTCACGGTGGTCACCAGGGCCAGGATCTCGCCCTTGGCGTCAACGGTGATCTTCTTGGAGAGATCGCCCTGGGCTACCGCGGTGGTGACTTCGGCGATGTTACGCACCTGGGAGGTCAGGTTGTTCGCCATGCCGTTCACGGACTGCGTGAGGTCCTTCCAGGTGCCGGAGACACCCTTCACCTCGGCCTGACCGCCCAGCTGCCCCTCGGTGCCCACCTCGCGGGCCACCCGGGTCACCTGCTCAGCAAAGGACGACAGCTGGTCGACCATCGTATTGATGGTGGTCTTCAGCTCCAGGATCTCGCCGCGCGCATCCACATCGATCTTCTGCGAGAGATCACCGCGCGCCACCGCCGTCGCGACCTGCGAGATATTACGGACCTGAGCGGTGAGGTTCCCCGCCATACCGTTCACCGAGTCGGTCAGATCGCGCCAGACGCCCGCGACACCCGGCACCTGTGCCTGACCACCCAGCCGTCCTTCGGTACCGACCTCGCGCGCTACCCGGGTCACCTGGTCCGCGAAGGCCGAGAGCTGGTCGACCATCGTGTTGATGGTGTTCTTGAGCTCCAGGATCTCGCCGCGGGCGTCGACCTCGATCTTCTGTGAGAGATCACCACTCGCCACCGCGGTGGTCACCTGGGCGATCTGCCGTACCTGAGAGGTCAGGTTGCCCGCCATGAAGTTCACCGAGTCGGTGAGGTCCTTCCAGGTCCCCGAGACACCGTCCACCCGGGCCTGGCCGCCCAGCCGTCCTTCGGTGCCCACATCCCGGGCCATCTGGGTGACCTGCTCGGCGAACGACGACAGCTGGTCCACCATGGTGTTCACGGTGTTCTTCAGCTGGAGCATCTCACCGGACACATCAACGGTGACCTTCTGCGACAGATCACCATTCGCCACCGCCGTCGTCACCTCGGCGATATTGCGCACCTGGCCGGTCAGGTTGCGGAAGGCCGTGTTGACGGAGTCCGTCAGGTCCTTCCAGGTGCCGGCCGCGCCCGGCACCTGCGCCTGGCCGCCCAGCTCACCCTCGACACCGACCTCCCGCGCCACCCGGGTGACCTCAGCGCCGAAGGAGGAGAGCTGATCCACCATCGTATTGACGGTGTTCTTCAGCTCGAGCATCTCACCGGACACATCAACGGTGACCTTCTGCGACAGATCACCATTCGCCACCGCCGTCGTCACCTGGGCGATGTCCCGCACCTGAGCGGTGAGATTACGGAAGGCGGCGTTCACCGAGTCGGTGAGGTCCTTCCAGATCCCCGCCGCGCCAGGGACCTGAGCCTGGCCGCCGAGGACGCCCTCGGTGCCGACCTCGCTGGCGGCCCGGGTCACCTCATCGGCGAAGGTCCGCAGCGTCTCGGTCATCGTATTGATCGTGTCGGCGAGCTGCGCGACCTCACCGCGTGCGTTCACCGTGACCTTCTGCGACAGATCGCCGTTGGCCACCGCCGTGGTCACCTGGGCGATCTCCCGCACCTGCGAGGTCAGATTGCCCGCCATCGTATTGACGGAGTCGGTGAGGTCCTGCCATACGCCCGCCACGCCCTGCACCCGGGCCTGGCCGCCCAGCTCCCCCTCGGTGCCGACTTCCCGAGCGACCCGGGTGACCTCGGACTGGAAGGAGGAGAGCTGGTCCACCATGGTGTTCACGGTGTTCTTCAGCTCCAGCATCTCGCCGGCCACATGCACGGTGACCTTGCGGGACAGATCCCCCTTGGCGACCGCCGTCGTCACCAGCGCGATATCGCGCACCTGAGCGGTCAGCCGGGACGCCATCGTATTGACGGAGTCGGTCAGGTCCTTCCAGGAGCCGGACATACCGCGCACCTTGGCCTGACCGCCCAGCTTGCCCTCGGTACCGACCTCGCTGGCTACCCGGGTCACCTCGTCCGTGAACACCGAGAGCTGGTCGACCAGCCCATTGACGGTGCGGCCCACTTTCAGAAACTCGCCGCGCAGCGGATGCACGGAGCCGTTCGCGCCCTCAGCACGCAGCTCCATCCGCTGTTCAAGATCGCCCTCAGCGACCGCGGTGAGCACCCGCCCCACCTCGGATACCGGGCGCACGAGATCATCCACGAGCGCGTTGGACGCATCGATCGCCGCCGCCCAGGACCCTTCGCAGGCCCCCGCCTCCAGCCGCTCGGTGAGCTTGCCGTCCCGTCCGACGACGCGGCGCACCCGGGCCAGCTCGTTGGTCAGATGGAGATTACGGTCGGCGACCTCATTGAAGATGGCCGAGACCTCGGCCATCGGTCCTTCACCAGCGACGGTCAGACGTTTACGGAAGTTACCGTCCCGCATCGCCACGAGGGCGGTACGCAGCCGGTCCAGCGCCGCCGCATCCACCTCGATCGTCCCGCTCTTCCGGGACCGTCCGCCCTTCGCGCGCGTGCTTGCGCCCCGCGCCGCTCCGCCAGACTCCACCGTGTCCCTCCCGCAGGGTCGATCTTCCTCGCCCGGGCTTTCCCTTCGAGCCTTCCCAGTGTTTCACCCTGACCCAGTCAGGCGATAACAGTTCGGCAGCATCGCACACCGCCCTACTGACCTGTTCTACGGGGGAAACTCCGGCATCCGGCGCCCACGCGTACGGCGAACGTAAGTAACCTGGCCTCTGGCTGTCCATCCGCCCCGGTATGCCGGGCCGGGGGAACCCCGCCGAAGGCGCGGGACAGGGCGGTGGCGTGAGCACAAGGCAACGGAGGGGCGCGGCGGTGGACAAGCAGAGCGCCGAGCGGGGGCGGACCGCACGAGTGGGCGTTCAGCGGACATCCCGGTCACGGGCGCATACGGAGGGCGACGAGACACCACCCATGGGGAGACCAGTGATCACCGCACGAGCCGCGGCCACCTTTGAACCGGTCGGACGATCGGTAGCGGCCGCCCGCGGCTTTGTGCGGGACACCCTGCAGGGCTGGGGGCTCGCCGACATCATCGACGACGCCATCGTCCTCACCAGCGAGCTGGTCACCAACGCCGTGGTGCACGCGGGCACCTCCGCCGAGGTGTTCTGTCTGCGCGACGAGCGCGGCGTCCGTATCGAGGTGTCCGACCGCTACCCCGAGCGGGAACTCCCCCTGCAGGACGCCGGACGCCTGCACGGCAGCCCCGACCGGGAAGGCGGCCGCGGCCTGCTGCTGTGCGCCGCCCTGGCCACCCGCTGGGGCGTGGAGTACACCTCGTCCGACAAACGCGTCTGGTTCCGCCTCGACCTGCCCGAGCGCCCCATCGGCACCCGCGCAGCCGGCCCGGAGCTGCCCGACGCGGCCCTTCCCGTAGCCGAGACCCGGATGCGGGTCGCCGTCATCCAGGTCGACCGCGGCGGCACCATCGCCGCCTGGAACGACGACGCACAGGAACTTTTCGGCTACGCACCGGAGAAGGTCACCGGCAAGCCACTGACCGACCTGGCCGCCTGGCCGCACACCCCCGGCACCGGCACCGGCATCGCCGAGGCGCTGCTCCTCTCCCGCTGGGAGGGCTCCTACGGGGTGCGGGGCGCCGACGGCCGTACGATCCCCGTCTACGCCTCCCATCTGCGCGTACGCGACGCCTCGGGCGAGCCCTCCACCGTCTGTCTGCTGGTGCGCGACCAGGAGCGCGCCGTGCTCCAGTCCCCGCTACGCGCCCCGGCGACCGACAGCGCCGGCGTCTCCTCCGAGAGCCGCGACCGCTCGGGCTCCGACCCCTTCGAGGTCTTCATCGGCTCCCCGCCGCCCGATGACCTTGACGGGCTGCTCCAGCGCACGGTGGAACGAGCCCGCGACATGCTCGACGGCGACGCCGCCTATCTGCTGCTGGCCACCGATGACGAGACCGAGCTGGAGGTACGCGCCTCCACCGGCCTGCCCTCCGCCCGGCAGCGCTTCGCCCGCGTCCCCGTCGAGGCCGGCAGCGGACGGTACGGCAGCGCCCGGATGCCCTCGGTGCACGAAGACCTCACCGTCGTACCCGGCGCGATGCCCCTGCTCGCCGGGACCGGGATGCGTTCGGTCGTCACCGTCCCGCTCAAGGTCGAAGGCCGCCTCACCGGCTCTCTGGGCGTAGCCGCCGAGACCGCGGGCCGCTATACCAACGACGAGGCCCTGCGCCTCCAGTTCGCCGCCGACCGGATCGCGCTCGCCGTGGAATCCGCCCGGCTGACCGAGCTGGAGCGACTGCGCCGTGGCTCGCTCTCCTTCCTCGTGGAGGCCTCCGACCTTCTGGCGGGCACCCTGGACCGGGACCAGACCCTGGCGCTGATGGCCCAGATGACCGTCCCGACCCTGGCCACCTGGTGCGCCGTCTACACCATCGCCGACCAGGCATCCGAACCCGAGCTCTCCTATGTTCTGCACGAGGACGAGGACCGCATCGACGGCCTCAAGGCGCTGCTGTTGAAGGTCGATCCGCCAGAGCCCGTACTCGCCCCCGGCGCCCGGGTATGGACCTCCCCGACCGACGCCGCCCAATCGGCCGCGCTGCGCACCTCACTCCGCAGCCTGGTGCTCGGCGACCCGACGCTCTCCACTCCCGGTACCACGCTGGCCACCGCCTCGGCGGTGGGCGGTGAGACGGTCGTACTGCCGCTGGTTGCCCGCAACCGCGTCATCGGAATGCTGACCCTGGGCAAGCCAACCGAGGAACGCTTCCGCCAGGAAATCCTCGAGCTCGCCGAAGACCTCTCCCGACGGGCCGCCCTGGCCCTCGACAACGCCCGGCTGTACTCCGAACGCACCGCCATCAGCCAGTCGTTGCAGCGCAGCCTGCTGCCCCCGGAACTGCCCGAGGTTCCGGGTGTCGAAGTTGAGGTCATCTACCGCGCCGCGGGCGAAGGCAATGAAGTCGGCGGTGACTTCTACGACCTCTTCACGATCCGCGACGGCGCGTATGGCTTCGCGATCGGCGATGTCTGCGGCACGGGCCCCGAAGCCGCCGCGGTGACCGGTCTCGCCCGCCACGCACTGCGGTTGCTGGCCCGGGAGGGCTTTGGCGGCCCAGCGGTCCTGGAGCGGCTCAACGCCGCGATCCTCGACGAAGGGGCACGCAGTCGCTTTCTCACCCTGCTGTACGGCGAGTTGTGGCCGCACCCCGATGGCGGCGCGACCCTCAAGGTGGTCTGCGCGGGCCATCCGCTGCCGCTGCGGCTCCGTCAGGACGGCAGTGTCGAACCCGCCGCCGAACCACAGCCGCTGCTCGGCGTCATGGAGGATCTGGAGCTCTACGAGCAGACCTTCACCCTCGACCCGGGTGATGTCCTGCTGTGTGTGACCGATGGCGTCACCGAGCGCCGCGAGGCCGGTCGCATGCTCGGCGACGAGGGACTGGTGGATGTGCTCACCACATGCACCGGTCTCACGGCGGGCGCGGTCGCCGCCCGCGTCATGCGGGCCGTGGAGCGCTTCGCCGCCGATGCCCCGTCAGACGACATGGCGATCCTCGCCATGCGCGTCCCGGAGTAAGACGACGGAGTCCGAGCGCAACGCGAACGGCCCCCACCGACGGGCGAGGGCCTTCGTCATGGAGCCCCAAAACGGAATCGAACCGTTGACCTTCTCCTTACCATGGAGACGCTCTGCCGACTGAGCTATTGGGGCGCGCCGACGCAGAAAATCATACCCGACGCACAACGCACCGATGACCACCCATCCCCGGGTCCGGTCTTCAGCAGGCAGGCTCCATCAGCAGCCCACCGAGCGCGTTGCACGCCGATACGATCCGCTGCAACTCACGCCTCGTCATGGACGCCTGAATCGGCAACGCCAATGACTGGTCGGCGGCCCGCTCCGTCTCCGGCAACCACACATCGGCCCGGAACTCCCGGGTGCGGTGGGCAGGTGTCTGTATCGGGACGTGGCAGGAAACGCCACGCGCCCGCAGCGCACGCTTGAAGGCGTCCCGGTCCGGACGGCCATTGCCTGGTACGCGCACCACGTACTGCTCATAGCTGTGTTCCACTCCTTGCGCCACATAAGGAGGTATGACTCCAGTCAACCGAGCGTCAAGATACGCGGCACACTGCTGACGGCGCACGGCATCGGCCGAAGGGACGCGGACCAGTGGGTCATCGAACTCAACGATCCGCACGCCACGCCGCTGAGCCAGCTCATGCAGGCACACCATGTCCGCCGGGTGGCCGAACAGATGCACGGGCACGACGGCGGCGGTCCGCTCGGTGGCCACGGCCTCAACGGACGCTGGATCCAAGCAGTAGCTGTTGGCATCGATATCCGCGAAGACCGGCACGGCCCCCATGGCGCGAAGTACACGGGCCGTTGGCTCACCGCCGTACGACGGGAGCACAACCTCGTCTCCAACCCCCACACCAGCTGCGATCAACTCTCCTGTCCCCATGCCCGGATGCTCGCCGCGTGACATGAACACAGGGTGACAGAACGCAAAAAAGCCCGGGTCCCTGAACTGAAGTTCAGGGACCCGGGCCCAATGATTGTTCGGCGGCGTCCTACTCTCCCACACGGTCCCCCATGCAGTACCATCGGCGCTGAAAGGCTTAGCTTCCGGGTTCGAAATGTAACCGGGCGTTTCCCCTTCGCCAAGGCCACCGAAACACTTATGAAGTTCACAACCAAAAAAATTGGTTACCGGTTCTGGTCGTTACCTCAGAACCTACACAGTGGACGCGAGCAACTGCGGACAAGCCCTCGGCCTATTAGTACCAGTCAACTCCAACCGTTACCGGTCTTCCATATCTGGCCTATCAACCCAGTCGTCTACTGGGAGCCTTAACCCCTCAAAGGGGGAGGGAGTCCTCATCTCGAAGCAGGCTTCCCGCTTAGATGCTTTCAGCGGTTATCCTTTCCGAACGTAGCCAACCAGCCATGCCCTTGGCAGAACAACTGGCACACCAGAGGTCCGTCCGTCCCGGTCCTCTCGTACTAGGGACAGCCCTTCTCAAGACTCCTACGCGCACAGCGGATAGGGACCGAACTGTCTCACGACGTTCTAAACCCAGCTCGCGTACCGCTTTAATGGGCGAACAGCCCAACCCTTGGGACCGACTCCAGCCCCAGGATGCGACGAGCCGACATCGAGGTGCCAAACCATCCCGTCGATATGGACTCTTGGGGAAGATCAGCCTGTTATCCCCGGGGTACCTTTTATCCGTTGAGCGACGGCGCTTCCACAAGCCACCGCCGGATCACTAGTCCCGACTTTCGTCCCTGCTCGACCCGTCAGTCTCACAGTCAAGCTCCCTTGTGCACTTACACTCAACACCTGATTACCAACCAGGCTGAGGGAACCTTTGGGCGCCTCCGTTACCCTTTAGGAGGCAACCGCCCCAGTTAAACTACCCACCAGACACTGTCCCTGATCCGGATCACGGACCCAGGTTAGACATCCAGCACGACCAGAGTGGTATTTCAACAACGACTCCACCCATACTGGCGTACGGGCTTCACAGTCTCCCACCTATCCTACACAAGCCGAACCGAACACCAATATCAAGCTATAGTAAAGGTCCCGGGGTCTTTCCGTCCTGCTGCGCGAAACGAGCATCTTTACTCGTAATGCAATTTCACCGGGCCTATGGTTGAGACAGTCAAGAAGTCGTTACGCCATTCGTGCAGGTCGGAACTTACCCGACAAGGAATTTCGCTACCTTAGGATGGTTATAGTTACCACCGCCGTTTACTGGCGCTTAAGTTCTCAGCCTCGCCCACCCCAAAAGAGTGAACTAACCGGTCCCCTTAACGTTCCAGCACCGGGCAGGCGTCAGTCCGTATACATCGCCTTACAGCTTCGCACGGACCTGTGTTTTTAGTAAACAGTCGCTTCTCGCTGGTCTCTGCGGCCACCCCCAGCTCAAGACGTAAAGCCCATCACCAGGTGTGGCCCCCCTTCTCCCGAAGTTACGGGGGCATTTTGCCGAGTTCCTTAACCATAGTTCACCCGAACGCCTCGGTATTCTCTACCTGACCACCTGAGTCGGTTTAGGGTACGGGCCGCCATGAAACATCGCTAGAGGCTTTTCTCGACAGCATAGGATCATCCACTTCACCACAATCGGCTCGGCATCAGGTCTCACCCCTGGTGAGAGACGGATTTACCTATCTCTCGGGCTACACCCTTACCCCGGGACAACCACCGCCCGGGCTGGACTACCTTCCTGCGTCACCCCATCACTCACCTACTACAAGTCTGGTTCGCCGGCTCCACCACTCCCCTTCACCCGAAGGATCCAGGGCGGCTTCACGGACTTAGCATCGCTTGATTCGATGTTGGGCGCTTCAAAGCGGGTACCGGAATATCAACCGGTTATCCATCGACTACGCCTGTCGGCCTCGCCTTAGGTCCCGACTTACCCTGGGCAGATCAGCTTGACCCAGGAACCCTTAGTCAATCGGCGCACACGTTTCTCACGCATGTATCGCTACTCATGCCTGCATTCTCACTCGTGAACCATCCACAACTCGCTTACGCGGCTGCTTCACCCGGCACACGACGCTCCCCTACCCATCACAGTCCCCGTTAGAGGTATGTACTGCAATGACACGACTTCGGCGGTGTGCTTGAGCCCCGCTACATTGTCGGCGCGGAATCACTTGACCAGTGAGCTATTACGCACTCTTTCAAGGATGGCTGCTTCTAAGCCAACCTCCTGGTTGTCTCTGCGACTCCACATCCTTTCCCACTTAGCACACGCTTAGGGGCCTTAGTCGATGCTCTGGGCTGTTTCCCTCTCGACCATGGAGCTTATCCCCCACAGTCTCACTGCCGCGCTCTCACTTACCGGCATTCGGAGTTTGGCTAAGGTCAGTAACCCGGTAGGGCCCATCGCCTATCCAGTGCTCTACCTCCGGCAAGAAACACACGACGCTGCACCTAAATGCATTTCGGGGAGAACCAGCTATCACGGAGTTTGATTGGCCTTTCACCCCTAACCACAGGTCATCCCCCAGGTTTTCAACCCTGGTGGGTTCGGGCCTCCACGACCTCTTACAGCCGCTTCACCCTGCCCATGGCTAGATCACTCCGCTTCGGGTCTTGAGCATGCTACTCAAACGCCCTCTTAGGACTCGCTTTCGCTACGGCTCCCCCACACGGGTTAACCTCGCAACATACCGCAAACTCGCAGGCTCATTCTTCAAAAGGCACGCAGTCACGACACGAGGAGCAAGCTCCTCGTGCGACGCTCCCACGGCTTGTAGGCACACGGTTTCAGGTACTATTTCACTCCGCTCCCGCGGTACTTTTCACCATTCCCTCACGGTACTATCCGCTATCGGTCACCAGGGAATATTTAGGCTTAACGGGTGGTCCCGCCAGATTCACACAGGATTTCTCGGGCCCTATGCTACTTGGGTGGTCCTCAAGTGAGTTGCTGACATTTCAGCTACGGGGGTCTTACCCTCTACGCCGGGCCTTTCGCATGCCCTTCGCCTACATCAACAATTTGTAACTCACCGACCGTCCGGCAGAACGATCAAGAGAACTCCCACAACCCCGTATGCGCAACCCCTGCCGGGTATCACACACATACGGTTTAGCCTCATCCAGTTTCGCTCGCCACTACTCCCGGAATCACGGTTGTTTTCTCTTCCTGCGGGTACTGAGATGTTTCACTTCCCCGCGTTCCCTCCACATACCCTATGAGTTCAGGTACGGGTGACAGCCCATGACGACTGCCGGGTTTCCCCATTCGGACACCCCCGGATCACAGCTCGGTTGACAGCTCCCCGGGGCCTATCGCGGCCTCCCACGTCCTTCATCGGTTCCTGGTGCCAAGGCATCCACCGTGCGCCCTTAAAAACTTGGCCACAGATGCTCGCGTCCACTGTGCAGTTCTCAAACAACGACCAGCCACCCACCACCCCCGGGACAAACCCGAAGTTCACTGGGACCGGCACCGAAGGAACAGCCTCACGGCCATACCCTCAGACACCCAACAGCGTGCCCGACAAGCCCAGATCCCTTCCCCGTGTTCCACGCCGAAGCAGTACTAACAGGAAAAACATCCACCTTGCCGAGTAGTCAACGTTCCACCCATGAGCAACCAGCACCGGACACTCGCCGGTGTACTGGCCTCTGACCCAGCCGGAGCCGGGTAAGAAGTGCTCCTTAGAAAGGAGGTGATCCAGCCGCACCTTCCGGTACGGCTACCTTGTTACGACTTCGTCCCAATCGCCAGTCCCACCTTCGACGATTCCCTCCCCACAAGGGGGTTGGGCCACCGGCTTCGGGTGTTACCGACTTTCGTGACGTGACGGGCGGTGTGTACAAGGCCCGGGAACGTATTCACCGCAGCAATGCTGATCTGCGATTACTAGCGACTCCGACTTCATGGGGTCGAGTTGCAGACCCCAATCCGAACTGAGACCGGCTTTTTGAGATTCGCTCCACCTCACGGCATCGCAGCTCATTGTACCGGCCATTGTAGCACGTGTGCAGCCCAAGACATAAGGGGCATGATGACTTGACGTCGTCCCCACCTTCCTCCGAGTTGACCCCGGCAGTCTCCTGTGAGTCCCCACCACCCCGAAGAGCGTGCTGGCAACACAGAATAAGGGTTGCGCTCGTTGCGGGACTTAACCCAACATCTCACGACACGAGCTGACGACAGCCATGCACCACCTGTACACCGACCCAAAGGGGGGCACCATCTCTGATGCTTTCCGGTGTATGTCAAGCCTTGGTAAGGTTCTTCGCGTTGCGTCGAATTAAGCCACATGCTCCGCCGCTTGTGCGGGCCCCCGTCAATTCCTTTGAGTTTTAGCCTTGCGGCCGTACTCCCCAGGCGGGGAACTTAATGCGTTAGCTGCGGCACGGACGACGTGGAATGTCGCCCACACCTAGTTCCCAACGTTTACGGCGTGGACTACCAGGGTATCTAATCCTGTTCGCTCCCCACGCTTTCGCTCCTCAGCGTCAGTATCGGCCCAGAGATCCGCCTTCGCCACCGGTGTTCCTCCTGATATCTGCGCATTTCACCGCTACACCAGGAATTCCGATCTCCCCTACCGAACTCTAGCCTGCCCGTATCGAATGCAGACCCGGGGTTAAGCCCCGGGCTTTCACATCCGACGCGACAAGCCGCCTACGAGCTCTTTACGCCCAATAATTCCGGACAACGCTCGCACCCTACGTATTACCGCGGCTGCTGGCACGTAGTTAGCCGGTGCTTCTTCTGCAGGTACCGTCACCCGAAAGCTTCTTCCCTGCTGAAAGAGGTTTACAACCCGAAGGCCGTCATCCCTCACGCGGCGTCGCTGCATCAGGCTTCCGCCCATTGTGCAATATTCCCCACTGCTGCCTCCCGTAGGAGTCTGGGCCGTGTCTCAGTCCCAGTGTGGCCGGTCGCCCTCTCAGGCCGGCTACCCGTCGTCGCCTTGGTAGGCCATCACCCCACCAACAAGCTGATAGGCCGCGGGCTCATCCTGCACCGCCGGAGCTTTCCACCCCCAGACCATGCGGTCGGAGGTCATATCCGGTATTAGACCCCGTTTCCAGGGCTTGTCCCAGAGTGCAGGGCAGATTGCCCACGTGTTACTCACCCGTTCGCCACTAATCCACCACCGAAGCGGCTTCATCGTTCGACTTGCATGTGTTAAGCACGCCGCCAGCGTTCGTCCTGAGCCAGGATCAAACTCTCCGTGAATGCTTCAATTCACGAGAGCGGCACCACCGGACGGAATAAGTCCGAGGTGCACAGCGTCCTCGCTGTAAATTTTTCTCAAAAGAACCACATCCCCAGCAATGCAGGGGACGGGGTATCAACATATCTGGCGTTGACTTTTGGCACGCTGTTGAGTTCTCAAGGAACGGACGCTTCCTTCGGATCCCCTTCCGGGTTTCCTCCGAGCGCTTCCCTTCGTATCTCCAACCTTACCAGATTCTTTCCGGACCGTTTCCGGTCTGAATTTCATCTGAGGGTGTTGGATTCCCTTTGCCTTTCGGCGGTTTCCGACTTTATCAGATTTCTCTGAGCCGGATCTTCCACCCTCCAGGAGGTCCATCAGGCACACGTCCGTGCCGGGATCTCCTCAGGCGGAGCCGTAAACGTACTGGAGCGGGGCGCCCGGATGCAAATCGAGGCGCCCCGCTCCTGCACGAGCTGTGACGGGCCGTCAGACCTCAACAACCACCGGCAGGATCATCGGGCGGCGACGGTAGGTGTCGGAGACCCACTTGCCCACCGTGCGGCGGACCAGCTGCTGGAGCTGGTGGACCTCGGCGACACCGTCCTGGGCCGACCTTGCCATGGCCTCATCCAGCTTGGGGATCACTGCCTTGAAGTCCGCGTCGTCGATGCCCGAGCCCCGGGCCTGAATGTGCGGGCCACCGACAATCTTGCCGGTGGTGCTGTCCACGACCACAAAGATCGAGATGATGCCCTCTTCGCCAAGGATGCGGCGGTCCTTCAGATGGACCTCGGTGATATCGCCGACCGAGAGGCCATCGACGTAGACATACCCGGCCTGGACCTTGCCGACGATGTTCGCCTTGCCCTCGACCAGGTCGACGACGACCCCGTCCTCCGCGATGACCACCCGGTCATGGGGCACACCCGTCTGTGCCCCCAGCTCCGCGTTGGCTCGCAGGTGCCGCCATTCGCCGTGGACCGGCATCAGGTTCTTCGGCTGGCAGATGTTGTAGAAGTACAGCAGCTCGCCGGCCGAGGCGTGTCCGGAGACGTGGACCTTGGCGTTGCCCTTGTGGACCACATTGGCGCCCCAGCGGGTCAGGCCGTTGATCACGCGGAAGACCGCGTTCTCATTGCCCGGGATCAGGGACGACGCCAGGATTACCGTGTCGCCGGGGACGATGCGGATCTGGTGTTCGCGGTTGGCCATCCGGGACAGCGCGGCCATCGGCTCGCCCTGGGAACCCGTACAGACGAGCACAACCTCGTGCTCTGGCAGATCGTCGAGCGTCTTGACGTCCACGACGAGACCGGCGGGCACCTTGAGGTAGCCCAGGTCCCGGGCGATGCCCATATTGCGGACCATCGAGCGACCGACAAAAGCCACCCGCCGCCCGTTTTCGTAAGCCGCGTCGAGGATCTGCTGGATCCGGTGGACGTGACTGGCGAAGCTCGCCACGATGATGCGCTTCTGGGCGCTGGCGAAAACCTGGCCCAGGACCTGGGAGATATCGCGCTCGGGCGGGACGAATCCCGGTACCTCGGAGTTGGTCGAGTCGGCGAGCAGCAGGTCGATGCCCTCCTCGCCGAGCCGCGCGAAGGCTCGCAGGTCGGTGAGGCGGCCGTCGAGCGGCAGCTGGTCCATCTTGAAGTCGCCGGTGTGCACCGTAAGGCCCGCCGGGGTGCGGATGGCAACGGCCAGCGCGTCCGGGATCGAGTGGTTGACGGCGATGAATTCGCAGTCGAAGAGGCCGATGCGCTCGCGGTGGCCCTCCTCGACCTCCAGCGTGTACGGCCGGATGCGGTGCTCTTGGAGCTTGGCCTCGATGAGGGCGAGGGTCAGCTTGGAGCCGATCAGCGGGATGTCCGGCTTCTCACGCAGGAGAAACGGGACACCTCCGATGTGGTCCTCGTGGCCGTGCGTCAGCACGATGCCCTCGATGTCGTCGAGGCGGTTCCGGATGGAGGTGAAGTCCGGCAGGATCAGGTCGACGCCTGGCTGCTCCTCTTCGGGGAACAGCACACCGCAGTCGACGATGAGCAGGCGGCCGCCGTACTCGAAAACCGTCATATTGCGGCCGATCTCGCCCAGGCCGCCAAGGGGTGTGACGCGTAGGCCTCCCTTGGGGAGTACCGGAGGCGGACCCAGCTCGGGGTGTGGATGACTCAAAAGACACTCCTTACCGCGCAGCGCCACGCACCCCCGGGGGCGCGTGGCGCGCGACTGTCGTGCACTTGCAGTTGTTGGTCGGTGTTCAGTTGTGAAGTCTGTTGTCTAGAGCTGTACCCCGCCGGCGGAAAGATCCCGCTTGAGCTGCTCGGTTTCCTCTTCAGACAGCTCTACGAGCGGCAGCCGCAGGGGTCCGCCGGGCAGGCCCTGCAGGCCGAGGGCCGCCTTGGTGGTGATCACGCCCTGGGTGCGGAACATGCCGGTGAAGACTGGCAGGAGCTTCTGGTGGATCTCGGTCGCCTTGGCGACATCACCGTTCAGGTGAGACTCCAGAAGTGACCGCAGCTCGGGGGTCACCACATGGCCGACCACGGAAACAAAACCGATCGCGCCGACCGAGAGGAGCGGCAGGTTGAGCATGTCGTCGCCCGAGTACCAGGCTAGCCCGCTGGCTGCGATGGCCCAGCTCGCGCGGCCGAGGTCGCCCTTGGCGTCCTTGTTGGCGACGATGCGCGGGTGCTCAGCGAGCCGGACCATCGTCTCGGTGTTGATCGGAACGCCGGAGCGGCCGGGGATGTCGTAGAGCATGACCGGCAGGTCGGTGGCGTCGGCGATGGCGGTGAAGTGGCGGTACAGACCCTCCTGCGGGGGCTTGCTGTAGTACGGCGTCACGGCCAGCAGACCGTGGGCGCCCGCCCGCTCGGCGGCGCGGGCCAGCTCCAGGCTGTGCCGGGTGTCATTGGTGCCCGCTCCGGCCACGATGTGGGCGCGGTCGCCGACCGCCTCGACCACTGCTCGTACGAGCTGGGCTTTCTCCGCATCGCTGGTCGTCGGGGACTCGCCGGTGGTGCCATTGACGATCAGACCGTCATTGCCGGCATCCACCAGGTGGGCAGCGAGCTGCTGCGCGCCATCGACGTCTAGTGCGCCGTCCGCGGTGAACGGCGTGACCATCGCGGTCAGGACCCGCCCGAAGGGCGTCTGCGGTGTGGAGGTCGGAGCCATAGGTCCCACGCTACTCGCAGCCCGCTACTGCTTGCTCCCTCGGGGGAGGTCAGATGTGGATCCCGGCACTGCCTGCTCGGGGGTTCAAGCAGTGCCGGGTCCGTACATTCAGCCTAGATGAACTTTATGAACTACCGCAATCCGGACACAACGGACGGTTACGGTGCGACGCGTCCGTTGGCGTTGAAAGCTGCATGCGTCAGCGGCATGAGCTTGGCCCACTCCGCCTCCATCCGCTCACCGACCATCTCGATCTCGCGCTGCGGGAAGGACGGCACCTTGGCCAACTCGTGCTGGGTACGCAGTCCGAGGAAGTGCATCAGCGAGCGGGCGTTGCAGGTGGCGTACATCGAGGAGTAGAGCCCCACCGGAAGGGTGGCCCGGGCGACCTCACGGGCGACGCCCGCCGCAAGCATCTCCTGGTACGCCTCATAGGAGTGCTGGTAAGAGTCGATCATGACCCGGCCGACCAGCTCCTGCTGCGCCTGGGTGCCCTCGACGAACTCATACTTTCCCGGCCGACCCTGCTGAACGAGCTTGCGGGACTCATCCGGAACGTAGAAGACCGGCTCCAGCTGCCGGTACCTCCCGCTCTCCTCGTTGTAGCTCCATCCGACCCGGTGCCGGTGGAATTCCCGGAACACGAAGAGCGGGGCACTGATGAAGAACGTCATCGAGTTGTGCTCGAAGGGACTGCCGTGCCGGTCCCGCATCAGGTAGTTGATCAAACCCTTTGAGCGCTCCGGATCCTTGTGCAGCTCGTCCAGGGACTGCTCCCCGGCAGTGGAGACCCGGGCCGCCCACAGCACATCGGTGTCGGCGGCGCTGTGCTTGACCAGCTCGACGGTCATATCGCTGCGGAAACGGGGCTTGTCGTCGGTCACCTGCGGGTTCCTTCCATGTACGTCAGCCAGGGCGGCGCCCAGCCTACGGCGCACCACTGACACAGACAGCACGGACCACGACGCAACTTTTTACCCGGTTCGTACGTCTATCCGGGTAACAGCTCGCAGCAGCAGACCACGAGCGAAGATCACGAGCGTTAGATCACGATGGGGGAAGGGACCGCCATGTTCCGCCGCGGAGAGCCCGTACCGTTTGCCTTTGTCGCCGAGGCCGACCGGTTCCGCAGCAATGTCACTCCTCCCCCGCGAGAACGTGCGACGCTCCCCCAGATAGCCGGACGGACCCTGTTCGGGCTCGTCGTCGTCTCCGGGCTGGTCGGCTCGCTGCTCCTCGGTATGCCTGCGCTCGATGCCCATCAGCAGAGCGAGAAGACCCAGCAGCAGGAAGCCTCCCAGGGACGCTGATGTACGCGGGGCGCGCCGGGCAGCGCCCTGGTGTGGTCCTCCCCTCGCTCCCCCGATAACCTCACCGGTCACAGGACTTGTCCTGTCGCATGTTCCGGATCGTGAGCGAGGACCCGCCGTGCCCCTGACCTTTCTGACGGCCGACCGTGAGCTGAACGCCCCGTCCACCCCGTCGGAGGTGCCGCTGCCCTACGCGGACCCGGGCTACTGGCGGCGGCCGTACCGGCCTGGGCCCTGGCGGGTCGCCGCAGCCGCGATACTGCTGCTGCTCGCCTCGTATCTGCTGATCTCCGCAATGATCATCGCGCTGGCGGGCACGCTCGCCGGAGCGGGCATCTGTGTGGGCGTGGCCGCGCTCGTGATCGGCTATGTGATGCGGATGCTCCGGATCGGCGTATGGGCCAGCTCCCATGGGCTACGCCAGGTGAAGCTCTTCCGGACCACGGCCCTGGCATGGGGTGACATCGCCGCCGTACGGACCGTACAGCAGCCCGTTCGGTGGTTCGGGCTGCCCCGCACGGTGCAGGGGCAGGCGCTGATCGCCCACCGGCACGGCGACGGGCGGCCACGGACGCTGCTGACCGACCACAACGCGGACTTCCTGTCCAAGCCGGAGGCCTTCGACCGGGCGGCCGATGTGGTGGAGGCCTGGGCTGCGGACTACTGCGGGGGCTACCGGGGCTGAGGCTCCCGCTGTTCCGCTCGGTGCAGGGCGATCGCCCGCTGCATCGCCTTGCGCGCGCGAGGAGTGTCGCGGGCGTCGTGGTAGGCAACGGCCAGCCGGAACCAGCTGCGCCAGTCGCCCGGGCTCTGTTCGGCCTCGGCCTGCCGCTTGGCGAAGACAGCGTCGGCTGAGTCGCGGTCGATACGGCCGCCGGGGGTGCGCTTCAGCTCATCGACCGGCAGCCCGCCCTCGGCCTCCAGCTCCTGGGCGAGCTTGCTCGCACAGTGCGCGAAGCGGGTGCTGTGCCACAGGAACCAGGCGCCGATGAACGGCAGGACGAGCACGGCGACACCGAAGGGGACCGTCACGGCCGTGCCCTGCTTGATCAGCAGCACTCCCCGGCTGCCGACCAGCACGAAGTAGACGACGAGGACCGCCGCCAAGGCGAAATAGGTGAGCTTCGCGCGCATGAGCAGCCCTAGCCGTCCAGATCAAGGAAGTGTTCGAGCCCGAAGGTCAGACCCGGGGTGTGCACGATCCGCCGCACGCCGAGCAGCACGCCCGGCATAAAAGAAGAGCGGTTCATCGAGTCATGGCGGATGGTGAGCATCTCACCCTCCCCGCCGAACAGCACCTCCTGGTGCGCGACCAGGCCGCGCAGCCGCACCGCGTGCACCGGAACACCGTCCACATCCGCACCGCGGGCGCCCTCCAGAGCGGTGCTGGTGGCGTCGGGCTGCGGCGCGCAGTCCGCCTCGGCGCGGGCCTCTGCGATGAGCTGAGCGGTGCGTACAGCGGTGCCGCTGGGAGCGTCGGCCTTGTTCGGGTGGTGCAGCTCAACGACCTCGACCGACTCGAAGAAGCGGGCCGCCTGGCGGGCGAAGCGCATGGTGAGCACGGCCCCGATGCCGAAGTTGGGAGCGATCAGCACGCCGGTGCTGGGCGAGTCGGCGAGCCAGCCGCGCAGGGCGGTGAGGCGGCCCTCGGTCCAGCCGGTGGTGCCGACGACGCCGTGGATGCCGTTGCGGACACAGAACTCGAGGTTCTCGAGGACCGACTCGGGGTGCGTCAGCTCGACCGCGACCTGGGCGCCGGCCTCGGTCAGCGTTTCCAGCCGGTCCTCACGGCCCAGCGCGGCGACCAGGTCCATGTCGTCGGCGGCCTCGATGGCCCGTACGGCCTCGGAGCCCATACGGCCCTTGGCGCCGATTACGGCGACGCGCAGCTTGCTCATCGTTCCTTCTGCTTCCTCTTCTGCGGTGGTGTGGTGCGGGGTGGTTACTGCCCAGCCCCGCCCCTAAGCGACCGCCTCGTCCAGGCTGGCGGCTTGTTTCTCGTTCAGGGGGCCGATGACGGACAGGGAGGGCCGCTGCCCCAGAACCTCGGCGGCCACCTCCCGGATGTCATCGGGGGTGACAGCGGCTATCCGGGCCAGCATGTCATCCACGGACATCTGATCACCCCAGCACAGCTCACTCTTGCCGATACGGTGCATCAGCGCCCCGGTGTCCTCCAGACCCAGCACCGTGGAACCGGAGAGCTGCCCGATCGCCCGGTCCACCTCATCGTCGGGGAGACCGTGCTCGGCGACATGCTCAAGCTCGTCACGGCAGATCTTCAGCACATCGTGCACCTGACCCGGGCGACAGCCCGCGTAGACGCCGAAGAGGCCGCAGTCGGCATAGCCGGAGGTGTAGGAGTACACCGAGTAGGCCAGCCCGCGCTTCTCCCGGACCTCCTGGAAGAGCCGGGAGCTCATGCCGCCGCCGAGAGCGGAGTTGAGCACTCCCAGCGCCCAGCGGCGCTCATCGGTGCGGGCGATACCGGGCATGCCCAGGATGACGTGCGCCTGCTCGCTGCGCCGGTCCAGCAGGTCGACCCTGCCACCGGGGCGGATCAGGCGGTGGCCGGAGCGGGGTGGGACCGGCTCGGCGTCGGTACGGGAGAGCGCCCCGGCCTTCTCGAAGGCGGCGCGCACGTGGCGTACGACCGTGGCGTGGTCGATATTGCCCGCTGCCGCCACGACCAGATGGGTGGGGTCGTAGTGCTTCTTGTAGAAGCGGGCGATGCGGTCCCGGGTGAGCGCGTTGACCGTGCCGACGGTGCCCAGGACCGGGCGGCCCAGGGGGGTGTCGCCGAAGATGGTGTGGGCGAACAGGTCGTGGACGCAGTCGCCCGGGTCGTCCTCGGTCATGGCGATCTCTTCGAGGATGACGCCGCGCTCGGCGATGACGTCCTCGTTCCGGATCACCGAGCCGGTGAGCATGTCGCAGACGACATCGATGGCGAGCGGCAGATCCGTATCGAGCACCCGCGCGTAGTAGCAGGTGTACTCCTTCGCGGTGAAGGCGTTCATCTCGCCGCCGACCGCGTCGAGGGCGGCGGAGATGTCGAGGGCGCTACGGGTCCTGGTGCCCTTGAAGAGCAGGTGCTCCAGATAGTGGGTGGCACCGCCAAGCGCCGGGGTCTCATCGCGGGAGCCGACATGCGCCCAGATGCCGAAGGTGGCGGAGCGAACGGACGGCAGCGTCTCGGTGACGATCCGAAGACCGCCCGGCAGGACGGTTTTACGGACCGTGCCGATGCCGTGCTCGCCCTTGAGGAGCGTCTTGGTCGTGGGTCGGCTACGGGCGACGGCCCGCCCCTCCGGAAAAGCGGTGGGGCGGGCCGTCGTACGAGGCGTACGCGTCACTTGTCGGCGTCGTCCTTCTTTTCGTTCTCGTCACCCTCGGCCTCGGCCTCGTCCAGGACGGGGATGAGGGAGAGCTTGCCGCGCTGGTCGATCTCGGCGATCTCGACCTGGACCTTCTGGCCGACGCCGAGGACATCCTCGACGTTCTCCACACGCTTGCCGCCGGCGAGCTTGCGGATCTGCGAGATGTGCAGCAGGCCGTCCTTGCCCGGGAGCAGGGAGACGAAGGCACCGAAGGTGGTGGTCTTCACGACCGTGCCCAGGTAACGCTCGCCGACCTCGGGCATCGTCGGGTTGGCGATGCCGTTGATCGTGGTGCGGGCGGCCTCGGCGGCCGGGCCGTCGGCGGCACCGATGTAGATGGTGCCGTCGTCCTCGATGGTGATGTCGGCGCCGGTGTCCTCCTGGATCTGGTTGATCATCTTGCCCTTGGGGCCGATGACCTCACCGATCTTGTCAACCGGGATCTTCACTGTGATGATCCGGGGGGCGTTCGGGGACATCTCGTCCGGGACCTCGATGGCCTCGGTCATCACATCGAGGATGTGCAGCCGGGCGTCACGGGCCTGCTTGAGGGCCGCGGCCAGGACGGAGGCCGGGATGCCCTCCAGCTTGGTGTCGAGCTGGAGGGCGGTGACGAACTGCTGCGTACCGGCGACCTTGAAGTCCATGTCACCGAAGGCGTCCTCCGCACCGAGGATGTCGGTGAGGGTGACGTAGTGGGTCTCACCCTCGATCTCCTGGGAGATCAGGCCCATGGCGATACCGGCGACCGGGGCCTTGAGCGGCACACCGGCGTTCAGCAGCGACATCGTCGAGGCGCAGACCGAGCCCATGGACGTCGAGCCATTCGAGCCCAGCGCCTCGGAGACCTGGCGGATGGCGTACGGGAACTCCTCGCGGGTCGGCAGCACGGGCAGGATCGCCCGCTCGGCCAGCGCGCCGTGACCGATCTCGCGGCGCTTGGGCGTGCCGACGCGGCCGGTCTCACCGGTGGAGTACGGCGGGAAGATGTAGTTGTGCATGTAGCGCTTGCGCGTCACCGGGTTGAGGGTGTCGAGCATCTGCTCCATCCGGAGCATGTTCAGCGTGGTGACGCCCAGGATCTGGGTCTCCCCGCGCTCGAAGAGCGCCGAGCCGTGCACCCGCGGGATGGCCTCGACCTCGGCGGCCAGGGTGCGGATGTCGGTGAGACCGCGGCCGTCGATCCGCTTCTTCTCCTTGATGACGCGCTCCCGGACCAGTGTCTTGGTCAGCGAGCGGTACGCGGCGGAGATCTCCTTCTCGCGGCCCTCGAACTGCGGGAGCAGCTTCTCGGCGGCCAGCGCCTTGACGCGGTCCAGCTCGGCCTCGCGCTCCTGCTTACCGGCGATGGTCAGCGCCTGGGCGAGCTCATCGCGGACGGC
The DNA here is from genome assembly GCF_021216675.1 of Streptomyces gobiensis. Classification (NCBI taxonomy): domain Bacteria; kingdom Bacillati; phylum Actinomycetota; class Actinomycetes; order Kitasatosporales; family Streptomycetaceae; genus Streptomyces; species Streptomyces gobiensis. The sequence continues at coordinate 4,499,062 of NZ_CP086120.1, read as the reverse complement.
GGCGGTCAGCGCCTCCAGGATGTCGTCCTGGTACTCAAGGAAGACGGGGAACTCACCGGTGGGCTTGGCGGCCTTGGCGGCGAGGTCGGCCTGAGCCTTGCAGAGCACCTTGATGAAGGGCTTCGCGGCCTCCAGACCAGCGGCGACGATCTCCTCGGTCGGCGCCTCTGCGCCACCCTTGACCAGCTCAACGGTCTTCTCGGTGGCCTCGGCCTCGACCATCATGATCGCGACATCGCCGTCCGGCAGCACACGGCCGGCCACGACCATGTCGAAGACGGCGTCCTCAAGCTCGGTGTGGGTGGGGAAGGCCACCCACTGGCCCTTGATCAGGGCGACCCGGGTGCCGCCGATCGGGCCCGAGAAGGGCAGGCCCGCGAGCTGCGTGGAGCAGGAGGCGGCATTGATGGCCACCACGTCGTAGAGGTGGTCGGGGTTGAGCGCCTCGATCGTCTCAACGATCTGGATCTCGTTACGCAGGCCCTTCTTGAAGGAGGGGCGCAGCGGGCGGTCGATCAGACGGCAGGTGAGGATCGCGTCCTCACTCGGCCGTCCCTCGCGCCGGAAGAAGGAGCCAGGGATCTTGCCAATGGCATACATCCGCTCCTCGACATCCACCGTCAGCGGGAAGAAGTCGAGCTGCTCTTTGGGGTGCTTGGAAGCGGTGGTGGCCGACAGGACCATGGTCTCGTCGTCCAGGTACGCGACGGCGGACCCTGCGGCCTGCTTGGCCAGACGGCCCGTCTCGAAGCGGATGGTGCGGGTGCCGAAGGCGCCGTTGTCGATGACGGCCTCGGCGTAGTGGGTCTCGTTCTCCACCAGGAATATCTCCTCGTCTGCGTCCGCGCCCGTATGGCGGCGGACCATCTGCAGGTGGAGCGCTCCCTGTGCGGGCCGGTCTTCGATCGAAGCTCCCGGAAGCCTGTGGTTGTCCGGGGGCCACTACCGAGGACCGACGTCGGGCGGGCGCGCCCCGCCTCGTTATCTATGGGGTTGTCTATGTCGTTGTGGGACCAGCCTACAAAGGTTCTGCTCCCGACGACTTTCTCTGTACGGCAAAGGGAGCGGCCCCCTCCGGTTGGAAGCCGCTCCCTTCATCACGTCTTAGCGGGCACCCGCCGCACCACGGCGGATACCGAGGCGCTCGACCAGGGCGCGGAAGCGCTGGATGTCCTTCTTCGCCAGGTACTGCAGCAGCCGGCGGCGCTGGCCGACCAGAAGCAGCAGACCACGGCGGGAGTGGTGGTCGTGCTTGTGGGTCTTCAGGTGCTCGGTCAGGTCAGAGATACGGCGGGAGAGCAGCGCCACCTGGACCTCGGGGGAGCCGGTGTCACCCTCCTTGGTGGCGAACTCGGCCATGATCTGCTTCTTCGTTGCGGCATCGAGAGACGACACGCGTACTCCTCAAACTTCTGTGGGCAGCCACCGAGTGCCCCTGGTCTTGGTCTCAGGGGAGCTTCCGTAACTCGGGAGGCGGGGATCCGCTGGGCGCTTCCTCCAGAGGGGGCCTCCAGGAGGTGCGTACACAAACGGCCACAGAGAAGGCTACACCAGCCCCGCCACCGCCCTTGAACGGCGACCTCGCACCGCCCGCCTGCGCCACGGTGACATCAGTCGCTGCCGCGACGGGCCGTCCGTCGGTGGCGGCCGGGCGCCGTCGTCGACGGAGGGGATTCCCCTAACCCGGCCCCTTCCCGAAACTGGGGACTCCGCCCCCAGACCCCCACCCTGTTGTGGGCACTCGCAGCCCCGCGAGGGGCTGTGGGTGGGCACAACACCGGCCACCGGCCGCACCGGGCCACCCCCCGGGGCCCCGGGGCGAAGCCCCGGTTTCCGGGAAGGGGCGGGAATTGGGGAAACCCCACCCCGGCACTCCGGAGCCGGGCGGAGCCCCGCCACGCGGCGGAGCCGCATATCGGCACAGCCGGGAAGGGGCGGGATACGGGGACACCCACCCACGGCACCCCGCGGCGGGGGGTGGCGCGGGCATGGCCCGGCAACGGGGCCACCCGGCGAGCCCGCGCCAGGACTCCCGCGCCCGAGGCGGAGCCCCGGTGACAAAGGAGGGAGCCCTAGCTCGTCATAGCGCGCGCCGCAGCGTAAACCTCCAGCACCGCCAAACACAGCGGCACCAAAGAAAGCAGCACAAACCCCTCAAAAATATCCAGCATCCGCCCCCAGAAGGGCGACACCCCCTTGCGCGGAACGATCAGCCCCACCGCCACCAGAATCGCCGCCCCGAAGGCGATACTGCCGGAGAACCACACGGTGTGAATGTTGAGCGGCCCGCTGTCACCATCCCGGTACAGCGCCTGCAGCGCCTCCACCGGCGGATCCAGGGCGATGCCCAGAAGCAGCAACAGCAGCGTGACGAGCCCGCCGATCAGCAGGCAGGCGACCTGCGACGTGTAGTCGAAGAGCCGGGCCCGCAGCATCATGGCCACACCGGCGGACAGCGCCAGCAGCTGAGCCCAGCCGTTGTCGGAGAAGCCCAGGACCACCCCGGCCGCGGCGACGACAAGCGCCGAGCAGCCCGCGACCAGACCGAGCAGCAGCTCATGACCACGCCGTGCCTGTGCGCCGATCCGCAGGAAGTCGACGGGCTCCTGCTCCGGCGCCCGCTTGCCGCCGTCGTCGTAGTCCCGCCCCTGGGCGATCTGGTCGGGCGAGCGGTATCCAATGGGCAGCCGGGCGAACCGCGCCGACAGACCGGGCAGCCAGGCCACGATCGCGATCCCTACCACAGCGGTGACAGCGGCGACCTCCCGCGGCGGGGCGTCCGTAAGAATGGCCACGAAGGTGGCGATCGTGCCGATGGCCGCCAGGAACGCCGCGGCGACAAACGGCGAGTCCCCCCGCGGCAGCAGCGCCACCAGCAGCACCGAGGCGATCAGCACGACGACGCACCCCACGAGGAAGTGCAGCCGGCCAGGTCCCTCCCCCCGCTCCAGCCCGAAGACCCCGGAACCGGCGAGCAGCAGATGCGGCAATGCAGCCAGCCCGAGGGCGATCGACGAGCCGCGGTCGTCGTAGACCCGCGCGCGCACCCCGGCGAGCGCGACCAGGGCGACACCGGTGACGGCGGCGATGATGCCCGGCAGCCCGTGCATATCGCGTTCCAGCGGGTTCGCGAACCACAGCACGAAGGCCATCATCGCCAGCAGCAGCACACCCGCCGTAAGACCGGCGGCGTTCATCAGCTCGTCGCTCCAGCGACGGCGGTCGCGCCGCACCGCCGAGGAAACAGCGTCGGACACATCGTCGAAGACGGCCGACGGCAGCGACTCGGCGAAGGGCCGCAGCAGCAGCACATCGCCGTCGAGGATGCGCTGCTCGGCCAGGGAGCGTCCGGCATCCAGTACCGTGCCGTCGCGGCGCACCAGGTGATACCCGGTCGGGCTGCCCTCGGCCTGTGACTGGCCGGACAGCTGCAGAATCTCCGGGTAGATATCGACAAGCGGGACGTCCTCGGGCAGCGCCACGTCAATCCGTGCGTCCGGCGCGGCAACTGTGACCCGGCAGAAGCCGGTCCCTGCGGTCGTACTCACCTGGCGGTGCCCCCTCATCCGTGGTGGGTGAACTGCGCACGCCGCCATAGCAATGGCGGCGGCGGTGCGTCAGCGTACCGCCGTACGTACCAAAGCCCCCACCCGACCCTGTGGTTGTCCGTGGTCAGTAGGATCACCGACCTGTGCCAACTGTGCCAACGTAGGCAAGCCGATTGGCCGGGGGGACCGTTCATACAACGGGGGCGGTCCGAACTGCGAGTTGCGTGAAGGACTGGTACGCCGGTGAGCGTGATCATCGTCAAGCGCCCGCCTCGGGCTCTTCCGCCCGACGTTCCCAGTGAGGAGGTGACGCTCGAAGCCCCGCCGGAACTCCCGCGCGAGGGAGACAACAACATGCTGATGAACTTCCTGCCCATGCTGGGCATGGGAGGTTCAGCGGCTTTTTTCTTCATGCCGGGCATGGGCAACCCCTTCATGAAGGTCATGGGCGTCATCATGCTGGCCTCCACCGTCGCCATGGTGATCGCACAGGTCGTGAAGGCGCGGCAGGGACCTTCGGGGCAGATGGCGCAGGAGCGCCAGGACTATCTGAAGTACCTGTCGCAAAAGCGCCGGGAGGTCCGCCGCACCGCCGGTAAGCAGCGGGACACCCAGCTGTTCCTGCACCCGAGCCCCGACCAGCTGTGGTCGATCGTCGCCGAGGGACGGCGGGTGTGGGAACGCCGCGCCTCCGACGGGGACTTCGCCCAGGTACGGATGGGGCTGGGGCCGCAGCAGCTGGCGACCCCGCTGAAGGCGCCGGAGACCGCGCCGGTGGATGAGCTGGAGCCGCTGACGGCGGCGGCGATGAAGCAGTTCCTGGCCGTGCACGGGACCTTGGAGGACCTGCCGCTGGCCGTCTCTTTGCGCGCCTTCTACCACGTCACGGTGTCGGGCGACCCGGACACCGTATACGGGACGTCGCGGGCCATCGTCGCGCAGCTGTGCACGCTGCACTCGCCCGAGGATCTGACCGTGGCGGTCGTGGCCGCGCCGGGCGCGCTGGCCGAGTGGGAATGGGCGAAGTGGCTGCCGCATGTGCAGGATTCCTCGCTCGACGGCGCCGGTACGCGCCGCCTGATCGTCGGTGACCTCGGTGAGGTCGAGGAGCTGCTGGCGGATGAGCTGGACGGCCGCGGCCGTTTCAACCCACAGGGCACGCCGGTGGCGGACACCCCGCATGTGGTGATCGTGCTGGACGGCGGTACGGTCCCGGCGGACTCCGTGATCGCCGGGGCGGAGGGCCTGCAGGGCGTGACCATCCTTGAGGTGGTGCCGGGTGATCTGGATGAGCTGCGCAGCTCCCTCGATGTCCAGGTACGGCCGGGCACGCTGCGCCTGGAGGCGGCGAGCGGGGCCGTCTACACCGGGACCCCGGATGTGCTGTCGGTCTCCGAGGCCGAGTCGCTGGCGCGCCAGCTCGCCCCGCTGCGGGCCGGGTCCGCGGACGGCGATGAACCGCTGCTGGCCAACCTGGACTTCACCGACCTGATGAACATCGGCGACGCCGGGTCGGTCGATGTGTCCCGTACCTGGCGGCCCCGGACACTGCATGAGCGGCTGCGCGTACCGATCGGCGTCGGCCAGGACGGTCAGCCGGTCATGCTCGACGTCAAGGAGGCCTCCCAGGAGGGCATGGGCCCGCACGGCCTGTGTGTCGGCGCCACCGGTTCGGGTAAGTCGGAGCTGCTGCGCACGCTGGTGCTGGGCCTGGCGGTGACTCACTCCTCCGAGACGCTGAACTTCATCCTCGCGGACTTCAAGGGCGGCGCCACCTTCACCGGTATGTCGGACATGCCGCATGTCGCGGCGGTCATCACCAACCTGGCGGACGACCTCACGATGGTCGACCGTATGCGGGACGCGATCACCGGTGAGCTGCAGCGCCGTCAGGAGCTGCTGCGCTCCGCGGGCAACTACGCCAACATCACCGACTATGAGAAGGCGCGCGCCGCGGGCGCTCCGCTGGAGCCGCTGGCCTCGCTGGTGATGGTGCTGGACGAGTTCAGCGAGCTGCTGACCGCCAAGCCGGACTTCATCGAGATGTTCATCCAGATCGGGCGGATCGGCCGTTCGCTGGGTGTCCATATGCTGCTCGCCTCACAGCGCTTGGAGGAGGGACGGCTGCGCGGCCTGGACACCTACCTCTCGTACCGGATCGGTCTGCGGACCTTCTCCGCGGCCGAGTCGCGGGCGGCGATCGGTGTGCCGGACGCGTACCACCTGCCGAATGTCCCCGGTGCGGGCTATCTGAAGTACGACACCGAGACAATGGTGCAGTTCAAGGCCGCGTATGTGTCCGGTCCCTACCGGGCGGGCGGCGGCTCGGGCGGTGGCGGCGGCAGCCGTACGGACCGGCTGCCGGTCCTGTTCACCGCGGAGCCCGTCGAGCGCTTCATCCTCGAGGAGCCGGACCCGGAGCCGGAGCAGGCCGCTCCGCAGCAGGACGACGCCCTCGCCGACACCGTGCTGGACGTCATCGTTCAGCGACTGCAGGGCCAGGGCCCGCCGGCGCACCAGGTGTGGCTGCCGCCGCTGGAGGAATCGCCGTCGATGGACCGGATGCTCCCGGCGCTGTCGGTCAGCCCCGAGCGCGGGGTGCACGCGGCGGAGTACACGGCGCAGGGCAAGCTGGTGGTGCCGGTCGCGATCGTGGACAAGCCGTTCGAGCAGCGCCGCGATGTGATGTACCTGGACTTCTCCGGCTCGGCCGGTCATGGTCTGGTCGTCGGTGGCCCGCAGTCCGGAAAATCGATCATGCTGCGCAGCCTGATGGCCGCGTTCTCGCTGACCCACACCCCGTACGAAGTGCAGTTCTACTGCCTGGACTTCGGTGGCGGCGGCATGCTGGCCTTCGACCACCTGCCGCACGTCGGCGGGGTCGCGACCCGGCTCGACGCGGAGAAGATCCGCCGTACGGTCTCCGAGGTCGTCGGCATCCTCAATGAGCGCGAGGAGTTCTTCCGGGACAACAGCATCGACTCGATGGGTACGTACCGGCAGCGCCGCGCGGCCGGGCAGTACCCGGACCAGAAGTGGGGCGATGTCTTCCTGATCATCGACGGCTGGTCCACCTTCAAGACCGACTACGAGCAGCTGGACCCGGTGATCCTGGACATCGCCGCCCGTGGTCTCGGCTTCGGCGTCCACCTCATCATCAGTTCCGCCCGGTACACCGAGGTCCGGCCCGCGCTGCGCGACCAGTTGCTCAACCGGGTCGAGCTGCGCCTCGGTGACCCGATGGAGTCGGAGTTCGACCGCAAGCGGGCGGAGAACGTACCGGCGGGCCAGCCGGGCCGCGGTCTGTCCCCGGACAAGCTGCACTTCCTGTCCGCCCTGCCCCGGCTGGACGGCTCCAGCGACCCGGAGACCGTCGCCGACGGCATGGCGCATCTCGTCTCCACCGTCTCCGAACACTGGTCGGGACCGCCCGCACCCCAGGTGCGGATGCTGCCGACCATGCTGTCGGTCAACGAGCTGCCGAAGGGCAACGACTACCCGGAGCGCGGTATCGCGCTGGGCGTCGACGAGACGACACTGTCGCCGGCGTTCATCGACTTCGAGACCGACCCGCTGTTCGTCATCTTCGGCGAGAGCGAGTCCGGAAAGTCGTCGGTGCTGCGGCTGCTCGCCAAGCAAATCTCGGAGCGCTACGCGACGGACAAGGCGCTGATGGTCGTAGCGGACTACCGGCGTGCGCTGCTCGGGGAACTCCCCGACAGCCACGTCTACAAGTACTGCGCGGCCGGACCGCAGCTCCAGGAAGTCCTCACCGGCCTGGCGGGCTCCCTGGGCCGCCGTATGCCGGGCCCGGACGTCACCCCGGAGCAGCTGCGCAACCGCAGCTGGTACGACCTGCCGGACGCGTTCGTGATCGTGGACGACTACGACCTGGTGGCGAGCGGCGCCAACCCGCTGAACCCGCTCCTGGAGTACCTGCCGTTCGCCCGGGACGTAGGCCTGCGCCTGATCCTGGCCCGCAGCTCGGCGGGTGCCTCCCGGTCCTCCTTCGAGCCGGTGATGCAGCGCACGAAGGAGCTGGGCGCCCAGGGCCTGATCCTCTCGGGTGACCCGGGGGAAGGCCCGCTGATGGGCAACTTCAAGGCGACGAGGCTGACTCCGGGCCGGGGGCAGTTCGTCACCCGGAAGGGCGGGGGGCAGCTGGTCCAGACGGGCTGGCTGCCGCCGCGGAGCTAGCGGATCCGGTTCGCTCAACGCAGCGGCGGTGGGCGCCCCTTGGCCGGGGGCGCCCACCGCCGCTGTATTACGTTTCCTACGCTGCCGTTCAGCCGAAGGCGCCGTGCCGCCCGCTGTCGGGCTTGGCGGGCTTCTCCGGCTTATCGGGGGACGGCCCGCCCGGCTCCTTGGCGGGCGTCCGCACGCCCCGCGCGATACCGAGCCCGCCGCGCGACGGCTGCGAAGCCCCGAACGGGTCAGCCCCACGCGGCGCCGTACTCGCATCGCGCCCCGCACTACGGGCCAGCGCCCCCGTGCCGCTCTGCCTACCGACCCCGGCCCGCTTGCCGAAGGTCGACCCCAGCGCAGCGCCGAGCTGGGAGAGGGCGGTCATGGCATAGGCAGCCTGCAGCGCGGGGGGCGCGGAAGCCTGAGGCCTCTCCTGAACCACATCCCCGGTCTCACCGGACTCCGCAGAATCCCCCGAACCCCCGGCAACCACGGCAGAGTCGGCGGCAGCGTCATCTCCGGAATCCGCACCAGAGCCAGCTGCAGCGCCCACCGAAGCTACGTCACCTGCCACAGTTTCGGCCGCAGCTTCCAGATCCGTCGCGGCCAGCTCAAAGACCGGCAGGGTCTCCTCAACGGATCCCCGCAGCCGCTTCCAGTCCTCGTCAAACGCTTCGGCCGCCGCGCCCTGCCAGTGCCCACCACGAGCGATGCCCACATCACGATCAAGAGCCCGGATGATGTCCTCAAGGTGCCGGGCCATCTCCCGCCAGCCCGCAGACGCATCCCGCAACGCCTGCGCGTTCCGCTCATCGGTCACTGGACGCCCCGCATCAGCTCGGCCATGTCCTCATCGGCTGCCTCGGTGTTCATGGCGCCTTCTTTCATCCCGCTCGCGATCTCATCCAGGCGGTCCTGCAGCCGCCCGAGCATCCGCCCAACCACCTCGGACAGTTCCGTCAGTTCCCGGGACATCTCGTCCGTGACACCGGTTTCGTCCCGCAGCGCCGTCAGGTCGGTCTGACGCCGGAAGTCGGACAGATGACGTCCCAAGTCGTATGCGTGCGTAGCGAATGATGTCCCAAGCTTCCGAAGTTCATCGGAATTGACGTGGAGTTCGTCGGACATCTCTTCTCCCGTTGTGAAGGCACAGCGATACGGCCAAACCAGGTCTAGCACACCCGTCCTAAGCACCTGCCGCGCCAGCGTCGGAAACCCGGACGCCCTCCATGTACACGCCCGCGCAGCAGCACGCGGTTGCCGCTGATACGCCTCCTTGTCTTCCTACACACGTTCCTGTCACGAACTCGTGACGGACCCCACGTATAACGTCAAGAGGCGGCTGAGAATATGGGAGTACAACGCAACGGTCTGAAGGCAGGAGCTCCGGTGAAGGACGAACGGCAGGCCCAGGAAGAGAACTTGATGGAGGACCTCGACGATCTGGGCCAGGCTCGCAGTGTGCGCAGGTCGTTGGAGCAACTGACCAAGAACCCCGCCGTAGACGACCGGCTGCAGCAGATGGCGCGGGAGCTGCTGTCAGGGCGTGCCGGGCTGCGGGATGTGATGAACAACCCCAGCTACATGTCAGCCCTGGGCGAGGGTCTGACACGGATCAAGGAGGCAGCCGACCGGATGACGCCCGAGGAGGAGGAACGGGCGCGGGCGGAGGCTGAGCGCTTCTTTGAGAAGCAGCAGGAGGAAGCCGACCGGGAGGATGCCGAGCGGGAGCAGGCAGAGCGCGAGGCCCGGGAGAACGGCCCTCGCCCAAGGCACCGTGGCGGCCGTTGATCAACCGGAACCTGACAGGGCGGGGGGCGATGGCTAGACTCGCAGACTGCTCGAGCTAGTTCTAACTGCAGTGCGAACGGGGGACGTTGTGTCGAACGACGGGATGCTTGCCGAGCCGGCGGTCCTTCAGACCGAGGGGAAGAACCTCAAGAAGATCAGCACAGACTTCAAGACCGCGCTGACAACTCTCCAGTCGGAACTGAAGAGTGCGGAGGAAGGCGACAGGCCTCCGTGGGGAGCGGACGACATCGGGGACAACTTCGGCGCCCTCTATACCGGCTTCCGGGACGGCATGTTCGAGTCCATGGCCCACCTCGTGGGCCGTCTGGACGACATCGGCGGTGGATTGACCGGGATGGGTGACAACCACGAGGTCAACGAGGACTTCAACAACTCCCTGATGAAGCGAGAGCAATCCCGCGCCGAGGCGGAAGGTAAGGCCATCAGCACATTTCGGGGTCCTACCGCATACGTCTGATTTCCACCTGCCGCGAGGACACCTCGGAGGCAGCCACACCTCCTCAGAGCAACAGCCCGGTCATGCCCGGATGGTTGATGTTGCGTGAGAGGTGCCAGTTACAGTCTTTCAGCTTAGATGTGCGTGTTTCGGGGGATTCCTGCCGTGTCGATGATGCTGCCCAGTGAGCTTGAGTGGGTCCTGCAGATGCTTGGCTATAACTGGCCGCAGGCGGATGAGGACAAGCTCATGGAGTGTGCGGCTGCGTGGCGGCAGTTCGCGGCGGATCTGGAGGGGTTGCAGCAGCGGGGTGTCCAGGCTGCGGGGAATGTGGTCTCGGAGAACTTCGGGAAGTCGGTGGAGGGCTTCTCGGATGAGTGGAAGAAGTTCTCCGGGGATGGCCGTGGATACTTCGATGACGCGCGTACGGCGTCGTTGTTGCTGGCGTTCGCGTTGGAAGCGGTGGCGATGGTTGTCATCGCCTGCAAGATAGCGATCATCATCCAACTGATTGTTCTGGCGGTGCAGTTGATCGCCGCTGCGGCGTCGGCGGTGGTGACGCTCGGCACGTCCACGATCGCGGGTGCGGCCGCGACGCAGGTGACGCGGATGATTGTCCGGCGGATCCTTGATGAGCTGAAGAAAGCTTTGATCAGCACCATCACGGACGCGCTCAAAGAGACCGCGATGAAAGCCATTCAGGCGATTGCGCAGGATCTGGCGCGTCAGGGCACGAATGTGCATTTCGGCGCCCAGGACAGCATCGACGTCGGTGATGCGGCCAGGAAGGGCGGGCAAGCCTATGCCGACGAGTGGAAGAACCAGTGGGATAACAAAGGCAGTAACTTCCGCGATAACCTGATCCAGAGCGGTGCCACGAGCGCCCGAAGGAGCGCAGCCTCTTCCGGGAACGACGCTCTGGGTTGGGGAAATTCAAACAACTCAGCCGGAACGAACAGCTCGGACGGAGGCGAGAGTTCGGGCGGCCGGGATAGCGAGAGCTCTCCCCCCTCTGATGGAGGCCGTACAACGGACTCCGGAACGTCCGTCAATACCCCCGGCTCTGACAGCGGCAACTCCTCAACCCCGCCGTCCGGCGGCACCAGCACCAGCACCGCCGGTGATAGTCCGAACTCGTCGACCGGCGGCAGTACTTCGGACTCATCGGGAGGTCGCAGGACTCCCGACTCCGGGAACAGCTCAACCCCGACGGGTAGGCCGGACCGGCCCGCGCATGCACCACGGCCCACTGACACCACGGGCCAGGACTACGCGGACAACCCGTTCGACGCCCCCCGCGACACAAACCAGAACCAGACCCCACGCCCCGGCGAAAACACCCCCGACAACACCACTCCAAGCCCCGATCCCCGCACCGCGCCAGAAACCAACCGTCCGGACTCTCCCCCCGCCCCCGAGAACAATCCCCGCGCTACGCCGGAGGCCACTCCTACCCCGGAGTCAGCGCGGCCAGACAGCACAACCCCGGCCCCAGAATCCACACGCCCGGATGCCACCCCAGCCGCAGAAACGTCCCGCCCGAACGCCACCACACCTGACACTTCGGCCCCCCGCCCAGACACCACGCCCACCACAGAGACATCAACCCCACGGCCCGACAGCACCACTGCCCCGGACCCGTCGGCGCCCCAACGGGACACCACCGACCCCACACCGTCACCGCATACCACGCCGCAGGCCGCCACCCCACCCGCCAGCGACCCCACCACCCCGCCACCGGCAAGCACTTCATCCCCGAGCCCGGCATCCGACCCCACTCCGACGCGGGCCGAGAGCGAGAGCAGCCAGGCCGGCACCACCCGCCCCACCGCCCCCGGCGCCTCCATACCCAACGCAGGTGGCCCTGGCCCAGACCGGACCGCCACACCTTCTCCCTCCCCGCAGCAGACGCCGCTCCGGACTCCCACACCGGACAACGAAGGCGACATCACCACTGAAGCCGCCGGCGGCGCCACCACCACCGCCCCTCCCCGCACCACCTCCCCAACGGTCGACCCCACGCCGAACCAGACAACCCCGACTCCACAGCAGCAACAGCCCACCCCCACCGCCAGCCCAGTCCCGCCACCCCAACAGCCCCAGACCGCCCAGCCATCCCCGAACCCGACACGACCCCGCCCAGACACACCCGCCAGCCGAAACGTTCCCCCACAAACCACTCCACCAGCGGACCCGCGGACGACCACACCACGCACCCAGCCGCGCACCGATCAGCAACACAGCAACCGAAACGTTCCCCCACAAGCCACCCCGACATCGGACGCGGGCACGACTACGCCACCGCGCCAGGAACCATCGGCCCCGCCACGGCCCGCCGAACGCCCAGCCGGACAGCGCCCGCAGACCACGCCGCCCCTGTCTGACACCGAGAACAGCAATCCCTCCAGGGACACCCAGCCTTCGCAGGCCCAGCAGCCGCAGCAGTCCAGTAAGCCCAACGCTGCTGAGGACACCGGCAGTGACAGCCGACGGCCAGCCTCGGAGAACTCCACCGAGTCCCCGGAGTCCAGCCGACCAGGCATGCCCAGGACACCGGAAGGCACGGACCCGCAGCAGTCCGACGACCCTTCCACAGACCGAGACCAGCAGGACAGCGACGACACCCCTGCAGACGATTCGCCCGCGTATCCCCACAGCCCGGAGCAGGCCGGCTTCGATGACATCCGCAACGATCTGCAGGATGGTCCGGGCGGGCTCCACAGGCCGGACTCCGAGGACCAGCAGGCGCTGGCGGACGCTGTCCCCCGGGACGAGGATGGCAACTTCCAGCGCCACCCCGACCCGTACGGCGACTGGGCGATGCTTCAGAACGACGGCGGCATCAATGTTCCCGGCCGGGCTGACAACTGCGCAGACGGCAGCCGCGCGTTCCTGGAGACCTGGTATGGAGACCCCCAGGTGTCCGCACCCAGGATGGACGACGGGGAATTCGGCGAACGGAATGGTGTCGACAACATCGAAGCCTGGGCTGGCGGTCAGTTCCAGTACTCGGGCGAGGGGCCTCAGGCATATTCAGAGGTCGCTCATGACCTCAGGGAAGCCGGACACGGCGCCTCCGCCATCATCTACGTGGACTGGGTGGACGACAACGGAAACCCTGATGGATCGCACGTCTTCAACGCGGTCAACTACAACGGGACCGTAGTCTTCGTCGACCCCCAGACCGGCGACGTGATGAGCCGCCCCATCAACACAGAGGGGGTAGGCCAAGTCTTCCACCTCCCCCTGGACGCCGACCGGAACCCGCTCTACCCCGACAGCGACCCAGCGGCGGAGAGCTCCGAGCACGGCTACGAGCCACAGGGGAAGCCGTCCCACAACGACTCCGATCCGGCCGCAGACCCGGCTGACGCACATAGGCGGGACACCGCCACGGAAACGTCTGACCAGCAGCGCCCCCAGCCGCCGAGAGAGCCCGCCAACGGCCCCACACAGCAGCCGGCCACTGACCGTTCTGCTGCGCAGCACCAGGACTCGCAAGCCCGACAGGACGAGCAGAACCGGACACAGCCCGAGCGCACCGAGTCGGACAACGGTAAGCCAGACGCCAGCGGTCACCGCAGCCAGGAACAGCTTTCTCGATCAGAACAGACAGCAGAATCGACACGGGATACCGAAACCAATCGGGTTCACACCTCAGCTGCTCAACCGCTCAACACTGACTCTGGTCGACAGAGCGACATCAACTCCCAGCCAGAGGAAACGAGCTCTCGTCCCCGCCCCAGTTCTGACCCTGCAGGCGCTGGGCCCCGCCCTTCTGCCAACCCCGCGGACGCCGAACCGCAAGCAGAGGGAAGGGAATCCACGGCAGAAGGTGGCTCCAGGGACAAGGAGGGTCGGGACCCGGCCGATACCGAGCCGACCGACAAGAACGAGCACAGCAGCACTGATGAGGCAACCAGCCCGCCCGACAGACAAGATGGGTACCTGACAGACAACCCACCTTGGCCGAACGGTGAAGAAGCGCAGCAGCTCATCGATTCTGAGAAGATCGGCTGGGGGCAGTCTCATCTTGCACGTATGGTCGAGCGCGCCCGAATCGATAAGCAATATTTCGACGAATACTCCATAGAGGATTCTGCAGCTGCGCGCCACAAGAAGCGAGGGGCTAAGTCTTGGCGAATGCAGCCAGCCGCAAACTACGCTGCTTTCAAGTTCGTCATTGAGCCATCAGACAGCGACGGTCAGCCACAGGTCGTTATCACAAGAAGCGTTAGTCGACTCGCCAAGATTGACAATCTTGACGGGAAGGACTGGACCGGGAACGACACTCACTCAGAAGAATCTGCGATGGGTTACCTGAGAGAAGTCCAGAACTCTCTGGAGCCTCCCAAGAGAGTCCGGGTTATAGAAGCGTATACAGAACGGGGCCCATGTGCAGACCGCTGTTCGCCCTTGATGTACGGCGTTATGGGTAAGGTGAAGACCCAACACACCCTCGACCACCCAGGCGATGGCGATCTGACGAGGCGCATGCAAGAACACCTCAACGACATCTCGACCCCGGAGCGACAGCGGGAGATCAAGAACGATGCGAGCACACGCAGGTACGCGCCGGGTGGTAGAAAATCTTGATGTGTCGGGCAACGCGATAGAAGTGGGCTGCTGAGGTGCAACACAGTGTGGTGGGTCGGGCTGCGGCCTGTGCTGAGCTGGCGTCCTGGCTCGAAGGTGATGTCGACGACGTCGCGCGGGTGGTAACAGGGGCTGCTGGCAGTGGCAAGACGTGGGTCACTAGCTGGGCGGTGCTGGGAGCCGACCCGGATGCTCGTGGCTTCGTTGGGGCCCCAGATGGTCAGCCACTGCCCCGAAGTGGAGCGTTCGATGTCGTTGTAGATGCTCAAGGTTGCACGGCGGAGGAGGTAGCCGAACAGGTCACCGCTCAGACAAGCACCGCAAGCGGTGGCGCTGTTCGGAGTATGAGTGCGACAGCTCTGGCGAGGGCAGCCAAGCAGCTAGGTCGCCCCCTGGTCATCGCGGTGTTGAATATCGATGGTTCCGGACGACTGCGGCAGAGCCCCGTTCCCCACCAATTGCTCAATCTGGTGTTGAAACCGCTGGCGAAAGCTCGACGTCTTTCTGAGGACTCCGTTTCTTTGGATTACCCTCCGGTGCGTCTACTCGTCGACCTGCCGCGCGACTCCGCAAACGAGTTGGTGCGGTCCGCAGGGCTACCCACTGGGTCCCTCGTTGACCTGGACTCTGACAGCTACGCCCCTCGCATTGAAGATTTCGAGAACTGGCTCTGCACACTCCTGACTGTACGTGGTGGCCTATACGCGGGCGGCGAGATCCGTATAGCGCGGGAGACCGCCCGAGCCGTGGCACAACGCGCCTGGCCAAATTTCCTGCTGGCGGAAACGGTAGCGTTGACGCTCCGTGCACGCCCCCAACTCTGGGATGTCGAAACCGGGGGCGAGCTTCCGGAAGACCTACCCAGCGCCTGGAACTTCTTCACCGCATCCGCCGGGGCAGCAGCTCCTCGTCTACGGTCGCTGCTCGCCCCGTTGGTTGCGGCCGAAGGTCCTCACGGTGTGCCCGAGAAAATTTGGCAATCGACCGCCAGCTTGCTTCTCGAGGAAGAGATTACGGCTAGGCAGTTGCAGGCAGCAGCCGGTCTGGCCGCTGCTTTCGTTGAACGTTCAGACATTCAGGGGCGCACGGGAACTGTGCCCCACTGGAAGCTGCGAGACGGAGGCTTGGCACGCGCTGCGGCTGCAACGCTGGGGGCAGAGGTAGACGCCCGGATGGCACAGGCACTTCAACCTCTCGTACCCGAGCAGGATGTGGCAGCGGTCTCGGGGGCAGTCGTTACAGAAGAGACTCACTATGCTCTCCACTTCGGCGTAGCTCACTCCGCTAAGGCTGCCCTTCTCGACGAATGGCTGGCCGCACCTTCCAGAGCATTGCTGACGGACCCCGAGACGTTGGACGAAGCACTGAGAACCGCTGGCCCGGTCGACTCCACTGCGGACAAGCGCCGCCGCGCCGCGCTGTGGGAGGAACGTCGTTCCTACCATCGGCGTCCAGAGCGCAACTTGGCCGAACGCGCCGCACGATTGCAGCTCTGCGCGACTGTTTGTCAGGACGAGCCCTTGGCCAGCTGGCTGGATGGCTGCGGGCTACGCCTTCCATGGCGCACATTGTGGGCCTCACTACGGCCGCTTGGCGTGATGACAACCGAACAAATCTCCCCGCACTGGCCGGGGCCGGTGGATCTGATCGCAACCCGCACAAGCAACGGGGACGAACAAGTGTGCCTTGAGGGTTGGATTGACAGACAATACCGATGGTGGTCACTGGCGACTGGAAATCCGGTAGGTGCTGCCTTCCAGGGCGAACCAGACGACGAATGGGATGACCAGGAAGCCCCCTGGAGCGTCTGGATCGATGAAGACTCCATCAATTCAGATGTCTTCGTCCGGACCACCGACGAGATGACCGATCGACCGGTTGAGTGGATGGTATCCGCCACCCAGTACATGGCCGAGGTTCGAAGCCTGCCCGGCAACCGTTTCGTCCTTGCTGGCCATGGCGGCGTCGCACTGTTCGAGGTTGCTGGTGGGCCGAGAAACCGACGGCTAGCTGCGGACCGTAAGGCCGTGGAGCAATCACCGTGGATGTTCCAGCCGGAGTGGCTGTCGCAGGCACCGCTTTCCGTGGGGGCGCTCGACCTGCTCTGGCGCCTCGCGGGGCCCCGCGTGACAACCCGCCCGGAGGCCGCCACCAGCATCGCTCATCTCCCGGAAGTGGCTAGGCTCCTGACGGAGGTTGGCTTGCCAGAGGCCACTAGCTGGTTCACTTGTCTAAGGGATTTCGTACCCTCCCTCCCAGCTCTTGAGAGTTACGCTGCACAGAGTATTGGCCGCTTCACGACCAACTCCAACCTGATCGTGGTTGGCAAACCAATCCAAGGCAGCGCGGAAACCTTCTTGTGCATCGACCGTGCAAGTGGTCGAGTAGTGATCGCCAGCCCGACTGAAGAAACATTGGTCAATAGTTCACTCGACCGATTTCTACGCAGCCTTGTGATCGCCTACTGGGCTTCGGCGTTCGCTACCAGTCGCGACCACGGCGAACTCCGCGAGTTCACCGTTAATATGCAACGGCTGATGAAGTCAGTTGATCCTGAAGCCGTCGATGGCGGGCACTCCGTGAGCTTTTGGCGACAGCTTCTCGCAGACGAGACCACCTGGCTTCTGGAGTGACCCCTCCAGTGCGATGGAGGTGCGATTCGACGGGTCGATTTGGAGAACAGCGTGGAAGATCAGAGGAACACCGAACTCTACCCAGGGCCTGGGTATGCAGCCGCCGTCCGTTTCCTCGGGCCGGATGGCAAGGAGGCAACACAGCTGGCTCACAGTGCCCCCGGGCTTCCTCACCCGGAGTGGCAACTACACGCTCGCCTCGAGCAGCTTGGCGTGGCTGCTCAGAACGTTCTTGAACTGTACACCGAGTTGGAAGTCTGTGCTGTACCCGGCGGATACTGCGCATCGCTGGTACTCCGTTCCTGGCCCCAAGCCAAGGTTTCACACACTGCCGATTACCGAGGGGGGGCAGCATCTCGCCGAAAGGGAGTTACCGCAGTACTGAAGCATTCACGCGAGATGGATCAACGCCAAGGAAGGTCGCTTCCCCCTCTACCGAAGCGCATTCCTCTGCCTGCTCCTCCTGAGGTCGTAAGACGCCCGCCGAAGGATGGCCCGGAACTTCGTAGTGAGTTGACCGCTATCTTCGATGAGGGTGGAGTTAAACTATGCAACGCTGACTCTGCCCTCACCGTGCACCTGCCTCCCAGTAGTCAGTCACTGATGTCCGACACTTGGCTCCCAAGGTCCTTCCTTCCTTTCTTTCGATCCCTGAGCCAGGACATCGCCAATACCCCTGCCAGCGGATACGTGCCGATCGGCAGTGATTTCGGAAGACAAATCTCTGTACAAGAAGCAACAGGACAAGTATGGGCGGTCGAACCGGGTTCTAGAAGCTTCTGCTTCGTCAATTCCGACGTACGGTCATTTGCCAGCTGCCTGACGCTGCTCGCGCGGGACTGGCATAATCGTCGCGGATTGAACCCTGCCGACGCCGCACAGCAAACAGCACGCTTTCAAGCTGAGCTGGCCACCTACGACCCGTATGCTCTAGCGGATGAAGACCATTGGTGGTCAGTGATTATCGAGCAAATGTGGGACGGCCTGCTCTGAGAGTGCGTGACCGAGCCACGGGATCACGACCCGTACCCAGCAGATACAGCAGCCCGACGACCCCAAGGAATCACGATGCCGGAATCCCAACCCGAAGGCAAGCGCCAGCGAATTCCTGCGAACGCCGAGGAAGCGCTGCAGGCCGCCCGTACGCAGTTTGCGCCCATCTGGCCGGACGGCACTCCCGCACCACTTAATGTCCTCGAGTTTGATGTTGGATATCTGGTGTACGCCAGCTTCCCCCATCCCCCGGCCAGCCCCAGCGACCGACGCCGCCCCATGGGAAATCCCGGCGGCACATGTGTAGTGGTTTCCAAAGAAGACGGCGAGATCCGAACGCTCCCCCACCGCCCCCCGCAGGCCGCCATCGCCCTCTACCGCAAGATGTACCGGCCCAGTGCCGAGTAGAGCTGATGGCACAGCACATTCCGATCGACAGCGGAAACAACCGCACACCATGCCCGCAACGGCACACGGACAGCACGGGCCTGCTCACCCTCACGGGGGCGAGCAGGCCCGGCTTCGTCTCTGCGGACTATCAGCTCTTGAGGTCGAACTCCCCGTCCCGCGCCCCGAGGACAAAGGCCTCCCACTCCGCCGCGGTGTAGCGGAGCACGGTGTCGGGGTCGGAAGAGTTCCGCATGGCGATGGCACCACCAGGCAGGTGCGCGATCTCAACCCGCTCCTCTGCGGGGCTGTCCGGCGCGCTTAGCCACTCGACACCCGAGATGTCCATGGCGTAGAGCTCTTCTTTCTCGCGTTCGGTCGCCATCAGCGGCTGGTCCCTTCGACTGGTCGGGTGGTGAACCACCGTACCTCCGCTGGTGTGAGGCAATCGATTGTTCGTTGACCTCTCACCCTGCGGCGAACGTAGGCGCCATCTTCTCCTCCGGGTTACTCGGAGCCGCCGTCCGGTGGCGGTGTTGCGATGGCGGTGCTACACACCGCTGGGCCAGGTCTCCGCCTCGCCGGTGTCGCCCGGGCCGGTGGGGAGCGGTGTCAGGGCATGGGTGCGGTCCAGGAAGCAGAAGGCGTCGTAACGTTCGCCCAGGATGGTGGCCACGTAGTTGCCCCACTTCTCGCGCCCCGGGCGATAGACCACCCCGATCGCACGGTGGTCGCGTTCCTCCTGGAGCCAGCCGGGCCTGCCCTCGGCCGACGGTACTTGCTGGGCGGGAGGGAAGAGGAACAGCCCGGCGCCGTCGGGCATCGCATGGTGCAGCAGGTCCTCGACGCTGCCCTCACGGGCTGGGGGCACAGGCATGGCACGGGCTCGGCCTCCCCAGCGGTCGGAGGCGATCACGGTGCCTTCATACGAACCGAAGCCGAGCAGGACGACGCCGTCGGCGGCGTGGCGCTCACGTACCAGCTGACCGACGTTGACCATGCCGGCTGCCGCCATGTCGGTGGCGCGGGCGTCCCCGATGTGGGTGTTGTGCTCCCACACCACCGCTTTGGCGTGTGGCCCGTAATAGTCCATGAGCCGGTCCAGGGTGTCGGCCATGTGATGGTCGCGGATGTTCCACGACTCCGGTCCGCCGTGCAGCATCGCCCGGTAGTAACGCTCGGCGCCCACCAGCACCTCCGCGTTCTGCCGTGCGGCGAACTCGTCCAGGCTGGCGTCGGCCGCGGCCGCCTCCTTGGCCCTGCTCCGCAGTTGCACAAGCAGTGCGAGTACCTCCGGCTCACAGCCGGACGGTACGAGCTCGGTGGCCAGCGCGTAGGACTGCGGGTCTTCCGCGTACGGTTCGAAACAGCGGTAGGCCTCCAGGGCGTGCTCCACCGCGTCCGGGTGGTGCTTGGCCAGGTAGTGGCGTACTGCTTGCAGCGACTCCCACAAGCTGTACACGTCCAGGCCGAAGAACCCGACCCGCCGATGGGGCGGCAGGTCGGCGTTGTGCTGGCGAAGCCAGCGGCTGAAGCGGGCGACGTCGGTGTTGGCCCACATCCATGTCGGCCAGCGGTCGAAGTCATCCAGCACATCGGCCGGGTCCTCGGGAGCCCCGGGGGCTGCCGTCACGGAGCAGTGCAATGCGTGGCAGTCCGGCCAGTCGCCCTCCACGGCGACGAAGGAGAAGTCCTTCTCTTCGATCAGCCGACGGGTCAGGATCTCGCGCCACCGGTAGTACTCGGCAGTACCGTGGGAGGCATCGCCCAGCAGCACGTACCGGGCGTCGCCGATCCGTGCCAGCAACGGATTCAACGACTCCCCGTCGACCAAAGGAAGAGCGGCCTCGCGAATCTGGGCGATCTGCGGTTGCCTGCCTGGCAGGGAGGGAGTCATGCCACTCCTCCTCGCGTCCTCCGTAGCTTCCCCGGCGCCCGACCCACTCTTCCCAAGGCTGGTCCGGTTGTGATCAGCCAGTGCCTGAGTACCCGTGCTCCGCTCTCCGATGCGCGCGCCGCCGTCACTCGAAATCCTCACCTCGATGAGAGAAAATGGGCGTGTCTGCCTTCCATGGCCCCCGAGAACCCGTGACGATCACATCGCACACGCACAAGGCGGGATTCACTCCTGTCCCTATAGAGAGAGATCGACATGGCTACGGGCACTGTGAAGTGGTTCAACCCGGAGAAGGGCTTCGGCTTCATCGCACAGGACGAGGGCGGGCCGGACGTGTTCGTCCATTACTCGGCCATCGCCAGCACCGGATACCGGGAGCTCCATGAGGGTCAGAAGGTCCAGTTCGACGTCACACAGGGACCGAAGGG
This sequence comes from Streptomyces gobiensis, assembly GCF_021216675.1. Classification (NCBI taxonomy): domain Bacteria; kingdom Bacillati; phylum Actinomycetota; class Actinomycetes; order Kitasatosporales; family Streptomycetaceae; genus Streptomyces; species Streptomyces gobiensis. The sequence continues at coordinate 4,478,147 of NZ_CP086120.1, read as the reverse complement.
ACCGCAGGCCGAAAACGTCACACCGGCCTGACCGGACATCGACGGCGGGGGCGCCAGGAGGAGGGCTGGGTTCGCGCGGCGGCCAGTGATCTGGCATGCGACTGAATCGGGCACGCCACCGCCGTACGTCCGTTCAGTCGCGTTCGTGTGGGAGCTGCCGCACCTCGAATCCGCCCTGGCCGTCGAATCGCACCTCCAGCACGGTGTCAAACCCGTCAGAGAATGAGGGCTCACGCAGCCGATTGAGCGTGGCGAAGATCGCGACGTCGGGGACCTGGTCCCGTCCCTCCCGTGGGGCGTTGCGCTGCAAGGAGCCCGTGACATCAGGTGGAAACCAGTACGCCGTCACAGTCGCATCGTGGGCATGGATCAGGGCCACCAGTGGGTCCCACTCCTCCGGCGACGGATTGGTGTTGTCGACCGCCACCGATCTTCCGGCCGTCAGCGCCTCTTCCACCAGCCGCATTTGCCGCTGCTGCTTGTTGCGCGCGGAACGGGGAAACAGGTCCTTGCTGACCAGCGTGTAATGGCCGGAGAGGCACTGCTCGTAGAAGGTCGTCTTTCCGGAGGCCTGCAGCCCAACGAGCACGGCCACATCGAGTCCCCTGTTCGGCGGCACTGCGATACCTCCCTCCTCAGCTCCTAGGGCCTGTATGCCGTTGTGATCAATTGGTTGGTTTCGTCCTCTGGGTGCGGTGAAGCGGGGTAGGACTGGAGGCGTGACGCGTAGGCAACTTAGCGATGATCAGTGGGAGTTCATCGAGCCGTACCTGCCGATCGGTGAGTACGGCCCCTATCCCGAACGGCTGCGGGAGCAGTTCGAGGGTGTGATCTGGCGGTTCCGCTCCAGTGCCCAGTGGCGCGAGATGCCTGCCGGGTTCGGCCCCTGGGCGACCGTTTACGGGCGCTTTCGCATCTGGCGGGACGCCGGCGTCTTCTCCGCTCTGCTGGAGGGCCTGATCGCTGAGGCAGCCCGCTCGGGAAGAACGGACTTGTCGCTGGCCAGCGTGGATTCCACGACGGTCCGCGCGCATCACGACGCCGCCGGGATGCGCGTGGACGAGGACCTCATGGAGGCCCTGGAAGAGGCTGCGCGTGAGCAGGAGGAGGCCCGGAAAAAGGGGGCGGCCCGGAGGAACCGTCTCGGAGACCAGCGGCGCAGCCGTTATGGGACCCCGTAGCCGTGTTCGGAGAGGTCGAACCAGTTGCCTTCGGGGTCGGTGGCACGGTATTCAGCGAACGGGCGCAGCGTCGCGCGGCGTTCGGGTTCTTCGACGTCCGCGTGGGCCAGGGCGGTGCAGGTGGCGTGCAGGTCGTCGATCTGGAAGCCGAAGTGGTTCATGCCCAGGGGGGCCTCGCCTGCCATCTGGTGCTTGAGCAGGGCGAGAGTGAGGTAGCCGTCGCTGAGGAAGTGGTTGCCGTCCGGGTCGCTGTGGATGACTTCCATGGCGAAGTGTTCCTGGTAGAACTTCGCGAGCTTGTCCGGGTGGCGGGCGTAGAGCGCCAGGTGGCGCAGTCTGGGCCTGGGCATGCCGATTCTCCTCAGCTTTGAGCGGGCAGCGGGACCATGTTGAGGAAGGACAGGATCTTCCAGCCCTCGGGGCGGTTTTCCAGGACCGCTTGTGCGTGCATGTGGGTAGCGGTTCCGTCCGCGCGCAGCAGCCTGTTGTCCACGTGGGCGATGACGATGTCCGGTCTGGGCCGGCTGATGCGTCGGACGGTCGGCTCGAGCCGGGTGTCGGCGTACTGGGTGGTGAAGAGCCGTGCGTGCGCCAGGGCGATCTGTGCACTGCCGTAGACGTGGTCGCCGCGCACGGATGTAAAGTCGGCGTCTTCGGTGAATGCCTGTGCGAATTCCTTCGCGTCGGATCGTGCCCAGGCGGCCGCCATCGCGGCGAAGACCGTACGGATTTCCTCGTCGCTCACACGTCGTCTCTCTGGTCAGTTGGTGCAGAACTGGATGTGAAGCGGCGGGCAGAGCGCCGTCTGAGTGCCGTCGGGCGGGCCCCATGCGCCGAGCGTGTAGCACAGGAGCTGGTCCACCCGCTCGACGTAGCAGATCATGTTGAGCGGCCAGTGCGTGGCGCCGAACATGTAGGCGTCCATGGGGGTGGGTGCCTCGCTGATGCGCAGCCCCTGCTCGCCGGGCGGGCCCAGGCGGTGCCAGTCGGGATGCAGGTGGATGGAGCCGATGATGTCCAGCCCCTGCTCGTCGGCACGCCGGTAGATTTGCAGCAGGTCTTTCGAGTCGCACCAGAACCCGCGGTGGATGTTGTCGTACGCCGCCCCGAACCGCGGCACGATCTCCGCCGCGAACTCCTGCACCGCCACGTGGTCCGTGGAGCGGACGCTGCAGGCAAGCTCGACTCTGCGTACGACGGCCCGATCCTTGTCGAGCGTGCCGACCAGGATCGCGAAGCACGACGGTGGTTCGCTGGGTGTGCACGCGTCGTAGGCCGTGAAAGCCGCATCGAGGAATGGTTCGAGCGTTCTGTGACTCAGGACCGCGGTCGTACACCGGAGGAGTTCAGCTTCGAACGCCCGAACCATGGATATTCCCCCCTTGCGCCCCTCGGCTGTCAGAGTTTGACCTTGGTCCCGTCCCAGATCTCGGCGTCCCAGACATCCCCGTACAGCCAGTTACCGGGGGCCTGCGGGTCCCGGCTGGTGTAGTAGTCCTTGTATGCGGACAGGATTTCCTCGACCGACAGCGACCCGTCGCCGTTCAGGTCGAGCCGCTCGAAAGCGATCTGCCGGTTCTCCGGAGAGCTGCCGACCGCCTTCTGGAAACAGAGAAATTCCTCGGCGTCGACCCTCCCGTCGCCGTCACGGTCACACAGGCGCCAGATGGCCGCCGCCAGCGGCCGGAACACCTTGTCGAACAGCGGCGGGTTCTCACCGAACGTGCCGATCATGCCCTTGCGCCACTGCTCCGGGCTGATTTGCCCACTGGTCAGGTCGAGCTCCCGGGCGATGCTCCGCACGAACTCCTGGAAGCTGCGGAACAGTGCCTGCGCCTCCGGCGCGTCGAACGGGACGTTCTGGTACGCGATCATCCGCGCCGCCAGCGCCATGACGTCCGCTTCCTCGAACACCCCGTCGCCGTCCACGTCCACGTGACCGAAGCACACATCGATCTTCCGCTCGAGCAGGTCGCCGACATCCTGAGGATTCGCCATACGTGGATCCAACTCCCCTTTGATACACCGCCTTGTAGCGAGTTCGTCGAGGCCTAACCTCCCCACCCCACGCATTCCATAAAACGTTATGACCGAGATTCCCAATAAGAGCGATAATACTATTTACATCCCACACTCTTGGTCTGGCAGGCCGGGACCGGCAAGAGGGGTTCCAGCAGGGCCCACTCGGCAACCGTCGAGCCCTCCAATGCGGCCTCCGGAGCCTTCAAACGGGCCGGTCCGCCCTGCGCCGGGTCTGTAAAAAGAACGGTGTAACTCCTGATCAAGGAAGATGCACCGATGACCAGCGACAACGTGACCGAGTCCGAGACAGTCGAGGCGGCTGAGCCGCAGCAGTCAAAGTCCGTGGACCAGCAGTTGATTGACGAGTTGGTGGGCCGGGCTCAGACCGCGGGCCTGCAGCTGACCGGCGAGGGTGGGCTGCTGCAGCAGCTGACCAAGCGGCTGCTGGAGTCCGCCCTGGAGGGCGAGGTCACCGGCAACAGCCGTAACGGCACCCGTTCCAAGACGGTGCTGACCGACGTCGGGCCGGTGGAGATAGCCGTCCCGCGGGACCGCGACGGCTCGTTCGAGCCGAAGATCGTGCGCAAACGGCAAAGGCGCCTGTCCGGGGTCGACGAGATGGTCATCTCGCTCGCTGCGAAGGGCCTGACGACCGGTGAGGTCCAGGCCCACCTCGCCGAGATTTATGGTGCCGACGTCTCCCGCCAGACCATCTCCACGATCACCGACAAGGTCCTGGAGGGCATGGCGGAATGGCAGAACCGTCCCCTCGACCCGGTCTATCCCGTGATCTTCATTGATGCCATCCACGTGAAGATCCGCGATGGTGCGGTAGCGAACCGTCCCGTCTACGTCGCGCTTGCGGTTACCACCGAGGGCCGCCGCGAGATCCTCGGGCTGTGGGCCGGCGACGGCGGCGAGGGTGCCAAGCACTGGCTGCACATCCTCACCGAGATCAAGAACCGCGGCGTGAGCGATGTCCTCATGCTCGTCTGCGACGGGCTGAAGGGCCTGCCCGACGCGGTCGGGACGGTCTGGCCGGCCACGATCGTCCAGACGTGTGTCGTGCACCTGATGCGGAACTCCTTCCGCTATGCCGCCCGCCAGGACTGGGACAAGATTGCCAAAGTCCTCAAGCCCGTCTACACCGCACCGACCGAGGAGGCCGCGCTGGACCGCTTTGCCGAGTTTGCCGAGGTGTGGGGGAAGAAGTATCCGGCGATCGTCAGGTTGTGGGAGAACGCGTGGGAGGAGTTCACCCCGTTCCTGCGGTTCGACACCGAGATCCGCCGGATCATCTGCACGACCAACGCGATCGAGTCGGTCAACGCCCGTATCCGCCGGGCGGTCAAGGCCCGCGGCCACTTCCCCAACGAGCAGGCCGCACTGAAGTGCGTCTACATGGCGATCATGTCCCTCGACCCGACCGGCAAGGGCCAGGCGCGCTGGACCAGCCGCTGGAAGACCGCCCTGAACGCCTTCGACATCACCTTCGACGGCCGCCTCTCAGCAGCCCGCCAGTAACCTCAACAACCCCAGTTACACCGTTCGTTTGACAGTCCCCCTGCGCCTAGGGCCTGGGTGAAGTTGTGATCAGTCGGCGACCTTCAGGAGGTCGTCGATCCAGATCATTGAGGCGCGGAGGTGGAGGCCGGCAAGGTAGCTCTCGGGTGTCTTGTCGTATCGGGTGGCGATGCCTCGCCAGGCTTTCAGCTTGTTGATCAGGCGCTCGACGGTGTTGCGTTCCTTGTAGAGATCGGCGTCGTGGCTGAGAGGCCGGCCGCCGCGTGTGCCTTTCTTCTTGCGGTGGGCGGCCTGGTCCTTCTTCTCCGGGATGACGGCCTTGATCTTTCGTTTGTGCAGGTAGGAGCGGTTTCCGCGGGACGAGTAGGCCTTGTCCGCGGCGACCGCGCCGGGTCTGGTGCGAGGGCGGCCGACGGGGAGACGGATCCGTACCTTCTCGAGCACGGGGATGAACTGCGGACTGTCCGCGGCCTGCCCCGCGGTCAGGACGAACGCAAGGGGACGGCATCTGCGGTCCGCGACCAGGTGGACTTTGCTGGTCAGCCCGCCCCGGGACCTGCCGAGCAGGGCTTCCTTCAAACGGAGCCGGTACCGCTGCCGGACCCGTCGTTGCTCCGCTTGTCCGTTCTGTTCCTCCGGGCCGCCCCCTTTTTCCGGGCCTCCTCCTGCTCACGCGCAGCCTCTTCCAGGGCCTCCATGAGGTCCTCGTCCACGCGCATCCCGGCGGCGTCGTGATGCGCGCGGACCGTCGTGGAATCCACGCTGGCCAGCGACAAGTCCGTTCTTCCCGAGCGGGCTGCCTCAGCGATCAGGCCCTCCAGCAGAGCGGAGAAGACGCCGGCGTCCCGCCAGATGCGAAAGCGCCCGTAAACGGTCGCCCAGGGGCCGAACCCGGCAGGCATCTCGCGCCACTGGGCACTGGAGCGGAACCGCCAGATCACACCCTCGAACTGCTCCCGCAGCCGTTCGGGATAGGGGCCGTACTCACCGATCGGCAGGTACGGCTCGATGAACTCCCACTGATCATCGCTAAGTTGCCTACGCGTCACGCCTCCAGTCCTACCCCGCTTCACCGCACCCAGAGGACGAAACCAACCAATTGATCACAACGACATACAGGCCCTAGTAGCAAGGATGGCACCGGATCGACGTAATGCCGCGCCGACCTGCACATACGGGCGCCACCGACGCGGTCGGTCCCGGCCACACCGGCATCCGCGCACAAAGAGTGCGACGAATCCGGGCTTGGCCGACTCAGGAGGCGTCTCTTAGCGAGCGGGGATCAGAGGCCGCTGGTGTCCAGGTCGATGCAAAAGGGGTCGGGGAGCGCGATGGGAGTGCCGAACGTCAGGGGTCCGGTGGTGCGGGTGTAACCGAGCTGGCCGGGTTCCGCAAAGAGAGTCGCCGCGTGCTCTTGTCGGTCGATGAGGAGGTAGAGGGGGGCGCCGTACTCGGCGTAGCGACGGCGTTTGACGATCCTGTCGGTGTCAGCGTTCGACGGTGAGGTGATCTCTACGACCAGGAGTGTTTGGTCGGGCAGCAGGGCCCCCTCCGTCTGGGCAATGTCAGCAGGAACAACCGCCAGGTCAGGCACGTACCAGTTCGGGGAGTCAGGAAGATCCAGGTTTCCCGATCCGATGATGCAGTCCAGCTTCTCCGCTGTGGGAAGGAGCTGGCGCCGGATCCGCTCAGCGGTGGTTTCGTGGCCCAGGTCAGCGGCATGGGCCGGATCGTCCCCTCGATGATCTCGAAGCGGTCGCCGACGATGTGCTGCACCGCGTATTTGAGTGCGTGCTCGGGACTGACGCTGTCGGCGTAGTCGGACGCGGCACTCAACGCGGGCTCCCTTCCTTCTGGATGCTGGTAGCGGCTGCGTCGCGGCTGCCGGATGCTCGCGCCTCCTGGACGTAACAGGCACACCGTACCGTTCCGCGAACTTTGCAGGCATGCGGCATGAGGGCACACGCCCTAACGACAGGGCCCGGAAGGCCCCCGTTATGGAGCCGACGGCCATCACGGAGGAGCAGGGCCGCTGCCCGCCGGGTGGACGGGCAGCGGCCCCGAGGGCATCAGGCCGCAGGGGGCTACGCCGTGGTCTCTTCCTCCCCGGAGACCGTACGTGCCGCCTTCCACGCCTGGTAGAGAGTCCGGCCACGGGGGCAGCCACGGATGTCGGCGCGGCATCGCGGGCAGTCGGCCGTGTGGTCGAGCCACCCGGCCCACTTGGACTGAGCGAGCCGGGCCACTGCTGGTGGTTTGTCCCCACCCACCGCTACTCCCCCTCCTTCCTCCTTCCGCCGCTGCGCAGCCGCATCCAGGATCTCCAGCGCATCAGGCACGGGCGGGTAATACGGGGCGCACGAAGGGCACGCGTACACGACATAGCCCGGGCCGCTGGCCGCGTGGACCTCTCGAACCCTGACCGGATGGATAGTGGACCGGTCACAGCGATCGCAGAACTGCGGCATGGGGTCGACCGTAGGATCTGTGGCCGGTGCAGTGCCGGTGCCTGTTGGGTGATCAGCACTCATGCCATGCCCACCTGCACGCCGTGAACCCACACCGACTCCGGCACATCAACACCGTCCAAGGCGAGCTCCAGAGCCCGCCGCCGATCCTCCTGCTCCTGCACCACGACGTACGGGCGCACCATCGCGACGGCGTCGCCGTCCAGCGGCTCCATATGACGCCCGTACGGCAACCGGGTGGCGCGTCGCAGAGGCGGCGAAGCCGGGCATGCGGCGGTCCGGACGAGCGGGGTACGTGGCGCCGGCACCACCGCGCGGGGTCGACTACCGGACCGGCTGCGGTGGCTGCCGCTGCCGGAACTGAACAGCATCTTGAACCAGAGGTAGAGGAGGCAGATAGCCTCAGACATGTCGATGCTCCTACTCAGCGTTGGCCAGGCCCCCGGGCGGTCGCACCCGCTGCGGGGGTTCTTGCTGCCTCACTGTAGCTGGTAGCGATACGTATCGCTACATATCTCAAGATGCCGACTGGTCGATGTACTTCTAGCGTCGGTGCATGGAATTCGGCCCTGATGACGAAATCGACTACGACGGCCCAGTGACGCCGTACCGTCAGCTGGCGGCCATCCTGAAGGCACGCATCGAGCGTGGTGACTGGCAGGCGAATCGCGCTATCGCCTCCGAGGCCCGCCTTGTCCAGCAATACGGGCTGGCGCGTACGACGGTTCGCCGCGCCATTGCGCTGCTCGTCGATGAGGGCGTCCTCTTCGTGGTGCCGCAGCGCGGAACCTTCGTCTCAGAACGGCAGCCGAACAAGGCTTCCGAGGAGACCACCGATGGCGACAACGCGTAGTCGCCCGTTGAGCGTCGCCACGCTGTCAGCTCTCAACAGCCAGCGGCCAGTACCGGACCGGTCGAAGCCGCTCCGGGGCTAGCGTTCACCCAAGGCGCCAGAAGAGAGCCGGCTCCCATGCCGTCGGGGCCGCCAGCGCCGCCACAACGCAGCGCAGTCGTCAGGTCAGCGGCCAACTCACCCCCGTCGTTATCTGCGGGCTGCCGCAGTCGCGGGCCAGTATGAGGGAAGTGCCAAGCCCTGTGCCATACTCAGCCGCGCCTGACGCGGTAGGTACGTATGCAAAAACGGGGGGCGCGGCCTTGGTTGTACTGCTGGCTATCATCACTGTTCTCGCTCTGGCCATCGCGATCGCCGCACTTCTGCGCGCGCGACGGAAGCCACCTCAGCCGACATCTACGGCACCGCAGGACCCTTTCAGCGCGAGCAACACAACCGCCGGTGATCCGCGTCAGCTCAAGGCCGGAGAAGTGGTCGAGTACCTCGGCGAGCGGCTGTTCGTACGGGGCTCGCTGCGGCTCAGCGAGGGCGGGTTCACCTGGTCCGAGCACTTCGTGGACGCCATGGACGGCACCGATGAAGGGCGCCGCTGGATCTCCGTGGAGGAGGACCCGGACCTTGAGGTCATCATGTGGACCGCGTACAAGGGGCCGGAGCTGCAGCCGAGTCAGCGCACCATCACTGTGGACGGCATCACTTACCAGCGCACCGAGCACGGGACCGCTTCGTACCGTTCGGAAGGCACCACCGGGCTCGGGGAGAACGGCCGGATGGAGTACGCCGACTTCGATGGCCCCGCAGGCCGCAGCCTGGCCTTCGAGCGCTTCCTCGGCGCACAAGGCGAGGGCACCTGGGAAGCGTCGCTCGGCGAACGCGTCCCGACCGGCACGCTGACGATCTACCCGGGTGGCGGAGCGTGAGCCCGATACCGCTGGCCGCTCCCTATCTCGACACCAGCGCCGACCAACTCTCCTTCGCCCTCGGCCTGCCCACGCAGGAAGCGCTAGCGGTCACCGAGGTCGAGATCGCTGGACTCACCCTTGAGCTCAGACTGCTGGGAGCCTCGCACCAGGTGTTCGCGGGGCCGATACGGGAAACCGTAGCCTGCCTCCCCGGCGTAACGGGACAGCTGCCCTCCTCCGTAGCCGAGGAAATCGGCGACTGGGCGTACCAGTTCACCGCCCGTATCCACCAGTACGCGCCGCAGGAGTTCACCGAACGGGCCACCCAGATACGTCAGCGGACAGCGGGCCGATCCGACGCGCTGTGCGGCGTCTTTCCCGGCTCCCCGGACGCGCTCACCGCGCTCGCCGTACAGCAGGACACGGGTATCGCCTGGCGGACCTGGCACACCTATCCGCAGACCCGCCAGATCGTGGCAACGCACAGCCGACTGGAAGCGATAGAGACGCGATGAACGCGATCAGGAAGACCAGGCTACTGGTGGCGCCGGCACTCGCCGCGCTTCTCGTAACGGCCTGCGGGAACAGCTACAACTCAGTGCCCCGGGACTGGATCTCCAAGAAATACCCGAGCAGCGGCTTCCGGGAATACCGCGCTGACAACCAGCCGCCGTACAGCGTCGCTGATGCGATCAACAGCCATAGCAAAGCGCGCGACCGTATCTCGCGCGGCGGAAAGGTCTTCCTCCGATACCGCGACGACATCGTGGCGGTGAGCCCTCACGTAAGCCTTCAAGGGACCGGCAGCAGGATCGAGATCGAGTCGTACAGCCGCGGCTATCAGCGCTGGCGATCCGATGTAGGCCGCCAGTGGCCGTCCTCCAACAACAGCGGAGGCGGCTTCCGCGGCGGCGGGCCGGGCTCCGGCAAGTAGCCAATAGCCACCTTCACCGTGGAACCGTGGAAAGGAGCCGTGACAAACATGGCAGACATGGCAGACATCTTTACGGCGGCCGGGTCGGCCCTGCTGTACGGCCTGGTGGGCTTCGCCGTCATGGCGGCGGGTTACTTCGCCCTTGACCTCGTGACCCCCGGCAAGCTCACCGAGGTGGTGTGGAGTGAGCGGAATAAGGGAGCGGCGATCGTGCTGAGCGGTCAGATGCTCGGTGTGGGCATCGTCATCGCCGGGGCGATCTGGGCCAGCGAGTCCGAACAGGGGCTCGGTTACGGCCTGTTCAGCACGCTGGTATACGGGCTCGCCGGTGTGCTGCTGATGACGACGGTCTTCGCGGTCGTCGGCATCATCACTCCCGGCAAGATGGGCGCCATGGTGCTGGAGGACCAGGACGCGCGCCCCCACCCGGCCGCCTGGGTACAGGGCGCGATGTACATCGGCACGGCGGTCATGGTCGCTGCCGCGCTGTCCTGAGCCAGATGGCCTCTCAATTCCCCATACCTCAGCGGCGGCTGTCACGTTTCCTGCTGCTGCTTTCGGTCTTCCTCTGCGCGGCCTGCGGCTTGGTGTACGAACTGGCGCTGGTGGCGCTGGGCAGCTATCTCATCGGGAACACGATCGTGCAGACGTCGATCGTGCTGTCGGTCATGGTCTTCGCCATGGGGGTGGGGTCGCTGGCGGCCAAGCCACTGCGGCGGCGCGCGGTCGGCGCGTTCGCCGTAGTCGAGGGCCTGCTGGCGCTGATCGGCGGGCTATCGGTGCTGCTGCTGTACGCGGCCTTCGCCTGGCTGCAGATCTACACCTCCGCACTGGTCGTCATCGCGTTTGCCGTGGGCTCCCTGATCGGCGCCGAGATTCCCCTGCTGATGACGATGCTGCAGCGGATCCGGCGCCAGGAGGCGGGTGGCGCGGTGGCGGACATGTTCGCCGTGGACTACCTCGGCGCGCTGATCGGCGGGCTCTGCTTCCCGCTGCTGCTGCTCCCGGTGTTCGGGCAGCTCAAGGGAGCGATGGTGGTGGGCGTGGTGAACGTCCTCGCCGGAGTCGTGGTGGTGCTGTGGATCTTCCGGCACCAAACCCGAAGGGTTATTCAAGGCGGACTGCTGGCCGGAACAGCGGCCGTACTGGTCGTGCTCAGCGGCGCGTACGCCTTCGCCGACGACTTGGAGCTCACCGCCCGCCAGCAGCTCTACCGGGATCCGATCGTGCACGCGGAACGCACCCGGTACCAGGAAATCGTCATCACCGAGGCCGCAGCCTTCAACGGGGCAGCGGACATGCGGCTGTTCCTGAACGGCGACCTTCAGTTCTCGTCCATCGACGAATACCGCTACCACGAAGCCCTGGTACACCCGGCGATGCGCGGTAAGCATTCATCGGTTCTCATCCTGGGTGGCGGCGACGGCCTCGCGGCGCGCGAGGTCCTGCGGTACGACGATGTCGAGGAGGTCACCCTGGTCGACCTCGACCCGGCCATCACAGAACTGGCCCAGTCCTACGGCCCACTGCGAAACCTCAACGGTGACGCGCTGGCGGACCAACGGGTCACCGTAGTCAACGAAGACGCGTTCAACTGGCTGCGGACCACGTCCCGGTCGTTCGATACCGTGGTGATTGACTTCCCGGACCCCGACAGCGATGCCACAGCGAAGCTGTACTCAGTCGAGTTCTACAGCATGCTCTCCCGCGTTTTGTCCCCGGACGGCCGCATGGTGGTGCAAGGCGGATCACCGTTCTTCGCCCCCAAGACCTACTGGTCAATCGAGGCAAGCATCCGTGAAGCGGGCTTCACGACAACCCCTTACAACATCGACGTCCCCAGCTTCGGCAACTGGGGCTTCATCCACGCCAGACCGGCCAAACCAGATCCGGGCCCAAGCACCCAAGCCCAACCGCTCCGCCTCGCCCCCGATACACCAGAGCTGCGCTTCCTCGACGAGCAGGTGCTAGGGGCCGCCACGGTCTTCCCACTCGACCGCCGCGCGGAGCAACAAAGGGTGCAGCCCAACACACTGATGCATCCGGTAGTGCTCCAGTACAACCGCGAAGAGTGGGAAACCTACTAACTTCCTTGGGTGGGCGCCAAGCAGGGCCGCAACCTCTTCTGCGGAATCTGGCAAACGGAAACAAGCCCAGTGCTGCTGTCAGGGCAAGATCTTCCCGGTCGCCATGGCCATGGCGCCCAACATCGTCGCCAGGTAGGACCAGCGGGTACGGCCGCGCCGTGCCAGCTCCACGCCCAGTCCAGCGCAGCCGAGGCCTACGCCGTAGGCGATGGTCCAACCTCCTGTATCCGCAACACTCTTCAGCCGGGAAGCAACTCCGGACACGCACATCAGCGCTACCAGCACCGCCGGCACCATCCGCGCCACCCGTGCCCACCGTGCCTGCTGTGCCCGCTCCTTCGCGAGTGCCGGATTCGGCTGCCCCTGGAAACCTGCCCGCAGCTCGTCCGTACCCGGGTGGGCAGGCGCGCCCTCGCCTCCTTGGCCCCAGGTCTGTTCGCCACCATTCATAGCCATGGCACGGGAGCGTACTTACCGCCGCCCAAGGCTAGGACGGCGGCCAAGCACTGGCCGCAGCCGCTGCGGCCTGAGGGGGAGCGCGTCCGAGCCCCAGGGGCGCATTCGCTAGGCTCACTCTCGATGCTGCCACCTCACGCTCCCTCCCCCAACGCCACGGTCATACGAACTGGCCGCCGCAATGCGGTCGCTGGTATGTCCTGTTCCGTTTTCCTCATAGCTGTCGGCATCCTTGGCGTGGCCGGCACCGTCCTGGTCTCCACCGGGAACCAACAGGGTGAGTCCACCGCAGGGGGGTACGTAGGGCTCATCGTGATGCTGGCTCTAGGGGCCCTCGGCGTCTTCTTCCTCATTCCGATCTGGAAGGGCCGCCGCATCATGGTCAGCATCGACCACACCGGCCTCTGGTTCCATAACGGAACAGCTCAGAACGTCATCTCCTGGCACACCCTCGCTGGAGTCGGACTCTACTGGAGCGAGTTCGGGCGCAGGTCGAAGCTGTACTCCCTAGAGCTCTGCCCTAACGGCCCGATCGACCGCGACGACCCGGTTCTGTGGGGCCTGGTCCGCGACGAAGAGCCCCCGCACCCGACTCTCCCGCGTCTGCGCTACCGACTCCCCCTCACTGCCGCCACGTACCGGCCTGTAGTGGCGGCAGTCCAGCAGTACGTCCCCCAGCTCTGGCTTGGCGAATCACAGCGTGAGTCAGGCCATATCGGCGTCCCGGACCGCAAGGGCCACCTGAAACGTACCCGTAGTCGGACCTACTGAACGGCCGAGCCGCCCCGCCCTGACTGCGGGCCGGTGCTGCCAATGGGGACGGCCCGCACCGGTGAAATCGCTTGATCGTATGGTTAGTTGCGCGTGGCGACTGAACGCTGTGCGATTGTGGGAAAACGGGAGGGCAAACCCCAATGGAGCCGCTGCAGCCGGGCGATCCGCAGAGTCTTGGCAGCTATCGCATTCTCGGGCGACTCGGGGCAGGTGGGATGGGCCGAGTGTACTTGGCACGCTCTCCCGGTGGCCGAACGGTCGCGGTCAAGGTCGTTCGGTCAGACCTCGCCGAGGATCACGATTTCCGCAGCAGATTCCGCCAGGAAGTCGAAATCGCGCGGGCCGTATCTGGCCGCTACACAGCCCCCGTTGTCGATGCCGACACGGAGGCAGCTCTGCCGTGGCTGGCAACCCAGTACGTCACTGGTCCCTCCCTCAGCGACGTTCTCGATCGGCACGGGCCACTTCCGGAGAAGACGGTGCGTGCGCTGGGTGCCGGACTCTCCGCCGCTCTGCTCGACATCCACGCCGTCGACCTCATCCACCGTGATCTGAAGCCGTCGAACGTGCTGATGGCGGCGGATGGACCCCGGGTGATCGACTTCGGGATCGCCCGAGCGGTGGAGGGCAACCGCATGACTCAAACCGGGGTGGTGGTCGGCTCCCCCGGCTTCATGTCACCCGAGCAGGCCATGGGTCGCCAGGTCAGCCAGGCTGGCGACATCTTCTCGCTCGGCGCGGTACTGGCCTTCGCCGCGACCGGACGCAGCGCCTTCGGCGAGGGTGCCCCAGCAACGATGCTCTATCAGGTAGTCCACGAAGAGCCCGATCTCACCGGCGTCCCCGCATCGTTGGCCGCGCTCATCAGCGCATGTCTGGCCAAGCGGCCGGAGGCCCGGCCCACGCCGGAGGCGATAGTCAGGGATCTGGAACCCAACGGCCTGGACGACGCCTTCGCCGACTGGCTGCCCGGCGGCGTCGCCTCCACCATCGCCACCCACGCCTCCCGCCTTCTCGACCTCGACACCCCACCCGACGGCAGCCCAGCGCAGCCCCCGCAAGCTCCCCAAGGATTCGGTCCGCCGTCCGCCTTCCCCCATTCCCAGCCCGGACTGGCCACGCAGCCCAGCACCGCCCCCACCCCGCCGGGCGGATCCACGCCTGTCGGGCCCCCATTCGGCATGCCGCCCATGCAACCGCTGGCAAGCCCCCCAATGCAGCTTCCGGGCCCGTATATGCCGGGGCAGCCCTCTCCCGGGCGGAATGGCAAATCGACCACCGCCATCGCAGTCGTCCTCTCTCTGGTAGCAGTCCTGGTGCTGGGCGGCGGCGGTGCGGCCGCCTACTACGTCATCAAGAAAAGATCCGCCAACGCTTCCGCTGACGCCAAGCCCGCCGATGCACTCAAGATGCTGTGGGAAAAAGAGATACCCGACTCGGAGCTGCATGTATCGGAGGATCACAGTCTCCGGACTTTCTGGGCCGATCACCGTCATCCGATCTACGGCGATGAGAACGGCATCCGTGCCTACGACGCAGAGTCGGGCAAGGAGGTCTGGACGGTGGAGAAGCCGGAGGGGACCAGCAAGCCCTGCGCCATGTCCCGCTACCCGAACTCGGACGAGATTGGCGCAGCCGTTTTTGACATAGGCGGCGGCGACTGCTCCTACCTCGTCGCCTTCGACACGGGCAATGGGGAGACTCTCTGGAAGAAAAACCTCAAAGGCCAGCGCAAGACCAGCAAGCCTAAGGTCGATGTCGCGGACGACTTTGTCCTGGCCCACATCGGAGACACCTACGCGGCCTTCGCTGTCTCTGGAGGCAAAAAGTTGTGGTCAGTTGCTGCCCGTGGGAGGGACTGTGACACCGAGGCGGCACAGAGTTCGGACTACGGGGTGCTCACCAGCGACTGCACCGGGATCTCACCCAAGTACCACATGACCATCCGCGACCTGTTCCTCGCCAAGGACCGGATGTTCTCGGGTGAGAAACGCCAAGTGGTGCAGGTTGTGTCGGATAGACCGCTGACGCTGTTGATGATTGGCAGGGGTGCGGACATGAATGACCCCAGCAACTATTATCTGCAGACCGTCACCGATAGCGGCAAGCTCAACAAGAGCTTCCAGCTGAAGGGGGATTTGGCGAACCTGCGCTTCGACAGCCGCATCGTCTACGGCCTCTCAGACGAGGAAGTTCTCATCTCTGCCTATGGCGACAGCGACGGAACGGCGGCGACGGACCTCAAGACTGGAAAAATACTGTGGCACAAGGAGGGAGCCGTTGCTCTCGGATCCACTCTGGACGGAGTGATCGCGATCAGAAGGAGCCCGACCACGCGGGACCCACAGCTGGTCTCCATCGGGCTGCGGGACGGCAAGGAGGAAGTACGCGGGACACTCTATACGCCAAAGCACTCGCTCACTGCACTCAGCACCATGTCCTACGCATTTGACGGGTACAAGTTCTACGTTGTCGGGAAGAACCTCAACGACGACAGGACGATGATCCGGGCTTTCGAAACGAACGTCCGCTGACGAGAGCGAGCCAGGCGAGGCATCAGGCCGACCGTCGAATCGCACCGGCGGCCTCCTACGCAATCTGTCCTGCGACGTTAACCGGAACGAGTTCGGCGACCGTGCGGGGGCTGCGGCACGACTGTCGCTGGGCCGGGTCCGAGTCGACGCCCATTCCAGCGCTGCTGTCTGCGCTAAAAAACTTCAGCGTCAGCCGAAGGCTGACGCTGAAGCACCGCCGCCGACGTCCGCAGGCGCTACCAGCCCACCGGGCCCGCTCCCCAATCGGTCTGGACCGTCAACGGTGGCACGTTCGCCGCTGGGAGTCCCAAAGAGTTTCCCCTGCTGCTGTTCTCCGCCCGCCACCCAATAGGTCGCCGTCGGCCGCCGACGCCCGGCCCCGTTTCAACTGCCCGCCTGAACAGCGACTGAGCCTGCCACGATGAACAAATCAACCTGCCGGAACAGTAGAGCCCAGCGCCCCACCCCGACATGACAGGGCCGATGCGTCCAGCAAGGACGTCCTTCGCCACTTCATGAAGAGTGTCCCCGGCGTCCCCACTCGCAAGCCGCTCAAGAGCCTTGCGAAGTACACGGGCCCTGCGACGGGTCTTTCGCTACGTTCCATGAACTCGGACTCGTCGAGCTGGTTGGGGACTCCGGTCCTCGGGCACAGGCGCTGCCGTTGTGGTGGATAACTGCCTCTTGGCCCCCTGAACCTACCCAGACTCCTTACGCGCCCTCAATGCCCTGCTGTCACAGAACCGTCACGGGCTCCGGCGGGTTCTCGCAGCCAGCCTGATTCAGGGTGTCCGGCCGCTAGTGCGTGCCCGGTGTCCCTCGACGTCGGGCTTGCCGATATGGCCGGGGCTGCGCTGATCCTCCCCCAGCCAAAGCTGGGGGACGTAACGCTGAACGGCCTCTGCGACCTCAGCATGGCTGCCAAGGGTCAAGCGGATCCGGTGGCGCAGCCGGGGCAGCGAGGGATCCAGCGGCTCCTCGTTACGGACCAGAGGCCACAGCACTGGATCGTCGCGGTCGATGCGGCCGTTGGGGCACAGCTCCAGGGAGTACACCCTTCCGCCACGTCCAAACGGGCTTGAATACAGGCCGACTCCGGCGATAGTGCCCCAAGGGATGACCTGCTCGGCCTTCCCGTCGTGGAACCACAAGCCCGTGTGATCGACGCTCACCCGCCTGTTACGGCCCTTCCACATCCTCACGAATCCGAATGCACCGAGCCCGCCGAAGACCAGGAGCAGGGCAATGACTGTCAGATATAGCCCAAGGGCATTCTCCTCACCGGTAGTGCCGGCCATGGTGCTGAATGCGCCATTGACGACCAGAAGCCCAATGACACCTGCGGCGATGAGTCCGTTGCGGACATGGCGGCGGCCCATGTATATGACCGCAGCATCCGGCGAAGGCGACGGTACGTCTGGAGAGGACATGAAGCGACATCGTAGCGACCGGCACCCTGGTTTCCCAGTCGCCCCTAGCCCTGACGGAGATAAACACACTCGCCGAAGCACCCTCATCTCTATCCCGCGTTGCGGATGCTGTTCTCCTCGGCATAGCAATACATAGCAGCGGTCAGCCTGGCTAAGGTGTCCCGGCAGCGCCCGAAATGCCGGGCGGGAGGCCAGGCGGGAGCTGCCCTTAACGCCTCTGCGGGACCGCGCTGAGCTGCAGACGAAGTACTTCATCGCCGCGAACACGGACTGGCTGACGGTCAGCCATGTCCTCCTACGCTCCCGATCTCAACCCGCAGGAAGGGCATCTGGTCGCTGCTCAAACGCAGCATCGGGAACCTCGCCGCCACCGACGTCGACAAGCTGGCTAAGGCCGTCAAAGAACGCCTCAAGAAGATTCAACGGCACCTAGTGCTGTGGCCAGGAAGGTTCACCGGGGTGGGGTCGTGGTGGTGGATGACATCACGGAGTGGCTGTTGGGCTGCTTCGAAATCGCTGGACGCCCTTTGGGCTGGTCGGCGAGCATCCGCAGGGACAGATGAAGCCGACTACTGGGGACCGTTCACGCGGAGCCCGAAGTGTGTGCGTTTTGTCGAGCTGTCCGGCGGGGCGATGTCCGCTTTGCTCGATGGTGACCTGTCCGAAGCCAGCAGGGTGGCCGGGGTTTCGCTGACCGAGTACTTCGTGACCGACAGAGCACGGTGGCTATGGCAGTTCCGGCTCGACCAGATGGCCGCCGATCCCGGCCAGGCGCGGTGGATGGTGCGACAAGCGGTCGTCGGCGACAAGGATCTTGTCGTCGGACATGCCGGGTTCCACGGACCGCCTGATGAGTTCGGCATGGTCGAGATCGGCTACTCCGTTGTTCCCGACTTCCGTCGTCAGGGATATGCCCGATCCGCGCTGATCGAGTTGCTGCGCCGGGCAGCGGCCGAAACCACAGTGTTGACTGTGCGGGCGACGATCAGCCCCGACAACGTGGCATCCCTGGCCACGATCTCGGGCTTCGGCTTCGTTGAGGTCGGAGAGCAGTGGGATGAGGAGGACGGTCGCGAACTCGTCTTCGAGGTTCCTGCCCGCCGGATTCCACCCGCTTGATGGGAAGGTTCACGGCGTAACGCTGAGCTGTGACCGGGGCGTCCGGCGTGGTGGTCACGCCGCGGCAGCGAGTGGGCGTCCGCCCCAGCGGAGGCCTTTCTCGCTGCGGATGCGGGCGCGTTCGCGGCGTTGAGCGGCCAGGACGTCGAGGTGGCGGGCATTGACGTTGCGCCAGCGCAAATAGGCGTGCAGGGCTCGGGTCTGGACGGTGTGGTTCGCATGGTGGGAGTTGGCCATGGTGAACTGCCGCAGCGGCCCGAAGTGTGCCTCGATCGGGTTCGCCCAGGAGGCGTTGGTCGGGGTGAAGCACAGCCCGACCTTGTTCTTCTTCGCCCAGGCGCGGATCGTCGATCCCTTGTGGGCGGAGAGATTGTCCAGGATCACGTAGATCGGGGCATCGTCCGAGCGGGCAGCCCGGATCGACTTCAGTGCCGCCATGGTGTTGGCCGCCCCGTTGCGGCGGCGGTTGATGCCCCACAGGGCGTCGTCGCCGATCGAGTAGCAGCCGTGGAAGAGTAGGTGACGCCGTGGGTGCGGTGGTAGGTCGCGGGCAGTCGGTCGGGGCGGCCTTGCCGGGCCCAGCAGGTCCCGCCGGTGGGGCGGATGCCCAGAGGGCCGAACTCGTCGAAGGCGAACGTACGGTCGGGGAAGTTCTCCAGGACGTGCTCTATGCGGTCGAGCTTGGCGTCGCGCTCGGGGTCGGTGGACTCCTTCCACGTCTTGGTGCGCTGGAAGGTGATGCCGTGGCGGGCGAGCAGGCAGCGCAGGGCCTCGCGTCCGATGCAGATCACCCGTCCGTGGACTTTGCGCAGGTAGGCGGCGAGTTTGCGCAGGGACCAGCGGGTGAAGGGCTGGCCGAGCTTGGTCGGTCGGTTGGTGGCCGTCTGGACGACGAAGTTCTCGTCTTCAGGGCTGAGCAGGCGGGGACGGCCTCCCGCCCACTGAGGGGTCCAAGCAGGCCAGGCCGATCTCATTGAAGCGGTGGATCACGTCGCGGACGGTGTCCTCGTCGGCCTGGACGACTTCCAGTGCAGGTCGTCATCCACGACCGGCTCGCCGAGCGCCGCGAACAGATGGGCCCACTGCAGTGGGCCGAACGTTTCGCCGGCCCGCACGCCCAGCTGGCCGACCTGCTCGACCAGGCCGACGAGGCAGCCGTCGAGGACGCCCGCAAGGCCGCCGGGCCGGACGAACACAAACTCGCGGACCGCCTGCTGAACAGGGAGCTCGACATCCGATGACCTCACCCGCCCTGATCCTTCTCGGCGAGCCGGAC
Organism: Streptomyces gobiensis; assembly: GCF_021216675.1. Taxonomy (NCBI): domain Bacteria; kingdom Bacillati; phylum Actinomycetota; class Actinomycetes; order Kitasatosporales; family Streptomycetaceae; genus Streptomyces; species Streptomyces gobiensis. The sequence continues at coordinate 4,458,587 of NZ_CP086120.1, read as the reverse complement.
ACACGTCCCGACGGGCTCCCGGACGGCACCGTCTGGCCAGGCCCGGACACGCTCGTGCTGATGAACCGGCAGATCAGGAGCGACACCGATCCCGCCCGGCTGACCCGCTTCGCGGACGACCGCTGGGACCTCAATCCCGGGATCTTCGAAGGCCATGCACGGTCCCAGACCCTGAACTTCGAGATCCTCCCCGAGCCGCTGAGGCTGGCCACGAAGTTCTACATCTGGCAGCTCATAACCACCCCAAAGCCCGCACCCTGCGGCGCTCGGCGACGAACCGGATGGCCCTGCACACGGTCGAGGTCTTCTTCTACGGCTCTCTGCAGCACGTCCTGAAGTGGTTCGCCGAACCAAGGGATCAACGAGTTCTGCCAGGTCACGAACGACATGCTCTGGGACTACCTGGACGCACTCGACGAGGACGGCCGTCGCCATCCACAAGCGCTATCGCCGCATCACCGAAGTCAGACGGCTGTGGGTCCACCGCAACATTCTGCCGTTCTACCTGCGACTTCCTGAGGCTCCTCCTTGGGACGGCGAAGACACCAAGGATCTGCTGGAGAGAACCCGCGGTGACCGGGAGAACCGCACCATGCGGATCAGCGAGCATACGATGCAGCCCCTGCTGCGGTGGGCCATCCGCTTCCTGGAGGACTTCAGCGAGGACATCGTGGCCGCCTGGGATGAGTACAGGATGCTGCACTCCCGGCGTCCGGAACACCGCCGGGGCCAGCGGCGCGGGCGGAAATCCGGAGAGCTGCAGGCTGACCCCAGAGTGTTTCTCGACGGGCTCCGCAGCCGGGGCGAGGGGCTGCCAGGCAGTCGGCGCGACGACGGCACGCTGGGGCCGGCATGGCGCCATATCGCGTCGCTCCTGGACTGCTCGGCCTCAATCGAGAACACCGGGTCCGGGCGTCTGATCTTGGAATCGGGCCTGCCCATCGCTGATGACTGCTACCTCGACACCCCGGCCACCGCGGACCTGGACGGGCAGCCCTGGCACCCTCGGATCCCGTTCGACGAAGCCCCGCGGCTTGCCCGCCTGCTGAGCACGGCCTGCTTCATCATCGTCGCCTACCTCTCGGGCGCCCGCGTCGGCGAAGTCATCAACCTGCGGCGCGGATGCGTCAGCCACGACAAGGACCTGGGGCTGTGGTTGATGGAGGGGCTCTACTTCAAGGGCGCCGAGGACGAAGAAGGCAACAAGATCCCCGAAGGCACCGTCCGCGAAGACCCCTGGGTGATCATCGAGGTCGCCGCGAAGGCCGTCGCCATGCTGGAGCAGCTGCACGACAGCCACCTGCTCTTCCCGAACCGGCTCAAGCCGATCAAGACGACGCCCGGCATGGAGACGAAACGCCGTGGTGAGGCCCGCGCCGACCGGCTCATCGCCGACGACATCACCAAGTTCACCGACTGGGTCAACGAGCGATGCCGGCTACTGGGCCGCAAGGACCACATCCCCGCCGACGCCGGCGGAACGGTCGCCCCCAGCCGCTTCCGGCGCACGCTGGCCTGGTTCATCAGGCGCAAGCCCCGCGGCCTGATCGCCGCCTCCATCCAATACGGACACGCATACACGCAAATGCTCCAGGGGTACGCGGGTTCCTACGAGGCCGGATTCCTGGACGACTACGCGTTCGAGGACTGGCTCTTCCGCATGGAGGGCATCGCCGAGGACGAACGCCGCCTTCTCGCAGGCGAGCACGTCAGAGGACCCGCCGCGGACGCCTACCGTTACCGCGTCCAGGCGGCCAGCCGCGAGTTCGCCGGCCGCGTCCTGAACAGCGAGCGTCATGCCCGCGACATGCTGGCAACCCACTCCTGCAGATCCACCACGGCGACGGCATGACCTGCGTCCTCAACCCTGCCCTCGCGGCCTGCCAACTACGAGGCTCGATCGACGATCCCATGGTCACCCCCGACACCGACGACTGCCGCCCTAACTGCCAGTGCCTCGCCCACACCGACCGCGATATCGAGATCAACAAAGTACGCGCCGCCGAACTCGCCGAGATCGTCCACGACACCCTCGCCCCACCGATCCGTCACGCACGCGAGAAGCGGGAACTCAACCGGCTCCTCGCGATCATCGAGCACCACCAGCACGGAGCCCGACCATGACCGTCCTCCCGCTCGACGGCGAGCACGACCCCGTCCGCCGCGACATCATCGCCGCCATCAACCGCCTCCTCGCCGGCACCCCACACCGATCGAACGGCCGCCTCAACGTCACTCAGCTGGCGATCGAGGCCGACGTCAAGCGCTGGCACCTCACTCACCGGCACACCGACCTCAAGGACCGGTTCCAGGCCGAGGCCGCCCAGGAGGAGGCCAAGCGAACGAAAGCTGCCCAGACCGGTGACGACCTAGAGGAACTGAAGCGGGAGAACGGTGAGCTCCGCCAGCATTGCCGTCACCTCGAGAGCCGCCTGGAGATCTACGCGACGGCCCTCAACCAGCTCGCGCTAGAACATGCAGCTGTGTCGGGACGCGATGCCGACGCTGCCAAGGTCAGAACGTTGCCGCGGAGACGTCAGCCCAGTCCTTGATCGTCCGAACAGCCTCTGTTTCACAGCCCTCGGAAGATCCGCAAAGACGGTCGCGGCCGCCACCCGCGCGAGTGCATACTGCCGCATGCCACGGATGCTTGAGGACCTGCTCGACGCAAGCAGAAGTACGGGTTGGGCAACAGCTCACGGAACCCTTGACCAGGTTCGGCTGGACGCCATGATGCTCAAATGGACTGAGGTGCCTACACGTCGCGGCGGCCCAACGGTCTCCACCTTGCGCCCGGTCACTCCGGCCAACGCGCAACCAAATTCCCTGAGTGCCCGCTACGGCACAGGACCACAGCCACTCCACACCGACGGGGCCCACCTGCCGAACCCTCCAGACATCGTGGTCCTTACCTGCGCAAGCACCAGCACGACACCCACGCGCCTCTGGAATGCGATGGGCGGAGGGCCATACCCGGGCGCATCGCATCTCGTTAAGCACGGCGTCTTCCTGGTGAGCAGCGGCAACGACAGCTTCTTCGCCACCGCCTACGATGTCGGTCTCGCCCGCTTCCGCTACGACCCAGGGTGCATGCTGCCCGCCGACGCACGGGCACGGAAGGCGGCGCAGTTCTTCGAGACGGTGATGAGCGACGCGACCGATCACCACTGGAGCGAGCCCGGGCTAGTCCTCTTGATCGACAATCGCCGAGTCCTCCACGCAAGGGCCTCCGCCGACCACGAACCGCAGCGAGAGATCCAGAGGCTCAGCTTCTTCCTGAACCGGGAGGTGTCATGACTGGGCCGTTCGATCACGAGGCTCTCTGGATGAAGGCGAAGCTCTTCCTCAACCGAGCCATGGACGAGGATTCCCGATCCTTCGATGAGCAGGCGCTCTGGGCCGCTCTGGCCCTTGAACTCTTGGCCAAGGCTGCCCTCGCCCGCGTTTCTCCGCTCCTGATCGCAGAACCGAACGAGGAGGGGACCAACCTTCTCATTGCGAGTGGGCTCGTCAAGGGCAACGCGCGGTTCACCTCAGTGCGAGCGAAGACCCTCATGGCTCGGTGTCACAAGGCTTTCAAGCCCTTCGACTCGTCTGAGGCCATGCTGATCATCAATGGCCGCAACGAGTACCTCCACAGCAGTGGTGCTGGCTTCATGGCCATCCCGCCTCACGCGTGGTGGCCCAGATACTGGGCCCAGGCGGCCATTCTGGTGACAGCGCTTGATCGGGACATCGAAGAGTTGGTTGGCAGCGATCGTGAGCTCACGGTCACCAGGCACCTTGAGCAGAACGCCAAGAATCTCGAGCAGCGCACAGAGGCACTGATCGAGCGCGCCAAGCAGCGTCGACAGCAGCGGCTTGAGGGAACCCTTCCCGCGAAGGTTGCTGCGGAGTGGAAGAACGCGCAGTACTTGTCGGCGCAGATGAGCCACAGTGAGGCCGCAGCCTGTCCAGCCTGCGAGTCGACTGGCCTTCTTGAGGGTGAAGAAGTGCTTGGAACGGACGTCAAGTATCCAACTGGATCATTTCCCTCAGATGAGGAGTATGACCCCATCATGGATATCTCGGTGACGCTGACGATCGGCGCCGACCACTTCAGTTGCCCCGCCTGTCAGCTCGTCCTGAACAGCTACGACCTGATCCGTCAGGCAGGGCTGGAGACCGAGTTCGAAGCCCCCGGCGATCTCGACGACATCGCCCATGAGCCCGAGTACGGCAACGACTGAGGCGACATCTTTGGTGCCAGTCTGACGAGCAACAGTTCTGTTGCTCGTCAGACTGGCACCCCCACGAAATAGACGCCCCCCGCAGCGACCGCCGCCAAGGTCAAAGCATATTCAAAACCCCGCCTTACCCCTGCCATTGCCGCCATGAACACCCACGCACCTGCGGTATAGGCCACCCAAATGAGGACTTCACCCCAGCCATGAATCGCAACCGTGACAAGGAGAATGCTCAACAATCCAGCCAAGGCGTAACAACAGGCCACTACCGCAAGCCAAACAGTGCGAACTGATCTACGTTGGGCAGAAATGCCTCGACCTGCAGCAGTCACCGAACCCTCACCATCCAAAGACGCTCCAAGTATCACTCCACTGCCAGCTGCGCAGTAGCTCCAACGTAGTAGCCACTGCGCATGGCTTGGCCGCAACCAGCCCGAGCTTCGAGCGGCAGGTTCACGTCCTGCCAGCAGATCGCCTTGATCTCCCTGGCGCAGGACCTGACGGCCTTTTGCGCCGGGTAGGTGTAGACGTAGTACTTGCTGGTGCCTCGCTTGCGGTGACGCTGGATGCGCCAGCCGAGAAAGTCGAGGCCCTCGTCGATGTGGACCACCCTCCTGTTGTCCATCACGAGCCGCAGCGCGAGCCCGGACAGCACCTCGGCCACCTCGTCGAGGAGGGCTTCGGCATGCGCCCTGGCGCCAGACACCATGATCGCGAAATCGTCTGCGTACCGGATGAGCCGGTAGTTGGCGAATCCGTGACGGCGACGCTTAGGCCGTTTCCTTCGGATCATCTGATCGTTGGTTGATGTGTGTCGTTGACTGATGCCCAGTGGGCACGGATCGAGCCGTTGTTGCCGGACCGGACTCCGAAGCGGGGCGGACGGTGGCGTGATCACCGCCAGGTGATCGACGCGATCGCGTTCAAGTACCGCACCGGGACACCGTGGATGGACCTGCCCGAGCACTTCGGGTCGTGGAAGGGCGCCCACAACCGCCTGCGGAAGTGGGCCGCCGACGGCACCTGGGAGAAGGTCTTCACCGCCCTGCTCGCCCAGGCCGACGCCGAAGGCGACCTCGACTGGGTCGTCGCGGTCGACTCCACCATCGTCCGAGCCCACCAGCACGCCGCCGGGGCCCGTCAAAAGGGGCCCCGGCCGGCGAGCCGGACGACCATGCCCTCGGACGCTCCCGCGGCGGACTGACCACCAAGATCCACCTCGCCGCGGACAGCCACTGCCGGCCCCTGGCCTTCGTCATCACGCCTGGCCAGGCAGGTGACGCACCCGCATTCCCCGAGGTCATGGCCCGCTTACGGGTGCCCCGGCCAATCGGCCGGCCCAGGATCACGCCGGACGTGATCCTGGCCGACAAGGCCTACTCATCCCGCGCGATCCGGACCCATCTCCGTCGGCGCGGGATCCGGGCCGTGATCCCGCAGCCCGCCGACCAGGCCGCCAACCGCAAACGCCGCGGCAGCCGCGGCGGCAGACCACCAGCCTTCGACCGCGACGCCTACAAGCGGCGCAACACGGTCGAGCGCTGCATCAACAGACTCAAGCAATGGCGCGGCCTGGCCACCCGCTACGACAAGACCGCCACCATCTACCTCGCCGGACTCCACCTCGCCGCCATCTTCATCTGGTCAGCGAGATGATCCAAAAGAAACGGCCTAGCCCTCTCCACGCGGTCTGTCCACTTCGCTGCGAAGTGCTCGTCGAGAGCGGACAGGGCCACATTGGCCAGCAGAGGACCCAGCTCGCCGCTCCCGCCAGTCACCCGAAGATGCGTTGAATGGATTCCTGGGCCCCACTGGCTGCCGCGCCAGTAGGGCCCTTCTGGGAATCATCTGGGAAACCATGGTCCGCCAACGGGGCGGTGAAAGAAATGCCGCCGGCGACGAGGGTAGCCAACTCCAGGAATTCCTCTTCGACTTCGAACACCTCGGTGGACAAGGAGAGCACAACAGCCTGGGGCATGCGGGGGAAGGCGATGTGAAAGCTGACAGAGCGTACTTCCGCCTCCCTGTCTGACGGCACGCCGAAGAACACACCAGGCACCGGAACCACTTGATCTGATACGACAACCGTGGCGAGGCCAGCGGGGAGCGGGACGATTCCCTTGTGCACATCCGCGCCCGAGTCCGGATGACTTTCCAGAACGTCGTGGGCGTAGAGGTTGGGATCTCCGGGAGCCCGGTCCACCACGGAAATCTGACACAGCCCTGTTAGTAGCAGGTTTTCCTCCGTATTCAGAGCGAAGGAACTGACATGCACCAAGCCGTCTACGACCATCTTGCTTAGCACGGCCTCGAAGCTAAGGACGCTCGCGACTATCTGCTCTGGGGATGCTGATGGGTAAAGCCGCGAGAGACTTTCGTAGTTCTCATCCATTCGTGTCACCAGGTCACCCGAGATATCAATCGGGTGGAATCCTTCGGGTAGCATGTACCACAATGGAAGCGGAACGGCAGCACTGGTGATTCCTGCATCTTTAAGCATCATAGAGCCCTAGCTACAGAGAATATCTTTTGCAGTGGATCGACCGACATACCGGCGCTAACCAACGCGTTGTTGGCCACAGTTCCCTTTACCGCCTTATCAGCAAGAGCTTCGCTATTGTTCCCCAGCGTCATGGCTGTGGGCGCCGCAAGCCCTGCGGTCACGACTGCTTGCGTTACATCGGCGGCCATTTCGGCGGCGGCCTTCGACGAGCCTAGCCTCTTGGCGGCAAATTCGATTGGTCCGCCGATGACTCTGTTTGAGGGGTTCGCGGCCTTGGCGAACTCACTGAAGTGCTTGGCCCCGGTCTTGGTTGCTTGTGACACGGTGGAGGTGGCTCTAGCCACCGCACTTGCACCACGGGCCGCACTGGAGGCAGACCGTCCTGCGCTGATGGCAGCCTTCGCACCCTTGAAGGCGGGGCCTACACCGGGAACGACTCCAAGCAGGTCACCGCCAACTGTCGCCCATTCACCCATATTGCTCGACGTCGGTGGCCACATATCTTTTCCACTCTTGGCGTACTGATATGTGTGCGCACCAGCGGCAGCCAGGCTGAGACCAATCGCAAGCGGAGCCAAAACGGGAACAAAAATAGCGGCGATGCCGACCGCCGTGGCTGCGATGGTGAGTAGGTCCCCGCCGTGCTTGTCCCACCAATCCTTGAATCCCGACAAGATCCCGCCATCAGGCGCGTGGTCATCCGCGTGTTTCCGGATACTATCAGCGAAGTCCTGTGCTGTATCTGAATGACGGCGCTCCAACACCTTAGCGTCGTCGATCAGGTCCTTCAGCTTGCTGTTAGCATTACCCAGGGCCTTGAGAGCGGTTGCCACCTTGCGTTGGGCAACGTCGACCCGGTGCTGCGCGCTGTCCAGCTCGGTTTGGGTATCGAAGTGCTGACCAACCAACTGTAGATCAGGGTGACTACGGGCTGCTCGGTAATCTCTTTCTGCCTGCTCTCCCTTCTCCCTAGCCTCCTTGGCGTCTACCTCGTAGTGACGTGCCTTGACTTTCATGTCATAGAGCGCATCACTCCATTTCGCCAGTTCCCCTCCAGCAGCTTTCAGGGAGTCGTGCGCACGCTTCAAGTAGTCGGGGAGATCGGCTACCTTGTCGGAAAATTTCTTGGAAGCTTCCCCAGTCCAGTAGGAACTCTCCTTATCCAACGTATCCAACAAGTCGTGGGTGCTCTGGAGAGTCTTGGCGGTGCGCTTGAGATTGTTAGCCAGGTTGGTTGCCAACCTGGGATGGCCCGGGGTCGGGTTGAAGCCGAGTCCGCTCCACTCATCGGTCACTGCGTTTACCCGCCGCTCTTATCCATCCCACTTTTAATCTCTTCTTCCGTCTTCTCATAGGCCTTAATGATCGCCGGAAGTGCCTCGTTGAGCGTCTTTATGCGTTTCTTTGTCTCGCTCAAGCCATGCTCCCAGCTGTCCTCAAAGTCCTCGCACGCCTTATCTAGTGACCGCTTTCCTAGATTTTTCGGTCCGGTGGCCTCCATCCGACGCAACGCCTCTTCCAGCTGACTCTCGCTCTCCTCCAGCTTCTTCTTCAGTTTCCGCAGCTCTGCAAGACTGACCGTGAAATCCGACATACTCTCTCTAACGATTTGGCCGCTGCTGGTTTCGCCGCTCGTTCTCCTGCGCTAGGACAACTTCCCGGTAGGAGGCGATCACCGGCGCGTAGAGCTCCCGGATCTCCTTGCGCAACTTCCGGACCCGTTTGATGAAGTAAACACTTAGCGATAGCATCGCTACTGCGGATATGTGGATTCCTACTGCGACCGGCCGATCGTCGCCGACAAAGCCCGCGAGCATCCACCCCTTCACCCACCCTGAGATGATGGCGATCGTGACAAATCCACCCGCCAAGAAGGAAACACATATACCCATGACAGCTCGGTCGCTCCTGGAGCGAAGCTTCCGCATACCCTCTTCGGCGTTCTTGACAGTTGCTTCATCCAGGGGGTCGAAGCCTTCGTTCTCGCAGACCCAGCGGGCTGTGCGATGGGCTGCAGGGCTGCTCTGCAACTCCTCGAGAGGCGGGCCACCACGTACATCTGTGTCTGTTGCAGAACCGGGCTGTGTGCCCATGCGGTAGAAAAGCCACTTGCCCTTAGTGTTGTGCGTCTGGCGAAGGAACCCTTTCTGCCGTGCAATGCTCTCGGCCTGCTCATCAGAGATTCCCGGGTACATACCTGGATCTACGCGTACGTGTCCGCGGGCATCGGGGATCCCAGTGGAAAGTTCGGAGCGCAACTCTATTACGCGTTGCTCACGGGGAATTCTTCTGCGGGTACGGAACTTCTCCCAGGCAGCCCAAACATTGAGGAGCAGCACCAAGCCCAGGAATATTCCAACACCACGCAGATCTTCCCAGCCGATGTTCGTTCCCTCAGGGGCCGAAACCTGAAAGACAGCGTGGACCATACTAGTTGATCACCTCGCAGTGTAGCTAATGACAGACTCCCGCGCCGAAAGATTCCAGCCTTTTGGAGCGCCAACCAAGTCGGTGGAGGAGCCGTCAGGGGACAAGGTTCGGGCCCAGCCAACCAGCGCGAGACGTCAGGTGAGCTTGGTAACACAGGAACGCCCTCCCCGTGTTCATCTCCACACTGACTACCGACTCTTCACTGTCAAACCCAACTGTGTGCTGGCCATTGATGATCACAGTGATGGCCAGCGACATCGGCACACGAGGCGTGAAGCCCCTCGGCCGACGCTTACCAGGGGTAGGGGGCTACTGGCCCGGAGGCTGGGTGGGCGGACCGGGCGGATAGGTGCCCGGAGAGGTCGGCTGCTGGCGTGGGGCATGTGGCATCGGCGGAGCCTGGCCAGGAATCTGTTGGCCCGGGTATGGCGGGGGCTGCGAGGCGCCTTCAGGAGCACTGTATCCATCGGCCTGACGACGGCGCCTGGAACGCATGACAATAACCAGGACGACAATGACGAGGATGACTACGGCACCGAGGACAAAGGGAGCGATGAGAGTAATACCCCTCTCAAGGATCGAGGGTGTAGGACCGTCGCCCGTGCTCGGCTTGGGCAAACCGTCATCCAACGATTTAGGCATCGGCAGGGGACCCTGCTCTGGGCCGACGGAGATGTCGAGCTTCAAGGCGGACCAAGGCTTGATGAAGCCGTATCCGTAGTACTCGTCGGGGAGCTTGGCGTCCTTCATATCGTCCGGGAGTCCAGCGGACTTGACGAGCCTGTTGGCGACCTGACCAGCAGTCAGTTCCGGATATTTGGCACGAATAAGTGCGGCAGCGGCGGATGCATAAGCAGTGGCATCCGAGGTACCGCTAGCTTTCTGGTAATGGTCATCGCCCTTCCCGCCAGCATGCACGATATCCACTCCAGGTGCCAGCAGATCAACATTGGAGTTGTGGTTGCTGTCCTCCCAAACCTTTCCGTCCTCGTCCACTGCCCCGACGCCGATCACGCCAGGATAGGCGGCTGGATAATTTTCCTCTGAACTTCCATCGTTTCCAACGCCAGCAATGAGCACAACATCTTGCTGCACAGCATAGTTGATGGCCTTGTGAACCTCGAGATCGTCCCCAAGTACGTAGGACATATTGATGACCTTCGCCCCGCGATCAACGGCGTAGCGAATCGCTTTAGCCTGCTGCCTGTATCCGTAACTGTCGTGCATTTCGAAAGACAATGGCAATATCTTTGCCTCGGGTGCCAACCCCTTAATTCCCTTGGAGTTGCCAGGACCATGGCCGTGCCCAGCGATTAGGCTTGCCATCGCCGTACCGTGATCACGGATACCCTGCCCTGGATCCAGGCGGGTCACACCATTCTTTTCCCCGTCGCCAAATTCCTTACCAGGGAGCATATTGTTCGTGATGTCCTGATGAGATGCACGGAATCCGGTGTCAATCACAGCAACCGTGATGTCTTTACCCGTCGACATCTCCCAGATGTCCTCAGCAGCAAATGCCGCAAGTGGCCATTGTTCAGGACGCGGGTCAGGAGGCGGATCAGCCGCAACGGCCGCCGAACCTGTACTGAAAAGCATCGTGCCCGTTAGCAGCGTGCCAGTGACTGCGCGCAGCATACCTGTGAAGCTCATCCTTGTGTCCTCTTTCACGCGGTGTGGGGGTGCAGCCGCACGCTGCACCCCCACTACCGCTACATCCCTCTGTACATCAAGCAGTTACTCGATGACCTTCGGCGCCACATTTCGCTGCGGCGTCCATGTCTCCTCGTCCTCCACCAGGTAGTCGGGACGCTTCCCTCCATCCTTCTCCTCATTCGAGTTGGCGCCGCGGGCACCAGGCGCACCCATCATCCCTGGCCCGCGGCCCTTACCAGCCTGCGTGCCCCCGCGGCTACGGTGCAGACCCGAACCACCCTGCGCACGTGCGCCGGACTTACCTCCGGCAGCGCCGACGACACCGCCACGCTGACGAGCCAGGCCGCCCCGGCCCGCAGCACCCTTGGCGCCACCAGCACCTGCTCCAGCACCACCCATACCGGGCATGCCCCCGGGACGCCCTCCGCGTGCGCCCGTACCGCTACGAGCACCGCCGCCCGCCATCGCACCAGGCATGCCAGGCATGGTCGAGCCTCCGGACCCGGTACCGACACCACCGGCACCTGTGCCTACGCCACCGCCGAGACCACCGCTGCCAAGGCCACCACCGACCCCGCTGGTACCACCGCTGAGACCGCTAAGTCCAGTACCGATCTCCGATCCCGGCTTCGAAGCATTACTGATGCCGCCAGGGCCGCCGGTGCCAATACCACCGCTGATTCCGTCAGGACGAGGTCCCGTCACGGCCGGACCCACGTTTCCGATGCCGCCGTTCTTGCCACCAACGTAAGGGGAAACATTTTTCGGGCCTGCGCCACCAGGCGTCGGCATAGGAATTGGCGGGACTGGTGTTGGAGGAGTTGGCTCAGACGGCCAGTCACCGCCCGGTTCAACTGGGCCCTTCTTCAAGTTGCTTGTGTGCTGCCTATAGTTATAGGCGAGCTGCTCCATCACGATAACAGCTTCGACCTGGCGCTCCTTGCTTACGGAAAGGTTGTCGCGGTTGGCCTCGAGCGCTGTCTGGGCGTCCATCTTGCCGCTCTTCATGTCCTCATGGAACTGAGAGTCATCGCGCTTGCCGTCACTGAGAGAGTCGCCTGCCCTCTCCAATTTGCTCGCCTCTTCAATTTCGTCCATGGCCTTTTGGGCCTCGAACAAAGTCTGAGCGACACTCCCTGGCCCAGCGATTGAAGTCGGCGCACTCGCGTCGGTGTTGATCCCCTGCGGGGCTGCCCCGTTGCTGTTGCTCTCTGGGCCGATCAATGCAGCCTCGGTGTTGCGCGCATGACCGTAGCACCGATCGAGCTTCTTCAGGACCTTGTTGGCAGCTTCTCGAAACCTGTCCGCTGCAGGCCCATACCAGTTTTTCGACGCTTGCTCGACCGCATCCAGAAACTCTTTCCGAATGCCGCCCGATCCGTCTTTTCCGCCAAGGTGCTCGGCGGCATTTCTCCAGGCCTCACCTGCCTGCTTGACCGTGACGGGGTCGGCATTCTCAATCATGGCCTTGAGCTGCTTGAGGCCATGATTGTGGAAGTCCGATTTGGACGGGGGGATCTGCCTCTCCCCGGTCGGCTGGAGTTCCTTAACTTTCTCGTCGTGCTCTTTCGCTTTCCGATCCAGCGCTGCTTGGTTCGGATCATATCCCTGTCCGTACGGACCGTTTCCGTAATATCCACCCTGAGATGGCACGTCAGCCACGTCTTCTCCCCCTACCTTCCGTTGACCTACAAGCCAGCTTCCGACTCACGTCGCTTCCTCAGTCACTTCATGCCCCCCGACTTCGCAGAGTTTTCGTGCTCCGCGTCGTCGTAGGAGCCGCGAGCTCGTTCCGTCTTCTGCCCGAAGTCCCGGATGAGGGCCTGCATTTTCTTGAGCACTTCATCCATGTAGGTCTGCATTTCGTCATGAGCGTTGACGAGATCCGGAGCCTCTAGGAAGTCCTTCCCGAGAGCGGACTTTGATAGGGAAGTGCCGTACCCCACTTTGCCAACAGGCTTGTCCATGGCCCCGTCCAGTCGCTTGATACGCTGTACGACTTTGTCGAGCTCACTGAGGTCGACGCGGTACTGCTCTTTGCCACCCACTACTGCCTCCCCGCTATCCTTCAAATCTGCCGATACCATGTCCGTGAGGCTGACCACCACAGCCGGTCAACTTCAGGCAAAGTCAGTGTAATTGTGTGCGTGCCCGGGCCACTGATTGCGCGCCGGGTTTCAGTAAGGGGGGACCGTCTAGCCATGTGTGGTCCCCCTATGAAGCTTGAGTGAAGTCTTCCGACGCCAGTCGCGCATGGCGACCGCGCTGCCCACGACCACCCCCACCGCCAGCAAGCCACCAGTGAAGATGTAAACCCCGTAGCGGACTCGCCGTTCCTGTGGAGTCTCGCCCAGGATGAGGGGGGCGGGCACGATGCTGTCGGCGTTTACGTCTGCTGCCTGTTCCGTGTCCGGCTTGGGCGGGGTCGGTTCGTCGTTGTTGCTCATGGCGGCGACTGGGTCGACGACGCCCCAGCCGATGTTGATGTCGCGGTCCGGGCGGACGCGGTCAGCGGTTTCCTGCAGGTGCCAGATCACCTGCTGATACGACCACTTGGGGTGCTTGGCCCGGACCAGGGCGGCGACGCCCGTGACATACGGTGCGGCGAAGCTGGTGCCGTTGTCCACGCAGTGGCCGTCCACGGGGACCGTTGAGACCATGTCCACGCCTGGTGCGGCGATGCCGACGAACTTGCCGGACTGGGAAAATGGTGCGCGTTCGTTGTTACGGTCGGAGGCGGCTACGCCCAGAACGCCGTCGAAGGAAGCCGGATAGGAGTACTTCTCCTTGCCGCTGGCTCCGTCGTTGCCCGCTGAGGCGACCACCAGGATGTCCTTGCTCTGCGCGCGCTTGACGGCCGCTTCCAGGCTGGAGTTCGGCGGTAGCTTGGCTGTGGTTCCCTGGGAGATGTTGATGATGTGGACATCGCGAGAGATCGCGTAGTCGATCGCGTCGACCATCGTCTTTACTTTGCCGCTGTTCTCGTTGTCGTTCTGCCGGATCGGAATGATCGTCGCTTCCGGGGCGATCCCCACAAAACCGGTGCCCTTGGCTGGACGCGCGGCGATGATGCCAGCGACCTTGGTGCCGTGGCCGACACCGTCAGTGGTGCCGTCACCCTTCCCGATGACGTCCTCGCCCTTGGCGACCGCCTTCTTCAACTGCGGGTTCTTCTTGTCCACACCGCTGTCGATGACGGCGACCTTGATGCCCTTGCCCCTGGTGTCTTCCCACATCTGGTCGAACAGCAGGCGCTGCAGGGACCACGGTGTGCCCGGGATCGGGTCGGAGGGGAAGTTGCACTGGCCGTTGTTCAGCGGGATGCCCTCGTCGCCGTCGTCCGCGACGGCCGGCGGGGCGGTGGCGCAGGACAGGGCGAAGGCGCACAGTGCCGACGCCACGGCGCGGGCGGTGCTGCGCCAGCGTCGTATGGGGCGGTGTCCTGCGTCGCGGTATCCCACGGGTGTTTCCGCTCTCCTTCGTACGTTTACTGATGCGAGGGCGGGCGCACTGTCTCAGCGCGCCCGCCCTCTCGCTCACTGTGCGAGCCGTGAGGCTGCCAGCTGTGAGTCCTCAGCTCCAGATGCCAGCGTTCTTCTTCTCGGTGGCCTCGTAGTTCTGGGCCGCCGTGTCGAGGGCCTTGGCGATGGCCTGCAGGGTGGCGTGCAGGGAAGCGGCGCGCTTGTCCCACTCCAGCTGCTTTTGCCGGTAGCCCTCCTGGGCTTCACCTTCCCAGCTCTGAGCGATCTTCTTGACGCCGCTCTCGAGGTCGTCGAGCTGAGTCTTGATGTTGCCCGCCGTCGAACGGACATCGGTGGCGGCCTGCTGGATCGTCTGGAAATTGACGAGGATCTGGCCGGACATGGTGTCTCCTCGGGGAGTTGGTGAGATCGGATTGGTCAGCGGGCGAGCTGCGTCGTTAGGTGCGACGCCGCGAGGTCACCCGAAGGGGGAGGCCTCGGCGCCCGCCCTCGTCACGATCTGCTGCTGCTCCTCTTCGGAGGCCGCGTAGTTCTTCGTGGTCGCGTCGATGGCTTCCTTGATCTCACCCAGCACCTGGTTGAGCTTGGTCGCGTCCGTGTTGACCTGGGTCTGCATGTTGTTGAAGGAGGTCGCCGCAGCGCCCTTCCAGCCGCCCGTGATGGTGTCCACCAGCTGCTGCAGTCGCCGGATCTCGCCCTGGATCGAGCCGCTGACCGAGGAGATCTTGCCACTGAACTGGACCATCTCCTCCTCGGTTGTCGTGAATTTCCCAGCCATATGTCAACGTCCCCCATGAGACTCGCACGTCGCCCGTACGGTGCTGAGGAAGCCCCACGTACGGTCGGCACCCCCTGTTGGTGCCTGCTATCACTCTAACCATCTGGTGTGACATCCCCCAACGGGGGGAAGTTGATTGTGACGGGTTCACTACAACCACCAACTAGTGGGACAGGCAAGCGAATTCCCGGTCAGGAGCCCTGCGGTTGCTTGGCGGCCTCGGTGTTCAGTGATGGGCCCGCCGACAGCAGCCGTGACCACTCCCGGGGCACCAGCGGCGGGGAGCTGAGCTCGCCGTAGCCCAGGCGGATCTGCGCCTGGTTCTGGTCCTTCTCCGCGTTGCCCGACTTGTCCGCGCTGTCGTTGTTCACCTGTACCGAGTAGCGCAGGCCAGTGTCCGTTACCAGGAAGAGCGAGCCGTCCTTCGCCTTCCCTGTGACCTCCTTATAGAGGAGGCCGCTGCCGGGCGTCACATAGGTGCTGCCGCTGCCGTCGACGATGGACACCGGGTACTTCGGGCCTGACCACATCGACATATCGCGGACGTTGGTGTCCAGGCCACCGATGGCCTTGTTGCCGCCGTAGTAGACGCTGCAGACGACCTTGTTGCCGTCCGACTCCTCGAAGGTGTTGACCCGCTGGGTTTCGTCCTTTGGCCAGGGCACGTCCTTGCCCCGGATCTGCCCCATGTACTCCGGCTGGTTGGGGGTGATGGCCGCCCGGGAGAGGCGGACGGGCTCCGGGTCCTCCCCCTTGTACGCGAGGCGGCCGACGTGGCCCTGGCGCAGCAGCTTGGCGACGAATTCCGAGACCGGTGCCACACCGTCCTTGAGGACGACGAAGTACTCGCCGTTCGCTTCCAGCACCTTGCCGACGGTGCGGTGTTCCGCTGGTGCGCCTGTCGTGGAGGACTCAGTACCCGCGCCGTCCACGGGCGGGAAGAAGACCGGGAGGGGGCTCTTGATGAGCGTGTTCATCCACTCCGCCGTCACCTGCTGGGGCTGTGTGGACTCGCCGAAGAGGATCGCGCGGAGCAGGTGGTCGAGTTGTTCCTTCTCCTCCGGAGCCACCGGCTTGCCCAGCTTCTGGTCCGCCCAGGTGGCGTCGAGGGGGTGGGCCACGCCGCGGTGGTCCACCAGGTACTCCACGCCCTCCGGGTCCTGGACGTAGACCGAGCTGCGTTTGTTGAGCTTGCCCTTGCCCGCGCTGGTTACCTTCTTGCGCTGCGCGTCGCCGTCGCTGAAGACGAAGAGGGCCTTCTGTGTCTTCGCGCCCTTACCGCCGCCCGGCTGCTCGCACAGTGCCCAGGTCTTCTTCGTTCCCGCGTCCTTGGGGCTGGGCAGCCGGTCCGGGGCGTACGGTATGCCGATGGTCGGGCCCTGTGGGGGCGCGCCGGCGCCGTCCAGGATCGACTCTTTCACCTTGATGACCTCGAACTTGGACGGGTCGAGGAGAAGGCGGGCGGAGGCCAGGTTGAGGACGGGGTGGAGCAGCTTCTTCTGGTTGCCGCTCTTGTCTTTCTCCTTGCTGTGCAGCACCACATAGCGGGTTGTGGACTTATCGCCGACGATGACCTTCTCGCCCGGGTTGGCCCAGCCCTGCGGCGCGGCGGGTTTGAGGAGTCCGCAGCCGCCGAAGCCGGCGACTATCAGGATGCCGACCACGACCGTCGGCACGATCGTACGCACTGGCCGTGGCGCGCTCTCCGGCGAGCCGTTCGGCAGCGGCTTCAGGAACGCGGCCACTGTTCGCTTGCGTGCGAAAGTGTAGGCGTTCAGCTCGTCCCGCCGTGATGCCATGTTGCTTTGACTCCCCGTGTGCCGGATCCATCAGTGACCGTCCCCCGGCTGGCGCGCCGGCGCGCCCTCTACTATGCCGTGTGATGATCGACCCGTACGGTACGGGTGCCGAGTTGACGGCACCATTCCAATCGGCGGTCGCTACGCGAGGCGCCAACCAGTAGAGGAGCAGGCCGGGGGATGTCCAGCGCCACCAGGTCCCGAAGTCGCAGTCGGCAGCAGCCGGCCCGTCGAGGCGACGGCCACAGGGCAGCAGCCGCACCAGCGCAGCAGGACTCGCGTCGGTCGTCCGGGCCGGTGACGCCCCGGCTGCGGGCGCAGTCGGGGAACGTCGGCGGGGTGCGGGTGCAGCAGCTTGTGCTGCTGGAGATCGCCGTGGCGCTGGTGCTGGTGGGGCTGGCGGTCCACCCGCTGGCCGCCGTCGGCACCACCGTTGTCGGCGCCGTGCTCCTCATCGCCGCGCTGGGCCGTCGGCGGCGGATTCCGCTGCCGGACTGGTTCGCCACCGTACGAGCCATGAAGCGGCGTAAGGCCGTTGCTGCTCCGGTGCCGCCCGGTATTGAGTCCGCTTTTGTGCCGGTCGTGGAGTGCGACCCGAGCCTGCGTACGTATGAGTACATGGACCGGGACCAGCGGGCGATCGGCTTCGTGGGGGACGGCACTTTCCTTACTGCGTTGGTGCTGGTCGAGGCGCAGGACGAGCCGTTGCGTCCGGCGCGCGGCAGCCGTCCGGTGCCGCTGCATCTGCTGCATTCGGCGCTGGATATCGAGGATATTCACCTGGAATCAGCGCAGTTCGTGCAGTACACCCAGCCGGCTCCGGCCCCGCATCTGCCCGAACGGGCCGTCGCCGCGCTCTCCTACGCACCGCTGCAGGCCCAGGCGCAGACGCCCGCCGTGCAGCTGACCTGGATCGCGCTGAAGCTTGACCCCGAGCTGTGCCCCGAGGCCGTTGAGGCGCGCGGTGGCGGGATCGGCGGTGCCCAGCGGTCGCTGCTGCGGGCCGCCGACCAGTTGGTCAGCCGGCTCAGTGGCTATGGGCTGGACGCGCATGTGCTGGAGGAGCGGGAGATCGTGGCCGCGCTGGGTATCGCGGCCTGCGCCAGCCCGCGGGCCAATGTGGCGGCCGGGCGGGACGGCCAGGCGCGGCGGCGTACGGAGGAGACGTCGCGGGCATGGCGGTGCGATGACCGGTGGCACACCTCGTACTGGATACGCAGCTGGCCGCAGCTCGGGCCCGGCGGCGCGCCGCTGGCGGGCATCGCCCAGCTGCTGTCGGGCACCCGGGCGATGGCCAGCACCTTCAGCCTGACCGCGACCCACGGCACCCACCGCGCGCACGGGCTGACCGGGCACGTACGGTTGTCGTCCCGCAGCGAGAACGAACTGGCGGCCGCGCGGCAGGAGCTGGAGCACCGCGCCCGTTCCGTGAAGGCGGGGCTCGTACGGCTGGACCGTGAGCAGCTGCCCGGCGTCCTGGCCACGCTCCCCCTCGGAGGTACCCGCTGATGTCCGCGCCCGTCTACCCCCAGCGCGCCGGCTGGACCGGCCAGGACAACTGGAGCAGCAACCGGCCCGGGCGACCTACGCATCTGCCCACGCCGGAGCCGGAAGCACCGCAGGCGGTACCCCCCAAGGAGCGCTCCCACCCCGGCTTCGGGCTGCGCGGCCCCCGGGGAAACCGGCATCTGCTGCCTACGGAGTCGCTTGGCGATCTGACATTGCCGGTGGGTGACGACGGCATCGTGATAGGTGTCGATCCGCAGAATCAGCCCGCCGTGCTCAGCCTGCTGCGCCCGAAGCCCCTTGATGTGCTGCTGGTTGGCAGTGTGTGGATGGCTCAGCTGCTCGCGCTGCGCGCGGTGGCGGTCGGCGCCCGGGTCGCGGTCGAGACCGCGCGGCCGCCCGCGTGGACGCAGATGGCGCAGGCCGCGGGTGGCGGGCAGCAGTGTGTGTCGGTTCACGAGGTGAGGCAGATCGCACCGCAGGGGCCCTCGGTGTCCAGCCCGGTTCTTGTCGTACGGGACTGCGGCGCGCAGCCGCCGCGCAGCCAGCTCGCGCCCAGCCCCTGGCAGGGGGTGACCACACTGCTGCCGTTCCTGGGGCCGAAGGCGCCACGGCTGTTGGCCCGTGCCGAGCTGGTGGGCCTGCAGCGGCTCTCGCCGCAGGAGACGGATATCGTGGCGCGTATTATGCGGCTGCCGCGCCAGGTGGCGGCGGCGCTGCCGACCCTCAGCGACAATGCGATGCTGTGGTGCACCCGTAACCACCAGCAGTTCGTGCTGACGGAGCCGACAGACGCCGAAACCGGGCTGCTGGGCGCGCCTCGGCGCATCGACTGACGTGTTGACGCGTTGACTGAGTGAGCGCAAGGGACTTCACTGAGAAGTTCGGCCGGAGTGCGGTAGGGGTGGCGGGACCTCGGCTGCTGTTTGGTGGCGGGAATGATTAGGCTGTCCTCCGAGCGGCAGGACTACACGAGGCAAGCCACCTTGGGGGAGGACCGACGGTGACGCACGAGGCCGTGTACCGCCGCACCCGCGATGACCGCATGATCCGCCTGTTTCCGGTCCAGCCGTTCAGGTGCGTTTCAGTCCAGGAGGCACAGTGAACCGCGATCGGGATGAATTCCGCCCAGAGGAGGAGGAGAGCGAGCTCGAGCTCACGGGCGAGTTCCAACTCGACTTCACCGCGCCCGCCTGGTACACGCAGGACAGCGGCGGCCCGGGGGGTGGGGGCGGTGCGGGTGGCTCCGCGTCTGCTGCTCCGCCGCCGCCGACCGGCAATCCGGTAGCGCCGCCCGGACCGCCGCCCGCGCCGCAGACGGCGACTCCCGCTGCGGGGACGGCTCCGGCTGCGCCCAACGAGCCCGCGCCGAACGCCGCTGCCCCGACGCCGCCGACACCGCCTGCGCCGCAGGCTCCTCAAACGTCTGCTTCGGCCGGTGGACCGCCGCCGCCCGCCTTCCCGATGCTCCGGCCGGCTGAGGCGGAGGAGACACCAGCCGCAGGCCAGCCGGACGCCGCTGCCCAGCGGGTTGAGCGGGACGAGTCCGTCGGATCCGGCGATGCCGACAGCGCCCAGACACCCGAGTCGCCTCGGGTGCGCAGCGGATCCGGAGTTGACCCCTCAGCCGCGCTCTGGGGCGATGACGACCCCGAACCGGAGCCGGAGCCGACGGCCGAGGACCGTGGCACGGCGGACGGCTCCCCTGCGGCGGACACCGGCGGCCCCAACACCCAGCAGTCCGAAGGCGCCTCACCCACGCCGCAGGGCACACAGGAGCCCTCGGCCGCGACCCCGCCGAGCGGGGAGGCGCCGTGGGCCTCCGAAGGGCAGCCGTCCACTCCCCCGCAGGGACTCCCGCCCCTGCCCCCGAACTACCAGCCGGCGGACCCGGCCCAGCAGCAGCCACAACAGCAGCCGTACGTGCCGCAGCAGGCCCAACCTCAGCAGCAGCCGCCGTACGTCCCGCAGCAGTCCCCGCAACAGCAGCAGGGCGGTTACGGCTACCCCCAGCCCGGCCAACCGCAGCCGCCGGGACCGCTGCCCCCACAGGCCACCCCGCAGCAGGACGCCGCGCCTACGGCACCCCACGCCGCGAATCCCGCAAACCCTGCGAATCCACCTGCGCCACAGACCGGTTACGGCTACCCCCAGCCCGGCCAGCAGCCGCCGCCACAGCAGCCGCAGCAGGGTTACGGATACCCGCAGCCGGACGCCCAGCCGCAGCAGGGCGGTTACGGCTACCCGCAGCCCGGCCAACAGCAGCCGCCGGGGCCGCTGCCTCCACAGGCTGCCCAGCAGCAGGGGGCCGCGCCGACAGCGCCCCAAGCCCCGAATCCTCCGAACAACCCCACACAGCAGCCCGGTTACGGATACCCGCACCCCGGCCAGCAGCAGCCGCAGCGCTCCGCGCCCGGTGCACCGCTGGGTTACGGCGCCTCGGTCGACCTGAGCTCCGACCGCCTGCTGCGCAACCAGCCCAAGAAGAAGAAGCCGGGCAGCAACATCAACCAGCCGTCCCGGTTCAAGCTCGGCGGCCGGAAGGAAGAAGAGGAGCGGCAGCGCAAGCTGGAGCTGATCCGCACCCCGGTGCTGTCCTGCTACCGGATCGCGGTCATCAGCCTCAAGGGCGGCGTCGGCAAGACCACTACCACCACCGCCCTCGGTGCGACGCTCGCGTCGGAACGCCAGGACAAGATCCTCGCGATCGACGCCAACCCGGACGCCGGTACGCTCGGCCGCCGCGTCCGCCGCGAGACCGGCGCGACCATCCGGGACTTGGTGCAGGCGCTGCCGCACCTGAACAGCTATATGGATATCCGCCGGTACACCTCACAGGCCCCTTCCGGCCTGGAGATCATCGCCAACGATGTGGACCCGGCCGTCTCCACGACCTTCAACGATGAGGACTACCGGCAGGCCATCGATGTGCTCGGCCGCCAGTATCCGGTCATTCTGACTGACTCGGGCACCGGTCTGCTCTACAGCGCCATGCGTGGAGTTCTCGACCTCGCACGCCAGCTCATCATCATCTCGACCCCGTCTGTGGATGGTGCGAGCAGCGCCAGCACCACGCTCGACTGGCTGCAGGCGCATGGCTACGCCGATCTGGTGCAGCGCAGCATCACCGTGATCTCCGGGGTCCGGGAGACCGGGAAGATGATCAAGACGTCGGACATCGTGGCTCACTTTGAGACACGGTGCCGTGGCGTGGTCGTCGTCCCGTTCGACGAGCATCTGTCGGCGGGCGCTGAGGTGGACCTCGACATGATGCGGCCGAAGACGCGTGAGGCGTACTTCAATCTCGCCGCCCTGGTCGCCGAGGACTTCAGCTATGCCCAGCAGGCCGAGGGGCTGTGGGCCGCGGACGGGCACGCCCAGCAGCCGCCGCAGGTGGCACCCCCGCTGCCGGGTCAGCAGCAGATGTACGGCCAACCTGGCCAGCCGGGACAGCCCGGCCAGCCCGGTTACCCGGGAGCCCCCGGGTATCCGCAGCAGCCCGGTCCCGGACAGCCGTACGGGTATGGGCAGCCGCCGCAGGTCGACCCGCGGACCGGCCAGCCGCTGCCGCCGCAGCAGCAGCACCCACAGCAGCCCCAGCACCCGCAGCAGGGAGCACCGTGGCAGACGGGTGAGGCCGAGGGGCCGGGCGCACCTGGTCAGCCGCCGGGGGCTCAGGCCCCGCAGGGGGCGGTGCCGCCGGGGTGGACTCAGCAGGCGCAGCCACAGCCGGAGCGGGAGCAGGGGCAGCAGCACCAGTACGGTTATCCGCCGCAGCAGTGAGGGGATCGTCCGGTGCCCGGGGTGGGGCTCCCCTGACCCCGCCCCTTCCCGAAACCCGGGGCTCTGCCCCGGGCACCCTCCGCCTCCGCTGGGCGGTGCCCACACGCCCTGTGGAACGACTGCCCACAGCATGGTGGGTCGGGCCCCGGGCTTTCCCCCAACCCCACCCCTTCCCGAAACCCGGGGCTTCGCCCCGGGGCCCCGCGCCGGTGCGGGCCGGTGGGCGGGTGTTGTGCCCACCCACAGCCCCTCGCGGGGCTGCGAGTGCCCACAACGCGTTAGAGCAGCTCGCGGCAGCGGGTTACGTCGTGGGCGATGTGGGTTAGTAGGGCTTCGATTGTGGCGAACTTTTGCTGGGGGCGGAGGTAGGTCAGGAAGTCGACGGCTACGTGGAGGCCGTAGAGGTCGAGGTCCTCGCGGTCGATCGCGTAGGCCTCGACGGTTCGGTCAACGCCGTTGAACTGCGGGTTTGTTCCGACCGAGATGGCGGCGGGCATTCTCTCGCCCTCGACGATCAGCCAGCCCGCGTAGACCCCGTCGGCGGGGATGGCGGTGTGCGGGAGCGTTTCGATGTTGGCCGTGGGGTAGCCCAGATCCCGGCCACGCTGGGCGCCGCGGACGACGATCCCCTCGACGCGGTGCGGGCGGCCCAGCACCTCCGCGGCGCCGGTGACATCGCCTTCGGCGATGAGGCGGCGGGCGAGGGTGGAGGAGAACGGTTCGCCGTTGCCTGCCTCGCCGCGCTCATAGAGGTCGACCACCAAGACGTCGTAGTCGTACGTCTGGCCAAGTTCGGCGAGGAAGCCGACATCGCCCGCGGCCTTGTGGCCGAAGCGGAAGTTGGGGCCCTCAACGACCGTACGGGCGTGCAACTTGTCGACCAGTACCTTGACCACGAAATCGGCGGGCGAGAGCTTGGAGAAGTCGAGTGTGAAGGGGATGACCAGGACCGCGTCCACGCCGAGCTCGGCCATCAGTTCCGCGCGGCGGTGGTGTGGCGCGAGCATCGGGGGGTGACTGCCGGGGCGCACGACCTCGCTCGGGTGCGGGTCGAAGGTGACGACAACGGCCGGTACGCCGAGCTCACGGGCGCGTTCCACCGCCTTGCCGATGATCAACTGGTGTCCGCGATGGACGCCGTCATACGAGCCGATGGTGACGACGCTGCGCCCCCAGTCTTCTGGGATGTCCGCCAAGCCACGCCAGCGCTGCACAGTGCCCGCTCCTCGCCGAATACGGATGGTTTTGCAGGTCTAAGGGTGCCATGCGGGGGGAGCGGGCTGCTGCCCGGCCGTGCGTAGTGCGGTTTGCGGCTGTGGGCGGGGCACCGTGGCACCTCGTACGGCGGCCAGGACGGCCGGGTCCCGTTCGGTGGTGAGGAGCAGGTCCAGCAGTTCGGCGGCCAGTGGGCGGGTGGGCGCTTCGGTGGCCAGGACGTGGCCGAGGGCCGCGCGCAGCCTGGGGGCGGGGTGGGTGAGCAGGTCGGCCAGCAGGGGGTGGAGGGTCGCGCGGGCGGCGGGGCCGTCCTGGAGTCGCCGGGCGGCGAAGGCGGCCACCGGGGCGGCGGCCGCGTCGGGTCGTAGCTGGGCGTACTCACGGACCAGCCGGGCCGCCTGCCTGGCCAGCGCGGGGGTGCGTACCCGGGCGAGGGTGCGCAGGATCAGGGGGGCGGCGGATGATTCGGGGCCCGCTGGGGCGCGCAACCGGGCTTGGAAGGCGGCGAATACGGGGCCGGGGTGCGTGGTCAGCGCGGTGCCGAGGGCGCGGATCAGCTCGGGGCTCGTATGGCTGGTATGGCTTGCATGGCTTGTGTCGGTGCTGGCGAAGTGGGCCAGGGCGGCGGGGAGTTGGCGGGTGCGGCTGACCGGGTCGGAGACCAGGAGGGCCAGGGCTGTCGAGTGGAGGGTGCTGTCGTCTTCGGGGTGGCGCAGGAGGGCCAGGGCGGCGTGGCGCAGCTGTTCGCGGTCGGCCTCTACGCAGGGCGCGAGGCGCAGCGCGTAGGTGGCGGCGGCGGTCCGGCGTTCGGCACGGTTGTCGTGCGCCCAGCGGTGGACAGCGCGGCAGAGGGCGGCGGGCTCGTCGTGCTGGAGCTCGGCGAGGAGTTCGTCGGCACGCGGATGTGCCGCGTCGAGGAGGGCTTCGGCGAGGTCGTCCAGGGCGTACCGGCGGTGGGTGTGCAGGAGGGCCTGGGCGGCAGTGGCGACGGTGGCACCGGGTGCGCGGAGCGGCCGGTTGTCGCCGAACCATCGGCAGATGAAGTGCTGGGCGGCCCGGGGGTCGGCGGCCAGCAGCTCGGCGGTGGCGTCCAGGAAGCGGTCGCCCTCGGAGGGCGGTGCGGGGTCGAGAGGCAGCAGTTGGCGCAGCAGCTCACAGCGGTGGCCGGTACTGAGCGGCAGCCGGGTCCAGAACCAGGGGCCGAAGCCGCGGGTCGCGCCGTCCCGCACCAGGCGGGCGGCGAGGATGCGCAGGACTGGCATATACGGTCCCGCGTCGGGCAGCCGGGGCAGCGTCTCGGCGAGCAGCCGGGCGGCCCACCAGGCGGCGTCACCCTCGCCGTAACCGTAACCGTCGCCGTCGCCGTCGCCGTTCGCGTCCAGTGCGGTGATGAGGGGGTGCAGCCGCTGTGCCAGAGCCACCGGGCCCGAGGTCCGGTCGAGCAGCAGCAGCGCTTCGGCCACCGGACCGATGCGGTGCCGGGGAACGGGGATACCCGCGGTGTCCCCGGGGGGCGTGTGGATGAGGGTGTCCAGGGCGCCGTCGATATCGAGGTGCGTGCCCTGGAGCCAGTCGCCGAACTCCTCGTCCGCGAAGCGGTACCCCTCCCCCGCCGGGACCAGGGCCCCCTCCGCCAGTACGGCCGATGCCCAGCCACCGTCCACGGGGAAGACCGTCTCGAAGACTGCCCGGTCCAGCCCGCCCTGGCCATGGCCCAGACAGGCCTGCGCCGCCTCATGCAGCCGTCCGGCGGCCCGTACTGCCAACCGTCGCAGCGCCGCGCTGTCGCGGGCCAGGGGGTTACGGCCCCTACCGGCCGCCCGCAGGGCGATACGCAGTGCCAGCAGGTCCAGCCAGGCGGCGAAGATCTCGTGCCGGTCGGCGTTCGTTTCTCCAGTTTCGGGCAGCTCCGTGCGCATCCGCAGCGTCAGGGGGTGGCCCTGCGGAAGGTCACCGAGCCGTACGCAGGCGGGCAGGGGCGGTCCCGTCGGGGACTGGGTCGGCTGGTGCAGCAGGGCATCCGGGAAGAGACGTCCGGCCTGCTCCCAGAACTCCGGGCGGCAGGCGACCGCCAGCCGTGCTCCCGAGGCGCGCAGCCAGCTTGCCGTACCGGTGGCCCAGCGGCGCAGCTCATGCGCGAGGTACGGGGGCATCTCCTCCGGGGCGTCCAGCAGTACGAGCAGGGGGCGCCCGGCGTCCCGGGCGAGCCGGGCGACCACATCGGGGTTGGCCTGCCAGGGATCGCCGACGGTCGGCTCACCGGCGGCGACGGTCCATCCCGCCTGGGCCAGCGCCCGGCCGACCGCGTCCCGCAGGCTGCCGTCCGCCGCCCGCAGCTCGGCGCCGCGCAGCCACACCGTGGGCTGTGCTGACCCGGCCAGGGCCCGTTCCCGGGCCCAGGCGGCCAGCTCGGTGGTGCGGCCGGTGCCGGGGGCGCCGACGAGACCGAGGACGCTGGCATCGCCGGCGGTGAAGGCGCGGAACTCTTCGGCGACTTCGGGGCGTGGCAGGCGGTCCGGCGGCTCCGGTGGCGCCGCCGAGCCGATCACGGTACGGGTGAGCTGGAGGGTGCCCGCGAGGTTGAGGTCAGGACCGAAGGCGGGCACGGTCGTCTCGTTGCGGGTGAGAAGGGCACAGAGCTCGTCCGTGCCGGACGCGGTGTCCCCGGCGGCGGTCCGGATCGGCACGGCGAAACCGGCGCCTCGGTGCGGGGCGTGCAGGGCGGTGCCCAGGACGGCGAGCACGGCGCCGGTGCCGGCGTCGAGGAGCGGTGTGCCCGAGGCCTGTGCGCTGAGCCGCAGCTGGACGGTGGCTGCCTCGGGCAGCGCGAGCTCCAGGGCGTTCTCGATGGGGTGGAAGCGGTCGGTGGAGGTGTAGGTGACCGATGAGGTGCCGATGAGCTCGGTGTCCAGCCAGCCGCCCACCCGCAGCCGGACCCTGGCCCTGGCCGACCGTTCGGTGCCGATCGCCAGGGGCGAGAGGCTGAGGCCTTCGGTGCGTACGAGTGCGAGATCCCGCTCGGGGAGCGGGGTGATCGCGTCGGCCTCGGCGAGATATGTGCGGTCGCCCGGTGCGTGCAGAACGACGCGGCTCAGTCCGTCCACCGCCTCGTGGGTGGTGACGAGGGTGCCGAGATCATCGGCAATGAAGCCGGTGCCTCTTGGCCGTCCGGCCAGATCGCAGATTCGCACCAGCACGGGGTCTGAATTCACTGCCATCGCCGTACCTCCCCCTGCCGCGCCCGTTTCGACCGTAAGCCGGAGATGATCAGCGGGAACAGGCCGACCAGCGAAAGCGCCCCCTGACGCGCCTGTCCTTCACTCCGAGCGCCTGCCCATTGGTGTGAATCAGCGACGGAAAGTGGATAAAGAGACAAAGAGGTAGGAGGGGGATCGTGGGGCGGGCACGGCACGGTTGCTGGCGGCGCCCGTCCCACGGTTACGCCTGGCGGCTGGCCCTGGCGGTGCGGGGTTCGCCCGTGCCGGGTGGGTTTTCCCCTAGCCCTCCCCTTCCCGAAACCGGGGCTTCGCCCCGGGGCCCGGTTCTTTGGGTGCGGGCCCGGTGGGTGATGTTGTGCCCACCAAGCGTCGCGAGCTCCGTTGCGGGGTTGGCCGGAGCGTCGTGGCTTGTCTAGGTGGGTGGTTGCGTAGCAGGACGGACCCACGCCCCTCGCGGGGCTGCGAGTGCCCACAACACTTATGTGAAGACGGCCAGGCTTTTGGCTTTGCCTTGGTGGGGGGTTACCAGGGCGATGAGGCGGTTCTCGGGGGCGAAGACGGCGATGGGGCCAGGGGGGAGTTCGGGGGTGTCCAGCTGTACGCCGTTGCTGAGGAGCTTTGCTTGCCGCTCGCCCACATCCCAGCGGGGGAAGGCCTTGGCCGCCGCCTCGCCGATCGGCATCAGTTCGAGGGACTGCTGCAGCTGCTCGAGCGTACGGGCCGAGCCGACGCCGTACGGGCCGACCCGGGTGCGGCGGAGCTCGGTCAGATGGCCGCCGACGCCCAGTTCCGCGCCCAGGTCGCGGGCGATGGCCCGGATGTACGTACCGGAGGAGCAGACGATGGAGACCAGCACGTCGAGCACGGGGGTGCCGTCCGCCGAGGTCTCCTCGCGGACATCGTGGACGAGGAAGGAGGAGATGGTCACCGGACGGGCGGCCAGCTCGAAGTCCTCGCCCTCGCGCACCCGCTTGTAGGACCGCTTGCCGTCGATCTTGATCGCGCTGACCTTGGACGGCACCTGCTGGATATCGCCTGTCTGCTTGGCGATCCCGGCGTCGATGGCCTCCCGGGTGATACCGGTGGCCGGAGCGGAGCCGGTGGGCTCGCCCTCGGCGTCATCGGTAACGGTGGTCTGCCCGAGCCGGATCGTCGCGACGTACTCCTTCTCCGTCAGCGCCAGATGCCCCAGCAGCCGGGTCGCCTTGCCCAGCCCGAGGACCAGCACTCCGGTAGCCATCGGGTCCAGCGTCCCCGCGTGCCCGACCCGGCGGGTGCGGGCGATGCCGCGCATCTTGGCGACGACATCGTGCGAGGTAAAGCCGGCGGGCTTGTCGACGATGACCAGCCCGTCCGGCCCGTTGTCGTTCTTACGTGCCACGGCTTAGGCGTCCTCGCCCTCTTCCTCGCCCGGCTTGCGGTACGGGTCCGGCTCCCCGGCGTAGTTGGCCCCGGATGACGCCTTGCGTACCTCGTCGTCCGAGGCCCTGGCCTTGGCCAGCAGGTCGTCAATGTTCCGGGCGGTCTCCGGCAGGGCGTCCGGGATGAAGGTCAGCGACGGCGTGAAGCGCACCCCGGTCTGCCGTCCGACCTCGGAGCGGAGCACGCCCTTGGCGCTCTCCAGCGCCGCGGCGGACGCGGCCCGCTCCTCTTCGTCTCCGTAGACCGTGTAGAAGACGGTCGCCTCCCGCAGGTCACCGGTGACCCGGGTGTCGGTGATCGTCACATAGCCGAGCCGCGGGTCCTTGATCCGCCGCTGAAGTGTCTCCGCGACGACAACCCTGATGCGGTCAGCCAGCTTGCGTGCCCGCGCGGTGTCGGTCATGTGCTCACTCTCTCTGTATCAGTCATCTTCTTCGGTGTGGAATCGCCGTCGCGCGGACAGCAGCTCCACTTCTGGGCGTCCGGCCACCAGCCGCTCGCAGCGGTCCAGTACCTCGGTCGCGTGCGCGGCGTTCCCCGATACGACCGCGAGCCCGATGACGGCCCGGCGGTACAGGTCCTGCTCGCCGACCTCCGCCACGCTCACCGCGCACTTGCGCTGGAGCTCGGCGATGATCGGGCGGACGACGGAGCGCTTCTGCTTCAGCGAGCGCACATCGCCGAGCAGCAGATCAAAGGACAGCGTCCCTACATACATACGGTGCGGGTCAAGCCGACCCGGGAGGCCTTGTCTGGTTTCTTGTGAACACAAGAACGGTACACGTATCGACCTGGCTTGATCGACGTAAATACCGACGTCAGTACCGACGTCGATACCGACCGGGGCCGGCCGGCGGAGCGGGTGCTCAGCCGGCCGGCCCCGGGCCGGATCGGTGCGATCGGCAGGATCAGCCGCGCGGCTTCTCCCGCATCTCGTAAGTGGCGATGACGTCGTCGACCTTGATGTCGTTGTAGCTGCCGAGGTTGATACCGCCCTCGAAGCCTTCGCGAATCTCGGTGACGTCGTCCTTGAACCGGCGCAGACCCTCGATGTTGAGGTTCTCCGCGACCACCTTGCCGTCCCGGATGAGACGGGCCTTGGTGTTCCGCTTGACCTCGCCGGAGCGGATGAGGACACCCGCGATGTTGCCGAGCTTGGAGGAGCGGAAGACCTCGCGGATCTCCGCCGTGCCGAGCTCGACCTCTTCGTATTCCGGCTTGAGCATGCCCTTGAGGGCCGCCTCGATCTCCTCGATCACCTGGTAGATGATCGAGTAGTAGCGGACGTCCACGCCCTCGCGCTCGGCCAGCTGCGTCGCGCGGCCTTCGGCGCGGACGTTGAAGCCGATGACGATGGCGTCGGAACCGGTCGCCAGGTCGATGTCGGTCTCGGTGACCGCACCCACACCACGGTGCAGGACGCGCAGGTCGACCTCTTCGCCGACGTCGAGCTGGAGCAGGGAGGACTCGAGGGCCTCCACCGAACCGGACGCGTCGCCCTTGATGATGAGGTTGAGCTGCTGGACCTGGCCTGCCTTGAGCACCTTGTCCAGGTCCTCCAGGGAGACCCGGCGGGTGCGCTTGGCGAATGCGGCGTTGCGCTCACGAGCGGCACGCTTCTCGGCGATCTGACGGGCCGTACGGTCCTCGTCGACCACCAGGAAGTTGTCGCCCGCGCCCGGGACATTGGTCAGACCCAGCACCAGGGCCGGGGTCGAGGGACCGGCCTGCTCGATGTTGTTGCCCTTGTCGTCGAGCATCGCGCGGACCCTGCCGTACGCGTCGCCGACCACCACCGTGTCACCGACCCGCAGGGTGCCGCGCTGGACCAGCACCGTGGCCACGGCGCCGCGGCCGCGGTCGAGGTGGGCCTCGATGGCGAGACCCTGAGCGGGCTGCTCCGGGTTGGCACGGAGGTCGAGAGCGGCGTCCGCGGTGAGGACGACGGCCTCCAGGAGGTTCTCGATGTGCAGACCCTGCTTGGCGGAGATGTCGACGAACATGGTCTCGCCGCCGTACTCCTCGGCGATCAGGCCGTACTCGGTCAGCTGACCGCGCACCTTGGTCGGGTCCGCGCCTTCGACGTCGATCTTGTTGACCGCGACCACGATCGGCACCTCGGCCGCCTTGGCGTGGTTCAGCGCCTCGATCGTCTGCGGCATCACACCGTCGTTGGCCGCCACCACGAGGATCGCGATGTCGGTCGACTTGGCACCACGGGCACGCATGGCGGTGAACGCCTCGTGACCAGGGGTGTCAATGAAGGTGATCTTGCGCTCTTCGCCGTTGACCTCGGTCGCGGCCTGGTAGGCACCGATGTGCTGGGTGATGCCGCCGGCCTCGTCGTCAATGACGTTGGTCTTGCGGATCGCGTCCAGCAGACGGGTCTTACCGTGGTCGACGTGACCCATGACGGTCACCACCGGCGGACGCGCCATGAGCGCTTCCTCGCCGCCCTCGTCCTCGCCGAACTCGATGTCGAAGGACTCGAGCAGCTCGCGGTCCTCCTCCTCCGGGCTGACGATCTGGACGACGTAGTTCATCTCCTCGCCGAGGAGGTTCAGCGTCTCATCGGAGACCGACTGGGTCGCGGTGACCATCTCGCCCAGGTTGAACATGACCTGGACCAGCGACGCCGGGTTGGCGTTGATCTTCTCCGCGAAGTCGGTGAGGGACGCACCGCGCGACAGCCGGACGGTCTCGCCCTTGCCGCGAGGCAGCATCACACCGCCGATGGACGGGGCCTGCATGGCCTCGTACTCCTGACGGCGCTGCCGCTTCGACTTACGGCCACGACGCGCCGGACCACCGGGGCGGCCGAACGCGCCCTGCGTACCGCCACGGCCACCGGGACCGCCCGGACGACCGGCGAAGCCGGGACGACCGCCGAAGCCGCCACCGGGGCCACCGCCACCGGGACGACCGGCGAAGCCGCCGCCACCGCCGCCGCCACCAGGACGACCACGGCCGGCGAAGCCGCCGCCACCGCCGCCGCCACCGGGACGACCGGCGCCACCCGGACGGCCACCGCCGCCGGGACCGCCACGGCCGGGGCCCGGACGCGGACCGGCAGCCGGACGCTGCGGCATCATGCCCGGGTTCGGACGGTTACCGCCGCCGCCACCGCCGCCGGGGCGCGGACCGCCCTGACCGGCGCCGGCCTGCGGACGCGGCATGTTGCCCGGAGTGGCGCGACCGCCACCGGGGGCCTGGGGACGGGGACCGCTTTCGCCCCGGCCGCCGGGTCCACCCGGACCAGGCCGCTGGCCACCCGGGGCACCGGGGCCGCCCGGGCCACCAGGACGCGAAGCGCCGCCCGGACGGGGCGCCTGCGGGCGCGCCATACCGGTGGAGCCACCAGAGGTGAAGGGGTTGTTACCCGGACGCGGCCCTGTCGGACGAGCGCCACCCGGCTTGGGGGCACCCTGACCACGGCCACCGCGCTGGTCGCCGGCGCCCGGCTTCGGGCCGCCCGGCTTGGCACCGGGCCTGGCGCCGGGCTTCGGCGCGGCAGGGCCGGCCGGCGGCGCGGTGAACTCCGGCTTCGCCGGGCCCGGCTTGGCAGCGGGCTTGGCGGGCGGAGCCTTCGGACCGGGAGCGGGGCGCGGACCCGGGGTGGGAGCGCCGGACTTGGGAGTTTCGGGAGCCGGCTTGGGGGTCTCGGCAGCCGGCTTGGGGGCCGCCGCAGCGGGCTTGGGGGCTCCGGGCTTCGCGGCCTCGGGGCGGGGTCCGCCCGGCTTCGGGGCACCCGGCTTGGGGGCGGCGGCCTTACGCGGCGCCGCCGGCTTTGCTGCGGACTTCTTGGCACCACCGTTGGCGCCACCGCCCGCGTCAAACGCGTCAGTCAGCTTACGAACAACCGGCGCCTCGATCGTCGAGGACGCCGAACGGACGAATTCACCCAGTTCTTGGAGCTTGGCCATGACGACCTTGCTTTCCACTCCAAGCTCCTTGGCGAGCTCGTATACCCGGACCTTAGCCACTTCGCTCCTTTACGGTCCGGGGTTGGTCTCCGCCGGACCTTCGCTACTTATGCATGGGCGTACTCATCGCGTACTCATCGAGTGCTCATCGCAATCTCGACCTACTTCCGACTCGCGAGGTACCTCTCCGCACGGGGTTCCGTGCGGTCGTCTTACGTCTTACGGGGTTGCCTGCTCCACACACCGGCGGAGCTCTCCTGTGTCAAGCGATCCCCGGCCTCCCTTATTCCGGAAGGCCCTCGGAAACGCCCGACGGCGGACCGCCAGATCGAGACAGGCTGGACTGGGGTGCACGTACGCACCCCGGCCGGGCAGCGTACCGCGAAGATCGGGGACGCATTCGCCATCGATCAACACCACACGCAGCAGATCGGCCTTGGCCGACCGCTCCCGGCAGCCCACACAGGTGCGCTCAGGGCAGGCTCGGGCATGCGTCCGGCCAGACACTGGTTAAGTCTACCTCCCCGCGCCAGCCGAACCCCTTCGGGGGGTAAGGGCACGATTACGAATACGGACGGTGATTCCCGGGGCCGGGGGCCCCGGTTCCGGGAAGGGGGGTCTTTCCCCAACCCCGCCCCTTCCCGGAACCGGGGCTTCGCCCCGGGGCCCCGGGGGTGGCCCGGTGCGGGCCGGTGGCCGGTGTTGTGCCCACCCGTGCCGCCCCTCGGGCGGCCCGAGTGCCCACAACACTGTGGGGGTCTGGGGGCGGCAGCCCCCAGTTTCGGGAAGGGGCCGGGTTAGGGGGACCCCACCGAGGGGGGCATGACGCCGCGAAGGACGCGCGGAGCCTGGGTCTGGGGCGAACCCCGGGATCAGGTCTGCTCGGGGTCGGGCTCGGCGTTTGGTTCGTTGTCCGGGCGGATGTCGATCCGCCAGCCGGTCAGCCGTGCCGCGAGCCGGGCGTTCTGGCCCTCCTTGCCGATGGCCAGTGACAGCTGGTAGTCGGGGACAGTGACCCGCGCGGAGCGGGCCGCCAGGTCCACGATCTCGACCTTGCTCACCCGGGCCGGGGACAGGGCGTTCGCCACCAACTCGGCCGGGTCGTCCGACCAGTCCACGATGTCGATCTTCTCGCCGTGCAGCTCGGCCATGACGTTACGTACCCGGCCGCCCATCGGGCCGATGCAGGCCCCCTTGGCGTTCAGCCCGGGGCGGGTGGAGCGGACCGCGATCTTCGTGCGGTGCCCGGCCTCCCGGGCGATCGCCGCGATCTCGACCGAGCCGTCCGCGATTTCCGGGACCTCCAGCGCGAAGAGCTTTTTCACCAGATTGGGGTGGGTCCGGGACAGGGTGACGGAGGGGCCCCGTACTCCCTTTGCCACCCGTACGACGTACGTCCGCAGCCGGGTGCCGTGCGAGTAGTCCTCGCCCGGGACCTGCTCCTGCGGGGGCAGGATCGCCTCCAGCTTGCCGATGTCCACCAGCACGCTCTTGGGGTCCTTGCCCTGCTGCACCACACCGGTGACGACATCGCCCTCACGGCCCGCGTACTCGCCGAAGGTCATCTCCTCCTCGGCGTCCCGCAGCCGCTGCAGGATGACCTGCTTGGCGGTGCTCGCCGCGATCCGGCCGAAACCGGTGGGGGTGTCGTCGAACTCGCGGGGCTCCTGGCCCTCCTCAAGATCGGCGGCGTCCTCCTTGGCCCACACCGTGACATGACCGGTGTCCCGGTTCAGCTCGACCCGGGCGTGCTTCCTGCTTCCCTCGGTGCGGTGGTACGCGATGAGGAGTGCCGACTCGATCGCCCGGACCAGCAGATCGAAGGAGATCTCTTTCTCCCGGACCAGTCCCCGCAGGGCACTCATGTCGATGTCCACGGCTACGCCTCCTCTTCATTCTTGTTCTTGCGGCTGAATTCGATCTCGACCCGCGCCTTGGCGATCTCGGAGAATTCCACCCGCCGCTGAGTGGGCTTACGCCCCTTCACCCCCGGCACCTCAAGATCGAGGCCGTCTTCGTCCATAGCGGTGATACGGGCGGTCAGCTCGTCGCCCTGACGCAGCTGCGCCTTGACCAGCCGGCCGACGGCGCGGCGATAGTGCCGCGGCTCAGTCAGCGGACGGTCGGCGCCCGGCGAGGTCACTTCCAGCACATAGGGGGCGCCGCCCATGACGTCGCTCTCGTCCAGCACCTCGGAGACCGCCCGGCTCAACTCGGCACAGGCGTCCAGATGTACGCCCTCGTCGGAGTCCACGACCACCCGCAGCACGCGCCGCTTCCCGGCGGGAGTCACGGTGAGCTCTTCGAGATCCAGCTCCCGCTCGGTCACGAATGGTTCCAGCAGTCCGCGCAGCCTCTCGTTCTGGGTGGTGCTCATCCGGGTGACTCCTCGGCCGCGTGTGCTGTTGTCTGTTCTCGGGGCGTGTCGCACAAAGCCTAGCGCCTGCGGCGGGCTCCACTGACCGGGACCGCCGCACGAGTGCGCTCGCGGGCGCGTCGGGGGAGCGGAGCATGCACCTCCGCAACGCCCAGGTACCCTCACGAGGCGGTGATCACCTGTTTCGGCGCCGCTCCCACCTGCCGATCTTCCTCCAGTGGAGTGTCACGTGCCACTCAATCCGCGCAGACGGAGCCTGCTGGCCGCGGGTGCGGCAGGAGCCGCCGTACTGCTGACCGGGTGTTCGGGCGATGACAACGCCGAGAGTCAGAGACGGGCCGAACGGGCTTCGGAAGCGAATCGAGTGCGGCGGCAAGCCGCCCGGCAGAGTGCGGCGCTGCTCGGGCACTACGACGCGACGGCGAAAGCGCACCCCGCGCTCGCGGACCAGCTGGCGCCGCTGCGGGCGAGCGTGGCCAGGCATCTCACCGCATTCGGCGGGCGGTTGCCCAAGGACGAACCCACCACCGGGGCCCCTGAGGCAGCCCAGGACGCGCAGAGCGCACTGGCCGCGCTGGCCGACACGGAGCGGCGGGTGGCAGCGGCCCGTACGAAGGCACTCGACAGCGCACCGCCCGAGCTCGCCCGGCTGCTGGCCTCCGTGGCGGCCGCCGGTGCGGCGCACGCGTACCTGCTCACTAAGGATGCTTGATATGTCAGACCGGGACGCCGCCCTGGCCGCGGTGCAGGCCGCGCTGGCGGCGGAGCACGCGGCGGTTTACGGCTATGGGATCGTCGGCGGCCGGATCGGCACGGAACTGCGAAAGGAGGCACGGGAGGCGTACGACGCGCACCGTGCCCGACGGGATGCGCTGGCGCGCACGGTACGGGATCTGAACGGCGAGCCCGAGCCCGCGCAAGCCGCCTACGCGCTGCCCTTCACCGTCCCGGACGGCGACGCGGCGATCCGGCTGGCGGCAGAGCTGGAGGACCGGGTCGCGGGTGTGTACGCCGACCTCGTACGGGCCGGGGAAGGCGCCCGGCGGCGGGAGGCGGCGGACGCGCTGCGGGAAGCGGCGGTCCGGTCGGCGCGGTGGCGGGGCAGCGGCGTAGCCTTCCCTGGGCTCGCCGAACACGCCGAGACCCCACAGAAGCGATAGAAGGGCAATGCTCAGGAATGGCCTCCGCTCTGCATCTCGAACCACCGCAGCGGCTGGTACGCGCCCTCGGCGCGGACAACCCATGGCTCGCTGGGCTGCCGGCGCTGGCGGAACGGATGCTGGAGCGCTGGGAGCTGACAGCCGAGCGAGTGGCCACCCCGGGCGGGCGGGGCAGCATAGTGCTGCTGGTCCGCCAGCAGGACGGCACTCCGGCCGCACTGAAGCTGCGCGCTGCGGGGGCCGCCCAGGAGGCGGCGGCGCTGGAGCGCTGGGACGGTCTGGGAGCCGTACAGCTGCTGCGGGCCGATACGGAGGCGGGTGCGCTGCTGCTGGAGCGGCTGCACGGGGAGATGTCCCTGCGGTCGCTGCCGGAGGCGAAGGCGACGCTGGAAGCGGTCTCGGTGGTACGGCGGCTGTGGGTACCCCCTGGTCCCGGCCACCCCTTTGAGACGGTGGCCGAGCACACCGCCATGGAGGCCGAGACGGTACTCGCGGCGGCCCCCGCGGAGGTTGGGCCGCTGGTGGACGAAGCGCTGGGCATACGGGCCGAGTTGGTCGCCGACGCACCGGAGGGTGTGTTGCTGCACGGGGAGTTCCGGCAGGGGGCGG